>NZ_PPDF01000010.1:0-2500 GCF_002959935.1 Veillonella tobetsuensis
CACCACGAAAGTCGGAAGTGCCCAAAGCCGGTGGGGTAACCTTCGGGAGCCAGCCGTCTAAGGTAAAGTCGATGATTGGGGTGAAGTCGTAACAAGGTAGCCGTATCGGAAGGTGCGGCTGGATCACCTCCTTTCTAGGGAGACATACACCGAGCCAAGAGCTTGGATGTCACTTAGGTCGACACTTTGGCCAGTAAGTAGACGTAGCATATGCGCTAGCTGTACTTACAACCTACATTGTTCGGTTTTGAGAGATCTGTAAAGATTTCTCAATTTAATATGGCGTATAAATTACGCGTTAATCTAGGCGCACGCAGGATTGCGAAATCGACGCATACTGGAAGTATGCTAGATGAGCAAGGCAAGTGCAACGACGAGTAACACGGAATTTATCGGCAGATTTGTTCTTTGAAAACTGCATAGAAGATAATTATTATATATTTGTAAGGTCATCTCTTAGAATTTCTAAGTAGGTTGACCCGAGCACATAGGAAATAATTCTCTGACTTAATGGTGACGTACATGTAAAATGTACGGCTACAAAATAACGACAATGTATCTAATGCATGTCTAAAAATCAAATTGATTTTCGTCAGAATTTGATGAATATCGAGGCGTACCAGTGAAGCGAAATCGCCGCGTATTTGTATACGCAAGATGAGCTGAATGCAGTACAACGAAGATAGTCGCAAATTATGGCGCAAAATAAGTAAAGATTTTAAGGGCGTACGGCGGATGCCTTGGCGATATCAGCCGAAGAAGGACGCGGTAAGCTGCGATAAGCTACGGAGAGGTGCAAGCAACCTTTGACCCGTAGATTTCCGAATGGGGGAACCCGGCAGTGGTTATGCACTGTCACCCATACCTTTGAGTATGAGGAGGGCACCTGGGGAACTGAAACATCTAATTACCCAGAGGAAGAGTAATCAAACGAGATTTTCTTAGTAGCGGCGAGCGAACGGGAAAGAGGCCAAACCGGAGCGGGCAACCGCACCGGGGTTGAGGACAGTCATCAAGTGTAAATGAGGTAGAAGAATCATGCTGGAAAGCATAGCCGCAGAAGGTGAAAGCCCTGTAATCGAAACCTTGCATACATGGGACTGTATCCAGAGTACCACGAGACACGTGAAACCTTGTGGGAAGCAGGGGGGACCACCCTCCAAGCCAAAATACTGATATCGACCGATAGCGCATAGTACCGTGAGGGAAAGGTGAAAAGAACCCCTGGCGGGGAGTGAAAGAGAACCTGAAACCGTATGTCTACAAACAGTCGAAGTCTGTATATATATCAGGACGACGGCGTGCCTATTGAAGAATGAACCGACGAGTTACTGTTGCTAGCGAGGTTAAGTGGAAAACATGGAGCCGCAGCGAAAGCGAGTCTGAACAGGGCGTTCAGTTAGTAATAGTAGACCCGAAACCGTAGTGATCTATCCATGGCCAGGTTGAAGCACAGGTAAAATTGTGTGGAGGACCGAACTCGTGAGCGTTGAAAAGCTTTGGGATGAGTTGTGGATAGGGGTGAAATGCCAATCGAACACGGAGATAGCTGGTTCTCCCCGAAATAGCTTTAGGGCTAGCCTCGAGGTTGAGAGTATAGGCGGTAGAGCACTGATCGGGCTAGGGGCCATACCGGTTACCGAACCTAGTCAAACTACGAATGGCTATACTTATACTCGGGAGTCAGACAGTGAATGATAAGGTCCATTGTCAAGAGGGAAACAGCCCAGAACACCGACTAAGGTCCCAAATGTTACACTAAGTGGCGAAGGATGTGGAGTTTCCAAAACAACCAGGATGTTGGCTTAGAAGCAGCCACCATTTAAAGAGTGCGTAATAGCTCACTGGTCGAGAGACTCTGCGCCGAAGATGTCCGGGGCTAAAGTGTAAAACCGAAGTCGTGTCATATGCAGCAATGTATATGGGTAGGGGAGCGTTCTCATCGGGCTGAAGCAGTACCGTAAGGAGTTGTGGACTGATGAGAAGTGAGAATGTCGGTATGAGTAGCGAAAAGAATGGTGAGAATCCATTCCACCGAAAGCCTAAGGGTTCCTGAGCAACGATCGTCGTCTCAGGGTAAGTCGGGACCTAAGCCGAGGCGGAAAAGCGTAGGCGATGGACAACAGGTTGAAATTCCTGTACCGGTGTGAATCGTTTGATCGAAGGAGTGACACAGTAAGGTAGGTCAGCACGCGATTGGAAGTGCGTGTTTAAGCATGTAGGTTGAGCTATAGGCAAATCCGTAGCTCTAAAAGCTGAGATGTGATGACGAGCTGTTTACAGCGAAGTGATTGATCCTACACTGTCGAGAAAAGCTTCTAGGTAGAGACACATCGCCCGTACCAAAACCGACACAGGTAGGCGGGGAGAGAATCCTAAGGTGCGCGGGAAAACCCTCGTTAAGGAACTCGGCAAAATGCCTCCGTAACTTCGGGAAAAGGAGGACTCATGTAGTGTGAAGGGCAGCAACGCGTGGAGCATGAATGAGTGGCACAAGAGA
>NZ_PPDF01000011.1:0-44057 GCF_002959935.1 Veillonella tobetsuensis
GGCCTATACCGCTCCGTATACTGATAATACAGATTTTGTAGCTAACAGTGATGATATGATACGTGTATTCCCAGAATACGATAAAAATATATCTTCTATAGTAGCGAATGGTGGTATGGTTATTATTGAAGATGGATATTCTAATATTGGCTATGGTCATAGTGCATTTGCTACCAGTAAAAATGGTGGAGACATTAAATTGAAAAAAGGTGTATATAATTCTGGTAGAGTGAGTACACCTGTTGCCCTTGCTCAAGGGGGTACAATTAATATAGGTGTTCATGATCATCACGGCGAATTTACGGGTGATAAAATATTCGTTGAAGGCGATGTTATAGTTAAAAATGATCCAAATTATAGCTCAACCATTAATATCGGTATAGATGGTGAGGAATCCAATTGGTCTGGGCTAGCTTTCAATTTAGCTGATGAAAATAGGCGAAACTATAATCATATCAATGTGTTCCTTGGTGAAAGAGGGGATTGGGAGCTATTATATCAAGGTGGCCTTGATGGTACCAACCTTGATAGTAGTACTATGCCTAGCCGTGTACATCGACTCGTTGGTTCTACGAATCGCAATTTTCAAAATATGGTAGAACAAAATGAGCACAATAAACTCTATATTGATAAACTCGAAGGCCATGTGAATTTTATTTATGATCCTAATGATGAATATGCAGATACCGAGGATCCAGAATATACACCGCCAACCACAACATATAATGGTTTAACGGCTGATTCTTTCTGGGGTGGTGACATTCATATTACAAGCGCAGCCCCTAATGCTGGCGCTCATCTATACACTAGCCGCAAGGGATTAGACTTGTCTACTGAGGATAATGTAAACAAGGTTTTAGATAATCTTGCACATAAGGTGTATTACCATAACTATGTGACTGGTGAAAGAAACCTTGAAGGCACAGTAGCCATTGCTTCTGAAGGTGCTGAATCTGGCCGTTTCAAGGTAGTAACGTCTGGCTATGCTAAAGAAGGTGCTATTACATGGCAAGCGGATCAAAATGGTCAAGGTAAATATGTGTACGGTAATACAACAGTAACACCTGCACCACAACCAGTGCCAACACCAACGCCAACACCGGCACCAACGCCAACACCGGCACCGCAACCAGCGCCACAACCAACACCAGCACCGCAACCGGCGCCACAACCAACACCAGCACCGCAACCAGTTCCTACTCCAACACCGGCACCACAACCAGCACCTACTCCAACGCCGGCGCCACAACCAACACCGGCACCACAACCGGCACCAACACCAACACCTTCTCAAACAACGGCATATGATACCCCTCATATGCGTGGCGCTCGTTCTGCGATTATGAGCAATATCAACGGCTGGCGCACATTAACAAATACTTACCGTCCTCGTGCATTGCAACAAGGCGCAACAACAGGTATTTGGGCCCATATCGGTGGCGGTCAATATAGCTATGGTGCACAAGGTATTGATACGGACACAACCTATACACGCATTCAAGGTGGTTACGACGCTAAAACTAGCAGCGGTTGGACTGTAGGCGGTCAAGTATCTTATCTTCGTGGTCATGATGATTATGTATTCAATGGCTCTGGCAAAGAAAAGGCCTTTGCTGTTGGCGCCTATGGTTTGAAAGACCTCGGCCGAGATCAATATATTCAACTTGAATCCCAAGTTGGTCGTGTAACGAATACTTTCACAGCTCGTAATGAAATTGGTGAAATCCTATCTGGCGAAACGAAGGCTAATGCATACACTATTGGCGCTCGCTATGGTAAAACTGTGAAATTACAAAATGGTGTATACATCGAGCCGCAAGCGCAATTGAGCTATACCCGCTTTGGTGGAGATAGCTTTAATGCAGGCACCATGCATGTAGACCAAGCTGGCGTAAGCAGCACTGCTGGCGGTCTTGGCCTTGAAATTGGTAAGACCTTTGGCTCAGGGAGTATCTATACTCGTGTCGGCGTTAACCATGCCTTCTCTGGCTCGGTAAAAACTACATACACAAGTGGTTCTACTGTGAAATCCACAGAACAAGACCTTAAAGGGACATGGACTGACCTTGCATTCGGTGGCCGTTATGGTATCAACGCTAACAACAGTATCTACGCTGATATTAGCAAAGGTCTATCTGGCGACTATAAAGCAGGATGGTCTGTGAACGCTGGATTTACGCATAAATTCTAAGATATATTTACCTAAAGCAATCTGAGAATATAGTCGATATATAAAATAGCCCCCGAGTACTAATAGCTGTATATATTAGTACTCGGGGGCTTTCATAATTTAATTCGTATATCTGTATTTATAGATGCTTATTGATTAAAACAAAAGCTCTCTTTATAATTGAGCTAAGATAGTCGGCGAGGTTGGGCCTCTCTTCGTTAATAGAGGGAGGGGTGCTCTATGAGTGATTATGAGTTAATCATGATAATTCTAGAGGTAATGACTGTTGTCATTGCCTTTGGTGCACTTGTGGCTCTTATTTGTCTTGGAAAAGACAAATAGCCCTTCGTTATCCTAAGGTAACTAGGTAACTGAAAGGCCATTTCATCACGTTTATAATTCTTGAGATGAGCCTAACGGAACTACTCGCTTGGCTATCTTCTTTTATTATAAGGAAAATTATATATATCGTCAAATCCAAATGAACTTAATAAATTATATAGTGTCTCCAGTATGGTGTCTCAAGAATTAGAACAGGCGTGTACTAATTCTTGAGACACCATATCAACTTTATCCTAGTAATTACTACAGGTCTCTACTAATTCTTAGAAGAGGTATCAAGGGGCTTGTCCCATAGATAGTCATAAATTAATCATTTTGTTAGTATAACGTATATCGTATAAATAGTAATTTAAATTATTTTGAGAGAGTTTATGAGGTTTGAGAACATGAGAGAGCGACAGAGTAATATAGAACTTCTGCGGATTGTTGCCATGATTGGCATCGTGATGCATCATTTTTGTGTGCATGGTAGTTTTACCTTTACCCCTGATGTAACCGTTAACAAAATATTCCTTCAATTTTTCTCCCTTTTTGGCAAAGCAGGTGTGGCCGCCTTTGTCATCATAACGGGATACTTTATGATTAATGCAAAATTTAAACTGCATAAGTTTGCAAAACTAGTAGGCCAGATTTGGTTTTATAGTTTAGCTATGCTTGGGGTTGCTCTTGTTTTGGGTTTAGATACGGTGACATCAACAAATATCATCAAATCATTATTACCCATTGGTGCTATGAGTTGGTTCGGGCAGAACTTTTTAGTCCTCTATTTGTTAACGCTATTTATCAACCCTATCATACACCGTTTACAGCAGAATTACTTAAGACTACTTTTATTAATCGGCCTGGTTATTTGGTTCTTAACACCGACCATACTGAATCTATTTCCTCAATTACCACATACGACCTTTGGTTTTAAACATATATTTTCGTTTGTCTATTTTTACACCATCGGTGCTTATATTAAGTTATATGGTGAAAGCATCACCCAAAAGACAGGTGTTTTAGTAACTTCCATTGGTTTGGCAGGCTCCACACTAGGGATTATTCTAGTTGATATATTGGCGATGATAAATCCTATATATGTAACACAAACCCTTTATTTTTCGCTGAAGGACTACGGTGTATTCCTGCTCACTATAGGACTAGGTGCATTTATTCTTTTCTTGAAATCGAACATAGCTTATCGCTCTTGGATTAATACAGTAGCGGCAACGACCTTTGGTATTTACCTAATACATGACAATGGCTTATTTGCTCGTTATATGTGGGACCATATTTTTTATACCTATCAGTATTATGATTCTTTACTATTACCTATATATGCGGTATGTGTAGTAGCAATCGTCTTTGTGGTTGGTATGAGTATAGATTATTTGCGAATTCAATTTCTTGAGAAACCTCTGATGCAACACATTACACCCATACTTGAGCAAGGGCAAGAATGGGTGCAAAGGCATCTAGACTAATCTTGCATTTTTTATACACCATTGATATAATTTTGTAAACTGATGTTCAAAATTCGCTATTTTTGAACATCAAAATAAGAAAATGTGGTATGAAGTACAAAATTGCATTATTTTGAACATCATAGATTATATAGTATAGAGGCAGATAGGAGGGATAGCATGAAATTTGAACCAATGTATAAGATATATTACAGAAAAGGTGAAGATGAATGGAAACGTATACTGGATAATAGACGTTATTCTGAGAGTTCTATTGTTTTACCGATAGCTATTCATGAATATAACCGCCGTCATACTTATACAGCTTTTTTCATGTATCATCCTGAATTAGTGAATTTGCTTCTATCTATCGAACAGAAAAAACATGAATTTGTTAATTTGGCACAACGTGTGCCTCTAGTTATGTTATGGCATGTTATGAATGGCTTTTTATCTAGTGAAATTAAGGCGAGTAATGATATCGAAGGTGTACGCAGTAGTCGGCGTGAAATACAAGATGCCATACATAATATAGATAATAAGAAGTTACGTTTTTCTAGTATTATCACAAAATATAAAACCATTTTAGAGCAGCCTAGGCGTTTTATATATACCAGTAGTTCAGATATTAGGCGATTATATGATGATATTATACGTGATGAGATTTCAAAGAAGAATCAACCTGATGGAGCGATTTTTAGAAAAGATTCTGTAGATATCGTAAATCATCAAGATAAGATAATTCATCGTGGTACATTGCCTGAATCTAGTATTATTCAAGAAATAGATCAAGCTTTAATGATTCTTAATAATGATGATATACAATTACCTATACGTGTTGCGATATTTCATTATTACTTTGGCTACATTCATCCATTTTATGATGGTAATGGCCGTACAAATCGATTTATATCTACAGCTTACTTAGCAAAACATTTTCATCCTCTGATTGCATTACGCTTATCTGCTGTTATTAAAAATAATAAAAAACAATATTATGATGCTTTTAAAATGACAACAGCTGAAATTAACGGTGGGGATATAACGAATTTTGTTATGGAGTTTATATCTATTATTGAGAAAACAATTGATGATGCGATTGCTCTATTAGACAAGCGTATAAAACGTTTAGAAGATGAGCGTATAAAACTGAAAGCATTTTTTGAAAGTCATCAGATCACTGATCAAGTATTACAAAATATATACTTTTTGTTATTAGAGGCTCGTTTATTTTCCTTAGGGGCGGGTATTAGTAAAGCTGAGATTCTAAAAGCTTGTAATAAGAGTAGAGGCACAATTCATAATAGGTTCAAACAAATTCCGAATAAATACCTCGATACGGTAAAACAAGGACGTACTGAGTCTTATATGCTTAAGACGAGTATATTGGATTAGTTTTTATATATGATAAAGTGATATTTCATATTGACCTATTAAAATATGGTATAATAAGTTGTTAAATCGTATACAATCATTTTATACATATGAGGAGGCCTCATGTTACAACGTATGTGTGCAGTTATATTGTTTGTAGTAGCGCTGCTTATATCTGTTATACCTAATGCCGATGCACGTCAAGATATATATGCTTTCACCTATAATGGTAATAATTGGTACGTGGATCGTGATTCCATTGATCGCAGTAAACCGGACGGCTTGCTTCACTTTACGGTGTATACCATGATTGGTTTGCGCTATGATGTGGCGAGCGGTAGCGAATATTATAATGCTGATGTATATTACTATGATCAAAAATTATCTACCGAAGGTGGTCAATTACTATATCGTAACCCTGGAATCTTGGCGGCAGCACGGGTGGCACGTCAACAACCGGATGCGCCTAAACAAGCACCAAAGGCAGTAACTCAAATAGCACAAACAGCGCCTCCAGCTACAGTAGTAAAGGCCTTGTCTACGCCGCAAGAGGTGGCTGTACCAAAAAATGGCCCAGTACAAGTTAATACACAGGTGCCAATTACGTTCCCTGTGAAAAAGGTGGCGGCCAAAACGGTAATGACGAATCATAAAACACCGCATCAAGGACAAACTGATTCCCAAGATACTACAGATACAGAGAATCATCAGTAGGTTAAATAAAATCAACTGCAAGTCAAATAGAATTAATTGCAGGTTAAATAGAATTAATTGTAGGTTAAATAGAATCAACTGCAAGTTAGTTATATGCCAATTGAGAATAGCTTGATTGGATATACAGCTAGCTTGCAGTTTTTTTTATAGTTAGAAGGTTATCGTTCTCAAATTGTATGCATTATTTTTGGCTAGTATACAAAATTTGCAAGTCAGCATTTTAATGAGGCATTAATGAACTATATAGTATATAATAGATTAGAAATATCTGAGTGTTAGGATGGACGATTCTATAACTGGGAGGGGATAGGATCATACTACATCTATATTGAAATTGAGCTTGCAACAGAAAGAGAGAGCGATGAAGCAGTTCGTTAAAAGGTTTATATGTGGTGTATTGCTAGTAACAACGGTATGTGCTGTGGCCGGATGTTACAAAGATGAAGCAAAGACTGTAGCGGAAGAACGTACACCTACAAGTTTTAGGGCTATAGCCGCAACCAATGCATCGGTCGAGGATAAGGCGGATTTAATGGTGAAAAATATGTCTCGCGAGGACAAAATCGGCCAATTGATTCTCATGGGTCTCGACGGTACCACATTAGATGAGCCTCAAAAAGAAATGATGCGCAAATACCGTGTAGGCGGTATTTTATTAGATAATAATAATATGGAATCCAAGGAACAACTACGGGCTTTCACAAAAGGGATTCGAGATAATGCAAATATTGCGAGCCTAGCGCCTCCGTTCATCGCGATTCAGCGGGAACGGATGCCTTATCGCCCTAATGTGATGATTCCTTGGGTGGAACCTAACATTATCTCTAAAAAGGGCCTTGATGCGGTGGGTAGCCTCGCGACGCGTACCTCCATCGAGATGCGCGACCTTGGATTTAATCTAAATTTAGGGCCCATGGTAAATACACATTCCTTCTATTCCTATACACAGGATCTCGACCGGGCCGCACAGATTGGCGAATTGATTACGAAGCGATATGCGGCGAACCAAGTGTTCACGGCGTACCAATTTTTCCCAGGTGGGGCCGATTTTACCGTGCCTGGCATGCGAGTCGATGTATCGAAGGACGCACTGATGGACGATGATACGCGCGTTTTTGTGCAGCTGATCCAATCTACGGCACAGGAGCGACCTATGATTATGGTGAATTCTGTGAAAGTCACCTCTATGGATGCAAAAAATCCCGTTAGTTTGTCTAAACCGATTATCACCGATTGGCTGCGCGGTGAATTGGGCTTTACTGGCGTGGTTTTATCCGATGATATCGAAGTTGGTGCGGCCATTACCGGCATCGCCGTAGGTGATTATGCGGTACGTACCATCCAGGCTGGTGGCGATATGGTAGCCGTGTGTAAACACTCGAATCATATCAAGGAAATTCATACCGCCTTAACACAAGCCGTAGAAGATGGCACTATTACCGAAGCAGAACTCAATGCTGCGGTGCGGCGTATCATGATTATGAAATTTACCAACAATCAATAAAACTCTTTTCTCTTTTGGATATGTATCCCCTTTACTGCTTGTTCAGTGAAAGGGGGACATATCATTTGAGGAGAGAGTTTTTTTATGTGTAAATGATGAATTTATTATATATTTGTTAAAATACATAAAATATATTTTATAGATTATTTAGATTATGATATAATAGGTTCCTAAGGACTGAATTTAAGGGAGGTGAGATCTTATATGAAGTGTGTGAACCATGAGGCGGTAATTGATTCTATCATGGAACAATACGAGAAGGACTGTATGGATATGAGTGTTGTATACGGGCCTTATAGCGTAGGAAAAACCTATATTGCAAAGGAACTGCAAAATCGATTAACGTCGAATCATGTGGTTTACTTGCTAGGGCGACTAGCGAACGAATCCGTTCATATTCGATCCATTGAGAGAGGATTGGATATGCCATCTGGGTCATTTCGTACCCTAGAGGAGGCTTTGCGTAGAGTATTTCAAATGAGCGTTGATAAACATATGATGTTTATTATTGACGATTACCCGGCTCTAGTAGATACGGCACCACAGGTGCCCATCCTATTACGGGAATTGATGGAAACCTATCGGGACTATGGCAAGATGTTTGTACTCCTCATGGGGACCCATGTGGACGAATTAAAAGGGCGAATCTTGGGCGAATCTAGCTTGATTGCCCCATATATTCATAGTCACTTTAAGGTAGAACCTTTCACCCTTGATGATGTGAGAGCATTAAGGTGGAACTATACCGATGAAGATCTTGCGAAACTATACCATGTAACAGGAGGTATGCCAGGCAATCTAGTGCATATCGACCCTACTGCATCCGTAGATGATAATATTGTGCGTCTATTCTTTAGACCAGAAGGCGCCCTATATATGGAACCGCAACGACTACTCATGCGTTATATTCGTAATGCTGGGGCAGCCAATGCCATTTTATATGCATTAGCACAGCTAGATAAACCATTCTATACAGAGTTGTGCCATGCTAGCGAACTGAAAAGTGGTACCTTTGCGACCCGTATGGCCGACTTGTTAGACATGGCCATTATAGGCCGTCTCCAAGGGGGCAGCCGAGGTCCATTGCGCTATTCGGACTATCACTTTGTGAATACCATGTTCCAATTTTGGTTTGAATACGTATTCCCTTACATGGAGGACATTCATTGTGGGGATGGGCAGTATGTCTACGATACCATGGTGAAACCAGTATTCGCTAAGAATCTATCATTGGTGTACTAACTAAGTCTGGATTATCCTGTTGAAAGCTGTATATTAGCGCTAACAAAGATCATATAATCTGCGAAACAAGTAAATTCATATAATTGGCGTACTTTATTGAAAATGCGTTGAAATTTTATACAAATACATATTCGAAAACTAAAATTCCGCTGTAAATCTATGCATTTTCAGCGGAATTTCTTATTTGTCTAAATACTCACTTGGGTGTATATTTCAATTGAGCCTAGGCAGAAAGGAACGAATATGAATATGAAACATGTGGTATGTCCCCAAAAGGTATTACAAGCGGTGACAGACCTTAGTTTAGTACGCGTCTGCCAAGAACGCCGCGTATCTGTGCTCAGCACAGAACGGGCGGTGTGGCCCATCGAGGAACTCACCATCGATGCAGCACAAGTCGAGTTATGCCGGCGCTATCGGCCACTCATCATCAGCTATGCGAATCGATATAGCACCGAAGCACTGACGGACGATGTCGAATCATTTCTGTGGATTATCTTTATCGAAGCCATCTACAGCTTTCATACATCAGGTAAGGTACCCTTTTCAGGGTATGTGAAAGCCGCCGTTCGCTACGGTTATCTGAACTTTTACAAGCGGTCCGTTCAGCAATGGAAACGGGAATTGACCTTGCCGCCCTGCACGGGTGACGATGTATCTGAGCTGGCGATGGACCAATTTCCCGATGATGTAGATATCGAGCGAGACATCGTTGGCACCTCCAACGAGGACGAATTGCGCACTCGTTTGTGGACTGCATTTCAAAAACTACCGGTAGAACAACAAGAATTATTGTATGCCTTATATAAGGATGGTAAAAGCTGTGTCTCTATTGGTTGTGAATCGCACCAGTCGAGGCAGGCTGTGCAACAACGCCATCAAAAGGCCATCGACCAATTGCGATATTACATGATGGTGGCAGACAACAAAGAATTGGATATCCAAGATATGCAAAATATGCATAGTTATAAGTAGCTTTAAAAAATCTAAAATATTTTTTAATTTATATATTTACAGCTTGTAATTATAGGTATACAATTAACTCATAAGTGCTGCTAAAGCACATTTATATAACACGTGTTATTTATACAATTTTACAAGAGGAATTCCTTAGTTTTATTACTCATTAATCTTAAGAAAGGTTATAATGATGCATAATACAGCGTATCAAACGGTAAGTAATAAAGAATCAATTTCTTGTAATCCAAATGCGATATATGGCGATGTAGCTCACCATATATGTTGCTTAATCCCTGTTTACATAGATGGTGGTGACTGTACCGCATGTTACTATGTAGATGGTCGGCGTGATATCATTCACAAATCCATTAAAACGGTATTGCGAGAGATAGCACGACACGAGGGTGTTCTAGCAAACGGCATTCAATCAACAAGACGGTCAAAGCCCATGTATACGGATCCACGAACGTTAGGTCCTAACATGACATTTGCTTGTCTTAAAGCACGGAAACCAATTGCGCGCGATGTGGTGTATGGTTTATTCAATGTTATCATTCCATTTCAATACCACATTGAGCCAGGACCAGAACCACATACAACGTATATCATCATAGGAGACTTTGATCCTATACTCGTATTTCATTCCCCTGACCACGTGCAACGCAAACTACGAGATGCTTTGTTAGAGCATTTAGATTATACAAAACGGATACTTGCTAAATTGAGTACCTGCGGTAACCCTTATGTGGTGGCTGAAATCTATGGCGCATCGAGAACATTAGCGGGAGTATAGCAACACATTGTTAGAGAGTATGGGAGGGTCGTAATATGAATTACGCAACAAAATTATGTATTGTTTCAATGGTTAGTGTATTTAGTGTATCTTCTATAGGCCTAGTGCAAGCCGCCGATACACCTATCGTTTCAACTGGTGGTGCAGCCTATAATATCGGCATACCAGGAGATTCTAACTTTACTAATTCGGACAATGTATCCCTTGGTGGACAAGCGGGTACTAGTAATGGCAATCCATATCAAAAACCTAACGATCCTAATGCAAAGGGCAATAATATCGCCATTGGCCGGATATCGTTGAATGGATCCAGTGGTGGTGCCAATGTTGCACTAGGTTCAAAGACCTTTTTAAATGGTAAGGGCGATTATAATTTCCTCGGTAATTTTGCCGCTGGATTTAATTCGACTATATCCAATACGATTGCCATCGGTTCCTTCGCTGGTTCTGGTGCGACTGGTAATAAAAACGTATGGCTTGGCGCAGGCCAAGCTGGTGGCAGTAAGGGTAATAATACGGTGTTGATTGGCTCTAACTCAAACGTGAATGGTGATTTTAACTATGGCATGGGCCATGGCGTTATCTTTGAAGGTAACAAGAACTCTGCTATAGGTGCATACAATAAAATTGAGGGTAACCAATCTGGCGCCTTTGGTGTAGGTACGTATAATGTGGCTACCGTTAAGGGGGATAACTCCTATAGCGTAGGTAACAAGAATGAAATTGGTGCCAATAACACATTCGTAATGGGTAATAATGTAAAAACATCTCTAGATAATGCAGTTGTATTAGGTAATAATTCCACTGCTGAAAGTAGTGATGTGGTGAGAACCCCAAGCTACACTTATGCAGGTGGCACCGTTAACTTTGCCGGCACTGCACCGGTATCCACCGTATCCGTAGGCGCTACCGATCAAGAACGGACGATTACTCATGTAGCGGCAGGCCGTGTAAGTGCTGAATCTACAGATGCCATCAATGGTTCCCAATTATATGGTGCAAATCAACAAATCGATAATCTATATAACAAAATTAGCAACATTGGAAAAGAGGCTAATAAAGGCGATGCTCGTGCTGCGGCACTAGCTGCATTACATCCAATGCAATTTGATCCAGATAATCGAGTACAAGTGATGGGCGGTATTGGCCACTATAAAGATGCTAATGCGCTAGCTCTCGGTGTGGGGTATTATCCAAAGGAAAACTTGCTCCTCACAGCCGGTGCTACCGTTAATGACCACATCATGGCCAACCTTGGTGTATCCTATAAATTCGGTGAAAACAAAACGCTACAAAAAATCTCTCCTGCGTCCTATAATGCTCTCGAACAACGGGTTGATACATTGGAGGCTCAAAATAAAAAGTTACAAGAAACAGTAGATATGCTGGTAGAAAAATTAAATAATAGATAATATTGAGATGCTTAAATAGCTGTATAGTGTAAATAGATTTTTCATACAAACCTCAATACATAAGCGGATAGTTGGTCCATTGCGATTAGCTATCCGTTTTTATTATATTAATTATCTTATAAATCTGTTGATAAATTTAAGATAATTATAAATAAACTATTTACAAATATTTAAAAAATAATATAATTTATGTAAACATCATGAAGAAATGATGAGTGAGAGATCGTATTATGTATTTGTTTGTAAATGGAGAGGGAAGATTATGAACAAACGGAAACGCTTATTGGCGATATTGATTAATGGTATATTATTGTCTAGCTTATGTGTGGCTAGTGCAGCGGATGTTACGGTAGGATCTGGTAATGGTGTTGCTTATGGAATAGGTAGTAGTGCTCCAAAGATTGAAAATATGGCTGGTGGTGTTGAGGCTAGCTTTGCATTAGGTCAAACAATCTTTAGTGGTAGTTGGTTCTCTTCTGCAAGAATTCCTTCAGATCCAACAAAGGTAGTAGGTAGCGTAGCAATTGGTGACAATACATTTGCTCGTACTGGCAGTACCATGATTGGTTCCCATAACTATAAAGGTGATCTTGGTGATACCACAGTAGATACAGCGACTACTCGTAAAGATGCATTGAATGCGTATGCCACTACAGTAGGTGCCAATAGCTTTACTAATGGTGCATTTGCTACTAATACAGGTACTTATAATATCATTTCCAGTGGATATAATGGTGGCCGTATGGCAAATCCTGTTAAGAACTTGGAATCCACTATTAATGGTTCTTTAAATAGCATCTAATGTACAGCATTTGACTGCTATCGGTTCTAAGAACACCGTTTCTGATGCAAAGAATACAGTTATCGTTGGCAATAACCGTACCGTAACAGGTGCTAATCATGCTGTTATTATCGGCTCTAGCGACAATGGAACGACAACAGCTGTTCATGATGCAGTGGCTCTTGGTCATAACACAGACGTATCCACCGAAGGTGGTGTAGCACTTGGTAGTGGTTCTAAAGCGACAGTAGCCGCAGGTGCAGTTGGTTATGATATCCTTACTAATACGCCATCCATGGATACATCGTCTACATGGAAATCCACATCATCTGCTGTATCCGTTGGTGATGTAGCAAATGACGTAACGCGTCAAATCACATCCGTTGCAGCTGGTATAAATGATACTGATGCGGTAAACGTGGCACAACTTAAACGATTACATGACATGATATCCGTGAATGCATATAATACTGTCAACGTTCAAGGGGATGTAACGAATCTTAAAAAATATGTATCCCGCTTAGATCAACGCGTTAACAAGGCCGTAGCTGGTTCGGCTGCATTAGCGGCCCTTCATCCGCTCGACTTTGACCCTGATGCTAAATGGGACTTTGCCGCCGGCTATGGTCATTACCACAATGGCAATGCTGTTGCACTCGGTGCATTCTATCGTCCTAACGAGGACGTTCAATTGAGCGTAGGTTCTACATTGGGTAATGGGGAAACTGTTGTGAATGCCGGCCTTTCTGTGAAAGTCGTGCTCATAGCAATGTATCTCGTTCTCGCGTAGCCATCGGTAAAGAAGTGTTAGAACTTAAGAAAACAGTAGCACTTCAAAATGCACAAATCCAAAAATTGACAGCTCTCTTAAATGATGTAGCCGGTACTCGCATGAAAGCAGATCACACTACATTATTCCCTGATGTGGCTAGCAACCACTGGGCATATGAAGCAGTGAGTGACCTATCTCGTCGTGGTCTAGTAGAAGGATACCCAGATGGCACATTCGGTGGTGATCGTTTATTAACACGCTACGAATTCGCTCAAATCGTATACCGTGCTCTTCAAAACGGCGTACAAGTAGACGAACAACTGGTAACAGAATTTAGCCCAGAAATGGCTCTGTTCCGCGTTGACACAGTGGCAAGAAATAGCCAAGGTCAACCGACAATTGAACGTGTTAGAGTGAATAAAAAATAATATATAGAGAAAAAACCGATACGAACTTTAGCGATTAGTAGTAGAGTTTGTATCGGTTTTTTATTTGTGGTATTACAAAACGTAAATTAAAATAGTAAATCGTAATATAAAATATCGTTTTTGCAATTTGATTGAATATAAATGGTTGGTGTGTTACACTTAGCATACTAGGAGGTAAGTATATGAACACTACCAAATATATTCGTTTAACATCTATGACGATAGATAACCTAAAGAATATTGAACACGGGCGTATTAATTTCATAAATACCAGAAAGGACTACAAATCGAGTCTATTAGGCATATATGGTCAAAATGGTTCAGGTAAAACTGCTCTTATAGATGCGATTAGCATTTTAAAATTATTACTTACAGGCCAAAAATTGCCTTCTACAATTTGTGACTATATCAATATATCCTCTGCCTCGCATACTTGTGAATTAAATTTTGAATTGCTAATAGAGGATAATTATAAGCATGTTTTAGTAGATTACGAGGTTGAATTAGGCATTACCTCATCGATTACGGGTGAAAGCAATATAACGGATGATACTAGCGATAGAGAAAATCAAATTTGTATTACAAAAGAACGCATACAATATAAGATTGAAGGTGTAGATACCAATATTAGAAAAAGTATTTTAATTGATACTGATGTGCCTGCTAAGCAAATCTTTAAACCAAAATCAAAATTAGATCTATTAGTTGGTCGTGATATGGATGATATTACAGATTTAATCGTAAATAAGAAACAAGCGAAAGCGGAATCTCGGTCCTTTATTTTTTCTCCAGAGTTTATGAAACGTTTGTATATTCGTAATAAATTGATGAGTTCCAATAAAAATTTTGAGTTAATGTATTCGATTTTGACGGATTTGGTAAAATATGGAAATCATGATTTATTTGTAGTAACAACGGAACATAGTGGCTTAATTAGTCTCGATGCACTACCATTAGAGATTAACTATCGGGCTGATACGAGACATATTGTAGGTACGATTGGATTATCCTTAAATCAACCTAATGTATTTCCTATAGCCGTTGTACAAGATATTAGAGATAGTATAGCTATGATGAACCTGGTATTAACTCAAATTGTCCCAGGATTAACTATTGGCGTAGAAACATTGGGTAAAGAGAAACTGCAGGATAATCAGGATGGAGAACGATTTGAGTTAGTATCTTATAAATCAAATACATATATTCCTTTAAAATATGAATCTGAAGGAATACGTAAAATTATTTCTGTTTTAGGCTTATTAATTTCTGTATATAATAGAAAATCTATTACTGTTGCCATAGATGAGCTAGACTCGGGTATCTTTGAATATCTACTCGGTGAGATTTTACGTATTATTTCAGAGAAAGGTGAAGGTCAATTAATATTTACATCTCATAACTTAAGACCCTTGGAAACACTAGATAAAGGCTGTATTGCTTTCACCACAACTAATCCTAGCAATCGATATACACGAATGGTTAATGTAAAGACAAGTAATAATCTCCGTGACTTTTATTATAGAGATATCATGCTAGGAGAACAGAACGAAGAATTATATAAATCGACAAATAATGCTGAAATTTCTTATGCTTTTAGGAAAGCTGGTGCATATAAATGGCACGACGAAAAATAGTGCTTGTTATTGTTGAAGGACCCTCTGATGCGGATTCATTAGAATTGTATTTTTCTAAATTTTTTGATAGTAATACTGTACATATGAAAATTATGTATGGTGACATTACCTCCCAAAAAGGGATAAACCAATCAAATATTAAAGCACGATTATGTAATGAAATTAAGATATATGCTGAAAATAATCATTTTAAAGCTAGAGACGTTCAGCAAATTATACATTTAGTTGATATGGATGGGGCTTTTGTTAATGACTCCGCTATTATTGAGGATACGACAAAAGATAAATTTATATATACATTTGAAAATATTATAGCCCCAAATCGACAAGAGGCTATTGAGCGAAATGAGCGTAAGCGTGAGAATTTGAATGCCTTAAGTTCAAGGACCTCTGTAATGTGGAATAATATTCCTTATAAAATATATTATATGTCTTGTAACCTGGATCATGTGTTACATGATAAGCCCAATGCTACTGATGAGGAGAAAAAGGCTAACTCATTGGCTTTTACCAAAAGGTATTATGATGATATAAATGCGTTTATTAAATTTATAAGTGAGTCTACATTTTCTCAATGTACAGATTATAAAGAATCATGGGATTATATAAAACAAGATAATCACTCATTAGAACGTAATTCTAATTTAGGATTATGTTTTTAGATAAATAATGAAAAATAGCAGCTACCAACCCCCTTTAAGGGCCAGTAGCTGCTATTTTTATATGCCGAATAGGCTAATTATTTTCGAAAAAATCCCAATCCTTCAATATGTAGTAATTTTTGTTCTAAATATTCTTCGTTCGGTACGATGAATGTAGTTCCGTCACTATTGGTATGTTCTACCTTTAAATTGGAGTCCATAATAGCTATCATTGCTTCTTTAGTAGTTGGTTTTTCAAGCAATCTCATGATGAATAAGAGGCCGTGGTCCACAGTTTGATCGATTTGATTATACATATTGCCTACGGTCATATATTGTTGGCCACCACCTTCGGTGAGTGTTTCTATGTATTTAATAAATCGTTCTGGAATATATGTCTCATTTTCTATAAACGGCAATTGCTCGTATCTTTCACCAAGAACGTAAACCTGTCCCACGATAGCCAATAGGAACAATCGTTTATATATAGCATCCATATCGATATCGATATGAGGATGATGCTCTTTCACATAATTCACTACATCCTGTACATTGAATGGTTTTCTAAGGTCCATCAATTCCTTAATAGAAATAAATACGGGATTTGTCCATTCTGGTGGCGCTCCATTAAATTCATTGATGGCTGTATAGAAATAGAGTATGTTTAATGTGTCTATCGTAACGGTTTCGTTGCGAATAATTCTGTCTGCATTCTTTGGCTTAGTGAGTAAAGCCATGCGGAACTGTGTATCGTAGACATAGTCGTAATACTGCTCTTTATCCACATGATTTCCTTGGGATAAAGCGTTGATGTTTTCTACCACCGCATCGTCGAGCCATGTAATAAAGGAGCGTTGTAATGATTCGTCACCAACATAGGTACAACCTAAATGTTCGGCCCGTTCCACAAACTGTGATACGTATACAGGGTCATTGAAGGTTTCTAGATATTCGTGCCCTACATAATAGTCATTAGACTCGATTACACGGTTGATATTGTTGATCTTGTAATCAGATTGTACACGAGACCGTTCGTCCATCTTCATCGTTTCAGCGATGAGCTTTAACACATTCTTCGTATACACCGTGCGATCCTTTAAGGAATCATTAGGTGCATGTTTTTCCGAATAGAGCATGATGTCGCGCAGCTGTTCCAGACGTTTCCAACCAGGATACGTATTATAGGATATATAGGCGATACCGCGGTCAGATAGATTACGATTACAAATGGAGAGGATTTTATCCTTTACCACATCTGGTACCCAAGACCAAATGCCATGCACCAAAATGTAATCAAAGGTACCAAAATCGTCATCGATATCCATAATATTCTTTTCTAGCAATGTCACATTCGTAAGACCCATCGATTGAATGAGCTCATTACCATGCTGTACTTGCACTGGTGAAAGGTCGATGCCTGTGAAAGTCGCTTCTGGATAATATAACGCTTGGGGAATAATATTCCCACCGCAAGATGAACCTAGTTCTAACACGCGAGCCCCTTTGAGAGGTGCTGGGTTAAGCCCATATATTTTGCCCTTCGCTAGGAGTGAGTTAATATTCGTATTTGGAAAGGCTTTAGAGACATAGAGAAAATTGTCATATGAATCTTTTAACTCATCAATCCCCGCTTGCGCCTCGGTTATATCATGAGCTGGTGGTGCAATATGTTGCGCCGTAGTTGGCTCAGTTGTTTGTGTATCTAATTCTGTGTTTTTATTTTTCATATGAAAGTCCCCTTAGTACTAACCTCTTTATTTACTTAGTATACTACAAAGACAATTTTTACGCATAGGTAGGAAAGTAATTATATACTTATTATATATAGCTATGAATAGGAGCAGCAGACAGTCGATGTAATATATCGACTGTCTGCTATTTTTATGTACCAATAATTCCCTGTATATTTTATCGAAATAAACAATTTTATGAAATTTAAAAAATGAAAAAATAGCGAAATAACATAGTAACTTTGAAATTTGAAAATATGGATAATATATGAATTTTTATTATATCGATATTTTCTGAAGTAATTAAATCAATAAAAGAATAATTTATAAGTAAAACTGATACACTCATCGAAAAAAGTAGCAGTATATCGAAAATTATTGAAAAACTAATTATAAAGAACAAAAAAATACTCATAAAATGTATGTTTTTTATGTAAAAATATAAAATTAATATAAATGAAATTAAAATATTGAAAATAAGTGAGTGGAAAATGAAGAAAACTATTTACAAAAAGCCTTTTTTCTGTTATCTTATATATGACGCAAGATGAGTAAAAAATGAAATGCGGTAAAAATAATACTTTTTGCACTGCATTTTAATGTATATATAAAGACTCATCAAAAAATAAGGAATTTTTTGATTGTAATTGTGTCTAAAGAGAAAGGGGTTCATAGTTTCTATGAATAAGATTTTTAAAGTTGTTTGGAGCAAAACAAAAGAATGCTATGTAGTAGTTTCTGAAGTAGCGAAAAACAATGGTGGTAAGAAAAAAGTTTTGGCTAGCGTATTGGCTGGCTTAGCTATGGCTGGTATTGGTGCATCCGGTACACCAGTTTTGGCTTCTTATGATGATAGCGGTAGTAAAATCAATATCGCTCCAAATGCAAAAACTGGTAACTATGTTGGTACAAACTCTGTAGTAGTTGGTTATGAAAATGCAACTGATGCTGCCGCTGGCAACTTAGGTCGAATTATCTATGGTACAGCGAATATAGCGGCAGGTGATTCCACATTAGCTCTTGGTAATAGTAATGAAGCTAGAGGGACGGCAGTAGTAGCTGTTGGTCATGGCTCTGCTGCAAAAGCAAAACAATCTGTAGCGATTGGTAACGTAGCTCGTGCAGAAAAAGATGGTACAGTAGCAATTGGTACATATGTTAATGCGGAAACTGCTAATGTAGGTACTGCGGACAAACCTAAATATAATACTAAAGAAACAGGAGTATATTCTACAGCTGTAGGTGCATTTAGCTGGTCAAAAGGTGACTACTCCGCGGCTTATGGTTACCAAGCTGAAGCAACTGGTACTAATGCAGTTGCTATTGGTCGTGTGAGCAAAGCTACAGGTACTTCAGCAACAGCACTTGGTGTTAATAATAAGGCTCAAGCTGATGATTCTTCAGCAGTTGGTTCTTCTAATACTATTGCGGCAACTGCCACTCAAGCAAGTGCATTTGGTCGTGAGAATCAAATCAATCTTGCTGGTTCTTTAGCTGCAGGTTATAAAAATACTACAAACGGTGAACGTAACGTAGCCGTAGGTAGTGAGAATACAACCACTGGTGAAGATAGCATTGGTATTGGTACAAAAGTAATTGCTGGTACAGGTAAAACCATTGCTATTGGTAGTGTAGCAACTAACGATGGTACAACATTGCAAACTATTGCTCGTGGTAATGACACAATTAATAAGGCTACAGGTCAAGTAAATAATATTTTTGCACTTGCAATTGGTAATGGTGCGCAAGCAGATGGTAAAGCTAAAAGTGCATCTGGCATGATTGCTATCGGTCAAGAAGTAAAAGCTGATAATAACAATACAATTGCAATTGGTGTTAAAACTGAAGCAACAGGCAATAATGGTACAGCTATTGGTGGCTATGCACAAGCTATTGGCGCTTCCAGTGCTGCATTCGGTACACAAGCCGTTGCGAATGGTTTGGGTGCTACTGCATTCGGCCCTGGTGCAAGTGCAGGTACTGGTGATGCTGATGGAGAAGCTGAGGGTGCCGTAGCAATTGGTCGTAAAGCGTCTGTAGCGAAAGCTGCTTCTGGTGCTGCAGCTATTGGTTGGGCTTCAGAAGCAACTAAAGCTGATGCTACTGCAATCGGTCATAGTGCAACTGCTAACATTGCAGGTGGCGTAGCGCTTGGTTCTGAATCTAAAACAACTGTTGCGGCAGGTGTACAAGGTTACAATCCAGCATCTGATCGTACAGATAAATATAGCACTCAAGCTGGTGCAGTTGGTACATCCACTTTAGCAGCTGTTTCTATCGGTGATGGCTCTGCTAAAACCCGTCAATTAACAGGTCTTGCAGCAGGTACTGCAGATACTGATGCAGTTAACGTAGCTCAATTGAAAAACGTTAACTTGAAATATGCTGGTGATACTGGTAATAGTGATGTATTATTGAAAGATCATACATTAAACGTAAAAGGTAGCGATTTCATCACTACATCTGCTGATGGAACTGGTATTACAGTAAAAGCTAAAATTGGTGATGCTATTAATGCTAATGCTGCAGGTAAAGCGGTAGCTCCTACTACAAATGGTCTTGCAACAACTACAAATGTAGCTGATGCAATCAATGCTTCTGGTTGGAATGTAGTTTCTTCTAATAATGGTGGTAGTGTAACAGGTACTCAAGCAACTAAATTGGTAAATCCTGGCAGTAAAGTTACCTTGAGTGCTGGTAAAAATATTGTATTAGATCAAAATGATAAACAATTCACATATTCCTTGAATAAAGATGTTGATTTGACTAAAGATGGTTCTTTAACAATTGGCGATACTAAAATCACTAATGCTGGTATGACTATTACTGGTGGTCCATCCATTACTAAAACTGGTATCGATGCTGGTAGCAAGAAAATCACAAATGTTACAGCTGGTACAGCTGATACTGATGCAGTAAACGTAAAACAATTAAAAGATACTGAAAAACACATTAAACCTGGCACATATGCAGTAGCAAATGATGGTTCTGTAACATTAAAATATGTTGATGGTAATGGTGCTGAACAAACTGAAACAGCTAAAATTACTGGCATTGCTAAGAAGTCAAAAGTTATCAATGGTCAAAACACAACTGTTGAAGAAGGTACAGATACAACTGATAACAGCGTAACTTACAAAGTAAATGTGAAAGGTGATTTAGCTGATATCTCCTCCATCACAAATGGTACTGGCTCTGGTAAAATCTCCTTCGAAGGTGACCAAGTTGTAAAAGTTGGTGGCGATCATCCTATCTCTTTTGATGGTAAAGGTGGCTATGTAACTGGCTTACAAAATAAAGATTGGAATATTACTAACCCAACTGTTGTATCTGGTCGTGCAGCAACAGAAGACCAATTGAAAAAAGTAAGCGATGGCTTCAACAACACAGTTAAATTAACTGGTAATTCTGGTGCTACTGGCACACAAAAATTAAACCAAAATGGTGGCTTGAGCTTCGGCGTAGTTGGCGCAGATAATGGTAAATACATTACAACAACTGCTTCCGGTAGCAATGTTGTAGCAGATTTGTCCGATGATGCAAAAGCTAAATTAGAACATAAAGTTGTAGTAGAAGCGGGCTCTAAAAATGTTACAGTAGCGACTGATACAACTGATCCAAGCAAAACAGTTTACAAAGTATCTGTTGCTAACACACCTGCTGGTGCAGCTTCCACTGAAAGTGTAGTTAAGAAAGCTGTAACAGGCGATACAAACATTGCTGACATCACAGTAGCTGGTGGTAAAGCAACTGGCGATGCAGATGCTCAATACGAAGTTAATGTTTCCCGTAATGTAGTAAAAGATGCAGCTCGTGAAGCTGTAACCATAAACAATGGTGGTACAACTACAGGTGGTACATACACAGCTGATACAAATAATCCTATTACTGTTAACCCTGTGAAAGATGATACTAACCATAACACTACATACGAAGTGAAATTCGACGGTAATAAAGCAGCTAAAGTGATTCCTTTGACATACAAAGCTAATGGCAATGGTGCTAAAACTGTTACATTAGAAAAAGGTTTAGACTTTACAAATGGTACAAATACAACAGCAGAAATCGATAATGAAGGCGTTGTTAAGTACAATTTGAACAAAGATGTTGATTTGTCTAATGCTGGTTCCTTAACGGTTGGTGGTACTACAGTTAATAACGGTGGTATTACAATTAAGGCTCCTACAACTCCTGGTACAACTACAACTGATGTTAAATTGACTAATACTGGCTTAGATAATGGCGGTAACAAAATTGTTAACGTAGCTGAAGGTAAAGCTGATACTGATGCAGTTAATGTAAAACAATTAAAAGACGCTAAAACTAAACTTGAAGATGGTGAAAATACAACTGTTGAAGGTGATGGTACAACTGCAACACCTTATAAAGTAAATGTAAAAGGTGATTTAGCTAATATCTCCTCCATTACAAATGGTGCTGGCTCTGGTAAAATTTCCTTTGGTAATGACCAAGTTGTAACAGTAAATGGTGATCATCCTATTAGCTTAAATGGTAAAACAGGTGACATCACAGGATTGACTAACACTACAATCCCAACAGCAGCTGGTAGTGATTTTGCTACTAAAGGCCGTGCGGCAACTGAAGAACAGTTGAAAGTTGTGAATGATAAATTCAACAATAAAATCAACTTAGGTGCAGACACTAATGAAACAACTAAGTTCCAATTAGATAATGCAGGTGGTATCAAATTCAACATTAAAGGTGATGGTTCTGGTACAGGTGGTGCTAACCAATATATCAGTACAACAGCAAATGGCTCTAATGTTAATGTTGATTTAACTGCTGATGCTAAAGCTAAATTGAACAAAACATACACTGTATCTTCTGGTTCCACTAACGTAACAGTAACACCTACAACTGTTGGTGATAACACTGACTTCAAGATTACTGTAGCTAATACAGGTTCCACAACATCTTCCTCTTGGAATCTTAACTCTGGTGTAGTATCTGCTACAGAAGGTACTCATGCTGGTGATACTACTCAAAATATTGCTGACACTAAAACAGTAACAATGCAAGCTGGCAAAAACTTGACAGTTACACAAACTAATGATACTGCTGGTAATGCATCCGTTGCATACTCCTTAGATAAAGATATTTCTGTTGAAACTGTAACTGTAACTGGTCAAAACGGCAAAGATGGTAAAATCGGTATTAATGGTAAAGATGGTGTTGACGGTAAAGACGGTAAAAACCGTGTTGAAATCACTGTAGAAAAGGGCGCTAAAGGCGTTGATGGTACAGATGGTCATGATGGCGTTAATGGTCATAACGGCAAAGATGGCATGACTCGTATCGTATACGAAGATAAAGGTGGCAAACAAGAAGTTGCAACTCTTAACGATGGTTTGAAATTCACTGGTAATAATGAATCCACTGAAAACAAACATAAACTTAATACACTTGTAAAAGTTCAAGGTGAAGGTACTAAAGAAGGTACTGATGCAACTGGTACTAAAGAAATTCAAACTTCTGACGGTACTAAATTCGAGTCTGCTAAAGACAACATCGCAGTAGAAGCTAACGGTGCTGATACGTTAACTGTTAAGTTGAACAAAAACCTTAAAGGTTTGGACAGCGTAACAACTAAAGAAATCAAACTTGGTGATGCAAACGATAACATCTCCATCAAGAAAGATGGCGACCGCATTACATACACTACTAACAATGGTGGTACAACAACTACTAATAAAGTAGCTAACCTTGCTGATGAAAAACATATCACTCAAGGCAACTATACAGTAGGCGACAAAACTATCGATACTAATGCAGCTGATGATGAAGTAACATTAACTTACACTGATGGTAATGGTGATCTTGTTAAAGATACAGCTAACAGTCCTATTATGACTAAGATCAAAGGCATTGCTAAATCTGACCTTTCCAACATCAATGATGCTGGTAAGAAAGTCATTACTGGTCTTGGGACAATCGTAAAAGCTGGCGATAACGTAACTGTTACATCTACATCTGATACTAAAACTGGTCAAACAACTTACACTGTAAATGCTGTAACTCCAGCGGTTTACACTAAAGCTGATGGTACTAAAGTAGTTAAACGTCCAGATGGTACTTTCACAACTAACGTTGATGGTGCTCCTGGTAACGATGTACCTGCAAGCGATGTAATCGTATCCTTCCAAGATGCAGCTGGTAACAGAACTGGTGGTAACTCCATTGTTAATAATGTTGGTTCTGCAATCGATAAAACTGGTACATCCACTGGTGATACATTCTTAACTAAACTTGATAATGCAGCTACTAATACTCCAAATGCAGCTGTTAACGTAAAAGATCTTAAAAATACATCTGATGCAATCATCGGTAAAGGTTTGAAATTTGACGCTAACGAAGGTGGCGAAAAAACAAATAAACTTGGCTCTAAAGTAACAGTTCAAGGTTCTGGTGCTTTAACTGCTGGTAAAGCATATGCTGATGAATACAACACAGCTAATATTAGAACTAATATTGAACAAGGAACTGATGGTAACACAACAATCAATGTTGGTTTAGCTAAAGCATTGAAAGATATTAACTCTATCTCTAATGGCAGTTCTTCTATCACTATTAGTGATGTTCCAGCTGGTGCAACTACTCCTGCTGTAACTATCTCTGGTGGCAACTTGTCCATGGGCGATGGCACAACAAACAATAAGATTGTGAATTTGGCTCCTGGCACAGATGGCACTGACGCAGTTAACTTGAACCAATTGAAAGGTATGCGTACCGTTGTAACATCCACAGATAAATCTGTAACTGTTACATCTAATGAAAATTCTACAACAGGTCAAGTAACATATGACTTGAAAGTATCTACAACTGGTACAGTAGCAAAATCTACTTGGAATCTTAACTCTGGTGTAGTATCTGCTACAGAAGGTACTCATGCTGGTGATACTACTCAAAATATTGCTGACACTAAAACAGTAACAATGCAAGCTGGCAAAAACTTGACAGTTACGCAAACTAACGATACTGCTGGTAATGCATCTGTTGCATACTCTCTTGATAAAGATATTTCCGTTGAAACTGTGACTGTAACTGGTCAAAACGGTAAAGATGGTAAAATCGGTATCGATGGTAAAGATGGTGTTGATGGTAAAGACGGTAAAAACCGTGTTGAAATCACTGTAGAAAAAGGCGCTAAAGGCGTTGATGGTACAGATGGTCATGATGGCGTTAATGGTCATAACGGCAAAGATGGCATGACTCGTATCGTATACGAAGATAAAGGTGGCAAACAAGAAGTTGCAACTCTTAACGATGGTTTGAAATTCACTGGTAACAATGAATCCACTGAAAATAACCATAAACTTAATACACTTGTAAAAGTTCAAGGTGAAGGTACTAAAGAAGGTACTGATGCAGCTGGTACTAAAGAAATTCAAACTTCTGACGGTACTAAATTCGAGTCTGCTGCTGACAACATCGCAGTAGAAGCTGATGGTATTGATAAGTTAACTGTTAAGTTGAACAAAAACCTTAAAGGTTTAGACAGCGTAACAACTAAAGAAATCAAACTTGGTGATGCAAATGATAACATCTCCATCAAGAAAGATGGCGACCGCATTACATACACTACTAACAATGGTGGTACAACAACTACTAATAAAGTAGCTAACCTTGCTGATGAAAAACATATCACTCAAGGCAACTATACAGTAGGCGACAAAACTATCGATACTAATGCAGCTGATGATGAAGTAACATTAACTTACACTAATGGTAATGGTGATGTTGTTAAAGATACATCTAACAACCCTATTATGACTAAGATCAAAGGCATTGCTAAATCTGACCTCTCCAACATCAATGATGCTGGTAAGAAAGTCATTACTGGTCTTGGTACAATCGTAAAAGCTGGCGATAACGTAACTGTTACATCTACATCTGATACTAAGACTGGTCAAACAACTTACACTGTAAATGCTGTAACTCCAGCGGTTTACACTAAAGCTGATGGTACTAAAGTAGTTAAACGTCCAGATGGTACTTTCACAACTAACGTTGATGGTGCTCCTGGTAACGATGTACCTGCAAGCGATGTAATCGTATCCTTCCAAGATGCAGCTGGTAACAGAACTGGTGGTAACTCCATCGTTAATAACGTTGGTTCTGCAATCGATAAACCTGGTACAGCTACTGGTAATACATTCTTAACTAAGCTTGATAATGCAGCTACTAACACTCCATTTGCAGCGGTTAACGTAAGAGATCTTAAGACTACTGCTGATGCGTTGAAAGCAAATGAACTTCACATTGCACCTACATCTGGTGGTACTGATACTGATAAAGGTGGCGTAGTAAAAACTGCTGGCTCCACTGATATGGTATACAAATACGACTCAGCTAGTAAGACTATTACATTGACTTATAACGATGGCAATGGTAAAGCTGTAACTGGCCCTAAAGCAGTTCTTGATTTCACTGATTTGAACATCCCAGCAGGTGGCAATAACTTTGGTTTCAAAGCTAATGCAACTGCTAATGGTGGTACAGTAGCAAATGATGCTACAACTCCTGCAGCGGCAACAGCTGTTGAAAATGGTGGTACTGTTAACTTTGCAGCAGGCAAAAACTTGACTGTAAAACAAGATATTGATGCTACTAACAAAACTCAAACTTATACATTTAGCTTAGACAAAGATCTTACTAACTTGGACAAAGTTGTTGTTAATGGTAAAGATGGTATTGCTGGTAAAGATGGCGTAACTATCGTTGGTCCTCAAGGTGCTACTGGTGCCCCTGGCATTCCTGGTACAAATGGTATCGATGGTAAAGTTGGTATCTCTGGTAAAGATGGCAAAGACGCTGTATCTATCGCTGGTAAAGATGGCGTTGGTACAATCGGCTTAACAGGCCCTCAAGGTCCTGCTGGTACAAACGGCAAATCTGTAGATATTTCTACTGAAAATGGTAAACAAACTCTTGTGAAACCAGAAGCAAATAATGGTAATCAATCTCAACGTATTGTTTACGTACCAAAAGATGCTAATGGCAACCCATTGAAAGATGCTGATGGCAACGATATTAAACGTGAAGTAGCGACTATGGATGATGGCTTGCGTTTCACTGGTAACAACACTTCTAAAGAAAATAAACAACCAATGAATTCTCTTGTGAAGGTTCAAGGTGAAGGCGTTACTGAAAATGCAGCTGGTAAATTAGAAGCTAATGGCCAAGAGTTGAAATCTGCAGCTGGTAACATCGCAGTTGAAGCAGATGGTCAAAATACTTTAACTGTTAAGATGAACAAAGATCTTAACCTCACTAAAGATGGCTCTGTAACAATGGGTGATACTGTTGTAAATAACGATGGCATTACAATTAAAGCTCCTACAACTCCTGGTACAACTACAACTGATGTTAAGTTGACTAACCAAGGTCTTGATAATGGTGGTAACAAAATTACTAATGTTGCAGCTGGCACAGCTAATACTGATGCAGTAAACGTAAAACAATTGAAAGATAATGTTACAACTGTTACATCTTCTGATAGCTCCATCAAAGTAGTTGATAAAAACGACCCTACATCTGCAACTTATGATGCAACTAAAGGTCACCAATATGACATCACTGTCAACAACCAAGGTGTTGTAAATAATGCACAAACTCCTGTTGTGTATACTAAGGAAGATGGCACTAAAGTTTACAAACAACCAAATGGTACTTTCACAACAAACATTGATGGTACTGGTACAGTAGTTCCTGCAAACCAAGTGATTGCATCTATGAACAGTGCTGGTAACTCTTCTACAGATCCTACTAAGTTACAAAACGTTGGTTCCTCCATCGCTGATAAAACTGGTACTACATTCTTAGATAAGATTAATACAGCAGCAGCTGATCCTAATGCTAAGTATGGTGCAGTTAATGTAACTGACCTCAAATCTACATCTGATGCTCTTATCGACAAAGGCCTTGTATTCGATGCAAATAACGGAGATCCTAAGACAAATAAACTTGGTTCTAAAGTAACTATTGCTGGTACAGGCGCTCTCGGCACTACCGAAAACTTTACAGATAAATACAACACTGATAATATCAGAACTAACATTACACAAGATCCAACAACTGGTAATACAACTGTTGAAATCGGTCTTAACAAAAACCTTAAAGGTTTAGAATCTGTTAGCGTTCCTGGTAAAGATGGCGTTGATGGTCAAGACGGTGTATCCATTACTGGTAAAGATGGTGCGAATGGTGTTGACGGTAAAGTTTCTATCGGTAAAGACGGTAAAGATGCTGTATCTATCTCCGGTAAAGACGGTATCGGTCACATTGGTTTAACTGGCCCTGCAGGTAAAGATGGTAAAAATGCAACTGCTGACATTACTGTTAAAGAAGGCCAACCTGGTTTAAATGGTACTGATGGTATTACTCGTATCGTATACAAAGATAAAGATGGTAACGATCATGAAGTAGCAACTCACGATGATGGTGTAAAATACGCTGGTGATGACGCTCAAGGTACAGATAAAACTAAAGTTATCTCCAAAAAATTGAACCAAACTATCGATATCGTTGGTGGTGCAGACAAGACTAAATTGACTGACAATAACATCGGTGTGAATAACGACGGTGGTAAATTGAAAGTCCAATTGGCTAATGAATTAGGTGGTATCAATAAGATTTCCAACGGTGGTTCTTCCATTACGTTTAACAGCAATCCTGGTGGTGCAACTAATACTCCTGCAGTACAAATCTCTGGTGGCGACCTTAACATGGGTGGTAACAAAATTACTAATCTTAAGAAAGGTACAGCCGCAAGTGATGCTGCAACTGTAGGTCAATTGACTAAGGTTAAATCCTCTAATAACTCTGTAGGTATTACTGAATCTACAGATGCTAATGGTGCAAAAGTTTACGACTTGTCTGTAACTGGTGTTCCTGGTGCAGATCCTCGAGTTGATAAACTTGGTGAAGAAATCGGTCGTGTAGGTGCTCAAGGCGCAGCTCTTGCAGCGTTGAAACCTATCCAATACGATCCATTAGAACCAACTCAAATCATGGCTGGTTATGGTAACTACCGTGGTAACTCTGCCGTGGCTCTTGGCGTAGCTCATTACAAAAATGAATCTACATTAATCCATGGTGGCGTATCCTGGGCTGGTGGTTCTAGCCACATGATGGCAAACGCTGGTGTAACTTGGAAAGTTGGTAACCGTGATAGCGAAGCTGCAGTAGCAGATCGTTACCGCAAAGGTCCTATCAGCTCTACATATGCAATGCAACAAGAAATGGCAGCTATGAAAGCTCAAAATGCCGGATTAAAAGGCGAAGTATCTGATTTGAAAGCAGAAAATGAACAAATGAAAGCTCAAATTGCTGCAATGATGGCAAAATTAGGTTTATAATTTGATACTGTAAACTTTCACAGACACTGGGAAGGGGATTCTCAACACTGAGAATCCTCGGATCCCTTTTGATACGACATAGAAAAGAGGAATAGATATGAAAAAATCTACAATGCTTGCTTTCACAGCAGCAGTATTAATGAGTGCTGCATCCCTTACTGGTCACGCAGCTAGTGCACCTACATATGATGATACTTTAATCGTTAAAAACCCTGTTATGACGCCACAACTTGGTTCTGTTGTACTCGTTCCTGTAGCGAGTCCACAAACTGTGGCTGCTGTTCATGATTATGTGAAAGCTTGGCAAAATGCGGAAATCAACATCGCAAAAGCTAAGGTAAAACGCGATAATCATGAACAATTAACTAAAGCGGACGTAAAATGGTTACATTCTTATGACAAACATAATTATGCTGACTATTTCCGCACACATTCTATCGGTCGTGTGCATGGTCAAGAAGTATTCATGAACTGGAACGGTGAAAACCGCAACAAAAATGAATATGAATACTTTGATATGCCGAAATATAATGAACAAGATGGTTTTACTAATAGCTACGGTTACAATGTACTTCGTAGCATGGTAGACCAAATTAACGCAGTTATCCAAGAGCAAAAGAAAATCGGTGGTCCTATGACTGACGAAGAATCTCAAGCTTTGGAAGATGCAATTTTGGATATCATGGCTCATGATCAAGAACATGTAAATAACGATGAACTTCGTCATTACATGAACGACACAATCTGGTTTGCTTCAAAACAAACGGTGAAAAACAAAGCGAGTGAAGAACCTACTGTAGGTGATGACCATGAAGTAGATCTTCGTGCAGCGATTGCAAAAGCACCGGTTAATCAACCAGAATCACGTAAAGTTAATTTACGTGACGCTATTAGTCGATAAGACTAATAGAACAATTACAATCGTATATGGCCCTCATTGTAACTCTTACATCCCCCCCCTTTCTTTATGAGGGCCTATAAAAAAGACGCTCACACTATGGTGTGGGCGTTTTTTTGTGCATATGATTTTTTCATCTTTTATAGTAAATCGATTATTTTCTTTATAATAGAAACATATATTAATAGATATATATTAATTAATATTAAAAATGAGTAGTGTATTTGTTTAATATAAGAAGTCTTGCTATTACCCTTAAACCCCTGTATTTACTATATTATTACTAATTGTAAGTTTATTAAATTTATAGTTAATAGAAGCCCACATGTAGTCGTAAAACTGACTATCTTTGTACTATTTAACATATTTATAAACTAAAAAGAACCTACAAATATATGAAAAGTAGGTGAAGAAATTAATCTAAAATAAGGTATAAATGCTGTTATAATGTACTTTTATAGAAATGAGTTGATTTTTACACATATATATAAATTTCAGTTTATTTTCATCTGAAATATAAAATTTCATTAAATAATTAAGTCTAAAAGTATTTACAATTAGTTAATAAATTGATATTATTAGGTTATCATATATGAAGTGTGAGTGAATGAGAGAAATTCCACCCTTCATGAAGTGAACTAAAGTGTAAAAGTTACATTTATTATGTACTTATGAGAAAGGGGTTCAAAGGTTTTATGAATAAGGTCTTTAAAGTCGTTTATAGCAAATCTAAAGGCTGCTACGTTGTAGTACCTGAAACTGCGAAAAATAATAACGGCAAAAAGAAAGTCCTAGCTAGCGTATTGGCTGGTTTAGCTGTAGCTGGCGCTATGGGCGGCATTGCTCCTCAACAAGCAATGGCTGGAGTAGATACTGGCAATAGCCATGTTAATATCTGGGCAGATACAAGTCCAAAGAGCAATGGTCAAAACTATAATGTTGGTCAAAACTCTATCGTTGTAGGCTATCAAAATACTACTGATAACGTAGCTGGTCATGATGGCAAAGTAGCAATTGGTGCTAAAAATACATCTACAAATAACGCTTCTACAGCTGTAGGTAATGAAAATAAAGCTACAGGTGGTGCGGCAACAGCCGTTGGTGCTGGTAATACTGCTTCTGGTAAAGCTTCTGTTGCTCTTGGTAATGTGAATAATGCTGATGCTAAGGCTGCTATTGCTATTGGTACCTACAATAATGTTAATTACACCAAAGGCTCTTGGCAAACAACACCTAAACATGCAGGTGAATATTCTACTGTAGTAGGTAATTACTCCAGTGCAACTGGTACAAGTGCATCCGCTATGGGTGTGTATACTAATGCTACTGGTGCAGGTTCCTTTGCTGCTGGTTACAACAATAATGCAAATGGTCAAAACTCTGTTGCTATTGGTTCTGAAAATACATCCCATGTAGCAGACACTGTAACTTTGGGTCAATTTAATAATGCAAAAACAATGGGTGGTATTTCCATTGGTAAAAACAACTTGACTGATTCTTCTAATGATGGTCGAAATGCTGCGAATACTAGAGATGAAAACTCTCAAATCGCTATCGGTCGTGACAACGTTGCAACTCATTTAGATACGATTGCTATCGGTCGTGAAACAACTGCATCTGGTTCTGGCTCTACTGTAGTCGGTGCTCGTGCAGAGGCTTCTGGTGACAATTCTATTGCTATTGGTCAAAGTGGTAAAGGTTCCCCTAAAGTAATTGCATCTGGTGTAAACTCCATTGCTATTGGTATGCAATCTCAAGCTACTGGGGAAGCTGCCATCGCTGAAGGTGCTGGCTCTCGTGCAGGTGGTAAATATGGCGTCGCATTAGGTCGTACAACTAAAGCTAATGCAGAGGCTGCGACTGCTTTGGGTAATGCAGCAGAGGCTAACATTGCCAATGGTGTAGCACTAGGCTCTAGCTCTGTTACAACAACAGATAAAGGCGTTAAAGGTTACAATCCTTCCGATGACCATACACGTCATTACACAAACTTAGCTAACAATGTTCGCACAGCTACTACTGCTGCTGTATCCATCGGTAATGGCAGTACATTGACTCGTCAATTGACAGGTCTTGCTGCAGGTACAGCAGATACTGATGCTGTTAACGTAGCTCAATTGAAAAACGTGGGTGTTGCTGTAACTGGTAACACTGGTTCTAGTGATTTCTTGGCTGACGGTGGTAAATTAAACGTTATCGGCGAAGGTCGTGTATCTACTGTAGCGGCTCATGATGGTGCGAAAGATTCTAAAATCACTGTTGGCTTTGATGACAAAGGCATGGTGAAAGCTGGTAAAAACGTTAAGGTTGATGAAGTAACTGTAAACGGTAGAACTACTTACACAATTCATGCTGCTGACGCTGCTGCAAAATATGATTTCTTGACTAATGCTAAAGCTAATGGCGGTAAATTAGACGGTACTGCAACACCTACTAAGGTTGAAAGCGGCACTACTATTAATTATGCAGCTGGTAAAAATTTAACAGTTAAACAAGATATCAGTCCATCTACAGGCGAACAAACATATACATATTCCTTGAACAAGGATTTAAAAGAAATTACATCCATCACTAACAATGGTGGTACAACAATGAACTTTGGTCCAAACAACATCAGCATCACTGGTGGTAACTTGGATCTTGGTGACAATAACATTACTAACCTTAAATCTGGTGGCAATGTAATCAATAACGCTGCTAACATTGGCGACGTTATCCGTATCTCCAAAGCTAATGATTTACATATTGCACCTACAGCAGGCACTAACAACAATGTGACTGAATACACTGTAGACGCTAATAAAAAGGTTACATTGACTTACCAAGATGGTAATGGCAACACTGTTAACGGCCCTAAAGCAGTTATCGACTTGAGCGGTTTGAAAACTGGCGACATGAGCTCCTTCAACGTGAAATCTTCTGCTACAGAAGGTAAAGTGGCACAAGGTTCCGCTGGCGTTCAAGAAATTCGTGATGGCAAAACTGTGGAAATGCAAGCCGGCAAAAACATGACCATTAAACAAACTAATAAAAATGGTAATGCAGCTGTTGAATTTGCATTGAACAAAGACATCGATTTGACTCCAGATGGGTCTATCAAAATCGGGGACACTAACATCACCGACAATGGTTTGACTATCAACGGTGGTCCTTCCATTACTAAAACTGGTATCAACGCTGGTGGTTTGAACATTACTAATGTGAAAGCTGGTGTAAATGATAACGATGCAGTTAATGTTAGCCAATTGAAACAAGTTCGTGCTGACGAACGTCACATCAAACCTGGTGAATACGCAGTTGATAACAACGGTAAAGTAACAATGACTTACCTTGATGGTAACAACAAAGATGTTGCTAACGAAACGGCTGTTATCACAGGTATTGCTAAACAAGATCTTTCCAATATCAACAAGGGTGGCGAAACAGTCATCCAAAATCTTGCTAAAAAATCCATCGATATGGAAAATGGTAAGAATACAAAGGTGAGCAACCGTGAAATCAATGGCGTTAAAACTTTCAAAGTAGACGTTGAAGGTGATTTAAACGACATTACATCCATCACAAACAAAGCTGGCGATGGCAAGGTTGTATTCGGTGGTAACCAAACTGTTAACGTAGCAGGTGATCACAACATTAACTTGAATGCTAAAGTTGGTGACATCACTGGTTTGACTAATGTTACTTTGGATGCTCCGGACTTCGCTAAAAAAGGTCGCGCCGCTACTGAAGAACAATTGAAAATCGTTAACAATGGTTTCAATAACACAGTTGGTTTAACTGGTAATACAGGTGCTACTGAATTACAAAAATTGAACAAACAAGGCGGCTTGAGCTTTGGTGTAGTTGGTGCTAACAATGGTCAATACATTACAACAACTGCAGCTGGTAGCAACGTTGTAGCTGATTTGTCCGACAGCGCTAAAAACAAATTGAACAGCACTGTTGTAGTAGAAGGTAAAAATGCTGCGAAGGTAACTAGCAATGTAATTCAAAATGCAGATGGCAGCACAAAAACTGTATATACTGTAGATGTTAACAACGTAAAACCTACTGCAGCTTCTACTGAAAAAGTACAAGCTAAAGCAGACGTAGCTGGTTCTAGCGACAAAAATATCGCTAAAGTTGCACCTAAAGCTGGTGAAAACTTCGGTGATGCAGGCGCAACTTACGAAGTAAACGTATCCCGTAACGACGTAAAAGACGCAGCTCGTGAAGCAGTAACTGTAAATACTACAAACACAACTAACAACCCTATCACTGTGACACCTGTACAAGATGAAACAAACCATAACACAACTTATACAGTAACATTCGATGGTAACAAAGCAGCTACTCAAATTCCTTTGACATACAAAGCGAATGGCCAAAATGCTCAAACAGTTACATTGGATAAAGGTTTGAACTTCACAAACGGCAGAAACACAACAGCTTCTGTAGATGCTGAAGGCGTTGTTAAATACGATGTGAATAAAGATTTAGTTAACATCAATTCCATTTCCAATACTACAAATGGTCCAAAAATGGAATTTGGTCCTAACTCCATTAACATCACAAATGGTCCTATCAACATGGGTGACCAAAACATCACTAACCTTAAATCTGGTGGCGATGTAATCAACAACGCAGCTAATATTGGCGACGTAAAACGTATTTCTAAAGAAAACGATTTACACATTGCTCCTACAACATCTAATCGTCAAGGTGAAACAACTACATCTTACGCATACGATGCAGCAAGTAAATCTGTTACATTGAAATATAACGATGGTAATGGTGCTACACAAGCTGGTACAATCGCGAAAATCGACTTGTCCGGTTTGGCTGATCAAATCAAAGATGGCTACTCATTCTCCACAGATGCGAAAGGCAATGTAGTTGGTAATCACGCTGTTACAGCTGTTGGCAATGGTAAAACTGTATCCTATGCTGCTGGTAAAAATTTGACTGTTGAGCAAGATATCGATGCTACAACTGGTGAACATACTTACACCTATGCATTGTCCAACAACATCGATTTAACACCAAACGGTTCCTTGAAAATTGGTGACACTATCGTTAACAATGGTGGCTTGACTATCTCTGGTGGTCCTTCCATCACTAAGACTGGCATCAACGCTGGTAACTTGAACATTACTAATGTGAAAGCTGGCGTAAATAACACTGATGCGGTTAACGTACAACAATTGAAAGATGCTCGTACATTAGTAACTTCTAACGATAATTCTGTAACAATTAACAAGACAGAATCTGGTAACCAAATTACTTATGACTTGCACGTAGCTCCAGGTGCTGCACAATCTGTATGGAATGTGAAATCCTCTGGCAACACAACTGCTGATTCCGAAGCAACTGCAAAAACTATTACTGATGGTAAAACAGTTGAAATGGTAGCAGGCAAAAACTTAACTGTTAAACAAACTAGCAACAACGACGGTGCTAAAGTTGAATACGCTTTGTCTGATGACATCAAAGTTGGTAACGACGGTAAAGATGGCAAACCAGGTAAAGATGGTTCTATCGGCGTAAATGGTAAAGATGGTTCTTCCGTTGTCATCAATGGTAAAGACGGCTCCATCGGCTTAAATGGTAAAGACGGTAAAGATGGTCTTACTATGAAAGCTGAAAATGGCCAACCTGGCGTAAACGGTAAAGATGGCATCACTCGTATCGTATACGAAGATAAAACAAACACTAAGCATGAAGTGGCTACGTTGGATGACGGTTTAAAATTCACTGGTAACAACACTGATACAGTGAACAACCATAAATTGAACAGCCTTGTAAAAGTTCAAGGTGAAGGCGTAGATAAAACAACTTCTGCTACTTTCAAGAGCGCTGCTGGTAACATCAACGTAAAAGCTGATGGTACAGATACTCTCGAAGTTCAATTGAACAAAGATTTGAAAAACATCACTACGATTAAGAATGATGGTCCTGCTACATTGACAATTGGCGGCAATGAATTCAAATTCAGCGGCGGCAATGTGAATATGGGCGACAACAACATCACAAACCTTAAATCTGGTGGCGATGTAATCAACAACGCAGCTAATATTGGCGACGTAAAACGTATCTCCAAAGAAAATGATATTCATATCAAAGACAAAACATACACAGTGAACGCTGATAAAACAGTTACATTGGAATATGTTGATGGCAATGATAATACAATTAACAAAACAGCTAAGATCGACTTGAGCAACTTGCCTACAGGCGATAAAGCTGCTGTTGAAAGCGTAGTTAAAAAATCTGCTGCTGCAGGCGACACTAACATCGCTGACATCACTGTAGCTGACGGTAAACAAACTGGCGATGCAAACGCTAAATACGAAGTGAATGTATCCCGTAATACTGTTAAAGACGCAGCTCGTGAAGCGGTAACTGTAAATACTACAAATACAACTAACAACCCTATTACTGTGACACCTGTTCAAGATGAAACAAACCACAACACAACTTACCAAGTAACATTCGATGGCAACAAAGCAGCTACTCAAATTCCTTTGACATACAAAGCGAATGGCCAAAATGCTCAAACAGTTACATTGGATAAAGGTTTGAACTTCACAAACGGTTCCAACACAACAGCTTCTGTAGATGCTGAAGGCGTTGTTAAATACGATCTTAACAATAATATCGATTTGACTCCGAATGGTTCCTTGAAAATTGGTGACACTATCGTTAACAATGGTGGCTTGACTATCTCTGGTGGTCCTTCCATCACTAAGACTGGCATCAACGCTGGTAACTTGAACATTACTAATGTGAAAGCTGGCGTAAATAACACTGATGCGGTTAACGTACAACAATTGAAAGATGCTCGTACATTAGTAACTTCTAACGATAATTCTGTAACAATTAACAAGACAGAATCTGGTAACCAAATTACTTATGACTTGCACGTAGCCCCAGGTGCTGCACAATCCGTATGGAATGTGAAATCCTCTGGTAATACAACTGCTGATTCCGAAGCAACTGCAAAAACTATTACTGATGGTAAAACAGTTGAAATGGTAGCAGGCAAAAACTTAACTGTAAAACAAACTAGCAACAACGACGGCGCTAAAGTTGAATACGCTTTATCTGATGACATCAAAGTTGGTAACGACGGTAAAGATGGCAAACCAGGTAAAGATGGTTCTATCGGCGTAAACGGTAAAGATGGTTCCTCCGTTGTCATCAATGGTAAAGACGGCTCCATCGGTTTAAATGGTAAAGACGGTAAAGATGGTCTTACTATGAAAGCTGAAAATGGCCAACCTGGCGTAAACGGTAAAGATGGCATCACTCGTATCGTATACGAAGATAAAACAAACACTAAACACGAAGTGGCTACGTTGGATGACGGTTTAAAATTCACTGGTAATAACACTGATACAGTGAATAATCATAAATTGAACAGCCTTGTAAAAGTTCAAGGTGAAGGCGTAGATAAAACAACTTCTGCTACTTTCAAGAGCGCTGCTGGTAACATCAACGTAAAAGCTGATGGTGCTGATACTCTCGAAGTTCAATTGAACAAAGATTTGAAAAACATCACTACGATTAAGAATGATGGTCCTGCAACATTGACAATTGGCGGCAATGAATTCAAATTCAGTGGCGGCAATGTGAATATGGGCGACAACAACATCACGAACCTTAAATCTGGTGGCGATGTAATCAACAACGCAGCTAACATTGGTGACGTAACTCGTATCTCTAAAGCTAACGATTTACATATTGCACCTACCACATCTGACCGTGCTGGTGAAACAACTGCAACATATGCATATAACACTGCAGATAAATCCGTTACTTTGAAATACAACGATGGCAACGGCGCTACACAAACTGGTACAATCGCGAAAATCGACTTGTCTGGTTTGGCTGATCAAATCAAAGACGGCTACTCCTTCTCTACAGATGCAAAAGGCAACGTAGTTGGTAACCATGCTGTAACAGCTGTAGGCAACGGCAAAACTGTATCCTACGCAGCAGGCGATAATTTAACAATTGCTCAACATATCGATAATGCAACTGGTGAACAAACTTATACATATGCATTGTCTAATGACATCAAAGTTGGTAACGATGGCAAAGATGGCAAACCAGGTGTTGACGGTAAAATCGGTGTAAACGGTAAAGACGGCTCTGCTGTTGTGATCAACGGTAAAGATGGTTCCATCGGCCTCAACGGTAAGGACGGTAAAGACGGTCTTACTATGAAAGCAAAAGACGGTCAACCTGGTGTAAACGGTAAAGATGGTATCACTCGTATCGTATACGAAGATAACAGCAAGAATACACAAGAAGTGGCTACTTTGGATGACGGCATGAAATATGCTGGCGACGATGCACAAGGCGCAGATAAATCCAAAGTTATCGCTAAGAAATTGAACGAAACTATGGACGTTGTTGGTGGTGCAGATAAATCCAAATTGACTGATAACAACATCGGCGTGAATAACGTAGATGGCAAGTTGAAAGTTCAATTGTCCAAAGAAGTTAACTTGACTCCGTCTGGTTCCTTAACAATTGGCGATACTGTAGTTAATAACAATGGCTTGACTATCTCTGGTGGTCCTTCCATCACTAAGACTGGTATCAACGCTGGTAATAAAACAATTGTTAACGTAGATGCTGGTGTAAACGACACTGATGCAGTTAACGTACAACAATTGAAAAAAGCTAAAACAGAAGTTAAGGCTGGTAATAACGTAACTGTAGACACAACTTATGGTACTGACGGTCATACAATTTACACTGTTAATGCGAACGACGTAGCTCTTGGCGATGCAGTATTGAAATACTCCGCTAACGGCACTAATACGCAATCCGTTAAATTGTCTCAAGGCTTGAACTTCGTTGACGGTAACTACACATCTGCTTCTGTTGATGCAAATGGTCAAGTTAAATACGACGTAACAATCGGTAAGGTGAAAGACGGCGTTGACGGTAAACCAGGCGTAGATGGTCAAGATGGTATCGCAACAGTTAAAACTGTAGTTGATACAATCAACAACTCCGGCTGGAAAGGTGATGTTACTGGTAATACAGTCAATAACCATGCTGCAACAATCGTTAAACCAGGTACAACTGTAAACTTTGGTGCAGGTAAAAACTTAACTGTAGAACAAATCGTTGATCAAGTAACTGGCAACCATACTTACAACTACGCATTGTCCGACGACATCAAGGTTGGTCATGACGGTAAAGATGGCAAACCAGGCGTTGACGGTAAAATCGGTGTAAACGGTAAAGATGGTTCCTCCGTTGTCATCAATGGTAAAGACGGCTCCATCGGCCTCAATGGTAAAGACGGTAAAGATGGTCTTACTATGAAAGCTAAAGATGGCCAACCAGGTGTAAACGGTAAAGATGGTATCACTCGTATCGTATACGAAGATAACAGCAAGAATACACACGAAGTGGCTACATTGGATGACGGCATGAAATATGCTGGCGATGATGCTCAAGGCACAGATAAATCCAAGGTTATCGCTAAGAAATTGAACCAAACAATGGATATCGTTGGTGGTGCAAACAGCACTAAATTGACTGACAATAACATCGGCGTGAACAACGTAGATGGTAAATTGAAAGTTCAATTGGCTCAAAACATTGACTTGACTCCAGCAGGTTCCTTGACTATCGGTGGTACTAGCATTACTGATAATGGTTTGGTAATCAACCAAGGTCCATCCATTACTAAAGGCGGTATCAATGCTGGTAATCAATTTATCACTAATGTAAAAGCTGGTGTGAACAACACTGATGCAGTTAACGTTGCTCAATTGAAATCTGCTAAAACAGAGGTTGAAGAAGGGGACAACGTAAAAGTAACATCCCGTATAGGTGCTGATGGCCAAACTATCTACAAAGTAAGTGCAAAAGCAGTTAACCTTGGCGATGCAGAATTGAAATACTCTGCAAACGGTACAAACACTCAATCCGTGAAATTGTCTCAAGGCTTGAACTTCGTTGACGGCAACTACACAACAGCTTCCGTTGATGCAAATGGTCAAGTTAAATACGATGTAACAATCGGTAAAGTGAAAGACGGCGTTGATGGCAAACCAGGCGTAGATGGTAAAGATGGTATTGCAACAGTTAAAACTGTAGTAGATACAATCAACAACTCTGGCTGGAAAGCTAATGCTACAGGTAATGTTGTAGGTAACTCCACTGCAACTATCGTAAAACCTGGCAACACAGTAAATTACGGTGCAGGCAAAAACTTGAACGTAAAACAAACTGTGAACGGCGATGAACAAACTTACGAATTCGCATTAGATAAAGATTTGAAAGAGCTTAACAGCGTTCAAACTAAGAATATCTACTTAGGTAGCCCAACATCTCATACAACTATTACATACAACAATGATAATAGCCGTATCGAGTACACAACTAAGGAAGGCGACAAAAAACAAGTTGCTAACTTAGATGATATCTGGACTATCCAAGCAAATGGTACAGACGTTAAACCTGTAGGTGGCAAAGTTAACGTAGTAGGTGGCGATCACATCAAAGTTTCCACAGATGCAGCTGGTAAAATGACTATTAGTGCTGACGGCCTTGGCACTATGAACGGCTTTAACGTGAAATCTACTGGCAATACAACTAGCGATTCCGATAAAACAGCTAAAAACATCACTGATGGTAAAACTGTGGAATTCTCTGGTGGTAAAAACCTCACTGTTAAACAAACTAACACTGCTGACGGTGCAAAAGTAGAATTCGCATTAAACAATAACATCGACTTAACTCCAAATGGCTCCGTAACAATTGGTGATACAGTAGTTAACAACGATGGTTTGACTATCACTGGTGGTCCTACTATCACTAAGAACAATGTTGATATGGGTGGCCAACAAATTCACAACGTGAAATCTGGTGGCGATGTAGATTCCAATGGCGCTAACATTGGCGACATCAAACGTATCTCCAAAGCTAACGATACTCGTATCAAAGATGGTAACTACGAAGTTAGCCAAAATGGTACTGTTGAAATGACTTATGTTGATGGTGCTGGTAAACAAGTGGTAGATGCTAACGGTAACCCTGTGAAAGCAACTATCTCTGGTATCGCTCGTCAAGACTTGTCTAACATTACTAACGAAGGCAAAAAAGTTATTACTGGCTTAAGCAGCATCGTTAAAGGTGGTAACAACGTAACTGTTGATACTTCTGTTGACAACACAACTGGTCAAAAAACATACACTGTAAACGCTGATTTATCTGGTGCGAAAGTGAATGCATCCGTTGGTGCTGATGGCTCTGGCGTAGCTAAAGGCCTCAAAAATCCTGTAAAAGTAGAAAAAGGTACTCAATACATCGCTGGCGACAACATGGTTGTTGAACGTAAACCAGTTGAAGGTGACGATAAGATTGATAACTCCATCACTTACAGCTTGGCTCATGACTTGACTGAAATAAGATCCATTAGCAATGGTGGTGCAACACTTAGAATCAACTCCAACCCTGGTAGTGTTCCTGGTGATCGTGCTCCTGTAACCCCTGCATTTGAAGTACATGGCGGTAACTTGAGTTTAGAAAACAATAGAATTGTAAATCTTGCTCCTGGTATTGCTGGTACTGATGGTGTTAACGTTGACCAATTGAAAGGTTCCCGTACTACATTAACTTCCGAAGACAACTCTGTAACATTAAACAGAACAGACAATGGTCAAGGCGGTTACAACTATGACCTTTCCGTTAAAGGTGTTAACGACCCTCGTGTAAATATCTTGAATGAAGAAATTGGTCTTGTAGGTGCACAAGGTGCAGCATTGTCTGCATTGAAACCTATGCAATATGATCCAATGGAACCAACTCAAATCATGGCTGGTTATGGTAACTACCGTGGTAACTCCGCATTGGCATTGGGCGTAGCTCATTACAAAAACGAGTCCACAATGTTCCATGGTGGCATTTCCTGGGCTGGCGGCTCTAGCCATATGATGGCTAACGCTGGTGTAACTTGGAAAATTGGCAACCGTGATAGCGAAGGTGCAGTAGCTGATCGCTACCGCAAAGGACCTATCAGTTCCACATACGCAATGCAAACTGAAGTGGCTTCTATGAAAGCTCAAAATGCCGGATTAAAAGGCGAAGTATCTGATTTGAAAGCTGAAAATGAACAAATTAAAGCTCAAAATGCTGGCTTACAAAACGAAGTAGACCAATTGAAAGCTCAAATGGCTGCTATGATGGCTAGATTAGGTATGTAATAAGATACAAAGGTCGAAGGGTTCCGTAAGGAATCCTTCCACCATCGCTTATATTCGACAATGAAAAGAGGAATAGATATGAAAAAATCTACAATGTTTGCTTTCACAGCAGCTGCAATTATGAGCGTTGCATCCGTTACTGGTTATGCTGCGGGCGCTCCAACATATGATGATAATTTAATCTTAAAAAACCCTATCATGACTCCGTCTGTAGGTTCTGTAGTTCTTGTACCTGTGGCTAGTCCGCAAACAGTACAAGCATTACATACATATGTGGATGCATGGAGAAATGCAGAAGTTAATTACACACAAGCTAAAGTTAAGCATGATAATCATGAAAAATTGACTAAAGCTGAAACTAAATGGTTACATTCCAAAGATAAACACAATTATGCGGATTACTTCCGTACACATTCTTTGGGTCGTGTCCATGGCTTTGAAGTCGCATTCAATTGGAATGGTGAAAACCGTAACAAAAATGAATACGAATTCTTTGATATGCCAAAATATAATGAAAAAAGTGGTTTCGTAAATAGCTACGGTTTCAACGTATTGCGTGGTATGGTAGACCAAATCAACGCTGTTATTCAAAGACAAAAAGAAATCGGTGGTCCTATGACTGCTGAAGAAGCTAGTGCTTTGGAAGACGCTATTTTGGATATCATGGCGCAAGACCAAGAACATGTAAACAATGAAGATCTTCGTCACATGATGAATGAAACAATTTGGTACGCAGCTAAAGAAACTGTTAAAAACAAAGCAAGTGAAGAACCTACTAAAGAAGAAGAAGCTAAAGTAGATCTTCGCAAAGCGATTAATGAGCCAATGGAACCTTCCGCGCCTCATACTATTGATTTGCGCAAAGCAATTCAGCAGTAATATCGCAATCGTATATCTTTATACATATGAAACAATATATGGCCCCTCATATGGTGATATAGGGGCCGTATATCCCCTAGAACCCCTAACTAGGGCATAAATAATCCTTATACAAATAACGCCACCTTCTGGTGGCGTTATTTGTTTTATATAGACGATGTAATAAATATAATTAGTGCGAATCACTAAAATAGCATATATTGTATTTATAGACTATAGAATGAGATTAAATGATAGTTTATTGTACTACATATAGTAGATTGAAAATAATTAGATACATTATACGGAAAACATGTAAAAAGTTTCAATTATTTTAAAATTAAGGGTTGCACTGATTCTTTGTTTGTACTATAATAACCATACAGTCGTTGAAGCGACTGTTTCTTAATGAGGAAACAGTAGATAACATCTAGGTTTTCCATTAATCGATTTTAGGATTTTTATGTAATCCCCTCAAACGATGGTGATTACAAAATTCTAAAAAAGATTATAAAAAGGTGTTGACATGAAAGTGACAACATGTTATTATAATCTAGTCGCCAGTTGACGAAACGCTTTAAATAAAAAGTGCTTCCGAGCTAGATAATATCTGGTGTGGCTGGTACAGATCTTTGAAAACTGAACAATGATAGGTAATCAATCAATATGATTGAACATATGCCAGAGTGCGGGTTTTGACAAAGTCAAAACCAACCATAATTCAAAGTTACATACATGTAACGACAACAAATAATGAGCTATTCAAATA
>NZ_PPDF01000012.1:2500-551853 GCF_002959935.1 Veillonella tobetsuensis
CTTGAAGGGGGCTGCTCCTAGTACGAGAGGACCGGAGTGGACGAACCGCTGGTGTACCAATTATCCTGCCAAGGGTACAGTTGGGTAGCTACGTTCGGGACGGATAAACGCTGAAAGCATCTAAGCGTGAAACCAGCCTTGAGATGAGGTTTCTCATAGCATAAGCTAGTAAGATCCCATGTAGACGACATGGTTGATAGGCCAGGTGTGGAAGAGCCGTGAGGTTTGGAGCTGACTGGTACTAATAGATCGAGGGCTTTACTTAAGCAGTGTAGCCAATGTAAAGGAGCATTGCGACGCATACATTGCGCGTAATCGCTTATGTCGCAGCGTAAGATTTTGTGAAACAAAATCTACAGCTGACGACGAAAATAAATTAGTCTAGAATTTCTAGTGCAACAAATATATATAACTTCTATGTGGTTTTCAGAGTACAAACTCTGACAGATTCAGTGGCGATAGCTATGAGGGTCCACCTGTTCCCATCTCGAACACAGTAGTTAAGCTCATAAACGCCGAAAGTACTTGGCTGGAGACGGCCTGGGAGGATAGGAAGTCGCTGATTGCTTAAAGGCACACCTGAGGGTGTGTCTTTTTTTGTTGTATGACTTCCTATCCTCCCAGGGTACCTGGTAAGCAGGGCAGTAGAAGATGGAGAAGCGAAGCGACGACAGATTCACTGCATCGCTTAGTTCGGAGCGTAAGATGGACATGTAGCGAAGCTACATAAGGCCATCCACAGCGACGAACAACCAGTATCCTGGAGAGAAGAACCTTACATGAGAACTCGCTGATTGACGAAATAGAGGGTCAACCCTAAAGGGTTGGCCCTCTATTTTTGTGCTCTAACGAGCACAGCTTTCATACCTACTAGAGCCGTCTCCAGCCAAGATTGTAGAGGTATTATCTAACTAAGTGTCCGTGTCAGACGGCGTGTGAAACCTAGGGCAATAGGGCGTAAAGGAGCGCAGTGACGCGTACGTCCATTGCATCAGGTTCGACGAAGCCCCATAGTTTAGTCTGTACACTGGCATAATGTATTATATGTTGCCATGGGCGAGTGTGATAGGAAGTCGTAAAAAAAGAGCTGCCTAGGCAACTCTTTTTTTACTTATTCAACACCAATCATTACACTTGTAGATTTGATAACAGCAATAACTTCTTTACCTACCTCTAACTCTAATTCTTTTACAGATTGAAGTGTAATATCTGCAGTTATGATATTATCATTACCTACATTAATTTTTACAATAGCATTAACGGCACCTTCGTTTATTTCAATAATAGTTCCTTTTAATTGATTTCTTGCGCTTAATTTCATATGTGTCCTCCAGAATAATAAATAGGATTATTTGATAAATATTATACATAAATTAAGAAAAATAGCCATGATGTACATCACATCATGGCTATTTAGGGTGGAGCGGGCGAAGGGAATCGAACCCTCCTCTCAAGCTTGGGAAGCTCGCATTCTACCGATGAACTACGCCCGCATGATGTACATATTGTATCATACTATAATATATACATTCAAGTGGAGCTTGTTTATATACTCTATACCCATAGTGGTTTCTGTATTGTATTGATATCAAAATAGATGTATAAAATAATGAGGAAGGAGGCATATGTATGTCAAAAATTTATAAAATTCATAAATGGTTATCTATAGTTTCTGTGCTATTTTTCTTAATGTTTTGTATTACAGGACTTATTCTCATGTTCCGAACTGAATTAAATGCATGGGCTCAAGGAGGGTCACATCATTCCTCGTTATCAATGGCGATGAGCCAACAAGAAATATCTATTTTTAATTATGCTGATGAAGGTGCCCTATTAGTGAAAGAAAAATATCCGTCTAAGGATATTTTAAATATTTCTCCAGCTATGGGGGCTGCACATATTTTACGGTATCGTATTATTGATTCTTCCGCAACTGTAGCACCTCCAGCGCGTATGGGGATGGGAGGGGATTATGTATTATATAATCCTGAAACAAAGGGGCTTATTACTACGCATCATGAAACGCCTGCACATCCTTGGGTTCGAAGTGTATTACACACACTTCATCAACTACATACACGATTAGACCTTGGTAAAACAGGAATTTATATTGTAACGATTTTATCTTTAGTATGTGGGTTATCTATTATTTCTGGTGTTTTTTTATATGGTCCATTTCGTAAAAGCTTTGCCAAATCTACTGTATTGTCTAACTATATGAAATTAAGTACATTACACCGAGAATTTGCTATGGTTGCTACTGTATGGGGATTTATCTTATGTATTACAGGTGTATGGATAGGTGGATTTTTTATTGCTAATGACAGCTATAATGCAGATGTACTACACACTGCAAAGCAAGAACTTTCAGTTGGTCAATCTGACATTTTACAACCATCTGAAGCTATCTCTCGAATTATGAAAGCATACCCAGATCGTCAGCTTATATCTATAGATTATCCATCTAAATTTAATGATCATCATTATGCATTTTATTTAGGTGCTGAAAATGATGATGATCCAGCTATGTTCTTGGGCCAACCAGTCTATGCTAATTTATATACTGATTCTACTAAGGATATGTATTCTACAAAAAATATCCCCTGGTATTTTACGGGCATGACTACAATGATTAATCTCCATATTCATAATCATAATACCATGGCTCTTAAAATATTATGGGCCATCTGGGATATTGTTCTTATTGTAGGCATTGTGACTGGTATTATTATGACTATTAAAAAGAAATTTGGCAGAGCTAGTGCTACAGAATCTAAAGTATCGGCTGAGATAAAACATGTTTGGCGTACACCAATCTGTTGTGGTACCTTAGTATTACTTGGATTTATTATGCCACTTTGGTCCAATCCAGTTACAAATACTATAGCAGGTATTTGTTTAACTATTCCTCTAGTTGTATTTTTTATTTCTTTAATTAGAGGATTTAATCATTAAGTTATTATATTCTTCATGGATCTATTCAGCGTGCTTCATCATTAGTTTATTGATTGATTTCGAACTAAAATGATATAATAATATATATATATGAGATTTTTTATGTACAAATAACTGTATTAATATTTACGATTCAGAAAGTGGTAGTTATTATGAAATATATTAAAGCATTTATTCAGTCTGAATCATCTGGCGGTATTATGCTGTTAGTTGCTGCTATTCTCGGCGTAATTACAGCAAATTCTCCTATAGCTGGACAGTATTTCTCGTTCATGAATATATATTTAGGTCCTATGGATATATTGGAATGGGTAAATGATGGCTTGATGGCCTTATTCTTCCTTTATGTGGGGATTGAAATTAAGACTGAAATGATTTCTGGTGAGTTAAATACTAACTCAAAACGGTTATTACCTGTGCTGGCTGCATTTGCAGGGGTTGTAACGCCTGCTCTGGTATATTTTTTAATCGCTGGCTCTGTTCCTGAATATACTCATGGATGGGGGATTCCAACCGCTACAGATATCGCCTTTGCTATAGGTGTTATTATGATGCTTGGAAAGCGTGTATCACAGGCGATGAAAGCCTTTCTTTCAGCATTAGCCGTTATTGATGATTTAATTGCTATCGTTGTTATTGCCATATTTTATGGAGCTGGTGTGGATTTTCCGCATTTAATGGCAGCAGCTGTTGTAACTGGTGCTCTTTGGTACACAAATAAACAAGGATATGTACGTCCTGTGCTATATGGTGTATTGGGCTCTGTTCTTTGGTATTTTGTATTAAAGTCGGGTGTTCATGCCACAATTGCTGGTGTTGTTCTAGCAATGACTATACCCTATTCAGGAACACTTGATGGTGAAAAAGTGTATCCTATGCATGCATGGGCAGATAAGCTAAAAAATTGGGTTAATTTTTTAATTATTCCTATATTTAGCTTTTTAAATGCCGGTGTATCATTTTCTGATGTTTCTGTAGATCATCTTTTCCATCCTGTGGTTTTAGGTGTTTCATTAGGTCTTATTCTTGGTAAACAGTTTGGTATTTTTTCTGCTGTTTATGTATTGGTGCAATCTAAGATTATCAAGATGCCTACCAATACAACTTGGCCAGAAATTTATGGTACAGCCATCGTTTGTGGTATTGGTTTTACTATGAGTTTATTTGTTGCGACGCTGGCATTTCCGCCAGGTGTGACGCAAGAAATGTCTAAAATTGGTATTTTTATAGGATCTATTATATCTGGTTTGTTAGGGGCTACTGTTTTGGCAGTTGCTTATAAAATTAGAACAGCTAGAAATAAATAGTGAGTGAAGTATATTAGGAAGGAATCATATGGAACGGATATTTGTATTTTTACGTTCTCCTGGTGCAGCTACTACTGTTTTACTAGGGGCTACACTTATTGCCTTAATTGTTGCTAATTCTCCAATGGCGACACAATATATGTCACTAGTTAATCTACAATTGGGGCCATTAACTGCTATGGAGTGGGTCAATGACGCATTAATGGCAATATTCTTTCTCTTTGTAGGATTAGAAGTAAAACGTGAATTAGTAAGTGGTGAACTTAATACCAATGCTAAACGTATTATGCCTGGTGTGGCAGCTTTATTTGGTGTACTTATACCAGCTTTTATTTATTATTTAATTGCTGGTTTTGATCCTGAATATATTCATGGATGGGCTATTCCAACAGCCACGGATATTGCTTTTGCAATTGGTGTTATCACTGCATTAGGATCACGAGTTCCAAATTCTATGAAGGTTTTCTTAACCGCTTTGGCAGTTATTGATGACTTAATTGCGATTATTGTTATTGCAATTTTCTATGCCGCACATCTTAATGTTTTCTATTTAATGGCTGCGATTATCGTAACAGGTCTTTTGATTTATTGTAATCGAGCTGGTTATGTTCGTTCTTTGTCGTATATTATTCTTGGTATTATTTTATGGTATTGCATTCTTCGCTCTGGCTTACATGCTACCATGGCGGGTGTAATTTTAGCTATGACAATTCCAGATCGAGGTAAGATTGGTCGTAAATATGTTAGACCAATGCGTCATTGGGAACATTTCTTATCTAATTGGGTAAGTTTCGTCATAGTTCCAATCTTTGCATTCTTTAATGCTGGTGTTCACCTTGGTGGATTTAGCGTGGCTGATTTGACACATCCCGTAGTACTTGGTGTTACTCTTGGTCTTATTTTAGGTAAACAAATCGGTATTTTTGGTGCCATGTTTGGTATGATTAAATTAGGTCTTGTGCCTATGCCTGCAGAAGCAAACTGGAAATTTATATATGGCACATCTATTGTTTGTGGCATTGGTTTTACAATGAGTATCTTTGTTTCTATTCTAGCCTTTGATCCAGGTCATGCACAAGAAATGGCTAAGGGTGGCGTATTGATTGGTTCAATTATTTCCGCTATTGTTGGTTATATATTCTTGCGTATAGTTGGAGCAAAACGTAAAGAATGCCATATCGGGGTATATCATAATTGCTAATGAAAGCAATGAAGGGGAATGTACATGATAAGAAAAGCAGTAATAATATGTACTGTGTTATGTATGACTAATATGATGGCTTTCACGCAAGCAAAAACAATTGATAAGGGACAGCGTGGTCATCATGTGCAAAAAGTTCAGACTATGTTAGTGCAGCAAGGCTATCTTAAGGATTCAGCGGATGGTATTTTTGGACGTAATACTGAGTTGGCAGTACGAAAATTCCAAAAATCAAAAGGTTTGGCTGTAGATGGGCGAGTAGGACCTGCTACAATGAGTGCTTTAGAAAAAGGTTCAAAAGGGTCTAGCTATTCCCAATATACAAAGGGTGCGCCTAGTAAATATACGAGAGCTATAACAATGCATGCTACGGCGTATAGCTCACAGGATCCTGGTAATGGTAATTATACGGCTACAGGTAGTCGTTTAAAAAAAGGTATCGTCTCCGTTGATCCTAAAATTATACCTTTAGGTACAAAAATGTATGTTGAAGGTTATGGCTATGCCATCGCTGATGATGTAGGTGGAGCTATTAAAGGTCATCGTATCGATTTAGCTTTTGACTCTAGATATGATGCACTACAGTTTGGTCGACAAAACGTGACGGTATATATTTTGTAAATTCTATAATCTCAAATTGAAAAACTCTAGTCATTAGGCTAGAGTTTTTTGATTGCAATAGCTATATTTATCTCCGAATTATTTATCTTGATAAAATACGAATATTCGGAGATTCATGGTATAATAAAAGTATCAATATAAATCGAGTATTCAGCAAAGGAAGGCTTATGAATAAAGTTCGACGTGTTGAAAGAATGGTGGCAATGACTAAATTATTAGTCGATTCTCCACAAAAACTTATATCTCTTAATTATTTTTGTGATTTTTTCGGAATGGCGAAATCTACAGTAAGTGAAGATTTAACCTGTGTCCGTCAATCGATGGAACATTTTCAGTTGGGTACTCTAGAAACGGTAGCGGGGGTAGCTGGCGGTGTTCGATTCATACCTCATCGAAAAGGCGAGCAGGCCAATGAAATCCTACGCGATGTGCAGCAACGTTTGCGTGAACCAGATCGTATTATTCCCGGTGGATTTATTTATATGTCGGATATTTTGTATGATTGGCATGTGATGACTCGGTTAGGCGAAATTATTATGACTCGCTTTGTAGATCGCAATCCTGATTATATTTTGACGGTAGAAACAAAAGGGATTCCTTTGGCGGTTATGGTAGCTAGGGCTTTCAACAAGCCACTTGTCATCGCGCGTCGTGATAGTAAGGTTACAGAAGGATCTGCCATTAGTATTAACTATGTAACGGGTTCATCTGGTCGAATTCAAACGATGACATTAACTAAACGCGCTATTCCACAAAATGCGAAGGTGCTAATTATTGATGATTTCATGAAGGCTGGCGGCACTGCAAAAGGGCTTACAGAACTTGTTCATGAAATGAATGGTAAGGTTGTGGGAACTGGCGTTCTTGTTGCTACTGCAGAACCTAGTCCTAAGTTAATCAATAATTATGAATCACTATTTACGTTCCATGGCATTGATGAAAGTACAAATGAAATTCACATTGAACCTGTATTTGATACGATTGATAGATAGGAGTTTACTATGAATATTGCAAGTCTTATTTTAGCAGCTGGTAAGGGGACACGGATGAAGTCCAAATTGCCAAAGGTACTTCATAAAGTTGGCGGTAAAGCTATGGTTGAACGCGTTCTAGAAACTGTTCAATCTCTTGGGACCGATAAGGATGTTGTTATCGTTGGCTTTGGTGGTAATGCAGTACAAGACTATCTAGAAGGTCGTGCTGAATTTGTACGTCAAGAAGAGCAAAATGGTACAGGTCATGCAGTAAAAATGGCAGAACCTGTATTAGGATCTTTTGATGGCACTATTTTATTGTTGTGTGGGGATACGCCACTCGTAACTAAGGAAAGTTTAGAAGCTCTTTTAAAAGAGCATACTGCATCTGGAGCAGCGGCTACAATTTTAACGGCCCATATGCCAGATCCAACAGGTTATGGTCGTATCATTCGTAACGAACAAGGTCATGTGGTACGCATTGTAGAACAAAAGGATGGCAAACCAGAAGAGTTAGCTGTACAAGAAGTTAATACTGGTATGTATGCTTTTGATAGTAAAAAACTATGGCCTTGTCTTAGCCTATTATCCGACGATAATGCACAAGGTGAACTGTATATTACAGATGTGGTTGGTATTCTCGTAAATGGCGGCGATAAAGTAAGCGCTTATATGACTGAAAATTTTGAAGAATCGTTAGGGGTAAACTCTCGCTTGCAATTGGCTGAAGCAGAATCTATTTTAAAACATCGTAAAAATGTAGAATTAATGACCGCTGGTGTAACGATTATTGATCCTGACAATACCTATGTAGCACCAGAGGTTACTGTGGGGGCTGATACAATTCTACATCCTGGTACCGTTTTAGAAGGCAATACGGTGATTGGTGAAAACTGTGAAATTGGACCTCATACACGCTTGACGAATGTAACTGTTGGCAATAATACAGTAATTCATTTTACCTATGGTCATGACTGCGAAGTAAAAGATGGCGTAGATATTGGTCCATATGTTCATTTGCGTCCTAATACGGTTATTGGCAACAAGGTTCATATTGGTAATTTCGTTGAGGTTAAAAATTCCAATGTTGGGGAAGGCACCAAATTCCCTCATCTATCCTATATTGGCGATAGCGATGTAGGTTCTGGTGTCAATATCGGTTGCGGTACAATTACGGTAAATTATGACGGAAAAATCAAGCATCGTACAACTATCGGTGATGGCGCATTTGTAGGCTGTAACAGCAATTTGGTAGCACCTGTTACAATTGGTAATTATAGCTATGTAGGTGCAGGTTCTACGATTACTAAAAATGTTCCAGATAAGGCATTAGCAGTAGGTCGTAGCAAGCAAATTGTGAAAGAAAATTGGGTTACAGACGATACTTTCAAAAAGAAATAGGAATTTATTAAAAATTTTTCACACAAGATAGGAAAAATAGTATACAATAATAAGGCAATAAGGTTGTATATCTGTAATATTTCGTTACATATACATTGAGTAACTAACTAAGATTACGGAGAAATGAAAGGGTATCAAAATGGCATTTGAAGACGGCAAAAAACTTAAGATTTTCACAGGTAACGCAAATCCAGAGTTGGCAAAGGAAATTTGTGATTATTTAGGTTTGCCTTTAGGTGAAGCGTTTGTAGGCCGCTTTAATAATGGCGAAGTACAAATTATGATTGATGAAAGCGTACGTGGCAAAGATGTATTTATCATTCAACCAACTAGCTATCCTGTAAACGATAATTTAATGGAATTAATGGTTATGGCTGATGCGTTAAAACGTGCTTCTGCTCGTCATATTACAGCTGTAGTTCCTTACTACGGTTATGCTCGCCAAGACCGCAAAACTCGTGGTCGTGAGCCAATTACTGCAAAATTAGTAGCAAACTTGATGCAAACTTCTGGTATTACACGTCTTGTAACAATTGACTTGCATGCAGGTCAAATTCAAGGCTTCTTCGATGTGCCAGTAGATCATTTATATGGTGCATCCATTTTAGCTAAATACATTAATGAAAAAAATATTGAAGATGTTATTGTAGTATCACCAGATCTTGGCGGTGTTACAAGAGCTCGTGATTTGGCTGACCGCATTGGTGCGCCAATTGCAATCATCGAGAAAAAACGCCCTGAACCAGGTGTAGCTAAAGTTATGAACCTCATTGGTGATGTAAAAGGCAAAAACTGTATCATCGTTGATGATATTGTAGATACAGCAGGTTCTCTTGTAGAAGGTGCTAAAGCATTAAAAGAATTTGGTGCTAAATCTGTTATGGCTGCTGTTACCCATGCTGTATTAACAGATCCAGCAAGTGAACGCATTGCAAACTCCAACATTAAAGAGCTTATCGTAACAAACACAATGCCATTACCAGAAAATTGCAAATTAGACAATGTAACGCAACTATCTGTAGCGCCATTATTGGGCGAAGCAATTATGCGTATCTTTCATGAAGTTTCAGTAAGTAATTTATTTGATAAATAATAGGTGATTCTTGAAGTTAGTAGTAGGCCTTGGTAACCCAGGCAAGCAATATGAAGCGACAAAACATAATATTGGATTTATGGTCATCGATGCCATTGCAGATAGCGTTTCTCACACTCCTTGGAGGGAAGAACAAAAGGCAGAGGTGTGCAGTATTAATGTAGCTGGTGAGAAGGTATTGCTTGTAAAGCCTCAAACATTTATGAATGCAAGTGGTGAGTCTGTAGGTCCATTGATGCGGTACTATAAGATTGATCCATCTGATGTGTATTGCATTTATGATGATATGGATTTACCGGTAGGCAAATTACGTATTCGACCAAATGGTAGTTCTGGTGGGCATAATGGGATTAAATCTTTAATCTCCCATATAGGAACAGAAAATTTTCCGCGTTTTCGCGTAGGTATTGGTCGTCCATTACCACAATGGACCGTCATTGATCACGTGTTAGCACCATTTAGTGAAGAAAATCAAGAGAAAGTACAAAAAGGTATCAAAGACACAGTAAAAGCTGTATTAGGCACCTTAGAGGTGGGCATAGACAAAGGTATGAATCAGTTTAATCCTAAGCGTCGTCCACAGCGATAAATAACATGCATAAGGGCATGAGTCTCATTGAGATTCATGCCCTTTTTACGAGGTATATATGAGCAATCAAGAAAAAATGCCTTTTGTAGAGGCTTTAGAATCATATAAGAAACAACATTTTGTGCCTTTTCATACACCTGGTCATAAGATTGGTGTTGAAGCGCCTCAGTTACTAAAAGACTGGATGGGAGCAGCACTGCCATATGATTTAGGGGTTATGTATGCTCTAGATGATCTACATGAACCAGAGGGATCATTAAAAGAGGCACAAGACTTAACTGCTGAATTATATGGAGCTGATGATTGCTGGTTCTCTATTAATGGCACAACCGCTTTAATTGAAGCGATGATTATGGGAACCGTAGGGCCAGATGAAACAATTATTATCCCCCGAGAGGCACATCGCTCAGTAATTAGTGGGCTCGTTCTTTCAGGGGCAAAGCCTGTATATATGGATTGCCAATTTGATGATTGGTGGGGTATCCCTTTAGGTGTATCAGTGGAAGATGCTATTAAAACCATGGATGCTCATCCAGAGGCTAAGGCGATTCTCTTAGTGTATCCAAACTATTATGGTGTAGGTGTAGATATTGTAAATATCGTACAAGAAGCTCACAAACGGGGATTAATAGTCCTTGTTGATGAAGCTCACGGCCCTCATTTACCTTTTGCTGAAGCATTACCTATTGGTGCTATCGAGGCTGGCGCTGATTTAGTGGCACAAAGTACGCATAAGTCAGTAGGTTCATTAACTCAAACATCATGGTTACTAGGTCAAGGTGAGCGTATTAATAAGCGCCGTATTATTCAGATGCATCAAATGTTACAGAGTACGAGCCCTAACTATATTTTTCTTGCATCCTTAGATATGGCACGCCATCAATTAGCTATGGCAGGTAAGGAGCTAGTAAGTCGTACTGTAGAATTGAGCCTATATTTAAGAAATGAGCTACATAAGATTCCTGGTATTACAACTATGGAATACTCGGATATTCAAAATCAAGTTGTAAATTATGACTGTACCAAGGTAGTAATCGATGCTAAAGAATTAGGTCTTACTGGTGTTGTTTTTGAACGAATGTTGCGAGAGAATCACATTGAGGTGGAGTTAGTGCAAGCTAATCATGTGCTAGTACTTATCACCATTGGTGACACTAAAGATTCCGTAGATGCTCTTATCAAGGCTGTTCGATCTGTAAGTGATGAAGTATTAAATGGTTCATATACAACTGACCATACCTTAGAAGTTAATTTTGATGTGCTTAGTAAAGATTCAGCTCTATTACCTGAGCCAGTCGTTCGTGTAACTCCTCGTAATGCTATGTATGCTCATCGTGAGCAGGTTCCGTTAAGTGAAGCATTACATCGTATTGTTGGGGAGACTATAGCCTATTATCCACCAGGAATTCCTTGTGTAGCCGTAGGTGAAGAGATTAGTGCTTCTGTGTTACAATATATAGAGAATAGAAAGGCTTTAGGTTATGTACCGAATGGAGCCGATGATATGACATTAGAAACAATCTGGGTGTTACAGGAGTAATTATGGGGACTTTAATCATATTAGAAGGCGGAGATGGTAGTGGCAAAGCTACGCAAACAAAGCGTTTAGTAGAACGATTACAGGAGGAAGGCCATCGCGTGTGTAGTGTTAGCTTTCCGAATTATGAAAGTGATGCATCTATGCCTATTAAAATGTACTTATCTGGGCAATTTGGTACAGAGGTGGATGCAGTAAACCCTTATGTGGCAAGTACCATGTATGCCATAGATCGTTTTGCTTCTTTTAGAATGGACTGGGAATCATTTTATAATGATGGTGGTATTATTATTGCAGATCGTTATACGACATCAAATATGGTTCATCAAATGGTGAAATACACTGATACTGATGCACGAATTCAATTTTTAGAATGGCTTGAAGATTTTGAATTTGTTAAGTTCGGACTACCACGTCCAGATGTGGTTTGTTTGCTAGATGTGCCTTTAGAGGTAACAGAAGCATTGATGTCCGAGCGAACTGGTAAAACTGGTGGTGAGACAGGGGACATACACGAGGGTAATCGCACGTATTTACAATCGGTTCATGATGCGTATGATGAATTGGTAAATCGCTATCAATGGCATCGAATTTCATGCACTCAAAAAGATGATAGTGAGAATTTTGCTATGCGTAGTATAGAATCAATTCATAATGATATATATGATGTGGTAAAAGGTCTATTGAAATAGGCGAAACTACTGGTCTTTGAAAATGGCGGCTCTTTAAAAAGTCGCCATTTTCCTATATAATAGTAATATTGGACAGGATAGGAGGAATTATGACATATTTTGATAATGTAATCGGTCAAGATACGATTAAAAACCACCTAACTGAATTGGTAAAACGGCAAACATTACCGCATAGCTTGTTGTTTTATGGAGAGTCTGGACTTGGTAAGCTCGATATGGCAATAGGTCTAGCATCACTTATTTTGGGACGACAAGTTTTTTCAGGTCATAATGGCACTGAATATTTAGAGGCAGTAAAATCCGCACGTATTGCTAATGGTGAAAGTGAAAAGAAAATAGAGGCGGAAGGCTTACCAATTTATATGGATAAGGGGGATGCATTTTGGATTCGGCCCATGAAATCAACCTTAAAGGTAGAGCAATGGTATAGCCTGTTACAAGACCATCTTTCCGTAGCTGGATTAGGTAACCGCGTCGTTATTATTGAAGACTTTCATGCAGCCAATGCTATCATGGCTAATGCCATGTTAAAAACGATTGAAGAACCACCTGCACAGGTGTACTTCATTATTATTACGAATAAGATTAACCTTGTACTACCAACGATTATTTCACGCTGTATGGGTGTTGGATTTCAACCTGTATCGGATGAAAGCATACGCCTTGCATTAGAAAAACGTGGTGTTACAGGAAATATAGATGAAGCTATTTTCATGGGGCATGGTAATCCTGCTGTTGTAGAATCTCTATTGCAACAGGGAACAATTACTATGCTAGAGTTAGCTGTTAAATGGATGCGTACTTTGGGCACTGATGCACGATGGTTCTCCAAAATTGCAGTTTGGTGTGAGTCTTTGACTCGTGAGGATGCATTAGAATTAATGCATTGGTTACGATTAATAAGTCGCGACATGATGGCCTTAAAGTGTGGAGCTACTATTGAGCAACTTCAAGTTCCTATGCATAAAGCAACATTATTAGAATTATTACCGCAGTGGACAATGACCGCTTTAGCAACTGTATCACATGAAACATTGCGAGCGGAACAGGCCTTGCGGTTACACATAAAAATTGCTCTCGTGGTGGACGGTCTTAGCATCGCCCTTCACAATGCTCGTGAGGAGGTTTAAATGGTAACCATCGTTGGTGTACGATTTAAAAAGGCCGGTAAAATTTATTATTTTTTACCAGGTGATGAAGCTTTAATGATTGATGACGGTGTCATTGTAGAAACAGCGCGTGGCGTTGAATATGGTACGGTTGTAATCGGACCAAAAGAGGTTTCAAAAGATAATTTGGTGATGCCTGTTAAGCAAGTAATGCGTAAAGCAACACTAAAGGATTTGCAACAATTAGAGAAAAATGAGGAGCGGGAAGAAAAGGCCTATGCAATTTGCTTAGAAAAAATAGCTAAACGTAGACTGCCTATGAAATTAATCAATGTAGAGTATACATTTGATATGAATAAAATTGTATTCTTCTTTACTGCAGATGGTCGTATTGATTTCCGTGAACTCGTAAAGGATTTGGCTACAGTATTTAGAACGCGTATTGAATTGAGACAAGTAGGCGTTCGCGATGAGGCGAAGGTATTAAATGGTATTGGCGCCTGTGGCAGACCTTTATGTTGTTCTAATTTTCTAGGTGATTTTTCTCCTGTATCCATTCGTATGGCTAAGGATCAGAATTTAAGTTTGAACCCTACAAAAATTTCTGGCGTATGTGGTCGCCTGATGTGCTGCTTGAATTATGAAGACGATTTATATAAAAAAGGTGGCGATTTGTATGTAAAGAAAGATCGCAATCTTTCAGCTCAAGATGTAGAACCGCCAGGCATTGGAAAAGAAGTGGTTACTGATGAAGGCATTGGCAAGGTTCTAAAGGTAAATCACCACAAACATACTGTTAAGGTCCAATTAGAGGCCGGTAGAACTATTGATTTAAAATGGTCGGATGTGGCATTACCAGATGAATAATCAAGAACAACTTGATGATTTGATTATCGATAATTTAAAGATATATCAGCGGCAAGACCAATTTCGCTTTTCCTTTGACGCCATTGCACTCGTACATTTTTGTCGATTTAATCATCGGCATCGTTATATAGACTTAGGCACGGGCACAGGTGTACTTCCTTTAATCGGTACATCCTTAGGTGCTGGGCATATAACAGGCGTTGAAATTAATGATGTAGTGGCTCAGATGGCTGAACGCAGTGTTACCTACAATCATAAATCTGATGTAGTATCGATTATACATGGTGACTATCGCACAATGAATTATCATCAGTTTGGATCTAAACCATTTGATGGTGTATTGGTCAATCCACCTTATTTTGACCATCGAAAAGGTGAGATGCCCGATGATAATAATTTGTGTTTAGCCTTGCATGATAGGTGTACGACTATTGAGGATGTTTGTAATAGTGCATCGAGATTAATCAAAAATAAGGGGCATTTATGGATGGTGTATAGCGCCCCTCGTCTATTAGAGCTTGTGAACGCATTAACAGTTACCGGATTTGCAGTAAAACGGTTGCGTATGGTTCACGGCATGCTTTATAAGCCTGCTAAAATTGTTTTGCTTGAAGCCATAAAAGGTGGAGCTCAAGGTTTAACTGTTGAGCCTCCACTTATCGTATATAGCCAATCTAATGTGTACACGGAGGAGGTGTCTCGTTGGTATGAACGAAAATAACAAGGGCACCTTGTATTTAGTGCCTACGCCCATTGGTAATCTAGAGGATATGACGTATCGCGCTGTACGCATACTGGGTGAAGTTGATGCTGTTGCTGCGGAGGATACGCGTCATACGGGTATATTATTAAAACATTTTGACATTAGCAAGCCTTTGATTTCTTATCATGAACATAATAAAGAAGAAAAGGGAAATGCCATTATTGACATGCTGTTAGACGGTAAGAATATTGCTTGTGTCAGTGATGCGGGCATGCCTGCTATATCTGATCCCGGTGCTGACCTAGCGTCAAAGGCCATTGCACATCATATATCTGTTGTGCCTTTACCAGGGGCTAATGCAGCCTTAACAGCACTGATTGCATCTGATTTAGACACTAAGCAATTTACATTCTTTGGATTTTTACCAAAACGTGGTAAACATCGAAATGATGCCCTTCAGCTTATGGCAAAACAAAGGGGAACGCTTATATTTTATGAAGCCCCTCATCGTTTACAGGAGGTGCTCCAGGATATGTACGACGCCTTTGGTAATCGACCGATTACGATTGCTAGGGAGCTTACTAAGAAGTTTGAAACCTTTTTGCGTAGTGATTTATCATCTATTTGCAATGATTTAGAGAAAATTACGTATAAAGGAGAATTCGTTCTTGTCATAGGTGGTAGTGAAACTGGTGAGGCTATTGATGAAGTTCCGCAGCAATCTATGTCTTACGAAGAGGCGGTAGCTGAGTTGGTAGATTTAGGATTGCCAAAGAAGGAAGCTATTCGCGAAGTAGCAAAACGTTTTGGCGTTTCACGCCGTGAGGTTTATAATATTGTAGAACGATAACACTTTCACAAGTGCTGAATAGAAGGAGATTATGATGGGCGATACAAAAAAGACATATTATATTACAACTCCAATTTATTATCCTAGTGCTAAACTGCATATTGGTCATACATACTGTACATCTGTTGCCGATACAATTGCACGTTTCAAACGTTTAGCTGGTTATGATGTACGTTTCTTGACTGGTTCTGACGAACATGGTCAGAAAATCCAACGCGCTGCTGAGGCACAAGGTATTACACCTTTAGAATATACGACTAATATCGTAAATGGTTTTAAAGCATTATGGGAAAAAATGCATATTTCCAATGATGATTTTATTCGTACCACTGATGAACGACATGAAAAGGTAGTACAAGAACTATTTACAAAGGCCTATGAAAAAGGTGATATTTACAAGGCTGAATACGAAGGTTGGTACTGTACACCTTGTGAATCCTTCTGGACTGAACAAAAGCTTGGTGAAAATCATACTTGTCCGGATTGCGGTCGCCCTGTAGAGCGTGTTAAAGAGGAAAGTTATTTCTTTAAACTTGGTAAATATACTGAGCAATGGCTCAAGTTCATTGAAGAGAACCCTGATTTTATTCAACCTGAATCTCGCCGTAATGAAATGATTCAATTCGTAAAACAAGGTCTTGAGGACTTAGCCGTATCTCGTACATCATTTGACTGGGGTATCAAATTACCATTTGACCCTAAGCATGTTGTATATGTTTGGTTTGATGCATTAGTAAACTATATTAGTGCCTTACATCCATTTGATGGAGATGGAGAATTGTATAAAAAATTCTGGCCCGCTGATCTTCATCTAGTTGGTAAGGAAATTGTACGTTTTCATACTATTATTTGGCCGATGATGCTCATGAGCCTTGAGTTGCCATTGCCTAAAAAGGTATTTGGTCATGGCTGGATGATTGTAGATGGTACTAAGATGAGTAAATCTCTTGGTAATGTTATTGATCCAATTCCATTGATTGAGACCTATGGTGCAGACTCTTTGCGTTATTACTTGTTGAGTGAAATTACACTTGGCAATGATGGCAATTTCACATTACCTAATTTTGTTACAAAAATTAATGCAGATTTGTCTAATGATTTGGGGAACCTTTTGAATCGTACCATTGCGATGATTGAAAAATATCACGATGGTGTTATTACAAAAACTGATGATATAGACGCGTTAGATAAGGAAATTTCTTCCTTAGCAGAACAAACTGTAGCTGATTTTGAAGCACAAATGGAGGCTATGGAGTTAAATAAGGCTCTTAAAACTGTTTGGGCTTTCATCGGTCGTATGAACAAATACATCGATGAAACGATGCCGTGGGTATTAGCTAAGAGTTCTGAAGATGTAGATGTTCTACGTTTGCAATCTGTTATGTATCATCTTGCTGAAAGCTTACGTATCATCGCAGTTCTCGTAAGTCCAGTTATTCCAGTAGGGGCACCAAAAATTTGGGAACAATTAGGATTGTCTGGCTTTGAACAAGTACAGTTAGATGATGTTCGCAGTTGGGGCGCTATTAATACGGGTACTAAGGTAGTAAAAGGTGAACCAATTTATCCTCGCTTTGAAATTCCAGAAATGGTAGAAACCGTTACTGTAACAGAAGAAGTAGAAGAAACTGTTGATACATCTAATGTTCCACCATTAAAAGAAAATATCACTTATGATGATTTTGAAAAATTGGATCTTCGTGTCGCTAAGGTTGTTAGCTGTGAAAAAGTACCTAAGTCTAAAAAATTATTGAAATTTGTATTGGATATTGGCCTTGAAGAACGCACCGTACTCAGTGGTATATCTCAATATTACGAGCCAGAATCTATGGTTGGTAAAAAGGTAATTTACTTAGCAAACTTGAGCCCTAAAAAGATGATGGGCATAGAATCTTATGGTATGATTTTATCCGCTTCTGATTGGGAAGAACATTTAGAAGTTACCAATATTGAATCATTACCAGCAGGGAGCATTGTAAAATAATGAAACTCTTTGATACACATGCACATATTAACGATAATCGTTTTGATAACGATAGAGCTGAGATGTTACAAGCTTGTTTCGATGCAGGCATTGAATATATTATGATTCCTGGTGTAGATAGACAAACTGTTGAATCAGGTGTTGCATTGGCTGAAACTGATGACCGTTTATATGCTGCAGTAGGGACACATCCTCACGAAGCAAAAGATTTTACTGATGATGACTACGAATATTTTAAAGAGTTAGCCTTGCACAATGATAAGGTGCGTGCTATCGGTGAAATCGGCCTTGATTATTACTATGATTTCTCTGATAGACCAACGCAAAAGAAGGTCTTTATACGTCAGCTTGAGTTAGCTCGAGAGGTTAATTTGCCTATTATCATCCATGATCGCGATGCTCATGGTGATATTATGAATATCTTGCGCAATGAAGGAAAGGATAATTGGGGAATTTTCCATTGTTATTCAGGTAGTTGGGAAATGGCTAAAGAGGCTATTAAAATGGGGTTTTATATCTCCTTTGCAGGCCCGGTGGTATTCCCAAAATCTACTAACCTAAAAGAAGTTGCTAAACAAGTACCATTGGATCGAATCCTTATAGAAACAGATTCTCCTTATTTGACGCCACCTCCGTATAGAGGTCGACGCAATGACCCTAGTAAGACTCAATTTGTAGCAGAAGAAATTGCTGCTTTAAAAGGTATGGATGCAGATGAGTTTGCCGCAATCGCTTATGAAAATGGTAAGCGCGTATTTGGTATTAAATAAAATAGAATAGAATAGCTATATTTGTAAATACTATCAAATTAAAGTTATTTAATATATAGTTACATAGTGAACGCGATTCTTTCATTGAAGGAATCGCGTTTTTCTATGGTATACTAACAATATATAGTCTATATATGTTTGGACTTGAAAAAGGATGATAAGATGGAACGCATAGCATTTATTGACTTAGGATCGAACTCAGTTCGATTCGTTATTTATGAAATATCAGATACGGGTAGTTATCGTTTACTCTATCAAGAAAAAGACTCGATTCGGTTGAGTGAAAATATGTGGGGTGATCATAAGCTAACACAAGAAGCTATGAATCGTGCATTAGTATCATTACAATCGTATGTTCATATGGCTAAAGCTTTTGAGGTCGATACGATTAAGGCTGTTGCTACCGCTGCAGTCCGTTTAGCAAATAATGGTGATGAATTTATCAATCTTGTAAAACAAGATACAGGTCTTGAATTAGAATGTATTTCCGGTGTTGAAGAGGCTCGCTTAGGTTTCCTTGGTGTTATTAATACAATTGGCCTTAAGGATTTTGTTATCTTTGATTTAGGCGGCGCTAGTACAGAGGTGACTTTGGTAAGAAATAGACAAATTGAGAAATCTGTTAGCTTACCAATAGGTGCTTTGACTTTAACAGGAACCTATCAGAAAGGCGAAGAATTTACAGACAAAGAATACAATAAAATGGTGAAGGCTATTAAGCAAGCCATAGAGGAACATCCATGGCTTAAAAATGTTAAAAAGCCTCTATTAGGTATTGGTGGTACAGCTCGTAATATTGCGAAAATGGATCAACGAAAATTATCATATCCTATTACTAAATTGCACAATTATGAAATACCCTATCACCGTTTTACAGAATTGTTAGATGAGGTTAAATCCAAACCATTAGCACAACGTAAAAAAATCAATGGCCTTTCATCAGAACGGGCGGATATTATTATTGCCGGTATGACAATTGTATATGAGTTGTTCAATTATATAAATTGCAAAACTCTTGTTGTAGGAGGCTCAGGTCTTCGTGAAGGGTTGTTTTACGACTATTATGGGCAAGCCTATTTAGGAGGAAATCCAATCATTCCAGATATCCTTATCCATTCTGCAGAAAATGTGCTGCTAGGAATGACTCGATACGAATTAATTCATGCTAAACATGTCGGCAAATTAGCCGATATCTTATATGACCAATGGCAACCATTACACAAAGGTGATACTGCATTGCGCCGTTGTTTGCAAGTTTCTTCTTTGTTACATGATATCGGAAAACGGGTGAACTATTATAGCCATGCTCGTCATGGGTGTTATATGTTAGTTAATAGCAATTTATACGGAATTACTCATATTGAACAGGCTTTTAGTGCTTTTCTTGTGATGAACTCTCATGGTTTAAAACCAAAAGAGTATAAAAACTTTTTGTATGGGCAATTGTTGGATGATGAGCAGAAAGCGATAGGGAAGAAATTATCTATAATTCTTGCTATTGCTGAAGCTCTTGATGAAAGTCATGAGCAGTTGATTACACATCTTGAAAGTCGCATTAGTCCTGATGATGTTCAGTTGATAGTGCACTATCCATCTAGCCGTGATATATCCATAATAAAAGGTGCTGTTGAACGATTGGCAAAAGCCTTTAAAAAGGAATATAAGCGTCAGTTACAAATTGAGTGGTCCCCTCAGTAGGAGGTAGTTATGACATTGGCTAAAGTGCTTCGATATGCGATTTTGCATGTTGGCTCTAGTAGCATGAGTATTACCATATTAGAATATAAAAGTATTGATGAAGTGCGTGTTATCGATTATGCTGCACGGGAAGTAACCTTTGGGGAGGAGTTATTTCAAACATCTCGCCTTAGTTTTAAAACAATTGAAGAAATCTGTGATATTTTAAAAGGCTACAAACAATTAATGGCAGATTATAATGTATCTAGATGTCGCTTGTATGGTACAACTGTTATCCGTGAAGCCACTAATCGAAGGGCTATTTTAGATCAGATTTTTATTCAAACAGGTATGCGTGTAGAAGTTATAGACATGCCTAAAGAAGTTTATTTTAAATATGCCTTGTTATATTATGAAATGATGTATCATCATAAGGCTACGGATGACAGTACGGCTTGTCTATTTGCAGATATCACGTCCGGTGGGGTCGGTTTAACTGCTTGGAAAGGCAAATCACTATTGTTCCAACAAAATATGCATAGTGGTTCACTACGTGTTATGGAGTCTTTTAACCGTAACCAACGTGCTTCTATATCCTTTAGTACAGCCATTACTGAATACTTACATCGCATGATTAGTCCGTTACGGGAAGAATTGCAGAGGTTTAATATTAAAAATATTATTTTCTCTGGTGATGAGGCTCGCTTAGTGTTGCAGTTGATGGGATATAGTAATAGTGAGCAAATCATTTCTATTGATCCTCAACAGTTTAATGATCTTATGAATTCCTTTGATGGTATTACGGCTACAAAACTAGTCAATCGCTATAAGATTCCAGAGTTTAAGGCTAATATTTTAATGCCTACTATGATTTTTTTCTCTGAAATTATTAGTGCTATTAATCCTGAAGCCTTAATTTTTAGTAGTTATTCATTCTCTCAAGGTATTAGTTGGTTTTATGGTGTAGAAACGCAAAACCATCCTTATATGTATCAATTGCGTGAGCAAAATACAGATTTGGCCCGTGCTATAGCGGCTCGTTATCATACGGATGCCGTACATGATAGAGAGGTTGAACGTTTTAGTTTGGAATTCTGTAATGCACTTCGTCATAAAGGTTTACCAGAACGATGGGGGTATTTGTGCCGTATAGCAGCGATTTTATGTTCTGTCGGTAAATTTATAAGCCTTAGAAATCATGGAGAGCATGCGTATCATATTGTAATGGGAACCGATATATTTGGTCTTTCAGAAGAAGAAAAACAAGTTGTAGCGAATGTAGTGTATTACCATTACAAGGGTACACCTTCAGATGATGATGAATATTTTAAAGTTCTTACAGAATTACAAAAAATACAGGTCACAAAGCTAGTAGCCATTGTACGCGTAGCTTGTGCATTAGATGCAGGAAGCAATCAAAAAATAGAAGCTATACGTATTGAGGAAAAAGATAAAGAATTGGTTGTTCACATTAGAACCAAGGAAAATATCTCTCTTGAATGGTGGACCTTTAATCGTGACTCCATCTATTTTAGTGAAATATTTGGTATGGAAATTTCCTTGACTATAGGGGGGATATAAGTTGTTTACGAGTCCAAAGTATTATTTTAACCGTGAATTATCTTGGTTGAAATTTAATCAACGCGTCGTATTAGAAGCTATGGATACGAGTACCCCCTTGATGGAGCGTCTTCGTTTTATCTCCATTGCCAGTTCAAATCTAGACGAGTTTTTCATGATTCGTGTTGCTGGTTTACGGCATCAAGCTATGAATGGAATTGTAAAATATGATGCGGCGCATATGGATGCTAAGGCGCAGTTGAAAGCAATTGATGAATCAGTACAGCGCGTAGTTTCTTTACAATATACATATTTACACCGCGTGTTAGATTCATTAGAAGAGGAAGGCTTGTATTTCTTGCATCCTGAAGAATTAGATGTAAAGACAAAAACCTGGCTTAGACATTATTTTGAAGAGCAAATTTATCCGGTGGTTACACCGCTAGCAGTTGATTCAGGGCATCCATTCCCATTTTTGGCAAATCATACGATTAATACCATTGTTCGTATATTTCAAGTTCAATCTGATGGTACAAAGGATTATAAAATTGCTATTTTGCCAATTCCATCTGTATTGGATCGAATTATTGAAGTGCCTACACCGTCTAATAAGACGCATCATTTTGTGTATTTAGAAGATGTTATTAATTTCTATGCTATACAGTTTTTTCAAGGCTATGGTATAGAAGAGTCTATGACGTTCCGATTAACTCGCGATGCGGATTTAGAAATAGCGGAAGAGGATACAAAGGATTTACTTACAGAAGTTGAAGCCTCTTTACGACGTCGGCGCCGTGGTGATGCGGTTCGTTTAGAAGTAGCCGGTGAAGGTTCTCCGGAATTGTTATCTACCGTATTGAAAAGTGTAGAATTGGAGAAAAAGGATGTATATCATATAGATGGTCATTTAGATTGTCGTATGTATTTTGATTTTTCTAATTATCCAGGTTACGATTATTTGCGTTATAAACCGTTTGACTCCAAAACACCAAGTGACTTGATTGGTTGTGAAGGTGAAAACTTACTCGATGTGATTCGAGAGCGCGATATATTTGTTCATCATCCTTTTGAATCTTTTAGTGTAGTTGAACAGTTTGTGGCACAAGCAGCTGTAGATCCCAATGTATTAGCTATCAAACAAACCTTATATCGCGTTAGTGGTGAATCACCTATTATTGCATCTCTCATAAAGGCTGCAGATAATGGTAAGCAGGTTACAGTATTAATGGAAGTAAAAGCTCGTTTTGATGAAGAGCATAATATCATTATGGCACGTCGATTAGAAAAAGCCGGATGTCATGTAATTTATGGTTTAAAAGGCTTAAAAACTCACTCCAAGATTACTATGGTTGTACGTCGTGAAGAAGATGGTATACGCCGCTATGTACATTTAGCAACAGGTAACTACAATGGCAAAACTGCACGTATATATACGGACTGTGGCATATTTACTTGTAATGATGAATATGGTGATGATGCATCACGTTTCTTTAATTTGATTTCTGGATATTCGGATCCCCCAATTTGGAATAAGTTTATCGTAGCACCACTTAATTTACGTGAGAAAATCATGGAGCTCATCGATGAGGAAATAGATTGTGCAAAACGTGGTGAAGATGCATATATTATTGCTAAAATGAATTCACTACTGGATAAACGTGTCATTGCTAAATTGTATGAGGCATCTACAAATGGTGTGAAGATAGATCTCATCGTACGTGGTATTTGTACACTTCGTCCTGGTATTGCTGGTGTGAGTGACCATATTACTGTACGTTCTATAGTAGGACGTTTTTTAGAACATCACCGATTATTCTATTTCCGTAATGGTGGTAATGAAAAGCTCTTTCTTTCCAGTGCAGATTGGATGCCACGTAATTTAAATGAACGTGTTGAATTGATGATTCCTATTGAAGATAAACGTCATAAGTCACGTATTAAGGGGATACTAGATTTATATTTAGTGGATACATTAAAGACACATATAATGAGGGCTGATGGGTCTTATTATAAGGCTTCAAACGTAGAAGGTCCGCTATCGGCTCAAGAAGAGTTAATGGAGGCTGCTAATACACAAGATAATAAGGAGCAAATGACTGTTATTGAACGTTTTAAACCGATGTTTAAAATGAAAGAATAGTGAAGGTCTGGGTTATGAACACTGTATAAATATAGAGTGATATATAATACTTTTATGAAGTCGAATATATCCTTATATATAGCATTATGAATAAGAAATAAATTTTAGAAAAATTTATATTTTAGGTGATAACAATAGCAAAAACATATAAAAATCCAAAGTGATGATTAATAATACATGGCATACAATATATTGTATTATTATCTTGTATACACCTACAATTTTGCTTATTTAGTATGTTATCGAAAAACATAGATATGTATTTGTACAGTGGACATTGATTGAAAATATCATATTAAATAAATTTAAAAATACATATACAATCAATGTTTATTTGCTATTGTCAACCTTGTGCGTTTGACAGGTTATATCTAACTGTAGTAGAATATCATTGTTACAGGAGGTATTTCGTTATGAGAATTCAAAAAACGCACAAGCGATATGTATCGTCTGTGGTTGCTGGATTGATGGTAACTGCAATAACCTTGACTGGTTTTTCTTACAACGATAAAACTGTTACAGTCATGGCTGATGGTGCAGCCCATACTGTTAAAACACATTTAAATTCTAATGAAGGTATCGTGCGTAACGCAGGTATTAAATTAAATCCAAAAGATAAAGTGATTAGTGATTCTAATTCTGTACAAGAAGGTACGACGCTTACGGTCGTAAGAGCATTTCCTGTTTCTGTTACAGTAAATGGAAAAACTAGAACTGTTTATACAACACAAACAACAGCAGAAGAGTTAGCTAATGAATTAGGCTTTAAAGCTCCCAATTATACAACTGCAGCCAACGGTGCGATCCAATCTGGTAGCACAGTAAATATTGTACGTGTTACTAGCCGTGCAGTGAATACTGTAGATCAAGAGATTCCGGTTCAAGTTATCCGTGAAAAGGATGACACTATGGCTATCGGTGAAGAAGAGGTAGTTCAAGTCGGTCAACCTGGCACAGAACGTGTTCAAGTTGAAACTTTATATAATAATGGTAATGTAATTAAAACAAATGAATTATCTAAATCCGTAATGACAAATATGGTGCCTACAATTATTAAAGAAGGCACTCGTGAAGTAACGACATCTCGTAATGTGGCTGGTCGAGCATCGCGCTCTATCGTTATGGAAGCATCTGCTTACTTAGCAGGTGATGGTGATGGATTAGGTATTACTGCTACAGGTGTTCCTGCAGTACGTGGTATTGTTGCCGTTGACCCTGATGTTATTCCGTTAGGTACACGTCTATTCATCCCTGGCTATGGTGAAGCTGTGGCTGCTGATACAGGTGGTGCTATTATTGGTAATCGTATTGACCTTGTTATGGACTCTTATGGAGAGGCTATGGATTTTGGTCGACGCGACGTAACTGTATATGTACTAGATTAATCTATACAATAAAAGGAGATATCCAATGTGATATCTCCTTTTAGTATGCGGATTTTATTATAAAATGACGACCGCCTTCGTGTGGAGGCGGTCGTTATTTATTCTTGAATGTTCTATTCTATATAAGGAATTAAGTATTCGTAATTAGAACCGACTAATTGATCTTTTGGAATAAATCGAAGAGCAGAACCATTGATACAATATCTTAAAGAACCATTAGGACCATCTTCGAATACATGTCCTAAATGAGCATTACCAATACGGCTTCGAACTTCTATGCGTTGCATACCGTGAGAATTATCCTGGTAATACCGAATCACATCCTTTGCTATTGGTTTTGTAAAACTAGGCCAACCACAATGCGATTCAAACTTGCGAGATGAAGCAAATAGAGGTTCGCCCGTAGTGATATCAACATATAGTCCTGATTTGAATTCATCGGTCAATTCATGACTGAATGGTGCATCGGTAGCTGCATTTTGAGTTACCTCATATTCTTGTGTAGAAAGAGTTTTTAGCGTTTGTTCTGTCGGTTTGTTGTATAAACTGTCATCGATTAGAGGTTCTTGGGATAAACCTAGTGGAATATGACAATAACCAGTAGGATTTTTATCTAAGTAATCTTGATGGTATTCTTCAGCAGTATAGTAATTATCGAGCGGTAATACTTCAATAGCAAAAGGTTTGCTTTCAAAGGACTGGGCACGAGCTAGCGTAGCTTCAATAATAGATTTATCTACGCTATCGATATAATAAATACCGGTGCGATATTGAATACCTTCGTCACCGCCTTGTTTGTTGATACTGAAAGGATCAATAGCGCGAAGGAAATATTGAATCAAGTGGTCTAGAGACAGCGTATCCGCATCGTATGTAACCTTAAGTGCCTCTACATGACCGCTATCATGGCATACCTCTTCGTAGCTAGGATTTGAACTTGGACCATTAGCGTAGCCTACTTCAGTAGAGAGTACCCCAGAAATTTGTCTAATATAACCTTGAAGACCCCAAAAGCAACCTCCACCTAAATATATAGTGTGCTCTGTCATTTAATCACCCCATACTTCATGAGCAATTTCTTTAACTAATGCTAGTTTAGCCCATTGATCTTCTTCGGTCAATTGATTACCAATTTCACAAGAAGCAAAACCGCATTGTGGAGACAAGCATAGTCTTTCAAGAGGGATATATTTAGTCGCTTCTTTGATGCGTTCTTTAATAACTTCTTTATCTTCTAATTCAGGTCGTTTTGATGTAATAAGACCTAATACAACCTTTTTATTAGGAGAGACTTCACGTAATGGTTCAAAACCGCCGGAACGATCATCATCGAATTCTAAATAATAGGCATCTACATTTTCTTTGGCGAAGAGAATAGGTGCTACTGGTTCGTAACCACCACTAGCGGCCCATGTAGAGTTGTAATTACCTCGGCATACGTGGGTAGTAAATGCTAAGTCATGAGGACGACCTTCAAGGGCTAGATTGTTTAAGCGCAAGTATTTTGCTGTTTCACCTTCAATGGTAACGCTTTTATCCTTTTGACGCCCTGTCCAGTAAGCATGGTCACAGCACATACCCCAAGTACAATCGTCAAATTGGATATTTCGGCAACCTGCATCATATAAATCTTTAATAACTTGTCGATATGCAACGGCAATATCTTGGATTAACTCTTCTAAATCGGGATAGAAGGAGCGTGTTGTAATGCCGTTATCTTCACGAAATAATTCTGCTAGGAATTGAGAAGGAGCAGGAATGGTTTGACGGGCCGTAGTATTTTCATCTTCAAATTGTTTTACAAATTTGAAATGTTCTACAAATGGATGATTAGTACCTGTAATTTTACCAGTAAGAGCAAGGGAACCAGGCGCAGTTTCTTGGCCGTGGAATTTATAGCCATGTTCAAGTTCGATTTCTTTAACGCCGTTAAAGCCCCACATAAAATCAAGATGCCAATAGGCACGACGGAATTCTCCATCTGTAATAACTGGTAAGCCAGCAGCTTTTTGTTTTTGAATCAATTCTGTAATGAGGCGATCTTCAACTGCTGTTAATTCATCTCTTGTAATAGTTCCTTTTGTAAAAGCTTCGCGAGCCTCTTTTAATTCTGCAGGACGTAGGAAAGAACCTACAATATCAAAATGAAATGGTGCTAAATATTTAGACATAATAATAATCCTCCTATAGTAAACGGCAGAGCCGATAATTTCGATAGGCTTATTATAACGAAGTATGATTATATATAAAAATATCTATATATTAGCGTTGTATATAGCTTTAAGTTATGTTGCAGCAAGAGTTTGATTGATTTGGTTATATCTGAAGCAAGTATATAAATTAAGGAGGCATTCTCTTAACAGAGCTTGCCTCCTTAGTTTATGAATTGATATACTTATAGAATATTTCTAGCTAGCTATATAACTGACATAATTATTGTATTTATTTTTTATCTTCAGGTAATTGTATATGTCTACCATAGTTGCCAACGTATTGTTCTAAGGCTTGAATATATACTTGACCTAAACGGCTACGCTGCATTTTGTTGTTTGTAATATAGCCGATATGCATCAAGCCCTCTTCGGCAAGAGGTACAGAAATGATGTTTTCACCATTCACCTCTTTATCAATTACACCACTAGATACAGTATATCCGTTGAGACCGAGCAATAAACTAAAGAGGGAGGCTCTGTCACGTACACGGATATGTTTTGGACGTACTACAGTACTGAAAATTTCCTCAGAGAAATAGAAGGAATTGTGGTCCCCCTGTTCGAAGGAGATATATGGATACTCTTCTAATTCATCCATTGATACCACATCCTTATTTGCTAATGGATGGGTTTTACCAATAAAGATATGTGGATGTGCTGTAAATAATTCTGTAAAGGTTAATTCGTTAGTATGAATTAGCTTTTCTAATACGGGGCGGTTGAAATCATTGTAATATAATAAGCCAATTTCACTTTTCATATGCGCTACATCATCGATGATTTCATAGGTCTGTGTTTCTCGTAATGAAAAATCATAGGAATCCACATCGCTTTGGTTGATAAGATCAATAAAAGCACTAACCGCAAAGGAATAATGCTGTGTGGAAACAGAAAATTGCTTTTTGCCACCCTTATTAGATTTATATTGTTCTTCTAATAAGGTTGCTTGCTCTAATACTTGGCGTGCGTAACCTAAAAAGCGTTCTCCGTCCTTAGATACGGTTATCCCTTTGTTAGTTCGATCAAAAATAGTGATACCCATTTCTTTTTCTAGCTCTTTAATGGCCTTTGTTAAGCTTGGTTGGGATACGAATAAACGTTTAGCAGCCTCACTAATGCTGCCAATATTTGCAATTGTTGTTACATATCGTAATTGTTGTAATGTCACAATAATCTCCTTATTATATAGATTTATATATTTCTATACTAAACTATTCAATCTATTTAAGCAATGATATATATGTTACAATAATAAAATAGATAAAAGGAGGTCCTATGTTAAAAGAGGTCATCGTAGTAGAAGGAAAGTCTGATATACAGCGTATACATCAAGCTATAGAAGCTGATTGCATTGCTACAGAAGGTTTTACCTTGCGTAAAGACGTAATCGATCAGATTCGCGTAGCCTATGAAAAACGAGGTATTATAATCCTAACGGATCCAGATACGGCTGGTGAGCGCATACGTCGTGTGCTGACCAAAAAGTTTCCCAATGCACAACATGCTTTTGTCCCTCGTGGTGAGGCTTATGCTAATGATGACATTGGGATAGAACAAGCTTCACCTAAATCTATTCTAAAGGCTTTATCCGTACTTCATACTGAATCACTCGTATCCAGTGATGAATTTACGATGGGGGACCTTGTAAAACATGGCCTTTCTGGATTTCCTAATAGTGCCGATAAAAGGGCAGCTGTTGGTGCCATACTAGGTATAGGTTATGGTAATGGTAAACAGTTTTTATATCGATTGAACCATTATGGTATTAGTCGTGATGAATTTGAACAGGCTGTCTCTATGCTTTAATATGCTTTTAAGAGGTATATTATTATAGTAATAATGGAATAAATAATAAGTTATAAAATAGGAGCATTCATGATTGAATCTATCATTGCAAGCCCGGAAGTAGTTCATTATATATGTAAGCGGTTTGATATTAAGATGAGCAAAAAGCTAGGGCAAAATTTTTTAATTAAACGTGGCATCGTTGATGAAATTGTTAAGGCTGCTGATTTACGTGATGGTGAACCAATATTAGAGATTGGCCCTGGTATCGGCACCTTAACGCAAGGTTTAGCACAAAGTGGTGCGAATGTAACAGCTATTGAATTAGATACACGCTTATTAGAGGTATTGGATACAACATTAGCTCAATATGATAATGTAAAGATTGTGCATGGGGATGTACTTAAATTAGATGTACCATCCATCATGAATCATGAGCCATTTAAGGTGGTGGCTAATTTACCGTATTATATTACAACACCTATTATTATGTCCTTGTTGGAAAGTCGATTACCTATTGAACGACTTGTTGTAATGGTGCAAAAGGAAGTAGCCTTACGTATGGTGGCAAAACCTGGTTCAAAGGACTATGGTGCTCTATCGGTAGCGGTTCAATATTATACTAAGCCAGATATCGTGCTTGATGTACCGCCTAAATCATTTTTGCCAGCGCCAGCGGTAACAAGTTCTGTCATCCGCTGTGTATTGCGCGATAAACCACCTGTGGATGTAATCGATGAAAGACTATTCTTCCGCGTTGTGAAGGCTGGTTTTGCACAACGTCGTAAAACATTTGCTAATACGATGAAGACCACAGGCTTATCGAAGGATAGAATTGAAGAACTATTAGCAAAGGCTAATATCGATGGGCAACGAAGAGGGGAAACCTTCACACTTCAAGAGTTTGCCGATGTAGCTAATGCGTGGGCTGCATTAATTAAATAATATAACAGAAATGTCCTAAGGAACTCCTTAGGACATTTTGGTATAAGAAAAGGACCCAAATGGGTCCTTTAGTCTTAGTATAGAATGCCTGCCATTGTTGTAATAATAAAGGCATTAGCAAAGTCGATTAAGAATGCACCTACCAAGGAAACTACGAGCCATGCACGAGGGGATGGGCCGTGTTTACTTGCTAAAGATAACATATTAACCAACGCATTTGGAGTAGCACCTAAGCCGAAGCCGATGGCACCAGCACCGAGCATAACAGAATCGTAGTTGCGGCCGAATAAGAAGTAAAGGATATACGCAAATACACAGATAAGAGCCATTTGAGCAACTAAGATTGTAATAAGAGGTAATGCAAGGTTGATTAATTGAACAAGTTTCAAGCTATTGATTGCCATTGTAACGAATAAAGATAATGCTACATTAGATACTGCGTCAAGAGCTGCATCGTTAATTTTGTAGGATTTTGTAAAATCGCCTACGTTACGAATTACTGCTGCACAAATCATAGCACCAATATATGCAGGTAATGGTGTAAGAACAGATAAACCAGCACTTACGATAGTACCAATACCCAATGCCAAGCCAATCCACATACAAATCGTTAATAAATCTTGTGAGTTGAATTGTTTACCGCCGCCTTCAACGTGATCTTCGATATAATCGATGTTGTCATCATCCATAGTTTCAGGGTTGTCATAAGGTGTTTTCACACTATGCATCTTAATGATACGTTCACCTACTGGAGCACCTAAGATTGTACCAGCTACCATACCGAATGTGGCAGCTGCTACGGCTGCAGACGCAGTACCAGGAATACCGAGTAATTGTTCATAATATGGACCGAAGGCACCTGCCGTACCAAGGCCACCAATCATGGATACGGAACCTGCCATGATACCGATGATTGGTTCAATGCCTAATGCTTTTGCAATAGCGATACCTGCAGCGTTTTGAACAACAATCCACACTGCACAAGCAAGGAAGAAGAATATGATGAAAATACCGCCCTTTTTCAAAACTTTTAAAGATGCCATCAAACCTATGGTGGTAAAGAAGGCAAGCATTAAGAAGGTTTGTAATGAACCTTCAAATTTAATATCCAAAATATGATAATAAGAAAGAATGGCAGTTAAAAATGCAAATGGTAAAGCCCCTACAGCAGGTGCTGGCATACACATGCGTTGTAAAAACTTGGAATGTTTATTAATCCAAGTACCTATGAATAAGGTAATTACAGCGAGGCCCACAGTTTGAATCATGGACAAGTTTAGAGTCCATACATCGTTGACTAACTTTAGGTCAATCAGTGGCATAAAATCACTCCTTTTAACAAATAAAAAATAATTTATTACATTGTATCATGAACAACCAATCAAATACTATAGAATTTATCATGTATACAAAATATGTATACATTATATATTCTGCATCATTATTAAAAATTCCTCTAAGTTATGAAAATTTTTTTATATCCATGTAAATCGAAAAAGAAAATGGCGAAGATTCACTGAAATAGAGAATCTTCGCCAGTATATATCTTAGCTTTATAGTTTTAACTAGATTTCATTATGTAGTTTTGGGGTATGCAAGAATGTAATATCAGGATTTCGTTCTATTACCCAGCCCATTTGCCATTCGTTTGAGATAAGGACCACTGTACGATTGCGATTATCCTTAACAATCATTGCATTATCTAAGCCTTTGAGTGTAGATGTATCTACGTCACCATCAATCCAACGTGCCACGCTATATGGCAATGTATGATTTAATAGGTCGACACCATATTCATTTTTAAGGCGATATTCTAGAACTTCAAATTGAAGCATGCCAACTGCACCAACTACGAAGGAGTCGAGGGCACCTGGTTGTTCAAAGATTTGGACCGCACCTTCTTGAGCAAGCTGAGTCATACCTTTTTGGAACTGTTTACGCTTCATTGTATCTTTTGGGGATACGCGAGCAAAGAATTCCGGTGGGAATACTGGGAAGTCACCGAATGTTACTTTGTGCTTTTGAGCACAAAGTGTATCGCCTACACCCATTGTACCGGCATCGAAGACACCGATAATATCGCCAGGGTATGCATCTTCAACGATAGTACGTTCTGTAGCTAAGAATTGTTGCGGTTGAGATAGACGAATCGCTTTATTAGATTGACGATGTAATACGGACATACCTTTTTCGAATTTACCAGAGCAGATACGCATAAATACGATGCGGTCGTGGTGATTAGGGTCCATATTTGCTTGAATCTTAAATACTAAAGCGGAGAAATCTTCGCTAGTAGGCTGTACCATTTCTTCTACTGCTTGACGTGGCGCAGGGGATGGTGCTAGTTCTAAGAATTTTTCTAAGAATGGTTTTACCCCAAAGTTAGTCATAGCAGAACCGAAGAACATTGGCGTTAATTCACCAGCACGAACCTTGTCAAAATCGAATGGATCGCCTGCAACATCTAGCAATTCAATATCGTCAAGTAATGCTTGATATACATCGTCGCCTAATAATTCTTTCATGCGAGGGTCTGTTAAAGCACCTTTTTCAGAGGCTAGCTTTTCTTGACCATGTGTTTCGTCTTTGGCAAAGAGTTCGATGGTCTCGTGTTCTCTGTCATAAACACCTTTGTATTCGCCATTAATACCGATAGGCCAGTTCATAGGGCAGGTACGAATACCGAGAACATTTTCAATTTCCTCCATCAAGTCAAATGGGCTGCGACCGAAATGGTCGATTTTGTTTACGAACGTAAAGATAGGAATCCCGCGCTCTTTAGATACAGCGAATAATTTCTTTGTCTGTGCTTCCACGCCTTTGGCTACGTCGATCAACATAACAGCACTATCAGCAGCCATCAATGTACGGTACGTATCTTCGGAGAAGTCCTGGTGACCAGGCGTATCAAGGATGTTTACTCGACATCCATCGTAGTCGAATTGCAAGACTGAACTCGTTACGGAGATACCACGTTGTTTTTCGATTTCCATCCAGTCAGAAACGGCGTGTTTTGCGGTTTTACGAGATTTAACGGAACCAGCCAAGTGGATGGCACCACCGTATAATAGTAATTTTTCTGTTAATGTAGTTTTACCCGCATCCGGGTGAGATATGATAGCAAACGTACGACGACGTTGTACTTCTTCTAAAAATGTCATGGTTCACCTCTGTTGTTTCGTTTGTGAAAGTTTTATTTCAATGTGTTACTTTCACATCATTCATATCTTTAAAATTATACATGATTTTGGTAGTTATGACCACTAAATTGTAGTATAATGAAATTTCAAAGGGCGGCTTGGGGAATAGCTGCCATATGTACGTTAAGGAGGGGACCATGCGGTTATTTATTGCAGAAAAGCCATCGATGGCTCGAGAAATCAGTAAATGTTTGCCGGAAAATAAAAATATACAAAAACGCAATGGTTATTTTATCCAAGGCGATGATGTTGTTACATGGGTTGTGGGACATGTATTACATCAAGCTGAACCAGGTGATTATGATGATAAATATATCCGTTGGCGCCCTCAAGATTTGCCAATCGTGCCATCGGAGTGGAAACTACTAGTTACGGATAGTAGTCGACAACAATTTGAGGTCGTTAAAGATTTGATAGGTAAAGCCGATATAATCGTTAACGCAGGTGACCCTGATAGAGAGGGGCAACTATTAGTTGATGAAGTTCTTTACTTTGTAGGAAACACAAAACCTGTGCAACGTATTTTGTTAAATGCATTGGATGAAAAATCTATAAGATCAGCATTAGGTGATTTACGAGATAACAAGGACTTTCATAATTTATATCAATCAGCACTGGCTAGAGCTCGTGCTGATTGGCTAATTGGTATGAATTTATCGCGAGCCTATACATTATCCGAACGTTATAAAGGACATAAGGTAACATTGCCGATTGGCCGTGTGAAAACACCGACGTTGGCACTTGTAGTACGACGTGAACGTGAATTAGCAGATTTTAAACCAGTTGATTATTTTACTGTTAAAATTTTATATGCTCATGTGAATGATACATTTTGGGCAACTTGGCAGCCAAAGGATGAGCAAAAGGGATTAGACCCAGATGGGCGCCTTATCAATAAAGAAATCGCTGAAGAATTAGTTAAGAGATTAGAGGCTAGTCCTAGTGGCGTTATAAAGTCAGTTACAAAGTCTAAGAAAAAAGATCCGCAACGCTTGCCCTTATCATTATCGTCATTACAAGTATTAGCGGGGAAGGCGTATTCCTATGATCCTCAAACAGTACTTGATACAGCTCAAAAATTATATGAGAAGAAGTTAACAACCTATCCGCGGTCTGATTGTGAATATTTACCACCTAATCAATATGGCGATCGTATGGCGATATTGGATAATTTGACACAGTCTGGTGATGAGAAGCTTTCAGTATGGGCACAAAAAGCGGATCGAAACATCAAGAGTCGTGCTTGGAACGAAAAAAAGATTACTGCCCATCATGCTATTATTCCGACTACGGTGGCGTGTAATATCAATAATCTGACGCAAGCAGAACGAAATATATATTTTCTCATTAGTCAGGCCTATATCGCTCAATTTTATGGGGAACATGTGTATGAGCAGACTAAGATTGTAGTTGGGCAATGTGATGAAGAATTCGTTGCCAATGGGCGCGTCGTTATTGAAGATGGTTGGAAATCTTTATATAAACGTCAAAAATCAAAAAATAATATTGATAATGATGAACCGGATTTAACAGATGAACGAGGTGCTGAATCAGATTCTAAAAAGGATGCTATAGAGGAAGCTGATCATTTGCCATCTGTTAGAAAGAATGATGATGTTCAATATACAGACTCCTCTGTAGATGCAAAGCAAACCAAACCGCCATCTCGATTTACACCATCCACATTATTGCAAGCCATGAAGGAGATTCATAAGTTTGTAAAAAATGAAGAGCTGAAAAAGCAATTAAAAGCCGTATCTGGAATCGGAACGGAAGCGACGAGGGCTAATATTATCGATGAATTAATTAGTCGTGGCTTTATGCAAACCTCTGGCAAGAAACAGGTGCTATCACCAACAGATACAGGTTATTTATTGGTAGATGCATTGCCAGATGAACTGTTATATCCTGATGAAACTGCAGTATGGGAGGAACGCCTTGCCCTCATGAGTGAAGGGGAGGATACATTAGATTCTTTTTTGACGGATCAAATTCAATTTTTACGACATTTAATTGAAAAGCTTGGTTTTGATAAACAGGAAGGTCGAGATCAGATGATGCCAAATGTGGTACGAACTATTTCTAGTCAAAATTCGAAACGGCCTCTTGATGATATGCAGGTAGATATTTCTAAGTTACCAGAATGTCCATCTTGCAAAAAGGGGCGTTTGCAGCAACGAACAGGGAAATTTGGTGCTTTTATAGGCTGTACCAATTATCCGTCTTGTCGGTATACGCAGCCTGTGAATGAAGTATCTCAAAATGCTAATACAAATATTGAGGTGCCAGAAGAGTCGAAGCGGTATTTGTGTCCACGATGTAAAAAAGGCTATTTTGTTAAGCAAAATATGCGGGGGCGTACTACATGGCTATGTAGTAATCGTTCTGCGTGTAAAACACAGTGTACAGATGTAGATGGCGTGCCTAGCATATATGTGAATCAAAATAAGTAATATAGTAAATATGACATAGAAAAATGCGTGCAGCTTTTGCTACACGCATTTTGTATTATCTACGTTTACCACGACGACCTGTTTGTGATGTAGAGGTGCGGCGTTGTCTAGTGTTAGAACCTTTGTGGCCTCGAGCTTTGTGGGCTTTTGCCTTTGTAGATTGATATGAACTTGTGATTTTAGGTTTAGATGTAGTTTTGTTACGTTTAGGTGCGTTGTTGGCATTGCCCTTAGTTTTGATTTGACCATCTTTGGTATATTTTGTTAATGTTGCTTGAATAGCACGCTCAATACGTCGCAACCAAGATTCGTCAGAAGGTGTAGCAAAGGTAACAGCGATACCTGTGTTGCCTGCACGACCAGTACGTCCGATACGGTGAATGTAGTAATCTACGTCGTGCGGTACGTCATAGTTGTACACATGTGTAATACCTTCAATATCGATACCGCGGGCTGCAATATCGGTAGCCACTAAGATTTGTGTTTTTGCTTTTGCAAAATCTCGCAGAATTTGTGTACGACGTCCTTGCGTTAAGTCACCATGCATTTCTGCAATATTTAGGCCTGCTGCAGTCAATTCATAGGATAGTTTAATAGCGCCTTCCCGTTTGTTACAGAAAACAATTGCCAAATAGGGATCATCTTCTTGAATCATTTTGATGAGTCGAGGTGTTTTGTCCTCTGTGTTCATCATATACACGCGTTGGTCGATAGCCTCTAATGTAATATGCTTACCTTCAGCTGTAACAGATACAGGTTTAGACATATAAGCTTTTGCAAGATTGCGAATTTTGTCTGGAATAGTGGCTGAGAAGAGAAGTAATTGTCGATTGGCATCTGTTTGGCCAATCAAATTTTCTATATCTGGTAAAAAGCCCATGTGGAGCATTTGATCTGCTTCGTCTAATACTACTCGACGAATAGAGTCAAGATGTAGTGATCCGCGTTTTGCATGATCTAATAAACGGCCAGGTGTACCTAAGATAACATGTGGACGTCTGCCCAACTGTTGTAATTGTGATTCGATTGTTTTACCGCCAATGAGTGGCAGAATGTCAACCCCTAAAACAGCGCCCAATGTTTTTGCTTCATCGGAAATCTGTTTAATTAATTCACGTGTTGGAGCAATGATAAGTACTTGTTCTTGATGTACATCAGTGTGAACACGTTGCAAGATAGGTAAAAGGAAGGCCAGAGTTTTACCAGTTCCTGTTTGTGCCTTTGCAATAATATCGTTACCTTTGAAGACGATAGGAATCGATTGCTCTTGAATTGGCGTTGGTTCCTTGATGCCTTGTTTTTGTAAGGTGCTAATGATTTCGTCACAAACGCCTAAGGATTTAAAAGATTTCATGTGTCGTCCTTTCTTTAATACATATTATATTAATTATACCTAATCTAGTAGATAGGGGCAAATCTAACTATGATAAGACATAATTTCGTAAAAATAAAAAATCATGGGGAAATGAATTTAATTGAGAAGAGGGAGTGGATTAATGAGAATGTAGAATCACTTAATAATTAATTGTTATTAAAATATTGTTTTGATAATGAGAATAGGATTGCAGAAAAATGAGAATTAATTAACTGATGTTCTCATTTAAATAGCCTTTATATGATCTTAGACCCTTATATATAGTTATGGGAATAATATGATTGGACTAGATAATATGTGGGGTTTATGAATAAATTGCATAATTAATATTTATACTCTGTATTAATATTTTAGATGAAATATTGATAATTATTGTTGAAATTGTGAGCTAGCATGATATAATTATTTAAGATATTAATACGCATTATTCATTGGGTGTGTGGTTAATATGAGGTTGTTAGATACAATAATTAGGAGGTGTCGTATGGCTATCAAAAAGTTGAAAGACATGAAACCAGGTGAGTCTGGTCTTATTGTTGCTCTACATGGCAGCGGTAATGTTAAGCATCGTCTGATAGACATGGGTCTTGTAAGTGGTACAAAAATCCATGTTATGAAGTTTGCCCCTTTGGGTGATCCAGTAGAAATCAAAGTTAAAAACTTTGAATTGGCACTTCGTACAAGTGAAGCTGGTATGATTGATGTAGATGTACAATAGGAGGTCCACATGGCAGAAAAAGGGCAAATTCGTATTGCCTTAGCAGGTAACCCTAACTGTGGTAAAACTACAATGTTTAACAATATCACAGGGGCGAAGCAACACGTTGGTAACTATGCCGGCGTTACGGTAGAAAAGAAAGAAGGCCATACTAAATTTAATGGTCAAGAGTTATTATTTATCGACTTACCAGGTACGTACAGCTTAACGGCTCGTTCCTTGGATGAGTTAGTAGCTCGAAATGTAATCGTAAACGATAATCCAGATGTAATCGTAAACGTCCTTGATGCATCTAACTTAGAACGTAACTTGTATTTAGCGGCACAACTGTTGGAACTTGAAAAGCCAATGGTTATTGCTCTAAACATGGCTGACGTTGCTGAAGAAATGGGTATCAATTACGACTTTAAAAAAATGGCTGAATTAACAGGCGCTACAATCGTTAGTACAGTAGGTCGTACAAATATTGGTACAAAAGAGTTGTTAGAAGCAACAATTAGCGTAGCTGCTTCTCAAAAAGCACCTGGTGTAACAGTTAATTATGGTGATTTATTAGAAGGCAAAATTGCTGAACTCGTAGCCGCACTTGAAGAAGCTGGTACAGTAACGTATCCACTACGTTGGATCGCTATTAAATTATTAGAAAACGATCCAGATGTGGTGGAAAAAGTTAAAGGCTTTGCGAATACAGAAGCAGTTCTACAAAAGGCAGCAGCTATCCGTGAAGAAATCAAAGATCAAGTTGATCTTGATATAGTATTCCAAGAATATCGCCATCGTTATGCTGTTGAAGTATATAACCAATCTTTAACACAAGCTCCAAAAGAGATAGAAACACGTTCCGATCGTTATGATAAAATCTTAACGCACCGTATTTGGGGTTTACCAATCTTCATGGTTGTTATGTACCTATTGTTTGCGTTCGTAAACATCGTAGGTGGTATTCCTCAAGGTTGGATCGAGGATGGTTTCGCTGCATTACAAGCTTATGTGGTTCAGACTATTCCAGAAGGCCAACTACAGTCACTTGTATCTGACGGTATTATTGCCGGCGTAGGTGCGGTACTTTCATTCTTGCCATTAATTTTATTACTCTTCCTTGGAATTTCTTTCTTGGAAGATACTGGTTACATGGCTCGTGCAGCCTTCGTTATTGACCGCGTAATGCGCGCATGTGGCTTGCATGGTAAATCATTTATTCCTTTGTTATTGGGATTTGGTTGTTCCGTACCATCTGTAATGGGCGCTCGTATCCTTGATAACTATAAGGATCGAATGGTTACTATTTTGATTACACCATTCATGAGTTGTTCTGCTCGTTTACCGGTATATATCTTATTTGCAAATGCATTCTTCCCGAATGGTTGGGATAGTACATTTGTTGTCTTCTCTGTGTACTTCTTAGGTATTATCTTTGGTGTTATCTTTGCGAAAATCTTCCGTAAATTCATTTTCTCTGGTGAGGCTGAACCATTTGTAATGGAATTACCTCCTTATCACTTGCCTACATTGAAAGCCACTTGGTTACATATGTACGAACGTGCTAAATTGTACATTATTAAAGCCGGTACTTTCATCATGGCTGCATCTATTTTGATTTGGTTCATCACTGCATATCCTATGGATGTAGAATACTCTAAAGATTATGACGCAATGAAAGAACAAGTTGCTCAAGAGTACGAAGTAAAAGATGCAGCTACATTAGCACAATTTGGCATTACTGCAGATGACCAAAAAGAAGCAGTAGATAAAATTGTGGAAGATATGAAATCTACTGTACAAGATGCTACTGATGCTGCTAAGAACGCAGGAGAAGATGAACCTGAAGTAGCTGTAGAAGCTGATTCTGCAGCTCCTGAATTATTCAATAGCATTAAAGACCAAAATGAAAAATTGTTCCCAGCAGCATGGGCAATGTATAAAAATAGCGTTAACTTAGATGCTGAAAATGACAAAATTGATAAAGAACAAGCTGCGGAAAAAATTGAACAATCCTATGCAGCATCTTTTGGTAAAGCTATCAACCCAGTGCTAGAACCATTGGGGTTTGATTGGAAAATGGGCCTATCATTAGTAGCTGGTTTAGCAGCTAAAGAGGTCGTTATCTCTACATTAGGTACTATTTACGCTGTTGGTGGCGATGATCAAAATCCAGCACCGTTGACTGAGTACCTACAAAATGACCCTCATTTCTCACCGTTAATTGGTTTGACAATGATGTTGTTTATCTTAATTTACCCACCTTGTTTGGCAACATTAGCTGTTATCAAACGTGAAACAGGTTCTTGGAAATGGGTTGCTTTCATGTTCTTCTATGAAAACGCATTTGCATGGATTGCATGTTTCATCTTCTACAATATAGGCAAAGCATTAGGTTACTAATTTAAGGTATGGCTAATCATTATGATTAACATTCCTTAAATATCTATAACTAAAATATATTGGAAAAATGTGATTTAGTTATAGAAAAAAATAAATTTATTCTTGCCAATTATCATTATTTGTGTTTAAATGATAATGAGAAAAGGGAAATATCCAAAAGTATTGCTTTTAACTCATTTGTTAAATTACTAATATTGAAATATTGGTAGATATTGAGAAAGAAGGAATAGTATGGATAACCTCATTATAGGACTCATAGTTGTTCTAGCATTAGCTTATATTGGTTTTAAAATGTTTAAACAAGTTAGCGGTAAAGGTGGCTGCGGCTGTGGCGGCGGTAAATCTGACTCCGGTAAATCATCTGGTTGTGGTGGAAGCTGCAGTTGTGATGGTTCCAATAAAGCGTTAGGCATTAAACGAGCTGATAAGTAATCAGAACAACACTCAAGTTATTGAATGAGAAGAGGAGTATCTATAATGGCTCCTCTTTTCAAATATAGTAATTAAATTTTTTATCATATTTAGTAGAAAGGAATATTATCATGTTCAACATCGATCAAAAAAATCTTAAAAACGCTAACTTATTCGCAGCAGGACTTGCATTGGGTACTGTAGGTCTTAAAGTGTTAACTTCTAAAGATGCTAAAAAAGTATATGCTGGTATCGTAGCAGCTGGTCTTCGCGCTAAAGAAACTGTATTAGAAACAGCTGAAAAAGTACAAGCTTCCGCATCTGATGTATTGGCAGAAGCTCAAGAAATCAACGAAGCACGCAACGAAGAAATCTTTGAAGAAAACAAATAATTAGAGGATTGCACATATGTTACAATTTTCTGTAGTAAAAAAACTCAGAAATCGCTTGCATGTTAAGGTAACTGGTCATCACTTTACAGAGGCTGAAGCCGCTTATGTAGAGGATACATTACTCCTTAATGATGCAATTTTAGACGTAACCTTCTACACTCGTAGCAGTCAAATCGCCATTAAACATACTGGCGATGTTGATGCTGTGCGTGAAGCAGTGCTAGGTCTACGCGATTTAGACTTGTCCGAAGCACCTGCTTTGAACGAATATTCACCACGCTTGGTAAATAAAAAATACCGTGAAATGATGATTAATCGTACTGCACTTTACTTAGGTAAAAAAGTAGTGTTACCTGCACCGATTGCGGCAGCATGGGCTTGGTTTGACGGTATTAAATTTATCGGTAAAGCGATTAAAACATTGTGGCAACGTAAGTTAACTGTCGAAGTACTTGATGGCGTAGCTATTGGTGCTGCATTACTTCAAAAAGACTACCCTACAGCTGGCGCTGTTATGTACCTATTGGGTATTGGGGATATTTTAGAAGAATGGACTCATCGTAAATCCGTATTGAATCTTGCTCAAAGCATGTCTTTGAATGTAGATAAAGTATGGGTATTAGTTGACGATATCGAAGTGAGCAAGCCAGTTAACGAAGTTGTAGCAGGCGATCAAATTATCATTCGTCAAGGCGAAGTGATTCCATTGGATGGTGTCGTTATCGATGGTGTTGTTCTTGTTAATGAAAGCTCTATGACTGGTGAACCAGAAGCGGTTCGTCGCGATCAAGACAGTTCTGTATATGCAGGTACTGTTGTTGAAGACGGTAAAGCTATTGTAGAAGTACGTAGCACATCCAAAACATCTCGTTACGAAAAAATCGTTAACCTCATTGAAGAGTCTGAACAAATGAAATCCGGTATGGAACAACAAGCATACCGCATGGCTGATAAATTAGTTCCAATTAGCTTTATTGGTGCTGGTTTAACATACTTGTTGACTCGTAATGTGATGAAAGCATTGTCTTTCGTAATGGTTGACTTCTCTTGTGCTCTTAAATTATCCATTCCATTAGCAGTACTTTCTGCTATGCAAGAAGCATCTAAACGCGGTATCACTGTTAAAGGTGGTAAATTCTTAGAACAAATTGCACAAGCAGATATGATTGTGTTCGATAAAACTGGTACTCTTACAAAAGCAGAACCTGAGTTTGAACAAATCATCCCGTTCAACGGTCATGATGCAGATGAAATGTTGAAATTAGCTGCATGTATTGAGGAACATTTCCCTCACTCCATGGCAAAAGCAATTGTACGCGCTGCTAAGGATCATGACTTGCCTCACAAGGAAATGCACTCCGATGTAGAATACGTTGTAGCTCATGGTATTGCATCTAAAGTCGGTCGCTACCGTGTACGCATTGGTAGTGCTCACTACATCTTTGATGATGAAAAGACAAAAATTCCTGCAGATGAACAAGAAAAATTCAACAATTTACCAAATTCATCTTCCCATATTTACCTCGCTATTGGGGGTACATTAGCAGCGGTTATTTGTATTAAAGACCCTGTACGCGATGAATCTAAACAAGTTATTGCTGATTTACATGCTTTAGGCATTAAAAAGATTGTAATGATGACTGGTGACTCTAAACGCAATGCGCAACGAGTAGCTGATGAACTCGGTATCGATGAAGTGCATGCAGAGGTATTGCCAGAGGATAAAGCAGCTTATGTAAAACAAGCAAAAGCTGAAGGTTATACTGTCATGATGGTAGGGGATGGTATCAATGATTCCCCAGCTATTTCTGAAGCACATGTAGGCATCGCAATGAATGAAGGTGCTCCTATTGCACAAAAAATTGCGAATGTTACGATTTCTTCTGATAATCTACAAGCACTTGTTGACTTGCGTCGTATTTCCTTAGCGTTGATGAAACGTATTAAGGCTAACTACAATGGCATTGTTGGCTTCAATGGTGCTCTTGTAGGTGGTGGCGTACTTGGTTTCATGCCTCCAAGTCAAACTGCTTGGTTACATAACCTATTCACATTGGGTATTGGTATTGAAAGCATGACTCCATTGTTGAAAGAAGAGTCTGTAGAAGAAGCTAACGATGTACAAACTATTGATGTTTCCGCTGAATCTACAGTGGCATAGTAACATTATAATTCAATACATTGAGTTAATATGATGTAAATAAAGGACCTCTTATAGAAAATATCTGTAAGAGGTCTTTTTTTGTGGCATTTTCATGATAGGTAGTGTACAATATCAAGTGATTAATTATCTTAGGAGAACGTATATGAACACACTATTAGATATTTGTAAACGATCCCTATATATGAATCTTTTTATTGTGGCAATTCCGGTCATCTCGTATATGATTCATAATGGGTCTAGTGCTGCGGTAGCATTAGTATGGTATTTGCTACTATCCTTATGCATTCCTTGGGCATATTTATCATTTAGAACAAGTACATTCGGTAATGCTAATCGACGAATTAATCGTATTGTCTATGTAGTTGCTTGGGCGGCGATTCAATTTGGAACTTATAAATTGATATTTTTAGGTATGAATTTAGATTGGCTTTGGAGCCTACCAGCTATCGGAAGAGATATAATTTTTCTTGGAGGCATGTATGGTCAGGTTACAGTTATGCTTGTTATAGCTTACTTAATCTCACAGATATTAGGAGGTCAGAATGAATAAACAATTTATTCTGTTTACCTTAATTAGTGCATTTTTTGTAAGTGTATTTACCGCTATTTTACATCAAACGGGTTTAGGATCTCCTTATCTTACATTTCCTGTGTTATCCTTGTTAGTACCTGTAATCTTACAACGTATGCGTCAGGGGCAGTTTAGCGATTTACCTCTTTGCATGAGGTATCATACATATAGTTGGGCTATATTTACGGTTATTAATTTATTTACAACACCATTTAATGTGATGATTGATAATGAGGCTCTTATTATCTTAGTATTCTTAGGTGTCTATTTCTTTACACAAGTATTATTGGAATTGGTCGCTTTATTAATGACATTCTTCTTTAATCGAAATCATCGATGGGGAATTGTTGATGAAGCAATCGATATGTCTATTTATATTTTGCCAATTCCATTTATTTATTTGGGATCAATTTTTTATATTGACCTTACTAATCCAGTGATGCTAGCTTATTTTGGACCTACAATCAGTTTAAATTCTTTAATTGGCGAATTTGTATTTGTTCTAGTTTCTATGCTAGTATTTGTGTTTTATATGTATCCACGAAGTGGTGAATATAAGGCATCTAGATTGTTGCGTATTATTGTTACAGCAATTATGTTGTTGGCTATGAATGGGCATATATTATATGGTGGATATATTCCTGAATTTGTGAAAGCAATAGCGCCTACTATTTTCCCACTTTATCAAGGTAATCTACTAGTATTTATTACACCTGGATTATTAGAATTTACGTTTATTATCGCGTCTGTACTGATTGGTAAATTAGTAGAGGTGGGTATAATAAAAACCATTGCTAAACGCAAGGGTTGATTTTTATTTCTGGTTTCGACTCATATCCTTAAAGAATGAGAGCGGAGGAGGACTTTTCTATGAATGAAAATGTGAAGGATGGTAACCAACAGGTATCAATCCATGAACAGCAAACTGACACAATGGAGCGTAAGCAGAGTAAGGAACCTGTTAAAAAATCTAGTCTTACATTACGTGAGCTTACCATTGTAGGTTTGTTAGCAGCAATTACAATTATTTTAGGCTTATCTGGTTATGGCATTATGGCTTTGGGGCCTTTAAATGTCACAACATTACATGTACCAACCTTGATAGGGGCCCTAGTAGAAGGTCCTAAGGTAGGTGCTTTTGTTGGACTTATTTTTGGTATGTATAGTTTCTGGCAAAACTTTACAGCACCAAATATTTTGTCACCCTTATTTATTAATCCATTGGTATCAGTATTACCGCGCGTTTTATTTCCAGTGCTAGCCGTATTGGTATATAAATCACTGTGGAAGGTGCCACAAGGACCTCGTTTAATAGTTTCCGCATTCATGGGCACTATATTCCATACATGTATGGTCATGGGATTAATTTATGTACTATACTCCAATATGTTTGCAGAGGCAATGCATCTTTCAGCGGATCAAGTGTTAGGGACCATATTGATTTTGTCTGCTACGCATGGCATTCCGGAGGCCATATTTGCAGGTGTAATTGTAACACCAATTGCATTAGCTTTACGAAAAGCATTGCGTAAGGATGTACAAAAAGTAAAAAAAGAAGAACCTAATGAATCTGTTGAATTGTCTAATTAATGGATTTACTTTTATAGGTGCACTACAATTTATGTTTTACATAGTTTAAATACCTATGATAAAATAATATTAATACAATAAGTATTGAGGAGGATAATCATGGCTAAACGTATTCGTACAATCAACACTGAATCTCTACAAAAAACTGCTAAAACTGGTGGTTGTGGTGAATGCCAAACTTCTTGCCAATCTGCTTGTAAAACAAGCTGCACAGTAGGCAACCAAGTTTGCAAACAAAAATAATAAAAAGAGAGCCGATGGCTCTCTTTTTTGTTATGACTACATTACATAATGTATATGGTATATATTTATGAACACTTTCAGCACGATATACTAAAAATGTGGTACAATTATCTAGAAAGTTCTATATAGTTTAGTTCTTTCACATACACACAATTTGGAGGTACCATGTTAGAATTAAAACCAATGATCCATAAGTTTCGGATGAAAGATAGCTACTATTGTTTAGATGTAAATAGTGGTATCATTCACGTTATTGATGAACTCATTGATAAAGTATTAGATATATATGATGGCACGAATCGCGATGCGGTTCATGCTACTTTAGATAGCTCTCAAGATCCTGTAGAATTGAATGAAATCATGGATGAATTAGATGAGTTAATCGCTGCAGAGCAGTTATTTGCGCCTATGAGTACAGAGTTTAAACTTGTAGTTGGTGAGAAGCCAATTGTTAAAGCTTTATGTTTAAATATTGCACATGATTGTAATTTAGCTTGTAAATATTGTTTTGCTAGCCAAGGTGATTACGGTGGTGTAAAACGAGAATTGATGAGCTTTGATGTAGCTAAACGGGCTGTTGATTTTCTTATCCAAATGAGTGGCTCTCGTCAGCATTGTGAAATTGATTTCTTTGGTGGTGAACCTCTTCTTAATTGGGAAGTAGTAAAACAAACAGTAGAGTATATCGAACAAGAAGCTCCAAAATATAACAAGATTTTTAAATTGACATTAACTACGAATGGTATGTTATTGAATCAAGAGAAAATCGATTATGTAAACGAACATAAAATGAGCTTAGTATTGTCTTTAGATGGTCGTGAAGATGTACATAATGCAATGCGCCCAGTAGCTGGTAGTGGTGCTAATTCTTATGAATATATTGCTAAAAATCTTGTAAATGCCGTAAAACAGCGCCATGGCTTGGAGTATTATGTACGTGGTACCTATACTCATAAAAATCTTGATTTTACTAAGGATGTTATGGCTATGTCTGATTTAGGTTTTGAACATTTATCCATGGAACCTGTGGTAGGTGAAGATGGTGATTATGTACTTCGTGAAGAAGATTGGCCAGCTCTTGAAAAGGAATATGAAAAGTTAGCAGAAATATACTTAGAACGTCAAAAAGAGGGGTGGGGTGAGAAATTTAATTTCTTCCACTTCCGTATGGACTTATACCGAGGACCATGTATGGCAAAACGTTTACGTGGTTGTGGTGCTGGTCATGAATATATGGCGGTAGTACCAAATGGGGATATTTATCCATGTCACCAATTTGTAGGTAAAGAGGCTTATATTCTTGGTAATGTATATGAAGGTTTGCAAAATACAGAAATTCCAAAGGACTTCCGTAATACACATGTATTTACAAAACCTACATGTGCTGAGTGTTGGGCTAAATTCTTCTGTTCTGGTGGTTGTCACGCCAATAATATTACATTAGGTGGCGATTTAGAGACACCTTATGAATTTGGCTGTCGTCTACAAAAGAAACGCATTGAATGTGCTATCATGATTCAAGCTGAACTTGAGCAAGCTGGCATTGATGGTAGTATTCCTGTAGCTTTAGGATAAATAAGTTATAAATATTGTTATACTTTGTGTAATAGGAGCCACTATGAACACTAGATTGGAAGACAAACAAACTAATGAACGGTGGGGAATTCGATTTACAGGTATCGTACAAGGGGTCGGATTTCGACCCCTTGTTTCTATGTTGGCCCATCAATTAGGTATTAATGGATTTGTATTTAATGATGGTTCCGGTGTATATGTTGAGGCTCAAGCTGATAAAGATACATTACAATTATTTGTGGATATGATTCAAGATGAACAACCGCGATTATGTCGTATAACCCATGTCGGTATTACACCTTTGGAACCTACTGACGTAGAATGTAATGAAAAGGATGCTTTTGTCATTGCACCATCTCCTCTTGGAGGGACCGTTAACACTTTCATTAGTGCTGATACATCTCCTTGTGATAAGTGTTTAACAGAGATGAAAGAGCAGGGGCGCCGTCATGACTATCCATTTATCAATTGTACAAACTGTGGACCTCGATATTCTCTTATCAAATCTATGCCTTATGATAGAGAACGAACTACAATGGCTGATTTTACTATGTGTGAATCTTGCCATACTGAGTATGTAGATGTAATGGGGCGTAGATATCATGCGGAACCCAATGCATGTGCAAATTGTGGTCCCAGTTATCGTTTGTTAGACCGTAACGGTCAGCTGTGTGCTGTGGACAATTGTTTTGATAAAGCGAGAGAATTAATCGCCAGTGGTGCGATTATAGCGCTAAAAGGCATTGGGGGCTATCATTTGGTGTGTGATGCTACAAATGATGAGGCCGTAAAAACCTTGCGTGAACGAAAACAAAGAAAAGATAAACCTCTTGCTGTTATGGCGGGCTCCATTGATATTGTAGAGGACTTTGCTGTTGTTAGTGATGGCGACTTAGATGCGCTGGCAAATATGGCAAGACCTATCGTGCTGTTAGAGAAAAGAGATAGATCGACATTATCAATTAGTAAATTTGTAGCGCCAGATAATCATATGATAGGCGTAATGTTACCTTATGCACCTATTCATTATGTATTGGTGCCCTCAGATGCGGTATGGGTAATGACAAGTGGCAATGCTAGTGGCGATTCTGTAATTTATAAAGATGAACATGCACTTTCTAAATTACAAGGGATTGCAGACTATTATTTGATTCATAATCGTCAAATTTTTGCACCTGTAGATGATTCGATTATATCAGTTGTGGAGGACAAACCTCTTTTGATTCGTCGCAGTCGTGGGTTTGTACCTGAGCCTATTCATTGTGAATCGTTGTCTAATAAATCTGTATTAGCAATGGGGAGTGATTTAAAAAATACTTTTGCCATGAATAAGGGGCAAGAGGTTTTAATGGGCCCGCATATTGGTGATTTAGCGAGTCAGTCCACGCATGACACCTATGAGTGGACCATAGAACGGTATGAGCAGCTATTTGATGTAAAACCAGAGGCTATAGTTATGGATAAACATCCTTCTTTTTTCTCATCCAATTATGGTCGAATCTTAAGTGAAAGGCTCAATATTCCAACTATAGAAGTACAACATCATCATAGCCATATTGCATCGGTTATGGCCGAATATGATTTGAAATATCCCGTTTTGGGGATATGTTTTGATGGTACTGGTTATGGCGATGATGATACTATATGGGGCGGCGAGTTTATGTTGTGTTATGGTGCTGAATACATGCGCGTAGCACATATTCACGGGGCACCACTTCCAGGTGGTGAGAAGGCTGCCTTAGAACCGTGGCGCCAAGCTTTGTGGTATATACGAAATTATTATGGTAAGGATATACCAGAGGTTTATAAAGAGTGGACTGGTAATCTGCCTGTGGGATGGGAAATTCTTGATAAAGCACTACAGTCTGATATGCCGATGATGATGACCACTAGTGTAGGCAGGCTATTTGATGCGATTGGTTCTTTATTGGGATTGGGGAATATTCACACCTTTGATGCACAAATCGCCATCGCTTTAGAGTCTAAATGCGGCGACGAAAAAGGCCAATTATTAGATTTTAATTATGATGGGCAAGTTTTGGATTTGATGCCTACCGTACAACAGATTATGGATGGCTATGTGCATGGTGAAAGTGTATCCTCCTTGGCTGCAAGCTTTCATAAGACGCTAGCTATTGCAATATGTGAAGTAGGTGCTGATTTATGTGAGCGCTATGGCATTGATGATGTATGTATCAGTGGTGGTGTATTCCAAAATCGTAAATTATTGAATTTGTTACAACATAAATGGCATCATGGCAATTTATATGTTAATAAAAAGGTTCCCTGTAATGATGGGGGGCTATCATTAGGTCAATTATGGATTGCTCATCATACATAATATAAAGTGTTCTAGGTTACAGAAATTCATCTTCTAATTGTGATACAATAACTATATTGAAAATATTCAAATTAATGATAACAAATATAAGTTTAATTTTTATTAACTAGAGGAGGGTATATGTGTTTAGCAGTACCAGCACAGTTAATCTCTATTAATGATGCCATTGGCACCGTAGAGTTAACCGGTGCAACGCGCGATTGTAGTTTGCTTCTTGTGCCAGATGCAAAGGTGGGGGACTGGCTGTTAGTTCATGCCGGTTTTGCCGTTCAAATTGTAGATGAAGAAGAAGCGAAGGCAACGCTAGATGCCTTCCGGGAGTTGGAAGAACTTGAAGAAGCTTACTTTGCAGGAAAAACAGAAAACAGCTGATGCCTTATTGCATCGCATTAATGAACTTCATACACCTGGTGAACGGGTGAGAATTATGGAGGTCTGTGGTACACATACAGTATCCATTTTTAGAGAAGGATTGCGTCAATTATTACCAGCAGGTATTGAATTGGTGAGTGGACCTGGATGTCCTGTATGTGTAACAGATCAAGTTTACATGGATAAGGCTTTAGAATATGCCAAACGCGATGATGTCATCATTGCTACCTTTGGTGATATGTTAAAGGTACCAGGTAGTTATAGTAGTCTTAGTGAGGCACAGACACAGGGCGCACATATTCATATTATCTATACACCTTTAGAGGTATTAGAATTAAGTAAACAGAATCCTGATAAGCATATTGTGTTTCTAGCTATCGGCTTTGAAACGACGATTGCCGTAATCGGAGCTACTGTGAAAGCCGTAGCTCAGGCAGATGTGAAAAACGTATTCTTTTTGGTTTCTCATAAATTAGTACCGCCTGCATTGCGTGCCTTATTAGATCGACATATAGGGCAAATTGATGGTTTTATCTTGCCAGGGCACGTAAGTGTTATTATTGGGGAAAAACCATATGAATTTTTGCCAAATGAATATAAAATACCTTCCTGCATTGCTGGATTTGATGGAGTAGAAATACTTTCAGCTATCGTCAATATTTTGGAACAACGACAAAGTGGGCAGTTTAAAGTAGGCAATACTTATCATTCGGTGGTTATGAAGGAGGGTAATCCGGTTGCTGTGTGTGTGATGAACGAAGTGTATGATGTATGTGATGACACATGGCGCGGAATTGGTGTAATTCCAAGTTCAGGACTAACATTGAATGAGGCGTATTCCTTTTTGGATGCAGAAAAGGTCTTGCCTGTTCAGTTAGAAAAACCTTCTATGGATCCAAAGGGATGTCAATGTGGTAGTGTATTACAAGGCTTAATCAAGCCTAATGAATGTCCATTGTTTGGTAAGGCTTGTACACCTGATCATGCGGTAGGTGCCTGTATGGTGTCCGTAGAAGGTAGCTGTGCAGCTTGGTATAAATATGGTTTTTCCAGCGGTGGATTAGCCTGGGAGGATTAGATGGAACGAGTTCGTTTAGTTCATGGCAATGGTGGCCGTTTTAGTCACGAATTGACAGAACGATTTATATTAAAATATTTTACCAATGATTTGTTGGCACCTTTACATGATGGAGCTCAATTTTCTGTTCCTTCTGGTCGTATGGCTTTTACTACTGATTCCTATGTAGTACAACCTACCTTTTTCCCTGGTGGTAATATAGGTAAGCTTGCTGTATGTGGTACGGTTAATGACTTAGCTATGAATGGGGCTATTCCGCAATACCTTAGTTGTGGGCTTATTATAGAAGAAGGGCTACCTTTTGATGAATTAGAGCTAATTCTCAGTACCATGGCTGATATGGCTAAGGCTGCTAATGTACAAATCGTTACAGGTGATACAAAAGTTGTTAAAAAGGGCGAAGTAGATAAAATTTATATTAATACCTCTGGTATTGGAATGATTCCTGAAGGGATTAATATAGGGCCTAATCGGGTGAAACCTAATATGGATATCATAGTATCAGGTTCCCTTGGAGACCATTCCATAGCCGTCATGGGTGAACGTTTTGGCCTTGAATTATCAGATACGATTCAGACGGATTGTGCACCGCTAAACCATATGGTTCATGCTGTCCTTCAACAGGTGGGTTCACAAGTTGCATTGTTGCGTGATCCTACGAGAGGTGGTTTAGGTACTGTATTAAAAGAGATTGCAGAACAAAGCCAAGTCGGCATTAAGGTAAACGAATCTCAACTTGTTATTCATGATGAGGTTCAGTCTGTTTGTGATATTCTTGGCTATGATCCGTTATATTTAGCTAATGAAGGTAAATGTATTTTTGTGGTGGAGCCAACGGTGACGAATCAAGTATTAGAGATACTACATAGTTATCCTGAAGGTCGTGAAGCCACTCATATAGGAAAAACTATGGATAAGAATATTGGTAAAGTTGGTTTACAAACATCCATAGGTGGTGTTCGGCTTGTAGATTTGTTAGGCGAAGATCAAGTGCCAAGAATCTGTTGATTGCTTTATTTTAGTGATTAGTGTATAATTTTTTAAAAATACATAGTTAAAAATTAAATTGTGTAAAACTCACAATAAACTCATTGTACTTTTATATAATTTTATTATCTTTAAGTATAAGTATTTATACTTATACTAGAAACTATGTATAGAATTTGTTAAAATATAAGTATCTATTAGGAGGCTTATCATGAAAAAGAAAATTATGACTGCTGTACTAGGGATTTGTTTGACTACGACTGCATTTGGTGGTGTTTTAACCACTCAAGCTGGTGGCTTGAGCAGTATTCTTGGTGGCGCTGCTAAAATTGGTGGTGTCGGCATTTTAGTAAGCAAATTTGGTCCACAAATTGACTCTTTCCTAAATAAATTACTAAAACAAAATAATTTAAGTACTGAATATACTACAAAGGTTGTTCCTATTGTAAGTATTGGTACTAAAGGTTATATTGGTGCTGCGCAAGTAACTGGCCCTGCATCTAGTATTGAACAAGTTAAAGCTGTTGCTCAAATCGAAGGTAGCTTTAATGGTATGGTTCGCGTTAAAGGTTTAGTACCTGTAGATAGTACAAATCCAGTTGGCGCTTCCCGTGTTCAAGGTGTAGGTGTATCTGCGCTTATTGATTTGAAAATTTAATGGCCACTGAGATACTTCGTTAGAGGTACTCAGAAAATAAGCACGGTCTTAGGCCCGTGCTTATTGTGCTGTTTAACGTATACGTCCTATAGGGGATTAGTTTTGGAGGATTATATGAAGAAGCAAGTACTTACACTTTTGATGGCATCTTTGTTGACAGGCACAGCGTTTGCTGCACCTGGTACAGTAACGGAAAAAACACAAGTATTGGAAACCACTGTATATGGTGCACCTCAAGATGGTGCCGTAGTAGATCGCATTAACCAATTAGATGAAACAGTGTATGGTAACGGATTCTCTGGAAATAGTGCGACATTAAGTAAACGTGTGGATTCTTTATATGATTCTGTAGAAGGTAGTGGTACTAGTATTTCCTTACGTGAAGAAATGGATGCTCTTGAATATACTTATCAAAATAGCATTAACGACGGATCTCTTGTAGAACGTGTTGAAAAAATGGAACGTAGCGTTAATGGTAGAATTGCAAATGGTCCATTGAAAAAGCGTATTATCAGTTTGAAAACAAAGGTGTATGGTAGCAATGTAACGCTTACAAATCAAGTCGGTACATTAGCATCTGACCATGTGTTCAAAGTAATCCTCAATGATGCAGTATCTACAAAAACAAGCCATGAAGGCGATGTAATTAAATTTACTGTTGCTGAAAATGTAATGGATGGCAATGTTTTACTCGTTCCAGCTGGTACTGTTGGATCTGCAACGATTACTACTTTGAAAAAAGCACGCTCCTTTGGTCGCAATGGCGCACTAGATATTACTTTTGACTCTGTTCCTGCTATTGATGGCACAGAATTTACTGCTATCCAAGGCGATGAAGCAAAAGAAAAGACAAAGGGTGAGATTAAGGCTGCTGGTGCATCTATTGCTGGTGCTGTACTATTAGGCCCTGTTGGTCTTGTAGGTGGTGCTTTTATTAAAGGGAAAAATATTGATTACCCAGCAGGATCTACTGTATTCATTCAACCGCAAGATTCTGTCTCCATTCAAGGTCTTGTTATTGGTGGTGATGGTTTAGCTCATAGTGATGATGAGTTAGCTGATGCGGTTACTGTACCATCTACAAATACAAATGAAAGCATAGTAGATGATTCTGCAGATAGCCCTAATAATGATGTAGTTGGAAATGATGTCGATGCAGAAGATACTTCAGAGGAAGACGTGGAAGATACAAATGATACGGTCGAAAATGTATCCCAACCAATCGTTGTAGTAAAACGTAACTAATAGAGGAGTTTAGTGACCATGAGGAAACAAAGAATACAATGGCTCGTGGCAGCATGCTTGCTTTGTCTAGCCCAGCCAGCATGGGCTGCTTCAGAATCAATTACATATCAAGATAGTTTGGATAGTATATCTGAATCTTATGCAGGTGAAATTCAACAGCCGTCTACACCTGAACGCAGCAATATTCGTGTTGTTCGTCGTGGTGCTTCACCGATTACTGCACCGACAGAAAAGTTACCAACTCGTGTAGATGCAGATAAGATGACATATTCCGGTAGTACTGGCGATGTAAATGCTTTTGGTAATGTAGTGGTTACTCAAGGTAATCGCACATTATTAGCTAATCGCATTACTGGTAATACTAAGACTACAGAGTATAGGACTGCAGATGGACCATATCGCTATTTGGAAGATGGTGGTAAAACAAAAGACCTTACTGGTGATGTTATGACTTATCGTACTAGCGATCAACATTTTGATGCAGGTCATACACAAGGCTGGTCTGATCCGTATTATGTGAAGGGTCAAAACTTATCTTATGATGGGCAAACTGGTTCCATAGAGAAGGGTATGATTACGTCTAAGCATGCCATGGCATTTAAGCATACACCTGATTACCGTATTGAAGGTGAAGACATTAAAATCTATCCTGGCGATAAGGTAGTAATTCAACATCCAAGCTTTTACATCAAGAATTTTAAACTTTTTAGCTTGAAATCTTATACAAAATCTATACGTGGAGATAAACAAGGTAAAGTAAGTGCATTTTCTATTATGCCTCGTCCTATTTATAATAGTGATGATGGGTTTGGATTACGTGGTAATGCTGATATTCCAATGGGAAAATCCGGCGAAGCCTATTTTGATTATAAATGGTATTTCAAATCGGGATTTAAGCCGCAAATAGGCTATCGTCATTACCTACCTTGGGGGACTGCATCTATCGGGTATAGTAAAGTATCCAATGAATACAATGATGAAACTGTATGGGTAGAAAAAATCGGCGAATTACGTCTTGATACACATACGTACCATATTGGTAAATCTCCATTTACTGCACGTGGTGAAACAAGCATTGGTTATTGGAAGGAAGGATCTGTAAAGGGGGTCCATAAGGACTATAAGGTAGAAGTATCTCATGATCCTATCACCATTTGGAAAGATGGTACTTTGCGATTCTTCGGCGGTTATCAACGCGATTATTATGGCTATGATAAGTCGATACGTAGCATGCCGTACTGGGGCGCTCAATTCCGTACAGCTGTAGGACCTAGAGTTAATGCGTGGGTATCGTATAATCAACGCAATATTAACTATAACAACTCGCCATATCGCTTTGATAGTACAGAGCTTCCTAAGGAGCTCATCTATGGTGGTTCCTTTAAATTGACACGTCTCGATGATATTTCTGTGAGTGTTAAACAAAATATGATGAGTGGCGATGTGGATTCTATCTATTACACATACCATCGTGATTTGCACTCCTTTGATATGTATTTAACATATAAAGATTCTCATAAAAATAACAATAACCAATGGAAAATCAAATTCGTTGGTAAAGATTTCTAAGGAGCATACACATGAAGTCTATTCGTAAGGCTGTCATTCCAGCAGCTGGTTTTGGTACGAGATTCCTACCAGCAACGAAAGCACAACCAAAGGAAATGTTGCCTATCGTTGATACCCCGGCAATTCAATACATTGTAAAAGAAGCACTTGATTCTGGTATTGAAGAAATTCTTATCATAACAGGTCGTAGCAAACGTGCTATAGAAGATCATTTTGATAGTAGTGTTGAGCTCGAAGAGTTATTGCAAAAACAAGGTAAAAACAAACAGTTAGCTATGGTAAAGGACTTGGCGGATATTAAGGTTCATTTTATCCGTCAAAAAGCACCTCGTGGTTTAGGTGATGCCGTACTATGTGCTAAGGCATTTATTGGTGATGAACCATTTGCAGTATTGTTGGGTGATGACATTGTTTATAATCCAGAAAAACCATGTTTACAACAATTAATGGAGTGTTATGAGACACATCCAGGGATTATACTTGGTGCTCAATTTGTGCCTAATGATAAGGTAAGTTCTTATGGTATTGTTTCAGGAGAACCATTAGCTGATAATTTATATCGCGTAAATGGTTTAGTAGAAAAGCCAAGCGTTGATAAAGCACCTTCTAATTTAGCTGTTCTTGGACGCTATATTTTGACACCGGATATTTTTGATATTCTAGAAAATACAAAACCAGGCGTTGGTAATGAAGTACAGTTGACAGATGCTTTAGCCGCATCAAAAACAGATACTTATGCATTAGCTTATGAAGGTATTCGCTATGATACAGGCGATAAATTAGGATATCTAAAAGCTACTGTAGAATATGCCCTTCGCAATGAAGAATTAGGCGCTGCATTCAAAGAGTATTTGAAAGGTTTGAATTTATAATATATATTATATTTTATAAATCTAGCTTTACAGTGTAAGCCACCATTGATTATCAATGGTGGTTTTTGTTGTTAACTAGTCAAAATTAATTGGTTGACGATGGTTTGCTGGTTGATTATAATTTAATAGTAATAATTATAATATATAGAGAGGTAAAATATGGAAGCAAGACGTTTAACTAAAATGGCTTTACTAACGGCCTTATTATGTGTTTCAGCATGGATTTCTTTTCCATTACCATTTAGCCCTGTTCCAGTGATAGCACTAACTTTAGTGGCTACACTAACAGGATTAATGTTGGAGCCGAAGGACGCATTAATGGTATTCTTAGTATATATTTTATTAGGCCTTATAGGGGTTCCCGTATTTGCTGGTGGTACTTCTGGATTAACTAAATTATGGGGGCCTACAGGTGGCTTTATTGTTTCTTGGCCAATAGCATATACATTGTTGAGTGTTTGTAAAGGTAAGTCTCGAAGCTTTTTCTCTTATGCTTGGCGTTCTATTGCTATAACAATTCCTGTAGTATATATTTTTGGTGTTGCTGGATTTATGCTTGTTACAGGAACTCCACTTTGGGCTGCATTAACCGCTGCAATGTTCCCTTATATTCCTGGAGATATTGTAAAATGCTTAGTTGCTGCTTGGTTAGCCACTAAAATTAAAATCTAATACTATAACAAGGGAGGTGTTAACAGGCACCTCCTTTGTTGTATTAAGAGGATATATAATTACTTTCTCTTAATTTATGAACATAAATATAGGTGTTTAAATTATGTCTAATTATTGATCATTCAAAAATAGACAAAGAATTGCTAAAAGAATGGTATAATAAAGAGTAATATTTTTATTCTTTAGGAGTTATCATGCAAATTAATAAAGCAGCCTTAGAGATTTTTGATTTTATATCATCTTTAGCGGTCTATTCTGAACATGAATTAAAAATAGGTGAGCAAGACATACATGACTATATTGCAGGCCATGTAACGAAAGCTTTTAAAGATCCTGGTGCGAGAACAGGGACATTACATGCACATAGCCCTATGGGAAAGCGAATCGGTGAATATAAATCTGGTGAAATCGCCTTTGTTACGTTAGCAAAAGAGTTAGGGGAGAAGACCTTTGACTATATGAAACAAGCCACAGTAGGTGTTGTCATTGATACTATCGTATGCGATGTGGTGACAGATACATCCTATATTTGTATGCTTTTATGCCAAGCTCACGATGCATTTACCCACCAATTATTTAGTGAAGATGATGGTTCCCTAGCCACCGAGCTTGTACCTCATAAGGCAGTATTACCGATGCCTACACAAAAATTACGTGCTTTTGTATCAATAAATACAATGGATTTATCTGTTCGTATTTTTGAACCAAAAGGTGAATATGACGGTGAAGTTTGTTACATCTTAGCAGATAAGGTGTTACAACTCGGTACAGATCAATCCTCTAGAGATACTGTTAAAAAGGTAAAAACCATTATAGATAAGGTGGCTCAAGCACACGAATCCGATGGCGTAGCAGAGCTGACAATGGCGAAATCTATGATTGCTAAAAATGCGGAAGTATCTGATACAGTTAATCCTATTCGCATTGTAGAAGAAGTGTTTAAATCTAATCCTATTCAACAAGAAGCTGCGAAAAAGGAGTTAGCTGAACAAGATATGATGCGACCTTTACCGGTAAATCGTGAATTTGCTACGAAAGTAGGCGAACATCATAAGATTAAAACCGATACTGGCATAGAAATTTCGTTCCCTGTAGAATATATGCAAAATCGGGAGTTTATCGAAATTAAAACTAATGATGATGGTACTTTACGCATTGAATTAAAGAATATAAATAAAATTGTTAATAAATAGGAGGCTCTTGTATGAGTAAGGAAAAGCATAAAAAAACAAATGCATTACGCATATTAGATACTCATCACATAGCATATACGATTGATGAATATGAATGGTCTGAAGAACGAGGTCAGGGTGTTCATGTAGCTGATGAACTAGGTCTTGATGAAAAAGAAGTATTTAAGACTTTAGTTGGCAAGGGTGATAAAACAGGATATGTAGTATTCTGTATTCCTGTAGCTGAAGAACTAGATATGAAACAGGCTGCTCGTGTCAGTGGTAATAAATCAGTTGAATTAATTCATGTTAAGGACTTATTAGGTATAACTGGCTATTTACGGGGTGGTTGCTCGCCGGTAGGTATGAAAAAGCTATTTCCTACATATTTTGATGAAACGATGCAAGCTCAAGAGGCTGTATATGTTAGTGCTGGTTTACGAGGCATGCAGATGCATGTTAATCCACAAGATTTACAATCTGTAGTAAATGCTGAATTTGTACCGCTTACCATGAAGCATTAGGAGGTTGTATGGCGAAGAAATTTTATGCTGTAAAAGCAGGCCGTACGCCAGGCATTTATGAAACTTGGACTGATTGTGAAAAACAGGTTAAAGGCTTTGGTGGGGCTATTTATAAATCCTTTCCTACTAAAGTAGAAGCTCAAGCTTTCATAGGCGATGAAGGGATGAGTATTGGTGACTATTTATCGTCATCGAAGGTATCTAGTAAAAAACTTACTACTGGAGAATCTATAACACCTGACTTTTCTGAACCAGATCATTTAATTGCTTATATTGATGGTAGTTATGATAAATATAATCAGTCTGTAGGTTCAGGTGGTATTATGTTTCTAAATGGAAATAAAGAAACATTTTCATTCGGTACCCGGGATGCAAAATATACAGAATTTTGGAATGTGTCTGGAGAGCTATTAGCGGCCAAGCATGTTATGGAATATGCTTTAACTCATGGGATTTCTAAGTGTTCCTTATATTATGATTATATGGGGATTGAAATGTGGGCCACGAAGAAGTGGAAACGAAATAATATATTAACCAATGAATATGCAGCATTTTGTGAACGTATATTTCCATATGTAAAAGTATACTTTCACAAGGTACATGCTCATACGGGTGATACATATAATGAAATGGCTGACCAACTCGCAAAGGCAGGGGCAGCGATAGGAAAATAATCTAAAAGGGGAAAACAATGCGCGTTTGTGTAACGGGGGGCGCCGGATTCATAGGGTCCCATCTAGTCGATCGACTCATAGCATTAGGTCATACAGTATTGGTAATAGATAATCTCACAACAGGGGTACGAGAATTTGTTAATCCAAAAGCAGTATTTATAGAAATGGATGTACGAGACGCTAACATAGAATCTATTTTTGCAGATTTTAAACCTCAAGTAGTATTTCATGAAGCGGCACAAACGATGGTACCTGCATCTATGGAAAATCCTAAGATGGATTGTGATGTAAATTTACTAGGCTTGGTTAATATACTTGAAGCATCTAGAAAGCATAAGGTAGAACATTTTCTTATGCCATCCTCTGCTGCAGTATATGGGGATCTTGATACATTACCGCTCACAGAGGATATGATAGGGAAACCAACATCGTTTTATGGACTAACCAAGTTAACCGGTGAAGGCTATTTGCGTATTTATGAACAAGCCTTTGGTTTGAAAACAGTATGTTTTAGATATTCAAATGTATATGGACCGCGTCAAGGTGATGGTGGTGAAGGTGGTGTAATTAGTATTTTTACCCGCCTCATTAATGAAGGTCAGGGGCTTACTATATTTGGAGATGGTGAGCAAACTAGAGATTTTATTTATGTAGATGATGTAGTAGAGGCTAATATTAAAGCCATGAATCATCCGGAATTAACAGGGGTCTATAATATCTCTACCAATACGAGTACATCTGTTAATAAATTGGTGAGCTATTTTAAATCTATTAGTAATAAGGATCTTCTAGTCTATTATGAGGCGGAACGAACTGGGGATATTCGTCACTCTAGACTATGTAATCAAAAGGCTAAAGTTGATTTTGATTTTCTTGCTACAGTTGATTTAGAACGTGGATTGAGAGATACTATCTCATATTTTAAGGGGAAATAATATATAGGATTATGAGTGAAACGTCTTTTCTAATTACTATGGCTGTATGGAATTGTATTGTATTTTGTATATATGGATACGATAAGTTTTCTTCCATTAAGGGATATGAACGCATTTCTGAATTCACATTGTTATTTTTAGCATTTGCTTATGGCGGTCTTGGCGCATTGTTAGGCATGGTAGTTTGTAATCATAAAACGGCAAAACTAAAATTTAAGTTATTGATTCCCATCGCTATTCTTTGGACCGTATTTGGTATTGGTTATGGATATGGTTGGATAGGTACATAAAGGAGATTCTTGATGTTACAGTTAGATTCTGGCTTTGAATTAGATTATAGTAATATCTATAATGAAAGCTGCATACAGGCAAGAGACATACAAAACTTTGAACGGGCCATTCAAAATGTATGGCGTCACACCAATATTTTGAGATCTACAGGGTATGAAGAAGGGCATCTATCTAAAGATGGTCAACCAGAACCAATTTTATTTTATCAATTACCTTATATTTCAGAAGATGGTATAAATACACCAGAAATGATGAATCGATTGCATTGCTTACGTGAGTACGCTCGTGAGAATATCGATACGGTTATATCTATTGGTATTGGTGGTTCTTACTTAGGGAGTAAGGTTATTTTTGATGTACAATGTGGTTCATTTTGGAATAACTATACTGATGAAGAACGACAAGGCTACCCTAGATTTTATTTTGCTGGGTTTAATGTTGATGGCCCTTATTTAGAAGGACTTATTAAAACTTTAATATCTCAAGCCAATGAAAAGGGAAAAGATTACAAGGTTTTACTTGTAGTTACATCAAAATCTGGATCCACAATCGAGCCAATGGCAAATTTTATGATTCTTCAGAAAGCACTTGAAGATCATCATATTAACTATGAGGTTACTGTTGTAACAGAAACAAATGATGATGCACATCCTACCATTCTTCACGATATGGCTATTAAGCATCAATGGAGAACATTCTCTGTGCCCTATGGTGTAGGAGGCCGATTCTCCGTTTTTACTGAGGTAGGATTCGTTACAGCGGCTCTTGTGGGATTTGATATTGAAGGATTTTTAGCTGGTGCTGCATCGATGGATATGGCTTGCCAAGAAGAGGATGTTTATAAAAATCCTGCACTATTTAGTGCATTATTAAAATATATTGCATCTGAGCGATATGGACGTATTATAGAGGTATTCATGCCTTATGGTGAGTCTCTACACTCTTTATCCGATTGGTATGTGCAGCTCTTATCCGAATCATTAGGTAAAATGAGTAATACCTGTCTTCCTTATGGACGTACACCTGTTCCTGCAGTAGGCACGATGGATATGCACGCTCAAGTGCAAGAACACCAAGAGGGGCGACTTAACAAGGTAGTTCAATTTATTAAGGTAAGAGATTGGAATACATCATTGGTTGTTCCTAATTTATATAGTGAGTACGACAAACTTGATGCAATTGGTGATATTCCTATTAGTGATATTTTAAATAGCGCACTTGATGCAAATCGTGAGGCCCTATCTATAGATAATCGGTTCAACATGACCATATCTGTACCAACATTAAATGCATTTCATTTAGGGGAAATAATGTTTATGCATTGTTGGGCTGTTTATTTTGAATCTATTTTGGCTGGTGTAGATGCATTTGATCAACCTGGCGTTGAGGTGTATAAGCGTCTCATCGGTCCAAAGCTTCAAACAATAAAACAATCGTAGTTATTATGGGGGTGTGTATGAATATTTTAGTTACAGGTGATGCTGGTTACATAGGTAGCCATACGGTTAGAGCATTAATACATGCTGGTTTTACACCTATCGTAGTTGATAATTTTTCACGTGGTCATCGTAATGCGATTCCTAGTGACGTTAAGGTTATAGAATTAGATATTGCAAATCCTAAAATCATTAATGTCTTAAGAGATAATAATATAAAAGGTATTATGCATTTTGCTGCACATTCTCAAGTTGGAGAATCTATGATAAATCCATCGATTTATTATGAGAATAATGTTGTAGGCTCTTATCGACTTATAGAGTCAGCTCGGCAGGCAGGTGTACAACACTTTGTATTTTCAAGTACAGCAGCGGTTTATGGTGAACCTGAAGTAGTGCCAATTGTAGAGACATCTAAATTACAACCAACTAATGTATATGGTAGAACCAAATTGATGATTGAAGATATGCTACATGATTATAGTTCTATCTATGGCTCAACATATGTAGCACTACGTTATTTTAATGCTGCAGGTGCTGATGAAAGTGGTGAGATTGGTGAAGATCACTCTCCTGAAACACATCTGATTCCCTTGGTGTTAGAGACGGCTTTGGGAAAAAGACCTCACATTACAGTTTTTGGAACTGATTATGATACGATTGATGGCACTTGTATTCGTGATTATATTCATGTCACTGATTTAGCATCAGCTCACGTTTTAGCTATGAATTATCTTGTTGGCGGAGGAGAATCTAGAGTTTTTAACTTAGGAAGTGGCAATGGCTTTTCTGTAAAAGATATTATAGATACAGCTAAAAATGTGACTGGTATTAATATTCCTGTTGAATATGGTGAGCGTCGGAAAGGAGATCCAAGCACATTAATTGCTTCCTCAGACTGTATAAAAGATATTTTAGGATGGAATCCAAAACATAGTGAGTTATCACAAATTATTAGTGATGCATGGCGTTGGCATCGTTTGCATCCATCTGGTTACGATGACATATAAAGTTAAAAGCATACAGTTTATGATTTGTAAAGGACACTAATAGTCACGGGGGTGACTATTAGTGTCCTTTTTTTATAGGTATAAGTGTTGCATACTGATGTTAGGTATTAATCTAAGACATATGAAAGGAGTTTTTATGAATGCATATTAATCAGCTTTTACAAGATAAATTTATTCAGTATGTAACTCAATATAAACGATATAAAAAAGGGATACTCATATTAATTTTATTAGGTTTAATTGTTTTTGCCTGGAGTGTATTTCACATACCAGAGGAGAACCATATCCCGATGGAGTCCCAGTCAAATGTAGTGTCTAAATCAGCTGAAGATAAAAATGAAGCAAAATTACTATATAATACGGGAGATACATTAAGAGGGTTTCCCTGGCGTGAAGTGTTAGGTGATTCAAAGGCTATGAATGGTTTAGCTCCTTTACAAATGCTTGATAATGAGACTATAGATGATGGTATGAGTGAAATGGTTAACAAAGGAGAGTTATCAGATTCTAAATCTAAGTTACATTCAAATAGTAAGAAGAAAGAAAAGCAAGAACGGAAAGCAAATACGGCGGATAAAGTAGGTACTAAGAGTATCGAATCAAAATACAATACACAAAAATCAGTTCATGTTAATGGTATTGTCCGTGGTCCTAAATCATCTGTTATTGTAAGTGTTGGTTCGAACTCAAGCGTTGTCATGGAGGGGGAGTCCTGGCAGGGCATCAAGATAGTTAGTGTGGATGAAAATTGTATAACCCTTGATGAAGGAGGAAATGTACGATGTGTAGTTATTGGCGAATTATGATAGTACTGTTGATTTGGTGGGTAGTAGGAAATCCGTATATGAAGGCAGAGGAACCAGTCCAATTACAAGCGTCTAATGCTACTGAACACGCATATAGTATGACCGTGAGTAAAGCGTCTTTGGCTAATGTTGTGGAGGCAATTAGTCGTAGTTATAAAATTGATATACTTGGTATCGATACATTGGAAGGTACTGTGACAGGAAATATATATGGTAAATCACCGTTGGAGATGTTACAGCGCTTAGGCGATATGTATCATTTTGATATACAAAATGAACAGGGCATAATTACTGTTATTGGGCATTCTGGTGTAAAGGAACATCGTCATGTTATGGTAGTGGAGCCAAATGTAGCATCAGCAAGCTCCTTGGAATCGGTAATAAAAACAGTAGTGCCTAATGGAAAATTTGCAATTCATAAAGAAACCAATCAGTTAGTATTCAATATTACTGGCGATGAGGAAAAAGGAGTAAAATCAGTTATTCAGGCTATTGATCGTGATGTAAAACAGGTCCGGTTAGAGGCTACAATTATGGCTATGGAACATTCTTATACAAAGGAAACCGGATTTCGGTGGTCTTGGTTGAGTCTAACTGGACATGGCAGTGATAAGACTCATTCTTATGGGGCCATTACATTTGGTAAGGCGCCAGATGGTGAAGCATACAAGTTCTTTGTAAAACCTGAGTTGAGTTTATTAGAAACAACAGGGAAAGCGGTTGTGATTGCAACACCATCCATTATGGCTCTAAATGGAGAAGAAGCACATATACTAATTGGTGAAAGAATTCCCGTAGTGGAGGAAACTATATCTAATGGGGAAAGAAAGCAATCCATTCATTATGAAGAAGTAGGTATAAAATTAGATTACACGCCTATTGTTACAAAAAATGGCAGTATTGATACATCAATACGAGCAGAGGTGAGTTCACCTATTATGGTATCTGAATTGAAATCTTATAAAATTACAACTAGACAGGCACAGACAAGAGTGCGATTACAACCGGGCGAAGTATTAGTCATTGGTGGTCTAATGGATAATCGAGATCAAAGACAGATGGAGAAGATCCCATTACTTGGAGATATTCCTTTATTAGGAAAATTATTTAAACATAGTCGAAAGACGAAGGATAGTGTGGAAATGATCATTTTTGTAAAGGCGACTGTGGTATAATAATATTTACTGAATGATAAAGGAGGTATTGAATGGAACGCATTCGAATGATCGGCCTGGGAAAATCATTTGGGGTGCGCCAAGTGTTTTCCAATGTGTCCTTTGAGATAAAAGAAGGCGATAGAATAGCCTTAGTTGGTCCTAATGGGGCCGGAAAATCAACATTATTAAAATGTATCCTCGGCATTGAGGAATTAGATGAAGGTCAAGTTGTAACATCGCCCGTGGCAAGTATTGGCTATCTACAACAAGATGTCAACTTGGGTGATGCCAGTTTGGCCGAAGAAATAGAAACTGCCTGGGAAGATGTTCATGCTTTAGAAGATAAATTACACGAGCTCACAACATATCTTGAAACTCATGAGGCTAGTGAAAGTGACTTACAACGTCTTGATTATTTACAAAATCGGTTAGAATGGCTAGGTGGCTACGATTATGAGCAAAAGACTAAGCGTATAGTTTATGGACTTGGCTTTACGGATGAAGATTTAGATAAACCAGCCAATGCCTTTTCTGGTGGACAAAAGACGCGCATTAATTTGGCAAAGGCCTTAGTTCGTAGTCCAGATTTTTTATTTTTAGATGAACCTACGAACCATTTAGATATGGAAATGTTAGAGTGGTTGGAGGGTTATTTATCCTCCTATCGAGGGGGGATTCTCATCGTTAGTCATGACCGATATTTTATGGATCGGATTGTGACTGGCGTAGTAGAATTAGATCATCATAAGGCTACAACCTATCGCGGTAATTATAGTCGTTATGTGGCACAACGGGATGAACGTTTAAAAGCAGATACAATTGCTTATGAAAAGCAGCAAGAATATATCAAGAAAACTGAAGAATATATTGATAAGTATCGTGCAGGTATTAAGTCTAAGATGGCTAGAGGGCGTCAATCACAGTTGAATCGGTTGGAACGATTAGAAGCTCCTGTAACCTCGCACTCATTAGAGTTTAAATTTCCTCCTGCTGCAATGAGTGCCGATAAGGTACTCGTATTAGACCATGTGTCTATTGGTTATGGATCAGGGGAACCAATTATTGACGATGTATCCGTAGTGGTTCGTCGTGGTGAATCTGTCGCTTTGATCGGTCCTAATGGGGCTGGTAAATCTACAATGGTAAAAGCTATCATTGGTGAATTACTCCCTACTGACGGTTATATAGATATTGGAAATCGTGTACAAGTAGGCTACTTTTCCCAAGAGCATGAAGAACTACATAATCAATGGCAAGTGGTTGATGAGATCATAAATAACTATAATTTCACAGAAGAAAAAGCACGAAATGTGTTAGGTTCATTCCTCTTTAAAGGTGATGATGTGTTTAAGCTTGTGGGGGACTTATCTGGTGGTGAACGAGCCCGATTAGCATTGCTAAAATTATTCTTGCAAGGAGATAATTTCCTAGTCCTCGATGAACCGACTAACCATTTAGATGTGCCTACACGTGAAATTGTTGAAAGTGCATTAAAACAGTTTGGTGGTACTTGCTTTATTATTTCTCATGACAGGTACTTTTTAGATCAAGTATCCACGCGAACTTTGGTGTTAGAAGATAAGGGAATTACTGAATATTTAGGTAATTATTCATACTATAAAGAAAAACTTAAAGAGCAAAATGATATAGCTGCACTGACTGCTCCAGTACAAGAATCCTCTCAAACTGTGGCAAGGGGTGAAAATGAGATTATTCTTTCAAAAGATGAATCTAAGAAAAAAACAAATACTTATATGGTTGAAAAGCAATTAGCTGAGGTAGAAGAAGAAATTGCTCGCTTAGAGGCGACAATGAAGATGTATGAGGTACAGTTAGCAAATCCTGTAGTGCAACAAGATTTAGATGAAATGTCTAAGCTTTCTAAACAGATTGAAGATACTCAACATGATTTAGATTCATTGTATGAGAAGTGGGAACATTTTTCTGAACTACTAGGTGAATAAGAATATTTTATATTATCTTCAACAAAATTCTATAGAAAATGCATCAAATTCATTGACAAACATAATAAATACCTCATAATATAAATGTATATATAATTTATACTAAATAATTTGCTATTAAGACGTGTTAAAGGAAGGATGTAGCATGAATAAATCTATGTTAAAAAAAGTTGCCGTTTTCGGCCTTGCTGGTGTAATGGCAGTTGCTGCTGGTTGTGGTAGCAATAAAGATGCAGGAAATGCAAATAGCAATGAAGCTAAAATTGCATTATTGACAACAACAACCGGTGGTGCGGCAGCATATGGTGAATCCATTAAAGCTGGTGCAGAATTGGCTGTAAGCGAAATCAACGCTGATGCAAACGCTATGAAAATCAATTTGTTAGTAGAGGATACTAAAGGTGATAAAAACGAAGCTATCAATGCGATGAACAAAGTAATTGCAAAAGATAAAGTTGTAGCAGTTATCGGCCCAATGTTATCTGGTGAAATGATGGCAGCTGGCCCTGTAGCAAACAAAAGTAAAGTAGTAGCTTTAGGCACATCTACAACTGCTGAAGGTATTACAGATATTGGGGATTATATCTTCCGTAATGCTGTTCCTGAATCCTTGGCTGTAGATACAGCTATCAAAGAAGCTCATAAAACATTGGGCTTTAAAACAGCAGCTATTATGTATTCTAACAACAATGATCAAATGGTATCTGTAAACAATACAGCTCGTAAAGCATTGGAATCTGTAGGCGTACAAATCGTTGATACTGAAACATTTGCAGATAAAGATACTGACTTCTCTGCTCAATTGACTAAGATTCAACAAGCTAAACCAGATGTAATCATCGTTGCATCCCTTTACCAAGAAGGTGCCCTTATCATGAAAAAAATGCGTGAAATGGGTATGAATCAACCTGTAGTTGGTTCCAATGGTTTCAACAGTCCACAATTCATTAAAATTGCTGGCGATGCAGCTAACGGTGTCATCGTAGGTACACCTTGGTTCCCAAATAAAGAAGACCAAAAGGTTAAAGACTTCCGTAAAGCGTATGTAGCTAAATATGGCAAAGAACCTGACCAATTCGCTGCACAAGCATACGATGCCGTATATCTTTATGAAGCAGCGTTGAAAAAAGCAGGCTCCACAACTGATCGCGAAAAATTCCGTGAAGCATTGAAAAATATTGCTGACTTCGTTGGTGTAACTGGTCAATTCAAGTTCAACGAAAAACGCGATCCTTCCATGGAAGTTCAAGTATTACAAATTAAAAATGGTCAATTTGACGCATTAACAAAATAAGTTGAGGTAGTATAGTGTTTTTACAACAATTAGTTAACGGGTTAACCCTTGGTAGCTTATATGCTGTACTCGCTATTGGCTTAACACTTGTGTTCGGTGTTTTGAATATTATCAACATGGCTCACGGAGGCATCTTTATGATAGGTGCCTTCGTTGGTCTTTTTATGGTAACAATTTTTAACGTTAACATTTTTGTAGCCCTTATCGTAGCTATGGCAGTAGGTGCTATCCTTGGTTATCTTCTAGAATTCGTGGCTCTTCGTCCACTGCGAAAGAAAAAGGTGTCTCACTTGGCACCACTTATCAGTACCATCGGCGTTTCTATCTTTATTGAAAGCTTGGCATTATTGCTTTGGGGCCCTCAAACGAGATCTTTCCCACCAGATTATATTGGCGGTTTAATTGATTTTGGGGCTTTTAAAATTTCCATGGTACAAATCATCGGCTTAGGTGTATCCATCTTATTAATGGTTATTTTAAATGTAGTGATTAAAAAGACCAAAATTGGTAAAGCAATTCGCGCCGTATCCATGAGTACTGAAACAGCAGCTCTTTTAGGTATAAATCCTACGATGATTATTTCTGTAACTGTTATGATTGCTTCTGCACTAGGTGCAGCTGCAGGTGTACTCGTAGGCCTATCCTTTAATGCGATTGAACCTACAATGGGCGTTATTATCGGCTTTAAAGGCTTGGCAGTACTTATCTTAGGCGGTCTTGGTAATATTACAGGTGCCATGGTGGGTGGCTTTATCCTTGGTGTAGCAGAGGTCTTCTCTGTTGCTTATGGTGCATCCACATTCCGTGATGCTGTAGCCTTTGGTCTCATTATTCTATTATTGTTCTGGCGCCCACAAGGCTTATTTGGTTCTAAAGATAAAGGGGGGAGACCGTAATGGATTTATTAAACCCGTATTATCTACAGATCGTGATGTTCTTCATCATCAATGCCATCATGGGTATTTCTATTTACTTCACCCTTGCAAGTGGTCAGCTCTCTCTTGGGGCCGCTGGTTTTATGAGTGTTGGTGCTTATGTAGGTGCTATGCTTTCTTTGAAAGCTGATTTGCCTATCATCGTAGGTATCATTATTGGTGGTTTGGTTGCTAGTCTAGTAGCCGTTATTATTGGATTACCAACAACACGTCTTCGTGGTTTATATCTTGCCATTGCTACCCTTGGCTTTGGTGAAGTTGTACGCGTTATTTTCTTGAATTTAGATGTTACTAATGGTGCATTAGGTTTATCTGGTATACCATCTATTCCTCAAGAATTGACAAATTATGCCTATGAATTTGATATTGATGGTCTAATGGGCCTTGATGCAGTAACATGGGGCAATTTAATGGCTATCATTATTTTACTGGTAGTATTGGCTTTAATTATTGCTTTCTGTGTACGCATTAATAATAGCCGTGTTGGTCGTGCTTTTGCAGCTATTAAAGCTGATGATCATGCAGCAGAATTAATGGGGATTAACGTTGTATACTACAAAATGATGGCTTTCATCATTGGTGCCTTCATCGCTGGTATCGGTGGTGGTTTGTATGCTCATATTACAAACTTTATTAATCCAACCGATTTTAGTTATCACAAAGTAGTACAAATCTTATTATTCCCAGTATTTGGTGGTTCTAATGTAGTATGGGGCTCTGTACTAGGTTCTTTTATTCTTACATTATTGCCAGAAGTTTTGCGTTTCTTATCCGATTATCGAGATATCATTTATGGTGCATTGCTCGTAATCTTAATGGCTGTTCGCCCAGACGGTATTTTGACAGAATCTATGGTAGATAAAATCAGCCGTAAATTAGGTTTTAAAAAGGCTCCATATATCCCAGAATCACAAGTGTTAACAGAGCGCTTTGAAGCATATAAACGCAAACAAGAAGAGAAACAAGGATAGGAGGGAACTGAATGCTATTAGAATTAAATGAAGTAAGTAAAAGCTTTGGTGGCGTTGCAGCTCTCACAGGTGTTTCCTTTGGTGTTAAACAGGGTGAAGTATTTGGTGTTATCGGTCCGAATGGTGCTGGTAAGACTACACTATTTAATTTGATTACTGGTGTATTCCCTGTTAGCTCTGGTGAAATCGTATTCGACGGTATGTCTGTTGTAGGGATTAAGCCGCATAGAACGGTAGAGATGGGCATTGCTCGTACATTCCAAAATATTCGTCTCTTTGGTAATATGACGGCTCTTGAAACCGTATTAACAGGTATGCATTGTCGTACCGGTTCTGGTTTTTTATCAAGTTTCTTGAGAACAAAACGTCAACGTATTGAAGAAGAACGTTGTCGCGGTATTGCGTATGAGTTCTTAAAGCTAGTCGGTCTTGAAGAAGATGCGGAAGAGGTTGCTACATCATTGCCATATGGTAAGCAACGTCGGCTTGAAATCGCTCGTGCGTTAGCCACACATCCACAATTGATTTTGCTTGATGAACCAGCTGCCGGTATGAATGATAGTGAAACAGAGGTTCTTCGCCAATTAATTGGTAAAATTCGTGACTTAGGCATTACTGTTGTAGTTATTGAACATGCTATGGAATTGATGATGAATATTTGTGATCGCTTAGTCGTTCTTAACTTTGGTAAGAAAATTGCGGAAGGTACACCTCAAGAAATTCAAAATAATGAGGCTGTAATTGAAGCGTACTTAGGTAAAGAAGAGGTGTAATATGTTAAAACTAGAAAATATCATGGCTGGTTATGGACATATTACAGCCTTAAAAGATATTAGTTTAGAGGTTCCACAAGGTTCTATCGTTTCTTTAATCGGTGCCAATGGTGCAGGTAAGACTACAACTATGAAGACCATTATGGGGCTTGTAAAACCGACTTCTGGTCGAGTTCTATTTGAAGGTCAAGATATTACTGGTCATAAGACTCACAATATCGTACATGGTGGGATTTCTCTAGTTCCAGAAGGTCGTCAAATTTTACAAGATATGAGCGTATATGAAAACCTTGAAATGGGTGCTTATACACGTAAAGATAAGGAAATTGATGCAGATATTAAAAAGGTATTTAAACGATTCCCAATTCTTGATGAACGGAGCTATCAATTAGGTGGTACATTGTCTGGTGGGCAACAACAAATGCTTGCCATAGGTCGTGCTCTTATGGCGCGCCCGAAATTACTGTTACTAGATGAACCATCTATGGGGCTTGCACCACTTGTAGTTAATGAAATTTTTGAGACTATTAAAGAGATTAGTGCAGATGGTACAACCGTTTTATTGGTGGAGCAAAATGTGCGCCAAGCCTTAAAAATAGCAGACTATGCGTATGTATTAGAAACCGGTAAGATGGTTTTATCTGGAACTGCTGATGAAGTACGTCATAACCCTAGAGTTATGGAGGCTTATTTAGGTGGCCGTGTAGAATAATATAAAAATCAAATTTTTAGATGTATATATCTATCATTGTATGGATATATACATCTTTTTTTATTCCAAATTATTTATTGTAAATTGGCTTTATAATGGATCATACTATTGAACATATTTACTGTATGTGTAGAAAAATACACATAATAAATAATGGTAAAGGATAGAGAGTTTCAAGGTTTATAAAGTTTCATGAAGTTTATAACATTGAGGTTCATCTTGCTTATATAGTAGTTGCAAGCAAACAATGATAAACTATATATACGATATTTAATAAAATATTAAATTAATTTAAATAGTATGATTATAAAATTTTCTTATACATATAAATAATATGAGGTGTATTATGAATCGGAAATTGATAGCTCTATCTCTTGTAATAGGAACGATGGCGAATACAGGCTTTGCAAAAGATATTTCAACCGAAGCAGTTACCGCTACATCTATGGAAACGTCTGCTTCCACAATAGGTTCTGATCAAATCTATCGGTTGAGACAAGGTGATGAATTAACTATTGATGTAGTACAACAAATGGACCTAGGTGCCAATAAAACTTTTACCATTCGCCCTGATGGCTATGTATCATTTCCTATGGTAGGCAATATTAAAGCCGATGGCATGACTGTAGAGGAATTCACTCAAAGTTTAATCAATTCCTTGTCTACATACATCATTAATCCAGATGTATCCGTGAATGTTGCCAAATTAGGTGGCGTTCGTGTCTATGTATTTGGTGAAATTAATAAACCAGGTGCATACACATTAACTAAATCGAGTACAGTTATTGATGCTATTGGTGCTGCTGGTAGTTTCAATTGGGATACAGCTAAGAAGAAAATATTCTTGATTCATCAGAATGATCCAACAAAACCTATTGAGATTAATTTAAATAATATATTGAAAACTGGTGATATGTCCCAAAACTATGTTATGCGCGAAGGCGATATCTTGTACTTAACTAAAAATAGCAAGATTAGTTTCTCCAGAGATATTGTGCCTATTTTAACTGGTGCTTATATGGTATCTCGTATCGGAAAAGACTAATTAGCAGATAGTATATATCTTAATATCATATGTAAGTCATATAAGGAGGGCTTTCATTGCGTTCATATTTATTACCGGTCCTATTACTTATTGTAGATGTTATTACTATCATTGGTGTAGCACTAATTAGTTTGCTCATACGTTTTGATGGTTATATAACACCTCAGTATATGGAACAGATGATAGCTGCGTTGCCGATAATGGTAATATCCTACATTATTATGCTCTTATCGATGCATCTATATACGCGCATATGGCGTTATGCGGGGATGCGCGAAGTTGTTGCCGTACTGATTGCTACCACATTAGGGGCAGGATTGTTCTATACCGGAATGCATGTGTTTGATAAATCCTTACCTAGGTCTATTTACTTAATCAGTTGGCTACTTAGTACCGGTGTCATCGGTATCGGTAGAATGGTATTACATTATATTGCGATACGCTATGGTGGAAAACCTAGTGCAGATGCGGAAATGGTGAATACATTAATCATTGGTGCCGGAGATGCAGGTGCAACGATTGCTCGTGAAATTGAAAGATATCATAAGCGCTCACGCAAAGTAATTGGTTTTATAGATGATGATGAGTCAAAGTTCAATCGCTTGATGGGTGGTATTCGTATACTTGGTAATCGTAATGATATTCCTACTATTGTAAAAGAATATAGAGTGAAAGAAATTATTATTGCCATGCCATCTGTTAAACGAGATGAAATTAGAGGTATTATGGAAATCTGTTCACCTCTAAAATGTAAAGTTAATACTTTACCTGGTATGTACCAATTATTAGATGATGAAGTACTGGTATCTCATTTACATCCTGTATCCATAGAAGATTTATTAGAACGAGATGAAGTTCGACTCGATATGGACATAGTGGAGCATTATATTCATGATAAGGTGGTTCTTGTAACAGGTGCTGGTGGATCTATTGGTTCTGAAATTTGTCGTCAGATTATGCGTATTGGGCCTAAAAAACTTTTGCTACTAGGACATGGAGAAAATAGTATATATCTCATTAATCAGGAGTTAAAAGGTTTATATAAGGATGGTCCAATCATTCCTATTATTGCAGATATACGAGATCGACAACAATTAGATCAAATATTTACTCAATATAATCCTCAGGTAGTATTTCATGCAGCGGCACATAAACATGTCCCTTTAATGGAAATACAACCAATGGCTGCCGTTTTAAATAATATTTATGGTACTAGAAATGTAGCAGAAGTAGCAGGACGTCATGGTACAGAGCGATTTGTCATGATTTCTACGGATAAGGCCGTAAATCCAACAAGTGTTATGGGTGCTACTAAGCGTGTAGCAGAAAAGGTCATTATATCGATGAATGACACCTATGATACAAAATATATTACCGTTCGTTTTGGCAATGTATTAGGTAGCCGTGGTTCTGTTATTCCTCTATTTAAAAAGCAAATTGAAGCTGGGGGTCCTGTAACTGTGACAGACCCTGAAATGACGCGCTATTTTATGACAATACCAGAAGCTAGTCAGCTTGTATTACAAGCTGGTGCTATGGGCAAAGGTGGCGAAGTATTTTTGCTTGATATGGGTGAACCAGTTAAAATCATTGATTTAGCAAGAAATATGATTCGCTTATCAGGTCTTGAACCAGATAAGGATATTCATATTAAAATTACTGGTTTGAGACCAGGTGAAAAGAAATATGAAGAATTGCTTACCTCTGAAGAAGGGACAAATCGGACGAATCATACTAAGATTTTCGAAGCTGCATTAGATACTGTTGATAGTGAATGGTTGATGGGAAAAATTAGTATATTTGAGTCCTGTCAAACAGATATGGATGTAATAGGTGTATTACAAGATATTATTCCAACATATACGCCTAATCACAATGTATAAGCGGGAAGAGAGACCGTTGTGTTGTATGCCTACTTGAAAGGGGTATTGGGATGGAACAAATTATAGATTTAAAAGATATAGCTAAGATTCTTATTCGGAAACGGAAAACTATCATAAATGTTACGGGTATTTGTATTCTCCTTGGTGGTGCTTATTTAGTAGTTACACCATCCACATATCAATCGACAGCGATGTTGCGAATTAAACAGACTCAAGGTTTAGGTAATTCTGTATTGTCAACAGAAACTGGCTATTCAGATGCGATGGCACGTCAGCTGATGAATACAAATGCTGAGATTTTAAAAAGTCGTAATGTTGTGGAACCTGTTATCACCGCCATAGAGGGTGAGGGTAGTACTGCACCGACTTATGAAGAGTTTGTTAAAAACCGCATTGAAACAAAACCATATAAAGAAACTCAGCTTCTACAAGTTAGCGTAACTGGTAAGAGTCCAGAAAAAGCACAAGAAGCCAATCAATTATTAATCGACTCCTTTTTGAATCGCTTAGCAGATTTATCTCATGTGGAACAAAAAACGACACGTGAATTCTTACAAAAGCGTGTGGTAACAGCTAAGGCTGAGTTATCTGAAGCGGAGCAAAAATTACAACAATTTCAAGTAGATAATAAGATCTATTCGACTAATGATCAAATGAAGGGTCTTACCGATAAGATTACTTTAATTGATCGAGAAAAAGCTCAAAATAAACTTGATTTAGAAACTGCACAAGCTGCATTAGGGAGTATTAATGCGGACTTAGGATCTGCTGGTGCGAGTATTGCCGATAGCTCAACGGTTCAAGCTTATAAAGCACAGTTGGCAAATCTAGAGGCGCGCAAGGCTAGTTATGCAGGCAAATATACAGACTCTCATCCTGATATGAAAGAAGTTAATGATCAAATTGATAAGGCTAGAGCTGGGTTACAACAAGAAATCAATGCTATTATTTCCCAACAAGCACCATCTAGTAATGCGGCTCAACAAGGCTTATTAGCAGATAAGTTTAGAAATGAAGCAGCATTAGCTGTTGCTCAAAGTAAAGAGGTGGCTTTAGCTGATTTGGATAAGGCTAACGAAGATGCTATGAAGGCTCTTCCTGAAAAGGAACGTGGCTATATTCAGGCTAAACGTGATGTAGATGTAGCACAAGACATTTATCAAATGCTTTCAAAGCGATTGGAAGAAGCCAAGGTAGCGGAAGTCATGGTACCAAATGAAGTGCAAATTGTAGATGCTCCTACGTTACCGGAAAAATCTATTGCACCACGGAGAGTACTTATTATGCTTGCTAGTGCTGTTATAGGCCTGCTATTGGGTTGTTTCTATACATTAGTACAGTCCTTTGGAAATCGTAAAGTACAAACATCCAAAGATGTTGAGGATATGTTACAAGTGCCAATGTTAGGTATTATTCCTAATCACAGTAAAACAGTAAGAGAAGAGCCTAATAATAAAGTGTTGCGTTGGTTGTATAAGGTGAGAGGTTAAGATGGATACAATACGATTAATTTCAAAAGAATATGGTGATACTCCTCTTGTGGAATCCTATCGAACATTGCGCAGCAATCTACAATATCGCTGTAATGCAGAAAATAGAAAGTTACTATGTGTTACAGCTGCCACAACCGGTGAAGGCGTATCCGAGGTTGCCGCTAATTTAGCAATTTCTTTGTCTAAAAATAATGATAAGGTATTATTAATCGATTGTAATTTGCGTAATCCTGTACAACACATATTGTTTGATGTGAAAAATCAAGGGCTTACCAATCATGTTGTTATGGATGAAGATTTGACAATTCATCGTAATGTGATGCCTCATCTAGATTTAATTAGCAGTGGAACTGCGGTGGCATCTCCGTCTGAGGTTGTTGATTCCCATCGATTATCAACAGTATTTGAATATATTCGCGATGAATATGATGTCATCGTTGTAGATACCCCATCCGTGTTAAGTGTTACAGATGCATTGGTTATAGCTGAAAAGGGCGATGGTGTCCTCTTTGTTGTTAAAGGTCATTATGTACAGCCTGATGATATGGCATTAGCTAAACAACGATTAGATCAAATTGGAGTACCTATTATCGGATCAGTATTTATTGATATGGAATAAATGGAAAGTATAGGTGAAAGCTATGAAAATTAATTTCTCTCCTCCAGATATTACTGAATTAGAAATCAATGAGGTGGTAGAAGCGTTAAAAAGTGGTTGGATTACAACTGGACCACGGACTAAGGAATTAGAACAACGTATTGCAACCTATTTAGGGACACCGAAGGCTGTATGTTTAAATTCAGCAACAGCTGCTTTAGAAATGATTCTTCGAGTTTTAGGTGTTGGACCTGGTGATGAGGTTATAACTAGTGCTTACTCCTATACGGCTAGTGCAAGTCCCGTAGTTCATGTAGGGGCCAAGTTAGTATTAATTGATACTGCACCTAACTCTTATGAAATGGACTATGATCAGGTTGCTGCAGCTATTACGGACAAGACAAAAGCAATTATTCCTGTAGATATAGGTGGTGTTCCTTGTGATTATGATCGCCTATTCTCAATCGTAAATGATGCAAAATATCTTTTTAAACCAAGTAATGATATACAACGTGCATTAGGACGAATTCCAATTGTTGCAGACTGTGCACACTCCTTTGGTGCTACGTATAAGAATCTTCACACAGGCAATGTAGCTGATTTTAGTAGTTTCTCTTTTCACGCTGTAAAAAACTTTACTACTGCGGAAGGCGGTGCTGCTACATGGAAACATATAGAGGGTATCGATGATGAAGCAATCTATAAGGAATTCCAATTGTTATCCTTACATGGTCAAGATAAGGATGCATTAGCGAAAACTAAGATCGGTGCTTGGGAATATGATATTAAAGGCACCTATTACAAATGTAATATGACAGATATTATGGCAGCTATTGGATTAGCTCAGTTAGAACGATATCCTAAACTATTAAAACGACGTCAAGAAATCATTAAACGCTATGATGAGGCCTTAAAGGATTGTCCTGTATCTATTGTCGAACATTATACGGATGAGTATATGAGTAGTGGTCATTTATATCTAGTACGTCTCAATGATGCAACCATGGAACAACGCAATGAATTAATTGAAAGAATGGCTGAAAAAGATGTTGCTACGAACGTACACTATAAGCCGATTCCAATGCATACAGCTTATAAGAACTTGGGTTTCTCCATAGATGATTATCCAAATGCATATAATCAGTTCAAAAATGAAATTACATTGCCACTTCATACTAATTTAACTGATGAAGAGGTGGATTATGTGATTCATACATTTAAAGAATGTTTAGGTGTATTATGATCTGGAAATCATGGCAGGAATTACCCGATGATATGCGTTGTGAAGCAGTTCGTCCTTATTATGAAATTTTAGCATCTAAGCGTTGTGATTTGATGCTTAAGGCTATATTTGATCGATTAATGGCAGCTATTCTATTAATTTTTTTGAGTCCTATATTTCTAGTATTAGCTATATGGATAAAACTAGATAGTGAGGGACCTGTATTCTTTAGACAAGAACGGGTTACTCAGTATGGACAAACCTTTAGTATTTATAAGTTTAGAACTATGGTACAAAATGCGGAGCAACTTGGTGCACAAGTAACGTCTAAAGGCGATATGCGCGTCACATCGGTAGGACAAGCTCTGCGCAAGTGCCGACTCGATGAATTGCCTCAATTAATCAATATATTGGAAGGGGCCATGAGTTTTGTAGGTACCCGACCAGAAGTTCCAAGATATGTAGCAGCCTATACAGATGAAATGAAAGCGACATTGTTACTTCCTGCAGGCGTAACAAGTATAGCCAGCATTCGATATAAGGATGAAGATACTTTATTAGACGCCGCAGATGATGTGGATGAATGCTATATTCACAATGTACTTCCAGCAAAGATGGAATGGAATTTACGAAGTATTGTAGAATTCTCATTTTTTAGAGAATTGAAAGTTATGGTGGAAACGGTATTGGCCGTTATACGTTAGAAAGGTAGTATGGCAGAAACAACAGCTCATGATATACAAGCTAAAGAACTGAATATGCTTTTAGTATTTAAAGAATTTTGTGATGCCCATAATCTACGATTCTATTTGTGTGGAGGCGGTCTTATAGGTGCCATTCGTCATAAGGGATTCATACCATGGGATGACGATTTAGATATTTTTATGCCTCGTCCAGACTATGAAAAACTGGCTGAATTGTGGCCATTATATGGAGATAAACGCTATACCTACTGCAGGACAACGAGAGATAAGATTTATCATGATGCGGGCGTATCAATCCGCGATGAAGAAACTACTTTCATTAATCGTCATAGTGTAAATGAAGACATATGTCATGGTTTGGCCCTTGAAATTATGCCTATTGATGGATGCCCTAAGGGTCCTGTAAAACGATTCTTTCAGCTCATGTGGGCCATGACCTTTGCTCTATTTAATGCACAAAGATTACCTGATAATAAGGGGAAACTATATCGTATGCTGGCAGGTTGTATATATAAGGTGATTTCTAAACCTTCGTGGCGTTATCATATATGGCGCTTTGCAGAGAAACAAATGAGTCAATATGATTTTGAAACATCTGATGAAGTGACAGAACTGATTGGTAGTTTGAAGGGTATGAAGTTACGGCATCCACGCCAAGATTTTGATCATGTTATATATAAGGAGTTTGAAGGTTATCAAATCCCAGTTATGGCTGGCTATGAGCGTTATCTACGTTTGATTTGGGGCGACTATATGCAATTGCCTCCTGTAGAGCAACGTGTGGCGAAGCATGATGCCGTATATATTGATATGGATAATAGTTATACAAATTATAAGGGCATTCATTATTTAGTAAACGAACATCGTTAATAGTTAAGGGAGGTTCTATGAAAAGAATAGCAGTTATATTTGCTGGTGGCGTAGGATCCCGAATGAAAAATGATAAGATGCCAAAGCAGTTTCTTGAATGGAATGGCAAGCCTATACTTATACAAACCTTAGCCATTTTTGAAGCAGAACCATATATCGATGGCATTGTTTTAGTCTGTAAGGCGGACTGGATGGATTATGCAAAAGCATTAATTGAAAAAGAGGGACTTCAAAAGGTTGTATCTGTCGTACCTGGTGGTGAAACTGCATTAGACTCTCAATATAATGGTTTACTTGAGACTAAGCGATTGTATGGTGTTGATAATGTAACCGTATTAATTCATGATGGCGTACGACCTTTAGTTGATAGTTCCACCATTGTTAGAAATATTCGTTCAGTAGAGTCTAAGGGGAGTGCTATTACGGTAACTCCCGCTATTGAAACTGTTATGGTTACAGATGATGGTGAAATCAAGACGATTTTAAATCGTCAACAATGCTTAATGGCAAAAGCTCCTCAAAGTTTTAGGCTCGGTGATATTCTTTCTGTTCACGATACATCTATAGCAGAGGGCATTCATGATTTTATCGATTCTGCATCTATGATGATGCATTATGGGTATCCATTGTACCCTGTATGGGGGGAGCCAGAAAATATTAAGATTACAACTCCGTCAGACTACTATATGTTTACGGGGATATTAAAAAATAGAGAAAGTGGAGGTGAGGGCAATTAATACGGTTGTTGAACGAGACATACAAGAAATTATAAGTGATTCCCAGATATTTGATGCCTTTCGTGGCAAATTAATCCTTGTTACCGGAGCGACTGGTTTAATTGGCTCTATGGTGGCTCGTTCATTAATAGCCGCGAATGATGCTTATCATCTTTCACTACGCGTCATCTGTCATGTTAGGAATATAGAAAAAGCTCATCATATGTTTAGTGATATTGTTGACTCAGATATATTAACCTTTGTTGATACCCCATTAGAATCTCTTGATATAGCTTGTGACTATATTATGCATGGTGCAGCCCCTACAAAATCAAAATATTTTGTAGAACATCCGGTTGATACAATTCGTACGTCAATTCATGGTACGGAGCGTATGTTAGAACTTGGAAAAGAACAGAAAATTAAAGGTATGGTTTATTTATCTAGCATGGAACAATATGGAGTTCCTTATGAGTCAGGTCAAGTGATGACCGAAGATCGTATCGGATATTTAGATCACCTTAATGTGCGTAGCTCTTATTCTGAAAGTAAACGCTTATGTGAGTGTTACTGTAAATCCTATGCTGTTGAATTTGGTGTTCCTGTTAAAATCGCTCGCCTTGCGCAGACGTTCGGTGCTGGTGTGCCGTTAGATGATAATCGGGTGTTTATGCAGTTCACCCAACATGCCTTGGATGGTCGTGATATTATCCTTCATACGAAGGGGGATTCAATGTCTAATTTCTGTTATATTACTGATGCGGTAAGAGCTATCCTTATTTTGCTGAGTCAAGGTGAAGTAGGCGAAGCTTATAATGTTTGTCATGATGAGGAAACTCGTAGCATTGCTAGTATTGCTAATTTAGTGGCATGTCATGTGGGTGAAGATAAGATTTCTGTTATTTTTGATATTCCAGAAAACCTATCTTCCTTTGGTTATGCTCCTACAGTCCATATGTTTTTGAATTCAAAGAAGATGCGAAGTCTATCCTGGGAACCACAGGTTTCGATGAAAGAAGCATATATGCGACTTGCCGAATATATCAAAGAGGAGCGTCATCATGAGTAAAGAAATCATTATAGTTACCATATCTCTTGGAAATGATGGGGCAGAACGTATTTTAACGGAACTTGCACGACAATGGCATCAAGATGGTCATAAAATCACGGTAATTCAAACGAGTCCTAATCGATATGGAACAGAGTATGCATTGCCAGAGGGGATAGAGCAAATTCAAATTCATACGACTAGCTCAAATAAAATCATTCGCTTCTTACAAGAGATAAAAGTCCTTATTGGAATATTGAAAAAACGCCCCCATGCGACATGTTTGTCTTTTCTAAGTGCGTCTAGTTTCATTTTGGCCATCAGCTCTTGGTTTGTGAAAAATCGTATAGTTTTTTCTGAACGAAATAATCCGCACAAGGTACCTGTAGGTAAACATCAACAAATGCTGCGAGATTTCGCGTTTAATTTTGCGGATGCTATCGTATTTCAAACAGAAGATGCAAAATCATATTTTTCTCACACTATACAAAGTCGTGGTCATATCATTCCAAATCCTATTAATGGTAATCTACCGAAACCTTATGAAGGTGAACGGGATAAAACTATTGTAACGGCTTGTCGATTACATCCACAAAAGAATTTACCTATGATGATTAATGCCTTTAGCATGTTAGCTGATGAATTTAAAGAGTATAAGCTCGTAATTTATGGGCAAGGTGTGTTAGAAGATGAACTTCGTCAACAAATAGCCAGCCTAGGCTTAACTGATAGAATTATATTACCAGGCTTTGCATCAAATATCTTAGAAAAGGAACGGCCTTGTACGATGTTTGTTTCATCGTCTGACTTTGAAGGTATATCAAACTCCATGTTGGAGGCCATGGGAATGGGCTTACCGGTTGTCGTTACAGATTGCCCTGTAGGCGGTGCGCGTATGGTCATTCAGGACGGTGTCAATGGATTACTTGTTCCCGTAGGTGATACGAAAACAATGTATGAGAAAATGAAATCCCTATTAGCAAATCCTGAGCTAGCGAAGAAAATATCTCATGAAGCACTTAAGGTACGAGACACATTTCCACTCAGTAAAATTGCTAAACGTTGGATTGATATTTTATAAATTAGCTTTGTGTTGTGATGTACATATATAGAGAGAAGAGGGACAGTATTGAAATTAAATATTACGGCCATATCTAATCGTCTTATATGGTTTATAACATTAATATTTCTTGTACTTTCATTAACCATATCATTTGCCCTCGGTGAAGCTAATTATGGTGCCTATGTATTATTCGTATGTTTATTTGGCCTAATTTTATGCTACCTCATTAGAGAACAGGGACGTATTACACTGTCTTTTAATTGGATGCATATGTATATGCTACTATTCATAGGCGTTTGTTATGTTAGCTCAATTGATGCACTTGATTCATCGGTAGCACTGAGTAGAAGCTTTGACATTGTAAAAATATTTTGTATGCTCATTGTCTTATATATGTGTTTTCAGCGAGAAAAATCAGTAGATCTACTGTTAAAAATTGGTATGTGGGCAGGGTATATCGTCTGTTTTTATACGGTATATTATTACGGACTAGATTATTTTATCAATGTATTATCTTCGTCTACACGAATTGCAAATGAAGCTTTGAATGCAAATACTGTTGGCTTATTAGGGGCAAATGCCATCGTTATGACTGTGTACTACATGATGTATGACAAGCCACGGTGGTGGAACATTATAGCATTACCAACATTAGGTATATTAGCAGCTACTGGCAGTCGAAAAGCATTGGTGTTTGTTGTAGCTGGGGTAGCTTTACTTTTTGTATTTAAAAGCTTTCGCAGTACAAATATTGTTAATTCCTTAGCTAAATTGGTGACTTACTTAACCGTATTAATTGTAGGTTTTATAGGGATTTTACAATTGCCTATGTTTAGTGAAATACTTGAGCGGATGAGCTCTATGGTTGAAGCCTTCACTGGGACTGGAGGCGATTCATCAACTATTGTCCGTTTGATGTTAGTAGATATTGGATGGGATTTATTTCATCAGTCTCCTCTCATAGGTGTAGGGATTCATAATCCTTCCGTTTATACATATTCTATATTTGGAATAGAAAACTATTATCTCCATAATAACTACATCGAGTTATTGGCTGGTACCGGCATTATCGGAGTTGTAACGTATTATTCGATGTATGTGTATCTCGTATATAACATGTTGCGCTATCATGATTTACACAGCAATGAATATGTAATGGTATTTATTCTGCTTATGTCTCAATTAGTTATGGATATGGGCTTGGTTTCTTATGAAAGCAAAAGTACCTACTTTTACATGATGCTATTTTATATGGAAGTACAAATTTTACGTGCTAAAAGGGGGGCATTCGATGAATATACAAACAATATTGAGCAAAGGAAAGAAGTTCGTTCATGATCCGTATTATCGGCTTAAGACGATGATAAAGCTGGGTTTTTATGATTCTTTAAATGATGAGGAGTTTTTGCGTAAAATATTTCAGAAATATCAAGGCTATCCATTAGATTTGGACAACCCTAAGACATTTAATGAAAAAATGCAATGGATGAAACTACATGATCGTCAACCAGAATATATTACTATGGTGGATAAGCATGAGGCGAAACACTATTTAGCAGATAGGATAGACTCAAAATACATCATTCCCACCTTGGGAGTGTGGAATTCTTTTGATGATATTGATTTTGATGCATTGCCAAATCAGTTTGTATTGAAATGTACCCATGATAGTGGAGGCATTGTAATCTGTAAGGACAAATCTACATTTAATAAAGAAGAAGCACGAAACATTATAAATAAGTCTTTAAAGAGTGATTTTTATCTGATAGCTCGAGAATGGCCTTATAAGGATGTGCCTCGACGTATTATTGCTGAAGAATACATAGATGAATTAGGCAGTGATGACCTATTAGACTATAAAATCTATTGTTTTCATGGTGAACCCAAAATAACTGTTGTTTGTTCTGAACGTTTTTCTGAAACCGGGACGCGGATGGATTACTATGATGAAAACTGGGAATTTATGAATATTTCTGTTCCTCATTATGAACCTTCTAATAAGGACTTTAAAAAGCCGCCTCATTATGAAGAGATGATTGCTTTAAGTAAACAGTTATCTAAAGAATTTCCTTTTTTACGGGTGGATTTTTATGATGTGAATGATCGCCTATACATCGGAGAACTAACACTATACCCTGGCGCAGGATTTATAAAGATAGAACCAATTGAGTATGATTACAAAATGGGAGAGTGGTTACATCTTGAAAATATACATCGGAGCTGATTTTGTCCCTACAGATATAAATCGCATATTATTTGAAAACGGTGATATGCACTCTATAATTGGAACGCAATTATATAACATGTTATGTGAGGCTGATTTAAATGTATTTAACTTGGAGGCCCCTCTTACAGACAACGATACATCAATTGACAAATTTGGACATAATTTAAAGTCTCCTACAAAAACAATTAATGGATTTAAAGCTATACCATCCTTATTATTAGGATTGGCAAATAATCATTCCTACGATCAAGGCTATGAAGGCCTGCAATCTACAATGCAGGTGTTAACTCAATCTAATATTGCATATAGTGGTGCTGGTGGCAATGTGAATGAGGCGAAACAGCCTTACATATTTACAAAAGATGGGATACGGCTGGGCATCTATATGTGCACAGAAAATGAGTTTTCTAGTGCTAGTGTACATCGTGCAGGGGCTAATCCTTTCGATGTATTAGAAAGTTTTGATCATGTACAAACCCTTAAAGAACAATGCGATTATGTGATTGTTATTTACCATGGTGGGAAGGAGTTTTACCGCTATCCTTCACCAATGTTGCAACGCTATTGTCGCAAGTTTATTGAAAAAGGGGCTTCCCTAGTTCTTTGTCAACATAGTCACTGCATTGGTGCTCGAGAAGACTACGAGGCTGGTACGATTATCTATGGGCAAGGTAGTTTCGTATTCCAAACAGAATATTTTAATAATTTATATGATATAGTTGCTGATTCATTGGTCGTAGAAATTAATATTAATCAAGATGGTGTCCATATCAATGAAATTCCTATTACTCGTACAGAGGTAGGGATTACTTTAGCAACTAAGGAACATGCTCAGCTTGTTATAGAAATGTACAATCAATTAAGCGAGGATATTAAGAATCCTCATTTTGTATATGAAAGCTATAAGTATTTTGCTGATGAGCACATTAATCGCTATTTGCGAGAATTCTTAGGTCGCTCTTGGATTGTGAAAGCACTTAATCTTTTATGTAATCGCAAGTTAGCTCGCTTATTATTAGGTAAAACAAGTTATTTAGCCATACAAAATTATCTGACCTGTGAAGCTCATTATGAATTATTTTTACAAGGCTTAAAGAATATAAATCATAAGTAAAGGGATTTGAATCTCTATGGATACTAAAGTTGTAGCTGCTGCTAAGTGGTCACTCATAACAGAGATCTTAGCAAAGCTTATTACACCGGTTACAAATATCATATTGGCACATATATTGGCACCTACAGCATTTGGTATTTTAGCGACCATTATGATGGTCATCTCCTTTGCAGAGATGCTAGCCGATGCAGGTTTTCAAAAATTTCTTGTGCAATATGAATTTGAAAGTGAAGATGAAAAGCAGAAGAATGTAAGTGTCGCTTTTATCTCGAATATAGTTTTGGCGATTGTATTGTGGCTTATCATTATTATTTGGCGTGATGAACTAGCAATATTAGTTGGAAACGAAGGATTAGGATTTCCATTGGCTGTAATGGGGGCCATGTTGCCGTTAGGTGCATTTAGCAGTATACAAATGGCCATGTATAGAAGGAGCTTTAATTTTAAATTCCTCTTAAGTATCCGTATGATTACAATCATTACACCTTTGTTCATATCTATACCAATGGCTTTAGCCGGGTTTGATTACTGGTCCTTAATTGCCGGATTATTGGCAGCGCATTTATTTACAGCTATTGCACTATGTGTTCGACAAGAAAAGTTGATATCTATCTATTTTTCGAGTACTGTGTTTCGAAAAATGTTCAGCTTTAGTGCTTGGTCCTTAGCAGAAGCTTTTTCTATCTGGCTTACTGCTTGGGTAGATACCTTTATTATTAGTCATTTTTTAGATGCATATTATCTTGGCCTGTACAAGATGCCGACAGCTATAGTAACAACTGTAATGGCTATTGCCACATCTTCAATGGCGCCTGTATTATTTTCTGCATTATCACGACATCAACATAATCAGGTAGAATTTGAAAAAACATTTTTAACCTTTCAAAGGTACATGGCTTTATTCCTCGTACCTTTGGGTGTGGGGATGTTTGTATACCAAGATTTTATTGTAGAAATTTTGTTAGGGCCACAATGGAAACTAGCTGGCATCGTGTTAGGCTCCTGGGCTTTAAGTTCGTCCCTAGTAACGGCAATATCCTATTTAATATCCGAAGCATTCCGTGCGAAGGGGATGCCTAATATTTCATTTCTCGCACAAATGGCACATCTATTCGTATTAATACCTGTTATATATGTATGCGTGCAATATGACTTTACAACCTTTGTATATGCTCGTTCTATTGTGCGTGTACAGATGATTGCTGTACTTCTTTATCTATTAGCCATATATGTTGGTATGAATGCATGGCTTGTCATTCGAAATATTAAATCCTATATCATTGCTTCCGCTGTAGTGGGCACTGGCTCATATGTATTATTACATTTACATAATAGTATGATTTGGACGATTTTCTGTATATGTATCAGTCTTATTTTGTATCTTGTTGTATTGTATCTATTTCCAACGGAGAGAATTATACTTACTAAAATATGGGAGAGCGTCTTATTACGATTAAAACGCTCTTAAAGGAAAGGACAGATTATGCTTTCACAAAATGTATCATTACATAATAAAGTCATTCTCGTTACAGGTGCGGCCGGATTTGTCGGTGCCAATCTTGTTATGTGGCTGTTTAAAACAGCTCAAGCAAGTCATATCATAGGTGTTGACTCTGTCAATGACTATTATGATGTAAGCTTAAAAGATTATCGCTTACAACAGATTGAGTCAGATGTTAAACATGATAATCAATGGACCTTTAAAAAGGGCAATATCGCAGATAAAGCATTTTTAGAATCTATTTTTGAGGAGTATAAACCGGAAATAGTTGTAAACTTAGCGGCACAGGCTGGTGTACGATATTCTATTACTAATCCTGATGCCTATATAGAGTCCAATATTATAGGACTTTATAATATATTGGAATGTTGTCGTCATTCTTATGATAACGGTACAAAAGGGGTAGAGCATCTCGTGTATGCATCATCATCTTCCGTATATGGGGCTAATAAAAAAATCCCCTATTCCACTGAAGATCAAGTAGATAATCCTGTATCCCTATATGCAGCTACAAAGAAATCTAACGAGTTATTAGCCTATTCCTATGCTAAGTTGTATAACATACCGAGTACAGGTTTGCGCTTCTTTACTGTTTATGGCCCAGCAGGGCGTCCAGATATGGCGTACTTTGGTTTTACTAATACCTTGCGCAAGGGAGATGTTATTAAGATTTTCAACTATGGGAATTGTAAGCGTGATTTCACTTATATAGATGATATTGTTGAAGGTGTTTATAAGGTTATGCAAGTGGCTCCAGAGCGAAGAAATGGCGCTGATGGATTACCAGTGCCACCATATGCAATTTATAATATTGGCAATAATAGCCCTGAAAATTTATTAGACTTTGTAACAATTTTAGGAGAAGAATTAGTATCAGCCGGTGTTCTGCCACCAGACTTTAATATGGAACGCCATAAGGAGCTTGTAGCGATGCAACCGGGCGATGTACCGATTACCTATGCAGATACATCGGCATTAGAAGCCGATTTTGGATTTAAACCAAGTACAACACTTCGTGAAGGTTTAAGACGCTTTGCGATATGGTATAAAGATTTTTACATGAAGGGTGGTAAATAAATGAAAATAGCAATAGCTGGTACAGGCTATGTGGGCCTTTCGAATGGTGTATTACTAGCACAACACAATGAGGTAGTAGCTCTAGATATCATTCCTGAAAAGGTTGAAATGATTAATCACAAGGAATCACCTATTGTAGATGCGGAATTAGCAGATTATTTAAAGAATAAATCTTTAAATTTCCGTGCCACGTTAGATCCAAAAGATGCTTTTCTGGGGGCCGATTATATAATTATTTCTACCCCCACAAACTATGATCCGCAAAAGAATTTTTTTGATACATCATCAGTTGAATCAGTCATTAAAACCGTATTGGATATTAATCCTGATGCGGTTATGATTGTTAAATCAACGGTTCCTGTAGGTTATACAGAGCAAATGAGAGAACGTTTTAATACTAATAATATTATTTTCTCTCCAGAATTTTTGCGTGAAGGTAAAGCTTTATATGATAATTTATATCCTTCTCGTATTGTGGTTGGGGAAGATTCTGAACGAGCTCGTACCTTTGCAAGATTATTAGCAGAAGGGGCCCTTAAAGAAGATGTACCTCAGTGTTTTACCGGCTCTACAGAGGCTGAGGCGATTAAGCTCTTTGCTAACACATATTTAGCATTGCGTGTAGCCTACTTTAATGAACTAGATTCTTATGCAGAAGTACGGGGGTTAAATACAAGTGAGATTATTCATGGCGTATGTTTAGATCCACGTATTGGTGATTTTTATAATAATCCGTCTTTTGGTTATGGTGGGTACTGTTTACCAAAGGATACAAAACAGTTATTAGCAAATTACAATGATGTACCACAAAATCTCATTTCTGCTATTGTTGATGCTAATCGGACTAGAAAAGATCATATTGCGGATGCTATTATTGCTAAACAACCAAAGATTGTAGGCATTTATCGATTGACAATGAAGACTAATTCTGACAATTTTAGAGCTTCTGCAGTACAAGGTATCATGAAGCGCATCAAGGCAAAGGGTATTGCCGTTGTTGTTTATGAGCCAACCCTAGAAGCTGAAGACTTCTTCCATTCGCCTGTGATTAGAAATTTTGAAGATTTCAAACGAGTTAGTGATGTAATTGTGGCTAATCGATGGGATGAAGCATTGGCAGATGTAAAGGATAAAGTATACACTAGAGATATCTTTGATCGAGATTAGTGGTGAGGAGAATAGATGTTAAAAAAACATTGGATAAGCTTTGCTTTAGTTATTCTCGTTATTCTTTTTATATGGGATAATTCATTACAAAATGATGTTTCCTCAGATGGTTTTAGTCTTAGAATAACTCAATGGTTAAGTCCATTACTTTATAAATTTGGATTCACAGGTGATGTGTGGTCCCTAAATCGCATTGTGCGCAAGATGGCCCATGTCTTTGAATTTTCCGTACTCGGAGGCTGTTTGTATATTGCGCTTCATCAATTTAATCGAGAATATGCTGGTCTTAAGGTAATTGCTATTGGTCTTGCTATAGCAGGGCTCGATGAATGTTTACAGTTGACTAGTGTAGGTAGAAATGCATCAATTCGCGATGTAGCAATTGATACTGCTGGTGTTATTATTGGTGTAGTAATTGTTCAGCTAATACTATCCATCTACCGCTCTTTCAGTCATAAATCTTAGAACTATAAGATTTCTATATTTATTTTTTTAGATATTTAAATGTGATAAAAAAGACTTTTATGATTTTTCATAGAAGTCTTTTTTTTGTGAAATTTAAATGAAAATATAAATTAACTTTTAATTTGAAACAATCAAATATTATCAAAAGTTTAGGTATAGGTACTTTTCAAGACATAGAAAGATTGATATAATATGAATACAAAATGAATTTAATGGTTGAGAGAATTATATCGAGGTAAGGGGCGATATAATGATTAAAATGGGGAAGAACATGAAACGCATATTAGATTTACAAACACATATTTTGCCAGGCATAGAGGAGGGGAAAGGTCCTCAAACTATGGCTGAATCTGTACAAATGATTAAGGGGTTAGTTGCGTCTGGTATTACTGATATTTTCTGTACGCCAAAGGTAAATACTCACAATTTATATAGTATCCTTGAAACACTATCAACTGATGTGGAAAAAATGGTGCATATCGTGAATAAACAAAATATTAATGTTACTCTACATAAAGGTGCTGTTGTCGAGCTAAGTGACAATATGCTTGCATATATTAGCAATCATAGAGAATCTCTTGTACTAGGAAACAGTCATTTTATGTTGGTTACTGTTCCTGAGAACTGTAAAGTTTATCATGTAGATGCGTGGTTACAAGAATTATGTGACCTAGGGATTACACCGATTATTAGTGAAGTTGAATGTAACAGTTTATTCTTTAATCAACCAGAACGCCTATTGCAATGGGTTGATAAAGGAATTTTATTCGAATGTAATATTACATCCTTCCAACACCACTCTGAGCACTATAAACGTGCATTAGATTTGTATACAAATGGTTTAATACATTTCTTTGGCACTGGTTATGATGCAATACCTAATCATTATGAAAGTTATGTAGAAGCCATTTCTAAGCTTGATACAGAGTATAAAAAAGATTTACTTAGCGATGTACGATTAAATGAGCGTGATTTACTAGCAGACCGAGTTTTTTATCCTGCCGTACCAGAACATTGGATTGGACAAAGACCTAATTTTTGGACTCGTCTTTTATCATTTGCTTTATAAAATAAAGAGTTTTTTGTTATGCTATTTTAGTATAACGAAAAACTCTTTTTTTTACATGATATTGTATTTTTTATTGCAAATGAACACTATATATAGTATACTGTGAAAGCAGAAAGAAATATGAAATTCTATGTTAATTTCTAGATTTCTCGTATTAATAATATAGATAAGTATGGTTTTTCCATACTTTTTTGTATGTAATGACATTAATTAATTCGGAGTATGGGAAACGGGGAGGTTCCGAGATGTTGCAGGTCATTAAACGAGATGGTACAAAGGTACCTTTTGATAAACATAAAATTGCAATAGCTATTGAAAAGGCAGAACATAGTAGTACGGGGTTATATGAATCTGGCTTAGCTGAGCGCATTGCTGATGAAATTGAAGCATATGCTATAAAACTTCAAAAGGATATGACAATCTATGCGATTGAAGATCAAGTATATTATAAGTTAATTGAATATAATAATCCTGCAACAGCTCGTGCATATGAAGGTTATAAAGCGGTACAAGCTTTCAAACGCCGTCAAAATACAACTGATGAAGATGTAATTGGTTTATTAGATCGTAGCAATGTAAATGTTCTTGATGAAAACTCTAATAAGGATGCTGCTATTGTATCTACACAACGCGATTTAATTGCTGGTGAAGTGTCCAAGGATATTGCTCGTCGTAAATTGATTCCTACAGATATCCTTGAGGCTCATGATAGTGGTGCTATTCATTTCCATGATATGGACTACATCATTCAACCAATGTTTAACTGCTGTCTAATCAATTTAGAAGACATGTTAACTAATGGCACTGTTATCAATGGTAAACGAATCGATACACCAAAATCATTCCAGGTAGCATGTACGGTAACGACTCAAATTATTGCACAAGTAGCATCTGGTCAATATGGCGGTCAAAGTATTAATGGTATCGATCGTATTTTGGCACCATTTGTACGTAAATCATATGAAAAGATTCTCAATAATGTTATTGAAGAACAAGTTGAAATTTACGGTATGGAGCCTAATATGGAAAAGGCTCGTGAAATCGCATGGAAACGTACTCGCAAAGAGGTAAAAGACGGTATTCAAACCATTCAATATCAAATTAATACATTGATGACTACGAATGGACAATCTCCATTTGTTACACTATTCATGTATTTCCAACCAGATTATGAGTACGCAAAAGAAGCGGCTTTAATTACAGAGGAAATTTTACGTCAACGCATTAAAGGTGTTAAAAATGAGGCTGATGTGTATATTACACCAGCATTCCCAAAACTTATTTATGTGCTTGATGAACATAATGTAACACCTAATAGCCCTTATTACTATTTAACAGAGCTTGCTGCTCAATGTACAGCTAAACGCATGTACCCTGATTATATTTCCGCTAAAAAAATGAAGGAAAATTATGAAGGTAATGTATTCAGTCCTATGGGCTGTCGTTCGTTCCTATCTCCATGGCAAGATGAACAAGGTAATTATAAATTTGATGGCCGATTCAATATGGGCGTAGTAAGTTTAAATTTACCACAAATCGGTATCTTAGCTCGTGGTAGTGAAGAAAAGTATTTTGAAATTTTAGACAAACGTCTCGAATTAGCTGAAAAGGCATTAATGCTTCGTTACAATTTATTAAAAGATGTAGTGAGTGATGTGTCTCCAATCCATTGGCAACATGGTGCTATTGCACGACTTAAAAAAGGTGAAAAAATCGCTCCATTCTTGACTGGCGGTTATGCTACAATTTCACTTGGTTACATTGGTATTTACGAAGCGTGTCGTTTGATTACGGGTGAATCTAATACAGGTGAACATGGTCGTGTTTTTGCTATGAAAATTATGGATCGTTTGAACCAAGCTATTAATGAGTGGCGTGAAAAACATAATTTAGGCTTTGGCCTTTATGGTACGCCTGCTGAAAGCTTGACAAATCGATTCTCATCCTTGGATCGTGCACGTTTTGGTATCATCGAAGATGTAACAGATAAAGGTTACTATACAAATAGTTATCATGTTAGCGTTCGTGAAGAAATCAATGTGTTTGATAAATTTGCCTTTGAATCTGAGTTCCAAAAGAAATCAACTGGTGGCTGTATTTCTTATGCAGAAATTCCTAATATGTCAAACAATATTCCAGCTGTATTGACGATGATTCAATATATTTATAATAATATTTCTTATGCTGAGTTCAATACGAAATCTGACTATTGTCACGAATGTGGCTTTGATGGTGAAATCAAGGTTAACGCAGACAATCAATGGGAATGCCCACGTTGTCATAATACAAATCGAGATAAACTAACAGTTATTCGCCGTACTTGTGGTTACCTTGGTGAAAACTTCTGGAATGAAGGTCGTACAAAAGAAATTAAAGATCGGATAATGCACATTTAATTGCATTAAAATAGTAATGGTAAAAGCTGTGCCAATGGCACAGCTTTTACTATGTAAATGATAAATTGAAATATATCTATATGTTTGATTCAGTCAAAATTAATCATAGCTAAGATATGGGGGTCATTATGAGATATGGACAGATTCGACAATATGATATTGCCAATGGGGAAGGGATACGGACATCAATCTTTGTAACTGGTTGTACCCATTGTTGTTATAATTGTTTTAATGAAGAATATCAGGATTTTAATGCTGGTCAAGAATGGACTGATAAAGAAACACAGCTAGTTGTGTCTTATGTAAAAGATCCTAATTGTGCTGGCCTTACCTTGTTAGGCGGTGAACCATTTCAAAATGTAGATGGTATGCTAGCCATAGTGAAAGCAGTACGTGAAGCAGCGCCTGAGAAACCTATCTGGGCTTACTCTGGCTATGTTTGGGATGATATTATATCTGATCCATCGCGCTGTAGCTTAGTGGAACAAATCGATATCCTCGTGGATGGTCGATTTGTAGATGAGTTAAAAGATCCATCCTTACGATTTAGAGGCTCTTCTAATCAACGAATTATTGATGTACAATCTTCGTTGAAACAGGGTGAAGTAGTACTGGCTATGGAGTGATACAGAGAGTATGTTAGATAAACGTTTACTTGGTTTAATAATAATCGTTGGCCTGGTGGCGGGCTTAATCGGTTCTTTTTATACCCATTTGTTACATTATATCCAGCATTTTATGTATGCCTATTCCACGTCAGATGGTTTGTCCTTGGCTATGGGGGCTGCTTTGATAACTCAGCAGATTGTAAAAGCAAGATTCCAATTATAAAACAAAACTGTATACTATATCGGACGATATTCTGATAATAAAGAAATAGCGACTAGTTGATATCCTATAATCAATTAGTCGCTATTTTGCGTGTGAAGGCTCTATTTATAGAAAACCTTATTTTTTACATTGTAGCTATACAATTTTCGCGTTTTTATCGTATTCTTCGCCACCGCAATCTGGCAACATGCCATATTCAACAGTCCATAAGTGTTTATATTTCAATGCTTGGTTATGAATTCTTTCAACTTGAGATTCATCAGTACGTACTATGCGAGCTGGAATACCAACGACCAAAGAGTATGGAGGTATTGTTGTATTTTCTTTTAGCACAGCGCCCGCTGCAATGATGGAACCAGTACCAATATGACAACCACTTAACACGATAGCACCCATACCAACTAGAACATTATCCTCTAATGTAGAAGCATGAACAATAGCACCATGACCAATTGTTACATAGTCACCAAGAACACAGGCTTTATCATCGTCAACGTGAAGCACGGAGTTATCTTGTACATTAGAATAACGACCTACAATGATTTTATTAACATCGCCACGAAGAGCACAGTTTTGCCAAATAGATGCAAACTCTTTAAGCTCTACATCGCCTGCAAGTTCAGCCCCAGGCATGACACAAGATTTTGGATCTAATTTGGGATATTTTCCATGAAATGGTAACATAGAACCTCCTATTAAATTACTTCAATAAAACGTTGTGCTTTACGAATAGCCATGATAGCTTCATTGATAACAGAGTGTACAATTGCTTGAGCTGGTTCAATGGCATTAAGTCTATTGAGTGCTTGACCTACTTGTACAGCACCATTAACTACATCGCCATCGATAGCAGCTAATTTATTTGTACCTTGAGACATTTTACTACGTTCTTCTTTTGTTGTAACACCATCTGTTTCAGCTGCAATATACCGATCTGTAAAGTCACTGCGCAAGCTACGAACGCCACCATGACCAGAGAGGAGGCCTGTTACAACGGAGTCGGTATCAGTAGCTTTGATAATAGCTTCTTTCATATTTTGATGGGCTTTACACTCTTCAGCGAGTAAGAAACGGGAACCCATTTGAACGCCTTCCGCACCCATGAGTAAAGCTGCTGCTAAGCCTCGACCATCAACGATGGAACCAGCTACTACAACAGGAATATCAATTTCTGGTAAAATATTTTCCATCAAGGACATTGTTGTTTGCGATCCGATATGTCCACCAGCCTCCATGCCTTCTACGACGATTGCATCGGCACCAGCATCTTGGATACGTTTTGCCAATTTCAAGGAAGGAACAACAGGAATAACTTTGATGCCTGCTTCTTGGAATGGTTTGATATATGGAGTAGGGTTACCAGCACCTAATGTAACAAAAGCAGGTTTTTCTTCGATGATAACATCTACTAACTCATCCTTGTTTGGCGCCATAAGCATTAAATTAACACCGAATGGCTTATCTGTTAATTCTTTGCAAGCTCGGATTTCATTACGAGTCCAATCTGCATCGCGACCGCCTAATGCGATAACACCTGTTGCACCAGCATTTGCAACAGCAGCTACTAGTGTAGCTTCAGAAACCCAAGCCATTGCACCTTGAATGATAGGGTATTCAATATTTAGTAATTCAGTTAATTTCGTTTTCATGTAACCTCCTATAAATAATTATATATCATTATATACAAATTAAAATCTAAATTATGGTATATAAATTAAACTATACTACCATGAAATTATGATACTAGTATATCATAAAAGTTTAATTGATAATAGATTTCATTAATAGAAGTAATTGTAAAACTAGTAAATATCGACATAAATGTCATTATAATTAAAAATAAAAAATAGAAAAATGAGTATTGAAAACTTTCGATATCTTTGTTATACTATGTACAGACGAAGTATCTCAAAGATATGAACACATTTATATAATCTCAAGTGAAGGAGGAAATAGACATGGAAAAATACGTATGCGTAGTATGTGGTTGGGTTTATGACGAAGCTGTAGAAGGCGTTAAATTCGAAGATCAACCAGCTGATTATGTTTGCCCAATTTGCGGTGTTGGCAAAGATCAATTCGAAAAAATGTAATTAATACATTACAAAGGCTATCTTAAGCATTATTGAGATAGCCTTTTTTATTTGACAAAGCACCCTGTCATGTTTATAATATTATAAGTCGAGGTAAGATTATGAAACTGCAAGTAGAGCAAGCAAAAGAACATATAGGAAAGAAATTTCCTTATAGCTATACGATGCCGAGTGTAGAACTTGGTAGTGACGTAGTTGCTTTTCCTTGGAGCCGTCATGATATAACCATCAGTGGTGAGTTTTGGTTTGATGGTCAAAATTACATCGTTCAAGGTTCAATTGAATCTAAAGGTGATTACGATTGTTCTCGTTGTTTGAAAACAACGGAACATGAGCGAAATGATTCCTTCGAGGAAATCTATAGTGATCGTAGAGATGCCGAGGATGATGCGACTCCTTTCAACGGAGAGGAGATTGACTTAACAGAACTAATTAGGGATACATTAATCATCAATGAGCCCTCTCAAGTGTTATGTCAGGATGATTGCAAAGGATTGTGCGTTCATTGCGGAGCAAATTTGAATGTTTCACCGTGTTCTTGTGAATCCTTTGTGGTGGATCCTCGATTTGCAGAGTTACGTGCTTTGCTTGATGAGAAAGATGATAGATTATCCTAATGATTGTACTAAGGAGGTGCAGATAATGGCAGTACCTAAACGTAGATTATCTAAATGCCGTCGCGATCGTCGTCGTGCGAATTGGAAATTAGAAGCTCCTGGTTATGTAGCATGTCCACAATGCCACGAACCTAAGATGCCTCATCGTGTTTGCCCTACATGTGGTCACTACAAAGGTGAACAAGTAGTAGCAAAAGCTTAATGTAAGCATGTAAAACACCTACACATATGTGTAGGTGTTTTTTCTATATAAAAAACAGTATTTTTACAATTGTCTAGTCTTTCAATAGGCAGATCGGCTACATAATTGTAAGAGTGTTGTTTTAGAAGCTGAATATATGTAATGTATTAACATCTAATTTAAAGATTAACGAAATTTAAAATAAGAACAATATTTAGTATATTACAATAAAGTATAACACTATATATACGAAAAACCTTGCCAATATGGGAAATATTATATATACTTAGGATGTAATATTAATACTAGGTCATAAAAGGTGGTCCCATGAGTAGGTTGAAGAAGCAAGAAAGACAGAAACAGTTAACTGAAAAACTGAATATTACGCCTTTTCTTACTGATGAAGAGTTGGCATCGCACTTTGGTGTCAGTGTGCCTACAATTCGACTTGATCGATTAGAATTGGGAATTCCTGAATTGCGTGAACGTATTAAGGCTATGGCTACCGGTCATGCTCAGGAAGATCAACCTGAACCAATACAACATGAAATCGTTGGCGAATTGATAGATGTTACAGAGGGAAAACAAGCTCTTTCTATGTTGCATACGACGCCAGATATGGAAGATCGTTTTGGTTATATAGATCCACAGTATTTGTATGCTCAAGCAAACTCCTTAGCGAAGCTTGTAATGGGGACAACTGTTTGCTCCGCAGAGGTAGGGAATATTAAATATAAAAATCCAGTAGAGTCAGGCACCAATTTGGTTGCGAAAGCAGAAATCGTTCGACGCCGTGGTGATAAGTACTTTATTTGGGTTATAATTAGAGATAAAATAAAAGAAGTGTTTAGAGCTAAATTTATCATGGAGTCTGTGGAGAATCGGGTGTAGTATATGAAAATTGCAATTGACGCCATGGGTGGTGATTTTGCTCCCTTGGAAACCGTCTTAGGCGCTTTGGAAGCAGTGCGAGAAACAAAACATATCGATGTAGTTCTCGTAGGCGATGAAACTCAAATTAATAAAATTTTAGAAGATAATAATGAAATAAATAATCCGCGTGTTACTGTGCATCATGCTAGCGAAGTGATTGGCATGGATGAGCATCCAGGACAAGCATTGCGTAAAAAGAAGGATGCTTCTGTCGTAGTTGCTACAGCATTAGTTCGAAGCAAAGTTTGTGATGCTGTTATCGCACCAGGAAGCACTGGGGCAGCGGTTGCTGCTGCATTATTTGGATTAGGTCGTATTAAAGGTATCGACAGACCGGTTATTGCGACGCCTATGCCTACTGTAAACGGTATTACTGTTATGTTGGACTCTGGTGCCAACTCTAACAGTAAACCTAAACATCTTGTGCAAGGTGCCTTAATGGGTTCTGAATATGCAAAACTATTATTGGGTAAAGAAAATCCTACAGTAGGCCTTTTAAATATTGGTGAAGAGGCTACTAAGGGTAATGAAGTTGTATTGGCTACGTATCCAATTTTAGAAAAAATGAAAACTATTAACTTCAAAGGCAATGTTGAAGGCCGTGATATTCCAAAAGGTGCGGTGGACGTTGTCGTATGTGATGGGTTCGTTGGTAATGTAGTTCTTAAATTTGCGGAAGGTCTTGTAACTAGCTTGACACAGCTTATTAAGGATAGCATTATGGGTGGCAGTATTTTTGCAAAAATCGGTGCTATGCTTATTAAACCAGCATTAAAACCTATAGCTAAAAAATTAGACCACACTGAAAGTGGTGGTGCACCTCTTTTAGGTGTTAATGGTGTATTTATGATTTCTCATGGCAGTTCTAAGGCAAAAGAAATAAAGACTGCTATTAAAATAGCTACCGATTTAGTAGAACGTAAAATTATTGAGCAGATTCGACAAACAGTGGAAATTGAAGGAGCCGTAAAATATGAGTATGATGAGTAAACATGTCGGTATTATTGGTACAGGCAGCTTCCTTCCTGATAATGTAGTAACGAACTTTGATTTGGAAAAGATGGTTGATACAAATGACCAATGGATCAGAGAACGTACTGGCATTGAAGAGAGACGCATTGCACCAGAAGGTATGAACACATCCTATATGGCTACTGAAGCAGCAAAAAAAGCACTTCAAATGGCTAACTTAAATGCGGAAGATATCGACATGATTATCTTTGCAACACTGACACCAGATATGATAATTCCATCTGCTGCTTGTGTATTACAAGCAAATTTAGGTGCTAAAAATGCGGCTGCTTATGATCTACAAGCGGCATGTTCTGGCTTTGTATATGGCTTAATTACCGCTCATAGCTATATTAGTTCAGGATTATTTAAAAATGTACTAGTGGTAGGTGCAGAAGTACTATCACGCCGTATTAACTGGAAAGATCGTAGTACATGCATCCTATTTGGTGATGGCGCTGGTGCAGCTGTTGTATCAGAAGTTCCTGAAGGATATGGCATTAAAGGTGTTGACTTAGGTGCTGATGGTACTGGTGGGCCAGCACTATGCATTCCAGCTGGTGGTACTGCTGTTGTAGCTAATGACCAACGTATCGAAGAGGGGTTGACCTTCGTTCATATGGATGGCCCAGAAGTATATAAATTTGCAGTTAAAACAATGGGGAGAACAGCATTAAAATCATTAGAGCGTGCTAATATGAATTTAGAGGAACTGGATTTCTTTATTCCTCATCAAGCTAATATTCGTATTATCGATTCAGCTGCTAAACGTTTACACATGCCAAAAGAAAAGGTATTTGTAAATTTACATAAGTATGGGAATACATCTGCTGCATCAGTAGCGATTGCGTTAGATGAGGCTAATCGTCAAGGTTGCTTAAAACGTGGTGATAATGTAGCACTTGCAGGATTTGGTGCTGGTCTTACCTGGGCTAGCCTCGTCTTGAAATGGTATTAAGGAGGAAACATCAAGATGATTAAGACAGATATTTGTGATTTGTTGCAGATTGAATATCCAATCTTTCAAGGTGGTATGGCTTGGTTAGGAACTGCAGAACTTGCATCAGCTGTATCTGAAGCTGGCGGCCTTGGCATCATTGGTGCAGGTCATATGCCACCAGATGTTTTCCGCAATGAAATCCACAAAGTAAAAGAACGTACTAGTAAACCGTTTGGTTGTAACATTATGCTTATGTCTCCATTTGTAAAAGAAGTTATGGAAGTAGTCGTTGAAGAACGCGTTCCTGTTATTACAACTGGTGCAGGTAATCCAGGTATTTATATTCCAGCATTGAAAGAGATTGGTACAAAGGTTATTCCTGTAGTGGCATCTGTATTATTAGCTAAACGTTTGCTTCGTGGTGGCATTGATGCGCTTATTGCAGAAGGTACTGAGTCAGGTGGCCATGTTGGTGATATTACAACAATGGCATTGTTACCACAAGTTGTAGATGCTGTCGATGTTCCAGTTATTGCTGCTGGTGGTATTGCAGATGGTCGTGGCGTAGCAGCTGCGTTTGCACTAGGTGCTCATGCAGTTCAAATGGGTACACGTTTTGTCCTATCTGAAGAATGTATCGCTCATGAAAACTATAAAAACGCTGTATTGAAAGCAAAAGATCGTTCTACTGTTATGACTGGTCTTACAACAGGTCATCCAGTTCGAATTATCGACAATCAATTAGCACATAAATATAAAAATCTTGAATTTAATGGTGGTTCCAAGGAAGAATTAGAAAATCTTGGCGCAGGCACACTTCGTAAAGCTGCTATTGAAGGTGATGTAAAAGAAGGTTCTGTTATGATTGGTCAAATTGCAGGTATGTTGCAAGATGTTAAACCATGTAAAGATATCATTGTTGATATTATGACAGAAGCTGAAGCTGTTATTAATAACTTACAAAGATTTGGTAAATAAGGAGGATATCCTATGAAAACAGCATTTGTTTTTCCTGGTCAAGGTTCACAAAAAGTAGGTATGCTGCAAGATTTATATAATGCATATCCTATTGTAAAACAACGTTTTGAAGAAGCTGACGAAGCATTAGGTTATTCTATTACTAAATTATGCTTTGAAGGTCCTGATACTGAATTGGTTAAGACAGCTAATACGCAACCTGCCATTTTAACTGCTTCTGTAGCTTGCTACGAAGTATTAAAAGAACAAGGCTTTACACCTGATATTGTAGGTGGTCATAGCTTAGGTGAGTACAGTGCGTTAGTAGCTGCAGGTGTTTTAGATTTTAAAGATGCCGTATATGTAGTTCATAAACGTGGTGAATATATGCAAGAAGCAGTGCCATTAGGTAAAGGTGCTATGGCGGCTATCCTTGCATTGCCAAGAGAACAAGTTGTTGAAATTTGCCAACAAGTAAATGATACTGTAGGCTCTGTACAAGCAGTTAACTTTAACTGCCCAGGTCAAATCGTTATTGCTGGTGAAACAGCAGCTGTGGAGACAGCAGCAGAAAAAATGAAAGAAGCTGGTGCAAAACGTGCCGTTATGCTTCCTGTAAGTGCTCCATTCCATAGCCGTCTTATGGAACCAGCAGCTGTTCGCTTAAAAGAAGAATTAGATAAAATTCAAGTTAACGATGCTCAAATTCCAGTGGTAGCTAATGTAACAGGTAAGATTTTGACAAATGCTAGCGATATTAAAGAGTCTTTAGTAACTCAAGCTGCTAATCCTGTATTGTGGGAAGACTGCGTAGCAGAAATGGTTAACTTTGGTGTAACTCGATTTGTAGAGGTTGGTCCTGGTAAAGTATTAACGGGATTCACTAAAAAAATAAATAAAGAAATGGAATTAGCTAATGTAGAAGACATTCCATCCTTAGAGAAAACGCTTGAATTTTTAAAGGGGGTTCGATAAAATGCACTTAGAGGGTAAAGTAGCTCTCGTAACTGGCGCATCTCGTGGTATCGGTCGCGCTGTTGCTATTCAGCTTGCACAATCTGGTGCTGATGTAGCTGTTAACTATAGTGGTAGTGAAGCTGCCGCTCAAGAAACAGTTGATGCTATCTTAGCATTAGGTCGCAAAGCGATTAAAATTAAAGCCAATGTTGCAAACGCAGAAGAAGTGGCAGCAATGGTAGAAGAAACGCATAAAACATTTGGTCATATCGATATCTTAGTAAACAATGCTGGTATCACTCGTGATGGCTTGCTTATGCGCATGAAAGATGAAGACTTTGATGCAGTTATCGATATCAACCTTAAAGGTGTATATTTGGTAACTAAGGCAGTATCCAAAATCATGATGAAACAACGCTCTGGTCGCATTATTAATATGACTTCCGTTGTAGGTGTAATGGGTAATGCGGGCCAAGCAAATTATGCAGCTTCTAAAGCAGGTGTAATTGGTTTTACTAAATCTTGTGCAAAAGAATTAGCTAGCCGTGGCATCACAGTTAATGCTATTGCGCCTGGTTTTATCAATACTGATATGACCGACGTATTGCCTGAAAAGGTTAAAGAAGCTATGGTAACACAAATTCCGTTGGGCCGTATGGCTAACCCAGAAGAAGTGGCTGCCGTAACAACATTCCTTGCTAGTGATTTTGCTAGCTATGTTACTGGTCAAGTTATCAATGTAGATGGTGGCATGGTAATGTAGATACAAAATTAGACTATATATAAATCTCATTTGAAAGGAGGTGAACCACTAATGAGCACTTTCGATAAAGTTAAAGCAATCGTTGTGGAACAATTAGGCGTTGATGAAGCTGAAGTTACCATTGATTCTACATTCATCGACGACTTAGGCGCTGACTCCTTGGATATCGTTGAATTGATCATGGCATTTGAAGAAGAATTCAATGTTGAAATCCCTGACGACGTTGCAGAAAAAATCAAAACCGTTAAGGATACAGTAGAATATATTGATTCTGCTAAATAAGCTGTATAGCTGACAATTCAGCCGTGCGGGGGGCCGAGTGGCTCCCCAAATCGGTTTTGTTTACAGGAGGAATTGATAGTGAAGCTCCCTGAACTTCGCATTGGGAATCTAGTGGCCAAAGTACCTATTATTCAAGGTGGTATGGCGATTAGATTGTCTACAGCTCGGTTGGCAGCAGCCGTTGCAAATGAAGGTGGTATTGGCCTAATTGCAGCATCTGGCTTGCCTTTTGATGAATTACGATATGAAATACAATTAGCTAGAAAATTATCACCTACGGGTATTATTGGTATAAATGCGATGGTAGCGGCCACTCAATTTGCTGGCCTTGTTAAAACTGCCATCGAAGAGGGCATTGATCTTGTAGTAGCAGGTGCTGGTTTTTCAAGAGATATGTTCGCAATGGGCAAAGAATCTGGTACTCCAATCGTACCAATCGTTTCGTCCGCAAAATTAGCTCGCATTTCTGAAGGTTTAGGTGCTGCAGCAGTAATCGTAGAAGGTTGCGAAGCTGGCGGCCACTTGGGTACGGATCGTTCCGCTCGAGAAATCGTTCCAGAAGTTGTAGCTGCCGTTAAAAACATTCCAGTTATTGCTGCTGGTGGTGTTCTCGATGGTCGCGATATTGTAGAAATGTTGAAATTAGGTGCTAATGGCGTTCAAATGGGCAGTCGTTTTGCTGCATCTGATGAATGTAATGCATCTGATGAATTGAAAAAAATGTATGTGCGTGCTACAAATCCTGAAGATATTGTACTTATTCAAAGTCCAGTAGGGTTACCAGGACAGGCTATCAAAAATAAATTTGCTGAATCTGTTCTTGATGGTACAGTAGCGCCACCAACAGTGTGTGACAATTGTTTAAAACATTGTTCCCATAAATTCTGTATTATCCGTGCTTTATCTAGAGCACAACAAGGTGATGTGGAAACGGGGTTAGTATTCTCTGGCAATAATATGAGAAAAGTCGACAAGATTATGCCAGTTAAAGATATTTTTGCTCAGTTGAAACAACAAGTAGCAGAAATCGATTAATTAAAGGGGCTATATAGCTATAAGAGGTGGAATAATTGGAAAAACGTGTAGTAATTACTGGCTTAGGAGCAGTTACTCCGGTAGGCATCGGTAAAGAAAATTTCTACAATGCGTTATTAGAGGGTAAATCTGGTATTGGCCCGATTACACGCTTTGATGCATCTGACTATGCAACACGCATTGCAGGCGAAGTTAAAGATTTTGATATTACTCAATATGGTGTAGACAAAAAAGAAGCTCGCCGTATGGACCGTTCCGTTGAATTTGCTATTGGTGCAGCCGTTCTTGCCGCTGATGATGCAAAATTGGCACTTGATGAAGAAGATTTGGACCGTTGTGGTACAGTTGTTGGTACTGGTATTGGCGGTATTGATTCTATTCATGAAGTATATACAACATTGTTTGATAAAGGTCCTGGTCGCGTAAGCCCATTTGCAGTTCCTATGATGATTGCAAATATGTCTTCTGCACGTGTATCCATTCGCCTTGGCTTGAAAGGTCCTGTTATTACAGACGTAACAGCTTGTACTTCTGGTACTAATGCAATTGGTGATGCATTCCGCATTATCCAACGTGGCGATGCAGATATCATGTTTGCTGGTGGTACTGAAGCGGCTGTTTCCCCTGCTGCTGTAGCAGGTTTTGCAGCTATGAAAGCTATGTCTACTCGTAACGATGAACCTACAAAAGCTTCTCGTCCATTCGATAAAGACCGCGATGGTTTTGTAATGGGTGAAGGTGCAGGTATCGTTGTACTTGAAGAATTAGAACATGCTAAAGCTCGTGGTGCTCATATCTATGCTGAAGTTGTAGGTTATGGTACAAATGGTGATGCATACCACATTACTGCTCCAGCTCCAGGTGGTGTACAAGCTCGTAAATGTATGGAATTAGCAATTAAAGATGCTGGTATCGATCTTAAAGATATTAACTACATCAATGCTCACGGTACATCTACAGGCCTTAATGACCAAAATGAAACATTGGCTATTAAAGAATTGTTCGGAGACCATGCAAAAAATATCGCTGTTAACTCTACAAAATCCATGACAGGTCACTTGTTGGGCGCTGCTGGTGCGATTGAGACTATTGTAATGGCAATGGCAATCGAAACAGGTAAGGTTCATCCAACAATTAACTGTGATAATCCAGATGAAGGTTTAGATCTTGATTATGTACGTGAAGGTGCTCGTGATTTACATATTACAGCAGCTCTTTCGAACTCCTTCGGTTTTGGTGGTCATAACGGTACACTTTGTGTTCGCCGTTATGAAGACTAATGGGGCGTCACGTATCGCATAAGAATATTATAATGACACAAGCTCGTGAGGATTCTCTTCATGAGCTTGTTAGTCGTTTAGATATACCGACGATTGATATTTCAGTTTTAGATTGTGCTTTAACTCATACATCTTATGCGAATGAACATAAAACTAAGTATATTCATCACAATCAGCGATTAGAATTTCTTGGTGATGCCGTACTAGATCTTATCATTGGGGAATATCTATTTAAAACACACCCAGATATGTCGGAAGGTAATTTAACGAAAATTAAGGCTGCTACAGTTTGTGAAGATTCATTAGCTTCTGTGAGCCGCTCTTTGCGGTTAGGTGATTACTTATTGTTAGGTCATGGAGAGAAATCCTCTGGTGGTAACAATCGAAAATCTATTCTGGCAGATACCTTCGAATCCTTAATTGGGGCATTATATATTACTACTGACTATCAAACTGTAATGAAGTTTGCTCTTCATCACTTGGCTCCTAATTTAAAGCAAGCCTTAGAAGGGAAACGTGGTAAAGATTATAAAACATTGTTGCAAGAGTTTGTACAACGAGATGGTGATAAACACATTGTGTATAATCTTATCGGTGAAGCAGGTCCAGACCATGCAAAAACCTTTACAATGGAGGTATCTATTGATGGCGTAAATTATGAGGCCGGCTCTGGTAAAAGTAAAAAAATTGCAGAACAACATGCAGCACAATTGACCCTCGAAAAGTTAATGGCTGCTATATAAGAAGCGCCGAAAGGCGCTTTTTATATAGGAACTATTAATAGAATAGAAATAAATAGCTATAGACAGTCTTAATATGATGAATGCATTGATATGTTGAAAGCTCTAATGGGTTAGTATACATATAGGTTAAACAAATATAGGTTAAAATATATAGATTAAAACACATAAATAATTAATAGAAAGGAGGTAAAAGTAATGAGATATGGTATGATTCCTTTTTTTATACCCCATGTAGGATGCCCACATGTTTGTACATTTTGTAATCAGTCTCGTATTACAGAAACGGTGGGGATAGGACATTTAACACCCGAATATATTGCATCTACTATTAAGGACTATGTAGGGGACTCAAAAAATGATAAGTTTTGGGAAGTCTGTTTTTACGGAGGATCCTTTTCTGCTATCGATCAAAAATTGCAGATACAGTTATTAAAACCTGCTTATGAAGCATTACAATCAGGATTAATAGACAGCATTCGATGCTCTACAAGGCCAGATGCAGTCAGTGACAGACAATTAGAATTATTATGTTCATTAGGCATGAAGACAATTGAGTTAGGCGTACAATCGATGGATGATACCGTTCTATCCCTCGCTAAACGCGGTCATACCTCTGATGATGTAAAAGTGGCTGTTAAACAATTACGAAAGTTTGAATTTACTGTAGGACTACAACTATTGCCAGGGCTTTTAGGCGATTCATGGGAAACGATAATACAAACAGCTGTCGAAATAACTGCATTGCAGCCTGATTTTGTACGTATTTATCCCGTTCTCGTCATAGATCATACGGAATTGGCGGAACAATACAAGTCAGGTATATATGAGCCATTATCATTGGAATTAGCATTACAGTATTGTGCGTTTTTAAAGACTTGGTTTGAATCGCATTATATTACTGTTATTCGGACTGGATTGCAAAGCACTGAAGAACTCGATACAGGTACTAGTCTATTGGCAGGTCCTTATGAGCCTGCTATGGGGGAATTGGTGTCAAATGAACAATGGCGCCAGAGGATAGAGTATTGTATGAATGAACATACAGAATATTTTGAAGAAACTATTAAGGCTGTTGTTGTTAAATACCCAAGAAGTCTTACCTCTAAGGTTCGAGGATTAAAAAAACGAAATATTGAATATTTTGAAAATATGTATAAGGATATAACTTTCACATGGCGAGAAAATAATGATATTGATACAGTACAATGCAGTATAGATGGCATGGTATATGTGGTATAATTAAAGATATGATTTAATGGGGTTATACTAAGAAAGGAGGCAGTCATGCAATTACTGCGGCTAGAATTAAAAGGATTTAAATCCTTTGCTGATAAAACAGTTGTGAAATTCTCCCCAGGGATGACTGCCGTTATTGGTCCTAACGGGAGTGGTAAAAGTAATATTACGGATGCTATGAAATGGGTTCTAGGGGAATCCAATGTGCGTAATTTACGGGGCCAACGTGCAGAGGATATCATTTTCTCTGGCACAGAAAAACGAAAACCGATGAGTGCTGCCGAGGTTACCCTTGTATTTGATAATGCAGATGGTCAACTCGATGTGGATATGCAAGAGGTGGCCATTACACGTCGTATCTATCGGACAGGTGAAAGTGAATTCCTCATCAATAAACGGACCTGCCGTCTAAAGGATATTCACTTGTTATTAGCTGATACAGGCCTTGGCAAAGATTCGATGGCTATCATTGGGCAAAATCGTATTGATGCCATTCTAAATAGTAAACCAGAAGAACGTCGCTTAATTTTTGAAGATGTAGCCGGTATTTCTAGATTTAAAATTAATAAAGAAGATGCATTGCGTCGTATTGCGAGTACAGACCGTAATATGGAACGTGTTCGAGATATTATGGCTACTATTGAGGAGCAGTTAGAGCCTCTTGCTGAAAAAGCGGAAATGACGAAAAAGTATATGGCATTAAGCCGTAGTAAGCGCGAATATGATGGTATTATAGGCTTTCACAATTATAAGACCGCTGATCGACTATTAACACGTGCAGAAAATGATAATATTGCATTAAAGGACGAAGAAATTGAATTACAAACTCAATTATCTACCCTCGATGCACGACGTCATACTTTACAAGCTGAAAATGCAAAGGATCAAGAAAAATTAAAATCTTGGGAAGCACAGTTTAGCGATAAGCAACGAGAAGAAGAACGCATTAATGGTAATGTCACGCTTTTAGAAGAACAGTTGCGTACAACAAAGCGTGAAGTAGAGGATACGTCTTTGCGAATTAGTGAGGCGGAAGCATCCAAAAAGGGCGAAGAGCAACAATTGCTTATTCTTGAACGCCTTATTGAAGACGAAACATCCCAATTAGATGCTGAACTCATTCAGTTTGCAACATTAGAGACTAAATATAAAGAGGCTGTTGCTCAACTAGAGATGGAACAATCATCGTGGAAGACTTTAGAGAGTGATAGACAGGCGTATCAACAACGCCAATTAGATATAGTTGCTAGCATTGAAACGTCAAAGGCTACATTACGAAACTTGGAAGGGCGTAAGTCTGAGTCTGTAGCGCAAGTCGAAACCTTAGAGGCGGAAATTAAAGAGGTTCAGTCGAATCTAGCAGTAGCCAAGTGCGAACATGAATCATTAGAAACTCAATTCAATGGATTATCGGAGAAGAGAAAATCCTTACTTGATGAAGAACGATCTGCAACAGAGCGTTTGCGTGAGGCGAGAAAATCATTAAATCGCATGAGTAGCGATGTACAAAAAGCACAGGGGCGCTTAGAACTACTGGCACAATGGGCAGAGCAGCATGAGGGCTACTTGGAAGGTACGAAAAATATCCTTAATGGTAAAGGCCCTTGGCGTGAGGCTGTAAAAGGTGCTGTTGGTGATTTATTTACTGTAAATAATCGTTTTACCGTTGCTATTGAAATTGCATTAGGTGGTAGTGTTAACCACGTTGTAACAACAACAGCAAAGGCTGCCTCAGAAGGTGTTACATTCTTAAAATCGATTCAAGGTGGACGCGTTACGTTCTTACCTATGGAATCGGTGAAGGGGCGCCCTTATGATACACCAGCTTTATCGGAAGATGGCGTGATTGGCACTGCTGTCGATTGTATCGAATTTGATGCTGTATATAGTCATATATTCCAATATTTATTAGGTCGTACATTAGTTGTAGAAACAATGGAACGGGCTATTGAATTACAAAAGAAATATAATCAACAGCTACGCATTGTAACGTTGACAGGTGAGCAATTTCAACCGGGCGGTTCCTTAACAGGTGGTGCAACGAAGAAAAAACGTAGTTCCTTGTTAAGTCGGCGTGAAGAGGCTTTGCGTTTAGAGTCCGAATTAGCTTCTGTAGAAGAGCGTACGACGCAACTTGAACAGCAAATAAAGAATGAAGAGAATCGTATTGAGAGGGTACAACAAGAGCGTAGTGTATTAGATGAACAATATCAACATACAAATCTCTTATATTCTGCTAGTCAAACGAAGATTCAGAATATTGAAAATCAATTAGAACGTAAAAACTGTGTTCTTAATGAAGAACGTGAAAGGATTGTTCAAATTGATATAGAGTTGGGACAAACGAAACATGTACTTTCACAATCAGAATCGGAATTAGCCGCGTTGCATAATTCACCTGAGCAGCAAGGTGACCAGTCGGCTATTATGGAGCGATTAAGCACCTTGCAAAAGGCACAGCAAGAAGCATACGAGGCATTTACTGCGTCTAGATTATTGTGTGAACGATTAGAAGTTACATTAGAAGAGCGTAAGTTACAACAAGAACAACGAAAACAAAGCTTAGAAACTATAGTCGCTCGTTTAGCGCCTCTAATGGCATTGTTACAATCAAGCCAAGAGCGATTAAACGTAACTATACCAGACCAAATTCGGGTTGCAAAAGAGTCTCTTGATGCAATTAGAAAAGAAGTTGAAAAGCTTCGTGTTTTACGTGATGAAGCATATCAGTCTACATCAGGTGCACGAGAAGAAATCGAGTCTATTTTATCGGAACAAGATCGACTTAATCAACGCTATAAGGTCGTTCAGAATCGTCTAGTTGAGGCTGAAGGTAAATTGACGCGATACCGTATGGATTGTGAGCGTTCTATAGAGGATTTGAATAAGTTAGGATACTCGCTCGAGGATGCACAGCACATCCATATTGAAGGTTCTGTTAATGACTGGAAGATGGAACAAGCTCGACTCATGGCAGAAATTGCTGAACTTGGTTCTGTTAATCCTAACGCAGTTGAGGAATATGAAGAAACGAAAACCCGTTACGATTTCTTATCTAATCAATTAGCAGATCTCGATATAGCAAAAGAGCAATTACAAGCGGTAATCGCTGAAATGGATAAGGCTATGAGTACGCAGCTTTACGATGTATTAGATGTAGTAGGTCAACGTTTCCAAGAGGTGTTTAGTCAACTCTTTGGTGGTGGTACTGCTCAGATTGTACTGACAGATCCAGATAATATTTTGACTGGTGGCATTGACTTTTACATTCAACCACCAGGGAAAAAACGTCAACAATTGACCTTATTATCCGGTGGGGAACGGGCATTAACGGTTATAGCTTTATTGTTCTCATTCTTAGATTATCGTCCAGCCCCATTCTGTGTGCTTGACGAAGTTGATGCTGCCTTAGATGAGGCTAATGTAGAGCGATTTAGTTCATATCTAAATCGCGTAAATAAAGAAACGCAATTTATCGTTGTATCACACCGTAAAAAGACGATGGAAGCTGCCGAAGTATTACAAGGTGTAACCATGGTTGAACGTGGTGTGTCACGATTATTGACTGTTTCATTTGAAGATGTGAAGGAGGATCTAGCATAATGGCATTCGGATTCTTTAATAAAATTAAAGAGGGCTTGGAGAAAACTCGTAAGTCTTTTGTAAAAAATGTGGAGACCGTTATCATTGGTTATGCACAAATCGATGATGATTTTCTCGATGATTTAGAAGCAGTCATGCTTACAAGTGACCTTGGGCCTAAGACTACAGAGTACTTGATGAAAGAAATTCGTCGTGGTGTTACTGAAGGCATAATTAATCATACAGGTGATGTAATGCCATTTATGGAAGACCGCATCACAGAAATGCTCGTTGACCAAGAAGATGAGATTACACTACATCACCCAGAGGTGATTCTCGTAGTAGGCGTTAATGGTGTTGGTAAAACGACTACCATTGCTAAGTTAGCAAACTATTATGTAAAAGAAGGTAAAAAGGTTATTATTGCTGCAGGCGATACATTCCGTGCCGCTGCAGCGGACCAACTATCTATCTGGGCAGATCGCGTTGGTGTACCTATCGTAAAACATAAAGAAGGTGCAGATCCTGCAGCCGTTGTATACGATGCCATGGAAGCAGCGAAAGCTCGTAATGCCGATATGGTCATTGTCGATACAGCAGGTCGTCTTCACACAAAAGTAAATCTTATGGAAGAACTTAAGAAGATGGGCCGCGTGGCAAATAACCATGTAGAAGGGGCACCGCATCAAACACTGCTCGTTCTAGATGGCACAACAGGTCAAAATGCAGTAAGCCAAGCTAAATTATTTGGTCAAGCTGTACCTGTGAATGGTATTGTAGTAACGAAATTAGATGGTACTGCAAAAGGTGGCGTAGTTATTTCTATTAAGGAAGAACTAGGCGTGCCTGTACGTTGGATTGGCGTTGGTGAAGGTATGGATGATTTGCGTCCATTCAATGCAAAAGAATTTGCCAATGCACTATTTAATAAAGGAATGATTCAAGGTGATAAATAAATACAACCGGGAATTCTTACTTGAATATGTAGAGTCTGAAAATAAGAAAAATAAAAGCCAAGTCAGTTCAGAAGCAATGGACAAGATTGTGAGTTTAATCGAATATTTCGGTATTGAACTCTATCGTCCTATTGCACGCTTGTTGCTGACTAATTGGCAAGAAATTACGGATCGTATTAATAATTATAGTGAAGCTGATTGGATGATGGCTGATGAAATTCATAAGTCGACCCCTACATTAGACCGCTTCTCCATTGCTATGCTCATAGAAGTATTAGAAGGAGAAGATACATTGAATCAGGCGGAAAATGCAGGACAACGGTTGTCAGATGCAGAACTTAGAGCTATCCGTAAGCATCAGGATGAACAGTAATGAAGCATAATACATATAATTACGAAGGGGGCCAACCATTTAAGGTGGAAGCGCCCTTTGCGCCTACTGGGGACCAACCTACGGCTATTCAATCGCTTACAGAGGGGATTGAACGTGGTGAGTGGGCTCAAGTCCTATTAGGTGCTACTGGGACAGGTAAGACTTTTACCATGGCAAAGGTTATTGAGGCAGTTCAAAAACCAACTTTAATCATTGCCCACAATAAAACATTAGCAGCTCAACTTTGTAGTGAGTTTAAGAGTTTCTTTCCTAATAATGCAGTTGAGTACTTTGTATCTTATTACGATTTCTATCAGCCGGAGGCGTATATTCCTTCTAGTGATACATATATCGAGAAGGATGCGTCTATTAATGATGAAATCGATAAATTGCGCCACAGTGCTACGATGAGTCTCTTTGAGCGTCGCGATGTCATCATCGTCGCATCCGTTAGCTGTATTTATGGTTTAGGTGACCCTGAGGATTATTCTGATCTTGTTTTATCCTTGCGTTTAGGTCAAACCAAATCGCGCGATGAAATTCTATCCAAGCTTGTAGATATTCAATATACGAGAAATGATATGAACTTTATTCGCGGTACCTTCCGTGTACAAGGGGATACTATTGAGATTTTCCCTGCTGCGTATAGTGAAAGAGCCATCCGCGTGGAACTATTTGGTGATGAAATCGATCGTCTTGTAGAGGTAGATGCTTTAACAGGCGAAGTCATTGCAGAGCGTAAGCACGTTGCAGTCTATCCAGCATCTCACTATGTAACAACGAAAGATAAGATGCGTATTGCTGTAGAGCGTATTGAAGCTGAATTAGACGAACAATTAGCTAAATTAAAAGCTGCAGACCGTCTACTGGAGGCTCAACGCCTTGAACAGCGTACCCGTTACGATATAGAGATGATGCAGGAAATGGGCTATTGCTCAGGTATCGAAAACTACTCTCGTCATATGTCCGAGCGTAAAGCTGGAGAGGCACCATACACATTGATAGACTATTTCCCAGATGACTTCCTCATTATGGTGGACGAGTCTCATGTAACGATGCCTCAAGTGCGTGCCATGTACAATGGGGACAGAGCTCGTAAGGAATCTCTCATCGAATATGGATTCCGTCTACCGTCTGCGCTTGATAATAGACCGCTTCAATTCGATGAATTTGTAGAGCGTATCAATCAAATCGTCTATGTATCAGCAACGCCTGGTCCATATGAAATGGACGTAGAAACGAATGTGGCAGAACAAATTATTCGTCCTACAGGCCTATTAGATCCATCTATTGAAATTCGTCCTATTAAGGGGCAAATGGATGACTTGCTCAGTGAAATTCATAAGAGAGCTGCTAAGAATGAGCGTGTCCTTGTTACGACCTTAACAAAGAAAATGGCAGAGGATTTAACAGAGTTCTTGAAGGAAATGGGCGTCCGCGTTCGATACCTTCATTCTGATATCGTTACTATCGAGCGTGCTGAAATCATTCGTGACTTACGGGCCGGTGTATTCGATGTACTGGTGGGTATCAACCTACTTCGTGAAGGTCTTGATATGCCAGAGGTTTCTTTAGTGGCTATCTTAGATGCGGATAAAGAAGGATTCTTACGCTCCGATACAGCTATGATTCAAACTATTGGTCGTGCTGCTCGTAATGTGAATGGTCACGTTATCATGTACGCTGATCGTATAACAGGTTCTATGCAGCGCGCCATCGATGAAACAGATCGTCGTCGTGCCGTACAAGAGGCTTATAACATTGAACATAATATTACGCCTAAGTCTGTCTCTAAAGATGTAAAAGAGCTTATTGAGTTGACGAAAATTGAAGAAGATATGGTTACCGATGGAAAGGACTTTTCACCGAAGAAGGGGAAAAAGAAATCCTCTACAACGGGAATGGACCATGGACACGAACCATATGCACAAGATATATCTAGTCCTAAGGTGGCAGATATAACGCCGGAAGAGTTATTCAATAAAATTGAAGAGCTTGATCGTCAAATGAAGGCCGCTGCAAAGCAGCTTGAATTTGAAAAGGCTGCAAAACTTCGTGATCAATTAGGGGAACTACGTCAACAATGGTCCGATATGCATAGCGCAGGTGAAAGCAAGTTAAAAAAACCTGCATCAACTAAAGGTAGAAAGCGGACTAGCTCAAAAAGTAAATAGATTGTAACAAAACACATAGATTATATAGACTATACGTGCGATAATATACATATATTATTTCATGTTAGTAAACAGAGAGATGATGCCGATTGGTATCATCTCTTTAAATAGGGAACATAATGAAAGATCAATTGATAGTAAAAGGTGCGCGTCAGCATAACCTTAAAAATATAGATATATCCTTACCACGGGACCAGTTTATTGTGTTGACAGGCCTCAGTGGTTCTGGCAAATCGTCCTTGGCATTCGATACGATTTATGCAGAAGGACAACGACGCTATGTAGAGTCTTTATCTGCTTATGCGCGTCAATTTTTGGGACAAATGGATAAACCCGATGTAGACTATATTGAAGGTTTATCTCCAGCTATTTCTATCGACCAAAAGACCACAAGCCGTAACCCTCGTTCTACAGTTGGTACTGTAACGGAGATTTACGATTATTTGCGTCTATTATTTGCTCGCGTAGGTCATGCTCATTGTCCAGAATGTGGTAAGCCTATTACACAGCAAACAATACAACAAATGACAGACGATGTAATGAACTTCCCAGAAGGTACTAAGATTTTAGTATTAGCCCCTATGATTCAAGGAAAAAAGGGGGAACATAAAACTGTTTTTGAACAACTTCGAAAAGAAGGTTTTGTTCGTGCCCGTGTAGATGGCGTTGTACGTACATTAGATGAAGATATTGTATTAGAGAAAAATAAAAAACACTCCATCGATATTGTTGTAGACCGTCTTGTGGTTAAAGATGGCATTGAATCTCGCTTAGCAGACTCTATGGAGACCGCATCAAAATGGGCAGAAGGTATCGTAGTTATTCAAGAGGTAGATGGACCTGAACACATGTATAGCCAACACTTTGCATGTCCAGATTGCCATATTTCCTTACCGAAGATTGAACCACGTATGTTCTCCTTTAACAGTCCATTCGGTGCCTGCCCAGCTTGTTTGGGTATTGGCTCTACCATGGAGGTAGACGAAGAACGCGTTATTCCAGATGGATCTATTACCTTTGCCGATGGTTGTGTACAAGCGTTGAGTTCAAATCCTAATGCGTGGTTTATGCGCCAAGTAGAAGGTTTATTAAAAGCTAATGGATACTCTTTAGATTCTACCTATGATGAACTACCAAAAGCCTTGCAAAAAAAGGTAATGTACGGTACGACAGATAAGGTGGCTTTCACCTATGAAAATATGCGCGGCGAAGTGAAGGAATTCTTTACTGAGTACGAAGGTATTTTACCGATGGTAAAACGCCGTCATAGTGAAGCCTCTACAGATTCTATGCGTGAAGAGTTTGAAAAATTTATGTCCATTAAGCCTTGTACTACATGCCATGGAGCTCGTCTTAAACCTGAAGTATTAGCAATTACCGTAGGGGATAAGAATATTAATGAAGTAACGCAGTTAACTATTAAAGAAGCACTCGATTTCTTTGGTAAGTTACAGTTAACAGAGCGGGAACAAGTGATTGGGGCTCAAATTTTGAAGGAAATCAATGCTCGTCTTGGATTCCTCAATAATGTAGGCCTTGATTACCTTACTATGAACCGGAGTGCAGGTACTTTATCTGGTGGTGAAGCACAACGTATTCGTCTAGCTACGCAAATCGGCTCTGGTTTGGTAGGTGTATTGTACATCCTAGACGAACCGTCCATAGGTCTACATCAACGAGATAATGATCGACTCATCGATACCTTAAAAGGCTTACGGGACTTAGGTAACACTTTACTTGTCGTAGAACACGACGAAGATACTATGCGTGCGGCTGACTATCTCGTGGACATTGGGCCCGGTGCAGGTGAGCATGGCGGTCAAATTATTGCCGCTGGTTCTGTTGAGGAAGTTATGAAGGTAAAAGACTCTATTACTGGTCAATATTTGAGCGGCCGTAAATTTATCGCCCTTCCTGAACAACGCCGTAAACCAGGTAAGAACTGCATTGAAATTCGCGGTGCAAAGGAAAATAATTTACAAAATGTAAATGTAAAATTCCCTATTGGCTTATTTAATGTTGTTACTGGTGTCAGCGGTTCTGGTAAGTCTACCTTGATTAATGAAATTCTCTACAAAGGTTTAGCTAATCAATTATATCGCTCTAACCACAAAGTAGGGGCTCATAAAGAAATCCGTGGTCTTGAACATATCGATAAAATCATCAATATCGACCAAAGTCCGATTGGCCGTACACCGCGCTCTAATCCAGCTACTTATACAGGTGTATTCGATGCTATACGCGAGCTCTATAGTCAAACACCGGAAGCAAAGATGCGCGGTTACAAACAAGGGCGCTTTAGCTTTAACGTAAAAGGTGGCCGCTGTGAAGCTTGTCGTGGTGATGGTATCATCAAAATTGAAATGCACTTCTTGCCAGATGTGTACGTACCTTGTGAGGTTTGTAAGGGAGCCCGTTATAACCGAGAAACCTTAGAGGTTAAATACAAAGGTAAATCTATTGCCGATGTATTAGATATGACGGTAGATGATGCGGTTGAGTTCTTCAGCGCTATTCCGAAGATCAATCGTAAAATGATTACCTTGCAAGAGGTAGGTCTTGGCTATATTCGTTTAGGTCAAGCCGCCACAACCTTATCTGGTGGTGAAGCACAACGCGTTAAATTAGCTACTGAATTAGCTCGTCGCAGCACAGGTAAAACACTGTACATCCTAGATGAACCGACTACAGGTCTTCATGCCGAGGATATTCGCAAGTTATTACACGTATTGCAACAACTCGTAGAGGGTGGCGATACAGTTGTCGTTATCGAGCATAATTTAGATGTGATTAAGATGGCAGACCACATCATAGACCTCGGTCCTGAAGGCGGTAATCGCGGTGGTACTATCGTTGCTACCGGTACACCTGAGGAAATCGTTAAGGTGAAAGAAAGCTATACCGGTAAATTCTTAGGTCCTGTCTTAGAACAGACTGAGAAATTTATGAAAGCAGCTCAAAAGAAGAAATAATAGTGAGTACAAAGCTTAAAAATCTATGAGGAAAGGAGGACATATGCCATCTGAAGAATTACTAGAGAAGGTCAGTCATTTGCCGACCACACCGGGCGTGTATTTATGGCGTGATCAATATAACCGAATCATCTATGTTGGTAAGGCCATTAACTTGCGCAATCGTGTGCGTTCCTATGTACGCAATGATGCCAATCGGGCTCCCAAAGTAACGGCTATGATGAAGCGTGCAGTCGATGTGGAGATTATTCAAACTAAGACGGAAATGGAAGCCCTTATCTTAGAGAATACGCTTATCAAAGAACATGAACCTAAGTACAATATTAGGCTTCGCGATGATAAAACATATCCTTATGTAAAGATTTCAATTCAAGAGGATTACCCTCGCGTGTATATGACACGCCGTCTTGAACGAGATGGGGCAAAATATTTTGGACCTTTTACAGATGTGACATCGGTACACGTGGTACTGAAATTAATACGACAATATTATCCATTGCGTACGTGTAAATCCATGAAGGTAGAACGCCCTTGTTTACAATATCATATGCACTATTGTGAGGCCCCTTGTTTCAATAAAATATCTATACCTGATTACCATACATATATCGATGAAATCATAGCATTATTTGAAGGTAAGCCGATTCATCTTTTAAAAGAAATAAATGAAAAGATGGAACTAGCAGCTGAGGAACTTCGTTTTGAAGATGCAGCCCGTTATCGTGACCAATTAACGAGCATTGAAAAAATTCAAGAAAAACAACGAATGGTAACACAACGAGGTGATCTCGATGTACTAGGTATTGCTGTAGATGGACAATTGGCTTGTGTACAATTGCTCTTTATTCGGGGAGGACGTCTTTTAGGACGGGAAAATTACTTCGTACAAAATGAGGGGGACTCCGAAGAAGTTATTATGACTGACTTCATCAAGCAATACTATGGGGATACTACATTTATTCCTAAAGAATTGCTATTACCCATGGAAAGTTCAGAACAGAATCTATTTAAGGATTGGTTTAGTGAAATGAAGGGCCAACAAGTGGATGTTCTCGTACCTCAACGGGGGTATAAGATGGACATGATTAGGATGGCTCATGAAAATGCAGAAACATTCCTTGAAGAGCGACGTCGTCAATGGCAACATCAAATCGATAAGAGTGGTGGCGCTATTAAAAAATTAGCTGAAGTATTGGATTTGCCGCGATTACCTGAACGTATGGAATGTTTCGACATATCTCATACCCAAGGTTCTGAAACGGTAGCCTCTATGGTTGTCTTTGAAGGTGGTAAGCCTGCGAAGAAAGAGTATCGACGTTTTAAACTCAAGACTACGCAAGGCAAACCTGACGATTTTAAATCTATGGCAGAGATCATGGAGCGTCGCTATGGTAAAGAAACAGATTGGCCTATGCCTGACCTCATCATTATCGATGGTGGCAAGGGTCAACTCAATGCTGCTATACCGCTCATACGTGCTGTAGGCGTCACAGATGTACCTGTTATATCTCTGGCAAAACGCATAGAAGAGGTTTTTGTAGAGGGGCAATCAGAGAGTATTATATTAGATCATCGCACACCAGAGCTTCAATTATTACAACAAATCCGTGACGAAGCCCATCGTTTTGCTATTACGTACCATCGTAAGCTACGTGGAAAACGCAATTTAGAATCTATTCTAGATCATATTGAAGGTATTGGTCCTAAGCGTCGAAAGGCATTATGGGCTCACTTCAATAGTTTAGAAGCCATGAAAGAGGCATCTATTGATGAGCTTTCAAATGTGGAATCTATGAACTATAAGACGGCAGAAACACTATATAATTTCTTCCGCATGTCTAAGGTAGAAAAACAAGATATGTTAAAATAAGAAACCAGGAGTATCTTACAGTTTCACTGCAAGATGCTCCTGGTTTCTTAGTTATTTAGTTATAGTTGCTTTATGATGTTGGATATACCAGGTACGCCATGTAAATAATATACCGGCCGCTAATACACTAGCTAATAAACCAATCCATACACCGAAAGGCCCATACGCTGGATTTTTGGCTAAGATATAGGCTATTGGGAAGCATACGCCCCAATAGGATACAAGTGAGATATAAAATACGATTTTTACATCCTTGTAACCACGTAAGATACCTTGTAGTGGTGTTCCAATTGCATCTATGGCAGCAAAGAATACGCCATAACCAAGGAATCTATAAATTAGATTATATACATCTTCATCATTGGTAAAGAGAGACGAAATACTTTCCATATGTGTAAAGGTAAAGCCACATATAGCTAAGGCTACAACAATAGCTACAATACGAGATATGTAAGAATATTGTACAGCGTCTTTTTCTCTACCTGCACCGAGTTCATAACCAACGGCAATAGTAGCCGCCATAGCAATACTGAGCGGCAGACAATAAAATACATTAGTAAAGGCTATAACTGATTGATGGGCCGCTACTACGGCAGAACCAAAGTGAACCATTAAGAGTCCGGCAATACTGAAAATGCTGGCTTCAAAAAAGATGGAAAAACCAATAGGCAAACCAACTTGTAATTGCTCTCTTATATAATGCCAATAAGGTCCGAAGTAATCCTTATAAATGCGATACTCTTTTAATTTAGGATGGAATAAGATGACTGCACTAAATAGGATAAAGTTGGTCCAACAAGCACCGGCGATACCATAGCCTGCACCTACACCACCGATTTCTGGAAATCCAAAGTGACCAAAAATCAAAGAGTAATTTAGAAATACATTGACTACAAAGCTAGTTACTACAATAGCCATTGAATAATGAGTTAATCCGTGTGCGTCCACCGTGTTTCGCAATGTATTCACCCATAATAGAGGGAAGAGTCCTAGAGCGAAAGCTTTCAGATATTCTAGACATACCGCCGTGGCAGCCGGTTCTAAATTAAGGAAATTTAGGAGTGGTTTAAGTCCGAAAATTCCCAGCAATAATATAGTCATAGCTAAGACCGTAGCAATATAGAAACCTTGATATATAATTACAGGAATAGTATCTGTTTTTTGAGCACCCAGTAACTGCGCGATAATTGGGGTAATACCCATTAATGTACCTTGTGCGAAGATATAGAATAGCAGCCATAGATTGTAACCTGTAGCGACACCTGCTAAGTCTATGGTACTATATTGACCCGTTAAAAAGATGGCAATAAAGGTGCCACCGACGAGAGAAAATTGAGTAATGCACATAGGAGTAAATAGTTTAATGAACAACCATAATTTTTGCATTATAGAATATGTTTTGTACATAATAACCTCCCTAGTTGATGATATAGTATACCATAAAGTTAGTTATTTTGGTAGATTAAGCCCGTAAATGAAATTGATGAAGCTAAGTTGAAATGTATGCTAAAAATGTATATATAATTTAATAATTGAATTTTACACCATATAACTATATCGATTATAATATATATACTATGTTAATATTCTAAGGAGGGTACATTGGACATCTTATCTGTACAAGGTTTATTAGCGATGCTTCAAATCATCGTTATCGATATTTTATTAGCTGGCGATAATGCCATCGTTATCGGCATGGCGGCGCGTAACTTGCCAGCTAATTTGCAGAAGAAAGCAATCTTTTGGGGCACTGCAGGGGCCATCATTTTACGCCTTGTTATGGCATTCCTATTTGTAGAGGCTTTAAATAATATTCCAGCCTTGCGTCTAGTTGGTGGTATTCTTCTTTTATGGATTGGCTATAAACTCGTTGCCGATGATGAAAGCGAGCATAATATCGAAGCAAAAGATAATTTGCGTGCTGCTATTACGACGATCGTCATTGCTGACGGTATCATGGGTATCGATAATGTTATCGGTGTAGTTGGTGCTGCTAATGGTGATATGATGTTGGTAGCAATCGGTATGTTAATTACAGTGCCAATCATCATCTATGGTAGTACATTGTTTGTGAAAGTTATTGAACGTTTCCCAATTATTCTTTATGTTGGGGGCGGTATCCTTGGTTGGGTAGGTGCTGGCATGAGTGTGGAAGATAAGTTAATCTCTCATACGGTTGAACCATATGCATTATTTATCAAAATTGCAGCAGTTGTCTTGGTAGTGGGGGCCTCTTTGCTAGCAAAGCAACTTAAGAAATAATTAGCTGATTAAAATATCTCTTCTCTTATCTATAGGGGAAGGGATATTTTTTGTGTAAAATTTATGTCCTACTAAGTCAATCCTTTTTAATGAGAAAATACGAGAATTATGATATAGTTAAGGGATAGATATTGAATGTATATAGTTGAGGTACGTACAGATGGAATTTTTAGAAGCTGCTACATGGATTACCATTAGCAAAATTATATTGATAGATATTTTATTAGCAGGCGATAATGCTGTTGTAATTGGTATGGCAGCAGGTAAACTAGCCCCAGAACTACAAAAGAAAGCAGTTCTATGGGGGACTGTCGGCGCTATCCTGATGCGCCTTATTTTCGCTACTATTTTGGTAGAGGCTTTAACCTTGATTCCACTCATCCATTTGGGTGGTGGCTTAGTTCTTGTATGGATTGCGATTCAGCTTTTAAAAGGTGGCGATGAAGAGACTCACATTGAGGCTAAAAACTCTTTAAGTGGTGCTATTTGGACGATAATTATAGCCGATGCGATGATGAGTATCGATAATGTTATCGGTGTTGTGGGTGCTGCAAAAGGTCATTTAGAGCTTGTTATCGTTGGTATGCTAATTACGGTACCTATCATCGTATTTTGTTCTACACTATTCGCTCGTATTATTAACAAATTCCCAGCCATTCTTTGGGCTGGCGGTGCACTGCTTGGATGGGTTGCCGGTGAAATGATCGTAGAAGATCCACTTCTTTTACCATATATCCAAGGGGAAGAATTACTCGTTAAATTTGGTGCGGTATTCTTTGTACTCATCGTGACTGGTATCATTAAAATTTGGAAGAAAAGAGACGCATAATGAAGGGTACAGGTTGTACATCTCGTAAGAATACATCTAAACAACAGAATACAAGTGGTAAGATTTCTAAAAAACAACAGGCTATTTTGAATGCTCCTGTTAAACTAGGAGATGAGGTGCTCGTAGAGATACACGGTATCGGCAGTAGTGGGGAAGGTGTAGGTCGCGTAGATGATTTTACTGTCTTTGTTCCCTTTGCCTTGCCTGGAGAAACGGTGAAAGTATCTATTAATATGGTGAAAAAGACCTATGCTACAGGCAAGTTAATAGATATTGTAACACCAGCTTCTAATCGTATAGAGCCTACCTGTAACTTATATGGTGTATGCGGTGGGTGCCAATTACAACATATTACCTATGAAGGACAGCTTTTACTAAAAACACAAAAGGTAAAAGACGTTATTGAACGCATTGGACATCAGAATCCTGACCTTGTGAAACCAGCATTAGGTCCTAAAAACCCGTGGGCCTATCGCAATAAAATGCAAATGCCTGTAGGGGGTGCTAAAGGCGACATTCAAATGGGGTTCTATGCGATGGGATCTCATGATATTGTGCAAGGTACGAACTGTCCAATTCAAGATGAAGGGAACAATACTATTGCTCAAGTTTGTTATGATATTGCAAAACATTTAGACATTGAGCCCTATGATGAACACACAGGAAAGGGCGTATTGCGCCATGTTATCGGACGTATCGGTCAATCTGGATGGATGGTCATTCTAGTAACAGCTACAGATTATCTCCTACATCAAGAACAATGGATTGAGAAACTTACGGAACGTATACCACAGGTGGAAACTATCGTTCATAATGTGAATGGCAAACGTACTAATGTAATCTTAGGTCCTATAAATCATGTGCTATATGGAGATGGAACGATTACGGATCATATAAAGGATTTAAGGTTTACCTTATCTCCACACTCCTTCTTCCAAGTGAATCCGGAACAAACTACAGTACTTTACGATCAAGCATTAGCTTATGCAGATCTAATAGGGGATGAAACCGTTATCGATGCGTACTGTGGTACGGGTACTATTTCATTGTTTTTGGCTCATAAGGCAAAACATGTCATCGGTATAGAAATCGTAGAACCAGCCATTATTAATGCTCGTGAAAATGCACGACGTAATGGCTATGACAATACTGAATTTATTATCGCTGATGCGGCCGTAGAAATGCCAAAACTTTACAAAGCAGGTGTACGACCAGACGTGATTGTATTCGATCCAATCCGGGCAGGCTGTAAAGAAGAAGTACTAACCTCTGCAGCTGGCATGGAACCGAAACGCATTGTTTACGTATCCTGTAACCCAGCCACCATGGCGCGAGACATTGAAATCCTCACACACTACGGCTATGAACTAAAAGAAGTACAACCTGTGGACATGTTCCCAATGACCGCTCATGTTGAGGCAGTGGCTTTGCTCACTAGGAACGAAGTGACGCAGTGAGCATTAGCACTGCCCATGTGATAGGCGTCCAAGAACACGAGACGAAGACGAAGTGCGATTGGAAACGCCGAACCACTGAGGCAGTGGCTTTGCTCACTAGGAGTGAAACGACGCAGTGAGTGATAGCACTGCCCATGTGATAGGCGTCCAAGAACACGAGACGAAGACGAAGTGTGATTGGAAACGCCGAACCACTGAGGCAGTGGCTTTGCTCACTAGAAGCGAAGCGATGTAGTGAGGATTAGAATGGCTCATATTAGAGATGACCAAAATTTATGGAAAAACTTATTTTTAAAAGTATATATTTTGTAGGTGAGACTATGAACTTTAAGAAACAAATTATTTTATTTTCAATTTTAGCTATGTCTGTTATGGCAGTATCTGCTGAAGATATTAGTACTTATAATCCTCAAGTTATTGAGAAACACCAAATTACAAATGAAGATATTGCATCAGCAACATCTTATGGACAGTCTTTAGTAGAAAAGAAAAATATCAAAATGATATCTACTGCTAAGAAAAAGTTTATTAAAAGACGTTATGGTGGAATTTTCCCAAGAAATGAATTGCAAGGTATCGTATATGTTCAAACTCCATTCGCAATTTTTGCAAATACGGCATTGGAGGATGCTAGAGGTGTAGCAAGTACTTATTCAACAAGAAATGCTACGAATATATTACAGGTTAGATCTTACCTTTATATGCCGGAAAGTAAGATGTATAATGATACTAATAATGTTGTTATATCTATAGTACAAAATGGATATACATATTATCCAATAGAAACAGTACGTGGCGATGATCAATATGAAGGTCCTGGTATGTGGGTAACAGTAGGTTATCAATCATTATTTGAATTATCTAAGATTGATACTAATAGTCCTTTTGAAGTTCATATTAAGTCTGATGCGGTTAAGGTTGGAGATGCAGTAATTCAGTTTCCAGCATTAAATGCGTCAAATAAGTATGTTTTGGATGACTCCTATTCACTTTATAGAGGTGATGCAGTGTTTATCGATAAGAAATAATATATATTTAAGTGCATTGTTCTAGAACTGAATAAATCTAATTTTTTATTTAGACCTAATATAATAAAGCGGCTGTAATAGAATACACTTCGTTTAAATAATCAAATAATAGTTTTATAATATAGTAAACGTAGCCCCAATAAAAAGAAACATAAGCGGGGCTACTTTTTTATACCTAAAATCAGTATAAAGGTAGCCTTACTCATGTTTCTTTTAATATGATGAGAATCGATTAGAATTTAAACTTCATACTTGCAGAGTACGTACGACCTGCTGTAGCTTCATCGCTAAAGAAGACACGGTTAAATACATTTTGAACACCAAATTGTAATGTCGCTTCTTTAGATAATTTATAATTCACAGCTACATTAGAAATGAAGTAGCTATCTTCGGAACCGTATTGACCAGTAACATCATCTACAGATTGACGACGGCTTACGTATTGTGCATCCCAAAGAGCATTCCATTTGGCACTAGTATATTCAACACCAGCATGGAATGTATGTTTAGGAATGTCATAATTCACCTCTGCATATTCGCTTGCATTTGTATTAGGAAGTTCTTTATGTTTAATCCGTCCTGTTTGCCATGTATAGTTTCCAAATACAGACCATTTAGATGACAATTGATGACGAACTTCTAGTTCCACACCGCGGCGAGATTCTTCATCTACGTTATTGTACATTTTATAGTCTACATTGCCACTATTGTCATAATATGTAAGATATTTAACTTTGTCCTTAGTTTTGACATAGAATCCAGAGACATTTAATGTAGTCTTTGTATTCCATTCTTTTTTCAAACCAATTTCAAATGAATCAGAACGTTCTGGATCTAAGTTAGGATTTGCTTTCACAATATCACTATAACGATAGACTTGGCTCAATGGAGGTGGGTTAAAGGAATGACCATAAGATGCATACACATTCAAGGAGTCAGTTACATAATGCTCAATGGCAAGCTTAGGACTTAATTCTGTATAAGTGCCGGTTCCATGATTTACTGTATCATATCTGCTATTAGCTTGGTCATAAGTCACATGTTGACCATCGAATTTTTTAAATCTGTCTATACGAAGTCCACTATAAATAGCCCAGTCATGATTAGGACGATATGTATCTTGAACAAATAATGCTAGATTACTTGTAGCGCCTTTGTTGATTTCGTACAAACCACCTGGATACGTAGTGGAATCAAAAGAGGAATGGTTTCTCCAATTCGTTAATTCTCGTCGTTTTTGGTTAAAGCTTTCTTTTTTCCAGTTAAATCCAGCAACAACACTGTGTTTGCCTCTGCGGTCCCATACTTTCTGTACATCTAAATTAATTGTTTTTCCAGGATAGAAGGAGTCATCCCCAGGCCCACTATAATTTGGCGTATTTGGGTTAGCAGGGCTAGAGAAACCATCTTTTTTACGATCTAACATATTGAACGTAGCTTGAATCTTATTTTTGTCATTTTTATATTGTAAGTTATGGGAGTGATACTCTTTTAATCCGTCATAACCTAAATATCGACTTGTTCTAAGGGCTACATATTTTTGATTGCTAACTTTGACATTACCTGAAAAAACTGGTTGACCGCCAACTGTAATCGTACTCATTGGATTTTCATAAGCATATCTGTTTTTTGTATATAGATATGAATATGTTAACGACTCTCTATCACGAAGCTTCATCGTAATGTAGGTAGAAAGGCTTTTATTGTCATAGGATTTATCGCCACGACTGCCTAATAGATAGGACCCATCTTTTGTTTGTGGTACAGGATTATCTGGTGTAACCGTTACTGTAGTAGGTCTAATGTTGGCAGCTCTGCCAGTAATAAAGAACCCAGGATATCCATCGGTTTTTCTTTGTTCTCCGGACATACCAACAGAGACGCGATCAGATACACGCGCATCAAAACCTAATTCATTGTTGCGAGTTCCGTGGGAACCATATCCGATTTGTCCATGCCAATGGATATCTTTCACATCTTGTTTAGGTTGTAGCTGTTTCGTTTGAATGCTGATAACACCGGCAACACCTCGACCACCATATAAAGAGGAGCTTGGACCACGTACTAACTCAATTCGATCAATTGAATGTACCGGAATAGCTTCCCAATCTACACTATTATTAAATGTATTATTCATTGGTACACCATTGAGTAATACTAATGTGTTAGTGGAGTCAAAACCACGAATTTGTAATCCTCCATTTGCCTTTTGGCTCTTATAAACACCTGGTAACATTTGTAAAGCATCAGCTACTGTATCAACTCTGCGTGCTTCAATATCTTTAGCTGTAATTACAGAAACGGAACTTGGTGTTTTTGAAATATCTTCCATTGTTCTTGTAGCTGTTACCGTGATAGTTGGTACTATGGTTTGCTCAGATCCAGCATTGCTGTCAGTAGCATTTACCACTTGACCACTCATAGCTGTCAAAATCATAGAAAATAATACGGCCTTTGACGTGCTAAATCGCCCCCAACGCGTTACATTTCTCTTATTTATACTTTTTCTCATACACACGACCCTTTACATTATAAAATAAAAATAATATACACTATCTTAAGTATATCATTGGACTATATCTTTTAAAAATTCTGTATTATGAATACTGGTTATATACTTATAAATACCAATTATATTCAAGAAAGCTTATAGAAACAGTGCCTTTGGTCTTCATCTGACTTGTAGTAGATATATTATTTTATGCAAATGCTGCATATTATACCAATAGGGGTATTAGTAAAACTTATAAACATATGAATTTATTTCATTAATATAAAATATTGAATAACTCATAAAATTTTCTTACAATGAGCGTATCTTATGTATATCTTGCAAAATAAAATGTTCTTTTTAGTAAACTTGTGTGTATCTATTAGTGAATGTAACTAAGAAAATTTTATGGAGTAAGAGTTTGAGTATAGTTATAGAGAAGGAAGAGAGACATGTTTACTATGAACAAATTGAATTCGCAACAACAAAATGGCAAGAAGGTAAGATGTGTAAGTGCATCGTTAACGGCTTGTGTGTTTGCATTAACCTTAGGATCTGTTGCCGTGTTAACTGCCCAAACTGTAGAGGCAGCTGGTCAAGTCATAGGTGGCTATGCTGCTGGTAATCAGGCACTAGGTGACGGCAGTGTTGTCGTAAGTGGAGGCAAAGATAAAGAGCCTAATGTTGCAGAAGGTGAAAATAGTGCTGTACTTGCAGGTACGATGAATGCAGCAGAAGGATCATATACAGCTATTGTAGGTGGTTTTAAAAATATAGTTCACGAAGAGATTAAAAGTGGTGCTATTCTTGGTGGTACAAAGAACCAAATTGAAGCTGTTGGTTCTTTAGTGGGTAATTATGCAACAATCAGCGGTGGGGAAGATAATATTGCGTATGGTGAATCTTCTTCTATTTCTGGTGGTAATGCCAATGGTACCTTTGGGTTACACAGCTCTATTGCTGGTGGCCGTGGTAACAATGCGGGCGGTGAAATCGGTTCCGTTATTGGGGGATCACAAAATAATGCAGATGGTCATGGCAGTACCCTCGCTGGTGGCTTAGGTAATACCGGTGTCGGCATGTGGTCCTCCGTATTTGGAGGCAGCAAAAATGAAGCTGTAGGTGTTGGTGCTTCCATTCTTGGTGGAGGTGGCCGAGAATTTACAGGTCGTAGATTTGTTAACCATAAAAATATTGCCAATGGTGAATACAGTACAATTGTAGGTAGTCGCGATGGAAGAACTGTAGGAAATGGTAGTACTGTTGTTGGTGGTTCTAATGGTCTAACACTTGGTGTAGCATCTACATCTATCGGTGGCGGATTTACAGGTTCTCAAGCAGAGAACAGTTTAGCATTAGGTCATAAGGCAGGAACGACTGTAAAATATGGAACTGCTATCGGTTATGAAAGCGTAGCTACAGAAGAAGGCACAATTGCATTTGGTCATGATGCTGGTGATGTTTCTGGTTACACAGTAAAATATCCAGATAAAGAAATCACCACACACTTAGGTTATAAAAAAACTGTGCCAGATTATGATAAAGAGCCTACAGTAACACCTACTACATATTCAGATGCTAAATATAATCGTTTGGTGAAAGTAGCTGATGGCGTTGATGCACATGATGCGGCAACAGTAGGTCAATTGGAAAATGCTATTAGCCAAGTACAATCTGTAGGTACAAATATAGAAACTACAGTTAATAAAGCGACTGCATCTAGTTATGCATTAGCTGCATTACAACCAAACTTCTCAGAAGGTGAAACTGGATTGGGTGTAGCCGTTGGCTTTGGTCATTATCATGGCAAAACAGCAACTGCTTTAGGTGCTTACTACCGTCCAAACCGCAATGTACAATTTAATGTAGGTACTGTGGTTGGCAATGGTAACCAAGGCTTTAACGGTGGCCTTAGCTTTAAAGTAGGCCCTGAATCTAAAACAGTGCCATCCTCTACAGATGCTAGAATTGCTCAACTGGAAAAACGTATCCAAGAATTAGAGCAAGCTAAAAAATAATTAGAAAAAAATAGATAAGATAAAAGTATTCTATACCCTAAAAGGTGCAGCTCATGGAGTTGCACCTTTTTTGTATAACATTATTTGTTGGTTATAAAATCTTTTCTGAAATATTATAAAAAAATAATATTGAAATGATAGAATAGAAGTAAGATTAATAAATCAGAATCATGTATATATGTAATTTAATAAATTGATAAAATGAGGTCAATTTAAATGGTAAAGAGAAATGATGATTTATGTATTATTACAATAAGAGAACTTATGGAGCACAAAGAGCCACCCAAGCAAAATTTAGGCATTCCAGAATATCAAAGGCCATATAAATGGAGTCCCCAATCGGTTTTAACATTGATAAATGATATATTTACTGCATTTAAAAATAATATGTTAGAGTATCGTATTGGCACTGTTGTTCTTCACAATACTCCAACCCAATTAAATATTGTTGACGGGCAACAGCGACTTACAACATTATCAATACTATTTTTTGCCATCAGTGAATTAGGTAATAATATTAGAAAGCTACCATCGTCATTGTTAAATGCCAAATATAATGAACTATCTTCAGAAGCTATAGTTAGAAATCTAAGTGTTATAAGAAAAAGACTTTTGGATTTTGAGAAACAAGAACTGGAAGATTATAGTAATTATTTATTAGATCATTGTACTGTAGTAAAAATAGTTACGAAAGATGAACAAGAGGCGTTTCAGTTTTTTGATTCACAAAACTCAAGAGGAAAGGCGTTGGCTCCACATGATCTTTTAAAATCCTATCATTTACGAGAGATGAATGATGAAAGTGAAAGTTTAAAGATTGATATTGTAAATACATGGGAAAGTACTAAGCAATCTGAACTAGAAAATTTATTTGCAGATAATTTATTTCCATTAATTAGATGGTATAAAAATAAAGACGGTTTAAATTATTCGATTAATCAGATAGATGTTTTCAAAGGTATTAAGAAGAGTAATAACTATAATTTTTCTATTTATAATAAAGCATCTAATCTCTATGTGGAGAAGTTTAATTACGAAGGGCTATATGAGCTAGCATCTAGCAAAGCACTAAATCAATTTCAATTGACTCAGCCACTTATTGCAGGATCACGCTTTTTCAAGTATACTCAATACTATTTAAATCTATATAAGACTTTGGAAAAAAGAATCTTTCATAGTTTTAATGCAGAAGAAATTATCCAATCTGGTTCAGGGGATACTTATATATATAATTTATTTATTAACATACTAATGTTCTATGTTGATAGATTTAATATAAATTCACTTACGGAATCTAGATTACTATTTTTTTATAAATGGGCATATTCATTACGGGTCTGTATGAAAGCTGTTTATAGGGAGTCTATAAATAAATACGCTAGAGGAAAATCGGAAAGATTGAATAGTGGACTTAATTTATTTTCAGTTATTTCTGATATGCAAGATCCAATGGAGTTAGATACCATTATATTAGATATAGTATCAGAAGATACCTTTAAGAATTCAAAGGTTAATACTGAAAGATATCAAAAAGTATTTGAAAAGATATCTAGTGAGGGAAATATATGATAAATTATGAAACTATTGTACAACCTCAAGAGTTTACCGTGGAGCAAATTTTCAATAATAATGAGTATTTAATACCTATCTATCAAAGAAACTATGCATGGTCAAGTGTAGAGATTGAACAGTTACTAGATGATATTAATGACATTGATATAAATAAAACAAAAAAGTATTATTTAGGCAATTTAATTGTAAATGAGCGTGGCATAAATTGCTTTGAGGTTATTGATGGGCAGCAAAGGCTAACAACATTATTTTTATTACTTTGTTTTTTAAACAATCAATCTATTAATGAAGGATCATTAACATTTGAAGCACGTGAAGTATCAAATAGAACCTTAAATTTAATTAAAGCAAGGAAAGCAAGGAATGATAAAAGCGGATATTCAGAAAATTTATATTCTCAAGAAATTATTGAGGGATATTCTATCATAAGTAAATATTTTGATAAAAAAAATAGGGAATCTATTTCTGAATTTAATAAAAAACTTTCAGCTATCATATTAGTCCGAACACAAGTACCTAAAAATATTGATTTAAATCATTATTTTGAAATTATGAATACCAGAGGTGAGCAGTTGGAACTACATGAAATTATGAAGGCCAAGCTGTTAGGTGCAATTAAAAGTAGTGATAAAGAACGTGATAGACTAGATAAAATAATTGCCTCAACTATATGGGATGCTTGTTCACAAATGAATAAGTATGTGCAAATGTGTTTACCTATAGAGAAACGAAAATCTATTTTTGGTAAATCTTGGAATTCTTTTGATATCGGTGATTTTGATGAATTAAGAAATTTGTTTGGTAAAGAAAATCTTAATAATGAAACTGAGTTTACATTAGAAAGCAAATTAAGACAACCTGTATATAGTTTAAATGCTAGTATAAAAGAAGATAGCATAGAAAATGAAAGATTTGAATCAATTGTTACATTTCCTAACTTTCTTCTTTTAGTTAATGAAGCAGTGAGCCTAGCTGATGAAAATAAAGATAATGATGCAGGTCTAGATGACAAAAGATTTCTTGAAATAATGAAAGCGCATTGGAGTAGTAAAGGTGCTGCACTTAATTTCATTTTTTCATTGCTTAAATATCGCTATATATTTGATCAATATATAATTAAAAGAGAGTATATAGGACAATATAGATTAGATGGTAAATGGTCTTTGCAACAGCTAACGAGCTACAGAGAGAAAAAACATTATTACAAACCATATTATTTATTAACCTTTAGTTCGACCTCTCGTAAAAGTGATAAATCAAAATATGATAGTGAAATCAATAATAGGTTATGTTGGTTAGAATCTTGTTTAAGAATTACATATACATCGCCTAAAACTATGCATTGGATAGCAAGAGTTATGGCTGATGTAAATAAGAATCCAGATGGTAATCATATAATTCCAATGCTTGAAAAATATTGCTGTGAGAAAATTGAGGAGTCTAAATATCAAATTCGCACAGGTTTTAATATTGACCGTATTGTATTTACCTATTTAGATTACATTTTATTGCGAGATGAATTTAAACCATTTAGAGATTTCCAATTTCAATTTAGGACATCAATAGAACATTTTTTCCCGAGACATCCGATTAATATGAAAGATGCTGATTGTATTAATAATATTGATAGTTTTGGTAATCTTGCATTGATAACAGTATCTGCAAATTCAAAGTTCTCTAATATGATTCCCAAACATAAAGTAGAACAGTATCCAGAAATTATTAATCAAAGTCCAAAACTTATTAAGATGAAGAGGCTCTTGGACGAGAATGGAGGAGCCTGGGATTCTTCTAGTATAGATGAACATAAAGTAGAAATGTTTAAGTTATTAGATGATGAAATTAAAGATAAGATAGGATAAGTAAATAAATAGAACTAGCTAGTCATACATCATAATATGTAAAGCAAATATTGAGCATATGAGAGTTTCGCAGGTGTAAGAAGAATGATTTTGCTTAGTCTATAAATTTCAAAATACAAGGAGGGATTAACATGTTAGGAGCAATCATTGGTGATATAGTTGGTTCACGATTCGAATTTAATAATATTAGACGGAAGGACTTTGATTTCTTTACAGATCAATGTGTGTTAACTGATGATAGTATCATGACACTTGCTGTAGCAAAGGCCATTTTTATGAGCCAACCAGATTACAGAAATCTTTCTAAAAATGCAGTGGAATGTATGCAAACGATTGGGAGATGCTATCCAAGTTATGGATATGGCGATCGGTTCTATAGATGGATTTTTGCAGAGAATCCAAAGCCATATAATAGTTATGGTAATGGTTCTGCTATGAGAGTTAGTGCTGCTGGATTTGCAGCACATAGTTTGGACGAAGCAAAGCTTCTTTCTCAATTAGTTACTGAGGTTACTCATAACCATCCAGAAGGCATGAAAGGTGCAGAGGCGACAGCAGTTGCCGTATACTTAGCTAAAACTGGTAAAGATATACAAGAAATCAGAGATTATATTAATCAGCATTATTACACCATGGATTTCACATTGGATGAAATCAGAGATACCTATAGGTTTAATGAAAGTTGTCAAGGAACCGTGCCACAAGCATTGCAAGCTTTTTTTGAATCCACTGATTTTGAAGATGCCATTCGCAATGCCATCTCAATAGGTGGTGACAGTGATACTGTTGCTGCTATTTGTGGCGGTGTAGCTCAGGCCTATTATGGTATTCCAACAGATATTAGAAAACAGGCTCTGTCGTTTTTAGATACTAAATTGCTAGGCATATTGACGTCCTTTCAAGAAAAGTATATGCCTACTATATAATTCTTGATTCAATAATGATGACCCATATATACATATAATAAAGAAACCTATGTCAAAATAGCGTTCCATTTAATTGAAAATTTGTTGAAAGGTCTCTTACTTTTGTAAGAGGCTTTTTCTATATCAAAAGTTACAATAAATTTAGTATAATTAAACTATGAATTATCAGTATACATATAAGGTCGTATTATAAGGGAGAGACACATATGATACATCTTAAGGACTTAGGCAGTTTTGAATCTGTACCAGATTTAGTGACAAATATTATAAATGGAAATATAACTGCTCTTGAAAGTGCATTAAATAGTGGTTGGGATATAGATGAACCTGTACAAATTGGTAAATATAGTGAGTATTCACCTCTACAATTAGCGTTAGTGATGAACTGCGTGCCAAGTGTTCAGTGGCTAGTTGAGCATGACGCGGATCTAAATGATGAAGAGAATCCAAGTTTCTTGTTAGCTGTACGGTATGGTAATCAAGAGATTATAGACTATGTTGTAGCTCAAGGGGCCAATATTAACGCCTTGAACTCTGTGAAGGTAGATGCCTTTCAAGCTGCCTTATATGGCAAGAAATATGAGAACTTACAACTGATTCATGACTTAGGCCATACAGTACAAAAATATGGCGGACGAGCTTTCAGAAATGTCATTACAGATGAAAATTATGAGGTCTTAGATTTCTTTATTAATAATGGTGTGGATATTAATTACAACAAGCCTGATTCTGTATATCCATTTAAGCCAACCCCACTATGTGTAGCAGCTCGGTATGTGGATTTACAGATGTGCCAGTATTTGGTAGAACATGGTGCTGATGTGACCATCACAGAAAAGGATGGAATGCGTCCCTATAGTATTGCTATTGAAAAAGGCGATATGGAAATGGCTGAGTATTTTAAAAATTTAGAGCCTGCGGAGTACCATGATAAACAGAATAAAATGGATCAATTAAAACCGTTTAAACTACCAAATGGACTAGTATCATTTTTAGAGGGAGATACTCTCTATTTTGAATTACCAGACTCAGATTTTATCTCTATAGAGTTCTTACCTTTACTTGATACAGTTCCATTTAAATGGGGACGTCGTAAACTATTACGTTTATCTAAAGAGCTAGGTGAGTACAACGATTATCAAATTGTTTGGGACCCTAAGTCTAAAAAGATTGCTTGCTATGATATAGAACATCAAGAGTTGAGGGAACTTTGTAAATTTGATGAATTTATGGCGGATATGTCAGGTCAATTAGAAACCTTATTTTAATGTATATCGTAAAGGAGAGGCAATACATATGACAGATACATTTGAGAAAACATATACGGATTGGTCCATTGATGTAGGCACCTATAAATATGAAGGTATTACACTGAATGAAGTTGAACAAAATCTGTATGCTATTGAGGACCAAGAGCAAGACTTTGTAATTATTTCTCCATCAAAGGCAATCTCCATAGATAATAAACTATATAACTTTGTACAGGTTTGTAGCGATCAAGATACTGATTTATTACATATTGAGATAAGTGTTACTAATGATGGTGAGCAGGGTGCTATTATATACGGTAAAAATGAGCTAGGACCTCAAGAGGTATTACAGATTATAGAAGACTTTATTGTACATCAAAAGGTTCCAGCATTAGATAGTTGGGACATAGTATTAGATCTTAGACCGAAGATGGAAAGTTATGTAAAGGAAACTGAAAATGACTAATGGGATAATATATGATGAACAGTTAAGGCAATATACATTGACCTATGAAGGCATACAATTTTGTTGGGATGAGAAGCCAACGGATGTTAATGTAGATACTGCTAAATTATTAGCTACTAATTATCATAAGAATATAGATTCCATTGTTACTTTCATTCATAACGAAATTCTAGATTGGTATGGCGATGTCACTATTGATGAAGTGAAAACACGGATAGGTATGCCTATTATTGAACCAGAGCGAGATGCTGTGACCTATTGTGAGCAAACCTTTGATGATACGCACATCTTTTCCTTTACATTTTGGGATAATGAATTCAAAGATTTACATTACTTTGCCATAGATGGATAATATATTCTCTAATGATTTAGTTACTACCAATAGCATGCGGAGTCTATTATGTTATATACACCGAATAACCTTTTGTATAAGTATATTCGCTATCGATTTAGACGAATTCAGATTCAATGTAATATAGTATATGATATAGCACCAGAGGAAGAAGATGAGATTTGCCGTAATTTATTAAAAAAGAGAGCGAAGGTATTAATTCCTGTTGGCATAGTATATGGTTTGATATTTGCCCTTACTTTCACTTGGCTATTAGGCACAAGTGAGGAATTGAACCCATTAATGCAATGGGAAGTAAGAGTTATTGACTATGTTATACCATTTTTAAATACCATTGATTTTAAGTGGTATGCGTATTCACTGAATTTATTGTGGGCAGCCCTTATATTGGCCCCTGTCGGGATTATTAACGTATCTCCTTATATCATTTTTTCCTATATTATAGATACCATTTTGATACGGCGTGAGGTGAAAGCTTTAATAAAAAAATATTCTATTGATGACATAAAATGTGGTTAGATTATATCTATTTGGTTAGGAGAGAGTATTATGAGTAATCTAAAAGATTTCAATTGGACTGGATTTTGGAAAGACACCGATTATGCATTTGAGTCCTATATAGGTAGAGAGGTTACCGATGCGGATATTAAGAATGCTGAAGCTGAACTAGGTTATACATTGCCTGCAGCATATATTGAACTACTTAAAAACCATAATGGTGGTGTAGTAAAGAAAAATTGTTTTATTAACGATGATGACGATTGTGTATATATAACAGGAATATATGGCATCGATAGAGATAAAAAATACTCTCTTTTAGGTGAGATGGGTAATGAATTTTGGATTTCAAAAGTAAAATATCCCCCTATCGGTATCGTTGTAGCCGATACAATTTCCGGCGGTCACGACATGATTTTCCTCGATTATCGTGAGTGCGGTCCAACCGGTGAACCTAAGGTTGTACGGGTAGATCAAGAATGTGATTACTCAATGACTCCCTTAGCAGATAACTTTGGTGACTTTATTAAGAACTTATATTTCAATATAGAAGACATTACGGATGCAGAGTTTCAAGAATTAAGTGATGTGGAAAAGGTTAAGCTCCTTAATGAACAAGAGGGCATCGATTTCAAGCGTGCGATGGAGTTATTAACTAACATAGGCATTGATAATTTGTCGCCTATATTATTAAGCGCCTTAGGCCGTATGTATAACAATAATGGCCGCGCAGCAGAGGCTATCGATTTATTTAATCGTATAGATGAGGAACATCGTGATTGGTCTTGGTATTATCGTTGTGGCTATGCTCATGGGATGCTAGGGTATGGTAAAAGCTATGAATCTGAACATGTACAGAAGGCATTACAATTAATAGAAACAGGCATAAAAATGACGAAAGAAGCCCATTTAGATAAACAACTTGGTTGGTGCTGTGAAGTAGTAAAATATCATCTATTTAAAATCAAGCCGAAACAGTACAAGGAGGATTATCCTGTGATATTTGAAACCATTAAGAATCTCTTTGATAATAAAAATAGTAAAAAGACTACAGAAGATAACCATATTGAAGACGCTAATGAATACGAAGAGGATAACTATCCTACATATGATGTAGTCCATTGGGTATTTAATAAGCAAACATATAGAAGAGAAGAGTTTTCCAAAGAATATAATGAAAATGTAAAGAAATATGTAGATGATGATGAGGCAGATGACGACGATAGATTAGAAGAACCTGAAATTTTAGTAACCTATGAAGCTTGGATTGAAAGTGAAGACCAACTTTTTGATAATGAACGTGTTACCGATGAAGAATTGCTGGAAGAAGATAAAGAAGATGGCATGTGGCAGGTAGAAATTATGGCCCATCTTGTTGCAGATAATGGTAGATATTTTACTAGAGAAGAATTACTCTTTAAATTGCACAATTTGATGGCCAATAAAGAATTGGGCGATCATGTATTCTTTGAAGGTATTGAATACGAAGGCCATGAATGTGAAGGATATGGTCTAATAGATAATGAAGACGGTATACCTGTATTCTATATTGTTTGTGGTAGCTAGCTTCTAGATAATGTTTATTTTAAGACTATATATGAAATATGATAGGATGTGACATAATGGGATTAACGGTTGAACAATTTAAAGCATTTTCTGATGCGGAGCAATTACAAACCATTAAAGAGCTTAATAATTCTGGGAATGTAGAAACTATTATTAATATATTAACTGATGTGGGCATGGAAAATTTATCCGTACCTCTATTGGGTGAGCTTGGTAGAGCTTATAACAATAATAGCAATGAAAAAGAGGCTATTAAGGTATTAGAATCTATTGATGAAGAGTATCGTGATGCGGTGTGGTATTATCGCTGTGCCTATGCGTATGGAGCCCTTGTTTTGGATAATAGTGACGGGTACACATCGAATACTATGCAACAGATGCTAAGATTAGTAGATAAAGGTGTACGTTTAGCTACAGAAGCTAACCTAGATGATATAAAATCGTACTGTTTTGAAGTCATTGATATGTGCTATTTGCAAATGGATTTTGAAACATGTGAATCTGCTTATCCTGACTTGTGTTCTGCTTATAATGAATACGTAGCAGAGAAAAAGAAGAAACGAAAAGGTGTACCTCGTCATCGGACTATCACTGTCGAAGAGATACAAGCTACCGATGATGTATGGACCATTAATGAGCCCATGTATTGGACCATCAATATATATGGATCTTATGATGATTATATAGAATCCGCAAAACCTTTTACCTTAGAGCAACGCTATCTTAATGCTATATCTTGGTACTTCGCAGAGGTTAATAACGGTGGTCATCATCAGTTCTTCTATAACTCTACTGGTATTGTATGGGAAGATGCTCTAGAAGGTTTACGACTATTTAAGATGGATATACTAGCGGATAATTTACAATCTGTCATCGATTATTTTGGTGGCTCAGTTCCATTCGATAGGGAAGAACGATGGAACATTTTAAAAGATTGGGAAAATGAGGATGAACTGTTCGATTTCCTTGATAAAAAAGATGATGTAGTATATGAATATGATGGAATCTATGAAGATACATTCGTACATGCACATCCTGAATTATTTGTATTTGATGGGACCTATAAGGTTCCAGAATAAGCGTAGCAATGTAGTGTATAAGGGCTACTTTCACTAAGAATATACTATGTATTAGAGGTATTACATGTTAGATAAACAAGGCGTATATGATTGCCTACGTGACCATCATATCAATTTTGAAATTACGGATCACGCACCGCTATTTAGTATGGAAGACAAGCCTAATGTAGAGCTGCCATATCCAGAGTGGGATGCGAAGAATCTATTTATTCGAGACCATAAGCGAGAGCATTACTATTTAATTACCGTTCGTGGTTCAAAGCGTGTGGATTTAAAACAATTCCGTAAGGACCACAAGCTTAAAAAGATATCCTTTGGTTCTGAAGAAGAGTTATGGGAGATTTTGAAGATTAAACCAGGTCATGTATCACCATTCTGCTTACTCCACGATGAGGAGCGTAAGGTGCATTACTACATTGATGCGGATTATAAGGATAATCTCATTGGTATCCATCCAAATCAAAATGATGCGACCGTGTGGTTACAAGGAAAAGACCTTGTTAAACTTATAGAGGAGCATGGTACAATAGTGGAATATATTACAATATAAATTACAAAGTTGATTTATTCTTTCTAGGTGTTTGACAAGCTAAATTTAGTTTTGTATTATAGAGATAGAAGTAGGCCACTGACCGATATGTGGGGTATAAATAGTCGGGTTGAAAGTATTACCGCTGACCAATATTGCGGTATATAAATGGTTGGGTTGATAATAAAGTCCTTCGCTACAAGCGGAGGGCTTTTTGTATCTGGAGGGACTATGGAGAAGAGAGGGTTTTATATTGTTAAAGACTCATTTTTTTCAGATATGAATGAATCTTTTTTGAAGGGAAACAAATTAGGAAATAGACCTCATTATTATTGCTTTCAAGATAGTAATAGAGATATATATTGGATGATTCCTTTATCAAGTCAAATTCAAAAGTATAGAGAGATAATTAAGAAAAAAGAGCTTAAATATAAACGTTGTGATACACTTTATATAGCAAAACTTGATGATGGTAAAGAAAGTGTATTTTTGATTCAAGATATGTTTCCTATTACAATAGATTATATTGAACGAGAGTATACGATTGGGGGCAATCATTTTTTAGTTACGAGTAATCATACTGCAAAAATTATAGAACAAAAAGCACGTACTGTACTCGCTTTGCTAAAGAGAGGTATAAAGTTTATGCCAACCCAACCTAATGTTATTCGCTTATATAAAATATTAAAAGACAGAATAAATAATAATGATTAATTAAGCTTACTGAGGTACTAGCATGAATTTAAGAGTTTTTAAACGTATAATATTTACATTTGCTATTTCAGTTTTAGGCGTGAGTACATCATTTGCTGCATTCACATTTGATAAACAAGAACAAGTAGATACAGCCCCTATTGTAGGTTTGTATCGTTTCCAAGTACCGAACGAATTACAAGGTGCGTATAATACTGCAGGTGTTCAGAATTTAACAGCCTCTATGGCTAACGAGCCTAATACATTATCAATGAATGTGGCTCATGTAAAAGGTAATCCATCTGAATCATACGTAGTGGAGGTATATAAAGATACGGCTGCCTTAGAAACACACCGCAAATCCGAGCATTTCCAAAACTATATTAACGAGGTTGGTTCTAAACTGACAAATCGTAAATTGTATGATGTACAGCCTTTGTTATTGATTGAAAAACCCAATGCGTTATCTTTGATTAATGACTGTCAATCTGTTGTGACTTTAACAGATTTTACAGTAGACGGTAATGAAGTTGATACAGTACAAAAACAATATCAACTAGATATTGAACGTGCCGTTCGTGATGATGCGGGCTATATGGCGGGTTATGTATTGCGTGAAAGAAACAATAAAACTCACTGGTATGTAATTCAAATCTATAGTGATGAATCAGCTTTCAATAAACATATGAGTAGCCCAGGATATCGTTTCATGATGAGCCAAATTCAAGGTAGTTTACAAGGGGTTACTACTAAAGTGTTACAAGGCGACATTTTAGTAAATCATGGTGGTCAATCTTTTGTAAGACCATAAAGTTTGATATACTATAAACAGTAAAGTTACTGCTAGCATATATATGTGCTAGCAGTTTTTTGTTATATAATAAGTTAAAGTCTTTATAGACCATAAGGAGTTACATATGACACAGCAAGAACGTTTAATTTATCTTGTAAAAGGATTAGTAGTAGAATATACAGAGAAATATAAAGACGAACACATTGAAATCCCTAATGATGAAGCAGAACAGTTCACACTTTTTAGATCTCTTTGTAATATTCGTCCTGCAGGATCTATGCCAGCAGAGTGGATGAAGGTACAAGATGAGTATTTAAATGAATTAGCCCGTGAAAAAGGAATTGTTACCATTAATGATATGGAAAAACGTGCACCTCAGATTTATTTATGGCAAGGCGATATTACGCGCCTTTCAGTGGATGCTATAGTGAATGCGGCTAACAATCAATTGTTAGGGTGTTTTGCGCCAAATCATAGATGTATTGATAATGCTATTCACACCTTTGCGGGTATTGAGCTTCGTATGGCTTGTTCTCGTATGATTGAATACATGGATATGCCTGAAAAAACAGGTGTTGCACGTAAAACCTATGGTTTTAATTTACCAGCTAAACATGTTATTCACACGGTAGGACCTATTATTTATGATTCCCTTACAGATATAGAACGAGAACAATTGGCTTCATGTTATAGGTCTTGTTTAGAGTTAGCCAATGCTTATAGCTTACAATCCATTGCATTCTGCTGTATCTCTACAGGTGAGTTTAGATTTTCTAATGAAGACGCAGCACAAATTGCTATCGATACGGTGCGTACCTATTTAAAAGAAACTAATAGTAAAATACAAGTGGTATTTAATGTATTTAAGGATATAGATTATGACATCTACGATAAATTATTGGGATAAATAATATACTCCATTTGAGATTCAGAATAATACCGTAGCCTTTAATGATGATATACTAAAGGTATCAATAGATTTATTAGTTTAATAAGGAGTTAATGTACTATGAATTATAAATACACCTATGAAAGCCCATTAGGAACGATGATAATGCTTGGTACATTAACGTATTTAACAGATTTATTTTTTGTAGATGAAAGCCATGCTCCTACTTATGATGATGCAGAATATATTGAACAACTAACAGGCCCCTTTGAAGTAACCATTATGTGGCTAGACCAATATTTTGAAGGTCAAAAACCATTTATTACTCCACCAATACAATTAGAAGGAACAGAGTTCCGTAAGTCTGTATGGTCTATATTGCAAACTATACCTTATGGGGAAACTACAACCTATGGAGATATCGGTAAACAAATAGCTGAAAAGCAAGGTAAAGATAAAATGTCTGCTCAAGCTGTGGGTGGTGCCGTAGGACATAATCCTATATCTATTATCATTCCATGTCATCGTGTAATTGGCAGTAATGGTAAATTGACAGGATATGCGGGTGGTATTGAACGTAAGAAATACATGCTTGATCTTGAAGCGAAACATAAATAGTACATATTAGATTGTAAAATCATATTTAAATAGACTTATAGAAAAAGAAGAAAGAGATTACTCATGATGGATAGACACATCATAGGTAATCTCTTTTGGTATATATAGGGGGGACTATTTAAATTGATTTACTAAGGTACCAATGCCACTAATCGATATAGATACGGTATCTCCTGATTTTAACCAATCATATCGTTTTTCATTTTTACCAAGTACAACACCACTAGGTGTACCGGTAAAGATAATGTCACCTTCCTGTAGTGTAATATACTGGGATACAAATTCGATAATCGCGTCCGGTTTAAACATCATTTGTTGTAATTTGGCTTGTTGACGCACTTCACCATTTACTGTTGTGGTAATGGTAGCATTTTCAAAATCAAAATCGTCAGGTGATACGATAACAGGACCGACAGGGGCAAAGTTATCTAGTGATTTACCTAGAATCCATTGTGTACCTCTAAATTGTAAGGTCCGAGCTGATACATCATTACCTATGGTATATCCTAAGATATGTTCTTTAGCTTGGTCGCGAGATATATTTTTACCCGCCTTACCAATAACGATGACGAGCTCTCCTTCGTAATCATAATGAAGGTTTTCGTCTTGAATAAGAACTGTATCTTGATGTGACGCCAATGCATTAGATGTTTTCATAAAGATTTCTGGAAACTCATGTGTAGCAAGACTAGTTTCCGCAATATGGTCCGCATAATTAAGGCCTATACAGATGATATTTTTAGGATTAGAGATTAGTTCATGTTTAGTAGTTGATTTCATAAGAAATACCTCCTTAAAAGCTGGGATATATATCTTAAGATAATTATAATATAAATCACTATGTAAAGAATAATTTTGACGAAATAATTATATAGAGGCATTTTTGTCACATCCTATTTGATATACTTTTAAAAAAGTAATAAAAGGAGGAGTCCCTATGTATATGCATAGAAATGTGACAGATAAATTTATAGGTACCGTAGCATCTTGTGACATTATAAGCATTGGTAGTTGGTATGGTGATTTACCAGATGGCGTTCCAAAGGAAGTGAAATTAAATCGTAAAGATTACTATATTGAAGAGATACAACATATTTCTATTAAGGAAGCCATAAGTGTTACCTATGGCATTAAATGGGAGCATATCTCAAAACCTGTAGAGGATAAAATAGAATCCTTAACTACTAAGGAGTACTCAATTGACGAATCTAAAAAACAATATCTATTAGAGCTTATGGGGCGTAGATTTTCCGATGATATTGACCTATATGATGAGGATGAGTGTGCTGTCCAAGTGCAGCTCATCAACACTGAGGATCAGGAATTTATATATGAATTTCCTTTTGATAATACCCTGAGGGCCATGTCTATACTATTCAGACAAATCCTAGGTATGCCTACATTACTTTTATTTGATGGAAATCGAGAAAAAGATAGAATTCAAGAGATTCATATTGAAGTGCAAAAAAATATGTACCAAGAATATGGTGACGTAAATACATTGAATTTTAATTGGAATGAGCCGTCTATTTCCATTGATTGTAATAGTAAGCAATTTGGTCACTCTAGCCATAGTCATAGCGAGTATGTAGATAATCAAATGATTCATCAATTGAAGCAAGATATTGACTTTCACATTGGCGAAACGCTATATAGTCTAGATTCCTTTAGTCTTAGTGAAAGTCATGACCTTGATAGAGACCCTGCTCGTGGTGGTATCGTAACAGTACGTATTAAATGGGCGCATAAAGAGGATACATTGTTTATAGGGAATGTAACTAATCAGTATGTGCCCACTTGGTATAAAAATCTAATTAATTTTATACATGCTCATACAAGAGATAAATCTTTACAAGAGTTTTTACAATCAAATCATACATCTGATAGAAGAATTTATACGTATTGTTCCGTATATATTTTTAAGATAAACCAGGAATTTTATTATCGTACTGATAGAAATGATATATATGAAGGGGATATTGTAAAAGTTCCGTTTGGATCCGATAATGCGGTTCGTACTGGTCGTGTAGAATCTATTTCATATCATACGCGTTACGACGTACCTTATGATTTGAAACGAACTAAATTTATTATAGATAAAGACTTAGAGATTATTTATGATACCAATCGTTATAGATATGATGATCCATATGATTTATAAGGCATCAAAATAAGTGGTATTCTATATTTTGTACTTAAGTACACTCAACTCATTATATGTCTAATTTCTGTTCTCTATAGAATATGTTGAAATAACTTGCTCATAGTGTTAAGATTATAAGTATATTAATAAGCATGGAGGTCATTGTTATGAGCAAGAATATCGATTGGGATAATCTCGGTTTTGGTTATGTAGAAACCGACTACCGTTATTTGACTACATATAAAGATGGTAAATGGGACGAAGGCGGATTAATTACTGATGCTAACGTTACCCTTAATGAATGTGCAGGTGTATTCCAATATGCACAAACTGTATTCGAAGGTTTAAAAGCATACTACACTAAAGATGGTCACATTGTATGTTTCCGTCCAGATCTTAATGCAGAGCGTTTAAATCAATCTGCGGAACGCCTTGTAATGCCTACATTACCTGAAGGACGCTTCCTTGAAGCGGTTAAAGAAGTTGTGAAAGCGAATAAAGACTTTGTACCTCCATATGGTCATGGTGCTAGCCTTTATATTCGCCCTTATATGATGGGCACAAACTCTGTTATCGGTGTAAAACCGGCTGACGAATATCAATTCCGTGTATTTACAACACCAGTAGGCCCTTACTTTAAAGGCGGTGCAAAACCAATCAAAATCCGTGTTACTGATTTTGACCGTGCAGCACCTCATGGTACTGGTCATATCAAAGCTGGTCTTAACTATGCTATGAGTTTATATGCTATCACTGATGCACATGAACATGGTTATGCTGAAAATATGTATCTTGATGCGGCTACGCGTACACATGTAGAAGAAACCGGTGGTGCGAACTTTATCTTTATTACAAAAGATGGTACTTTGGTAACACCTAAATCCGATAGCATCTTGCCATCTATTACACGTCGCTCCTTGATGTATGTGGCAGAACATTATCTTGGTATGAAGGTTGAACATCGTCCAGTTCACAAAGATGAATTGAAAGACTTTGCTGAAATGGGTCTATGCGGTACAGCTGCAGTTATTTCTCCAGTAGGTCAAATCGATACGCCAGAAGGCACAATTAATGTACCAGCTGGTATGGAAGATATGGGGCCTATGACTAAAAAATTATATGACACATTGCTCGGTATTCAACATGGTGAAATCGAAGCTCCTGAAGGTTGGGTAGTTACGATTTGCTAATTATCTAGGTGATATAAGAGCATAGAGCATACAAAAACCTCCACGATCGTATGAGCGTGGAGGTTTTTAGGTTTAAGACCTTAGTTTTTAGTAAGTCGTTTTAAGTTTAATAATTAGTACTAAGTGTAATAAGTAGTTCTAATTCTAGTTTGATGCTTTTCTTGTACCTACTTTTGCCATAAATTTTTCATTGTTAATAACAAAACGTTCATGTATGCCTTTACCAATGATACCAACACCGTCGGATGCTTCAATATTAAAGGTGATTTTACGCCCTTCCACAGCTGTCACTGTAGCTTTAGCTGTAATTGTAGAGCCCATAGGGGATGGAGCATCGTGGCTAATAGAAAGGGAGATACCTACTGTACCTTCACCTTCTTCTAAATGTGGTTGTACTGCTGCTTGCGCTGCTTCTTCCATAAGTGCACACATAGCTGGTGTAGCAAAGACCTCTAAAGAACCGGATTTCATTGTTTTTGCAATATTAGATTCTGTTACTGTAACCGTTGACGTAGCTGTTTGACCTGCTGATACCATAATATACCTTCTTTCATTAAGAATATTCTCGTTATAATGATATTATACATCTTTAGATAATTTTTATGCTATCAGATTTATATATTTTTAACGATACTACCAGTTAAAACTAATTATTTTTAACTGGTAGTATCGTTAAAAATAGAATGTTTAGGTGCTAATGACATAATAGTTATAACTACTCTATAGAATCCGTGATATAATATAACTAGTTTTTTATAAAACGAGGTATATATGAGCACAAGAAAATTAAAACCTTCTGGTGAAGGTTGGGTACAATTGATAGCAGGCATTGGTTTTATAGTCTTATTAATTGTCATTAATATTGTGGATCCAACATTTTATCCCACTATGTGGCATTTAGCTACTAGTGGTTCTATGGAGGAAATAGCAGAATATATTCAAGGCTTTGGCCCAATGGCTATGGTTGTGAGTATGGTCCTAGATATTTTTGTCAATGCCGTAGGTTTTTTGCCATCAATTTTTATTTCAACAGCTAATGGATTGGTATTTGGTATGTGGCCAGGTATCATTATTTCTTGGCTAGCTGAAACAATTGGTGTAGTTATCAGCTTTTACATTATGCGTTATTTCTTACGAGATGCGGCTGATAAGCTCATTTCTAAGAGCAGTACATTGATGAAAGTAGATGATTTCTCCGGCAATAATGGTTTTGTGGTCATGTTATTTGCTAGATCCTTACCATATTTTCCTTCTGGCGTTATCACTGCATTAGGGGCTATCAGTAAAATTAAGCCTCGAGACTATATTTTGGCAAATTTAATTGGTAAATTCCCATCAACAGCTCTTGAGGTTGCCATAGGAACAGATATTGTCAATTTCCAAGAGAATATGGGGCGTCTTGGCATCATTGTTGTTGTAGCCGGCACTGTATATTTCATCTTGTGGAAGGTGTACAAGCGTTATATGGATAAACGTAATGCTGAACAAGAACATGATCCTAATGCGTAGCATAAATTTGTAATCTTATGTAATTAATTAAATAAAGAGGCGATACTATGAGTTTTTCACTTCCTGAACGGGTAACCTTAAAAGGCCCTAATTTTATTCGAGAAGTATTTGAACGTGGTGTAGGCGTACCAGGCTTTATTAGTTTTGGTATTGGTAATCCTGCACCGGAAGCAATTCCTGTGAAGGTTATCGAAGATGCCTTCGATTTTATCGTTCACGAAAATCCGATGGGGCTTTTACAATATGGTCCTATGCAAGGGGATGCACGTCTATCAGAATTGACACTAGAACGTTTATCTAAGGTTCATCACATGAACTTAGAAGGACAGGGCTTAATTATTTCAAATGGTGCGGGCCAATTATTAGGCTTAGTACCGATTACCGTATGTGAACCAGGCGACGAAGTGTACATGGATGATTATACTTTTACAAGTGCTATCAATTCTGTACGCAACATGGGGGCCAAAGCTGTAGGTATTAAAACCGATGAATTTGGTATGATTCCTAGTGAACTAGAAAAAGCGGCACAATCTGGTAAAGGGAAATATATTTATTTAATTCCTAACTTCCAAAATCCAACAGGTATTACAATGCCTCTAGAGCGTCGTAAAGAAATCTACGCTATTGCATCTAAATATGACTTATTTATCTATGAAGATGATCCATATGGTGAAATCCGTTTTGCTGGTGAACATGTGCCTAGCTTTAAATCCTTTGATACGGAAAATCGTGTTCTCTATGCAGGCTCCTATTCTAAAACATTATCAGCAGGCTTGCGTGTAGGTTTCTTGTTGGGACCTGAGGATGTAATTAGTACAATCCAAGCTTTGAAGAATAATACAGCCGGTCAAATGCCGTTAGTTACACAAAAGGTAGTGGCCCATGTACTTGATCAAATCGATTATGACGCACATTTAGAAAATGTACGTAAAGTTTATAAATCTAAATGTGATGCTATGATGCGCGTATTTAAGGAGAAGGGGAGTTCTAAGGTTCATTTAACAGAACCAACCGGTGGTATGTTTGCGTGGATGACGATGCCAGATACTGTTGATTGCGATGAGTTTTTTGAGACGTGCATGAATAAAAATGTGGGCATTATCAAATGCGGTGCATTCGCTTCGGATGGGGTAGAGAATGGACATGCATTTCGTTTAAGTTATACGGTGCCAACAATACCAGAAATTGAAAAGGGCATGGAAATCCTTTGTGCTCTTACAAAAGAATATTGTGGTGAATAATTCATGATAAAGCATATATGTATATTGAAAAATATTGAAATACCATGATACAATAGGGCTGTAAATATTTGGTATGTTAGCCTTTATAGATAGCTTTCACCATGATTAATATTTACATAGAGAAAATAATTTTAAAACTATATATTGTTGAGGAAAGTCCTCAAAGAAAGTAGGTGTTTACTATGGGTTGCGGTAGCAGTAGTGATTGTGGCGGATGCCCATCTCAATCCTCTGGTTGCGGTGGCGGCGCTTCTCAACAACCTCAAGATCTTACAGCTCCATTACACGAGCTTAGTTCTGTTAAACATGTAATCGGCGTAGTATCTGGTAAAGGTGGCGTAGGTAAATCCTCCGTTACGAGCTTGATGGCCATTACAATGGCGCGTAAAGGTTACAAAGTAGGTATTCTCGATGCGGATATTACCGGTCCTTCCATTCCTAAGATGTTCGGCATCAAGGAAAAAGCATATGCTGACGAAATTGGCATGTATCCTGTAAAATCTAAAGGCGGTATCGACGTTATGTCTGTTAACCTCCTTTTGGAAAACGATACAGATCCTGTTTTATGGCGTGGTCCTATTCTAGGCAATGTTGTAAAACAATTCTATACAGATGTAATTTGGAAAGACATCGATTATTTATTTGTTGATATGCCACCAGGAACAGGTGACGTAGCGATTACTGTATACCAATCCTTGAAGTTGGATGGTATCATTATCGTTACATCTCCTCAAGACTTGGTATCCATGATTGTTGAAAAAGCAGTTAAAATGGCTGATTTAATGCAAGTGCCTATTATTGGTGTGGTGGAAAACTATTCTTACTTCCATTGCCCAGATAACGGTAAGGATTACCAAATCTTTGGTGAAAGCCACATTGAAGAAATCCTTCAAAAATACGGTCTATTATTGTTGAACCGTTTACCAATTGATCCAACTATTGCAAATCTTTGCGACCAAGGTGATATTGAGTCTATCGAAAAAACAAATTTAGAGAACGTATCTCTACCTGAATAGGATTTATATGATGATGAAAGCTGTGCATACCATGTGATGCACAGCTTTTTCTCACATCATTTTATCTTGAAATATATTATATTTATGATAAGAGGATATAAATATATTTTAGTTTTTTCCTATGTAGGAGGTTTGTGTATGAAAAAACTTTTAAACTGGATTATTCCAGCGGCCTTCGGGTTAGGCCTTTGGTTTATTCCGACTCCAGAGGGGTTAACTCCTCAATCTTGGCATTTATTTGCCATCTTTGTGGCGACTATCGTAGGCTTTATTACTCAGCCGTTACCGATTGGTGGCGTATCCATCGTTGTTATTACTGTGGCTGCTTTGACAGGTACATTGAAAATTAGCGAAGGCATTTCTGGTTTTGCGAATTCTGCTATCTGGTTAATCGTAGGCGCTTTCTTATTTTCTCGTGGCTTTATTAAAACTGGTTTGGGTAAACGTATTGCTTATAACTTGATTGCTGCATTTGGTAGCAGCTCTTTGCGCCTATCTTATGCTTTAGCTTTATCTGATTTGATTTTGGCGCCTGCCACACCATCTAATACAGCTCGTGTGGGCGGTGTTATCATGCCAATTACGACAAGTTTGGCAAAAGCGTTCGGTTCTGAGCCTCAAGATGGTCCTCGTAAAATTGGTTCCTTCTTGATGCAATCTATTTACCAAGTAAATACGATTACATCTGCTATGTTCCAAACATCCATGGCTGGTAATACCTTGGTTGCTGCTTTAGCACTTCAATCCTTTGGTATTGGCATTACTTGGGGTGATTGGGCGATGGCTGCCATCGTGCCTGGTATCATTGCATTGCTTATTATGCCGTACTTCATTTACAAAGTATATCCACCTGAAATCACAGATGCTCGCGAAGCACAACAAATGATTAAAGAAGAGTTAAAAGGCCTTGGTAAGATGTCTTTCCAAGAGTGGGTGATGCTTGGCGTATTTATCTTAGCTTTAGTATTGTGGGCTACATCTCAATTCACTAAACTTGATGCAACAACTGTTGCATTCTTGGGCATTTCTATTTTGCTTGCTACAGGCGTTCTTATTTGGGACGATGTTAAAAGTGAAAAAGGTGCTTGGGATACATTAGTTTGGATGGGTACATTGATGGGCTTTGCCGGTTTCCTTTCCAAATTGGGCTTCATTAAATGGGCCACAGTTCAAGTGGGTGGCATTATCCCTGAAGGTTCTTGGGTGATTGCCTTTGTTATAGCAGTTCTTGTAAATACGTATGCACACTATGTATTCGCATCCTTAACAGCACATATTTCTGCAATGTTCGTAGCATTCTCTGCAATCGCTATTTCTGCAGGTGCACCACCAATGTTGACATTGTTGATGATCGCATTCACATCTAACTTGTGTATGTCCTTAACTCACTATGCAGCAGGTCCATCCCCAGTAATCTTTAACACTGGTTATGTTCCTCAAAATACATGGTGGAAACTTGGTTTCTTCGCATCCGTAATTAACTTAATCATCTTCATGGGCATCGGTTCCTTGTGGATGAAAGTTATCGGTATGTGGTAAACCACAAGATAATAGATTAATACATTTATGTATACATAACGCCGTTCCTTATGGGACGGCGTTTTTGTGATACAATAGCAATAGATTACTAATTTTAATAAAAAAGGTAGACCATTAAATAATTGTGTAGGAGGTCATATGAAATTTGATAATCCACAATTAATTAAATACATTAAGGGATGTACGTCCCCATACCATACGGTAGATACTAGTTTACAATTATTAGTAGATGCGGGTTTTACTGAGTTGTCTTTAGAGGAACCGTGGAGCTTAACAACTGGTAATTATGTTGTAAATGTGTATGGCACAACATTATTTGCCTTTCACATAGGAGAGGACTATCGTCATTCCTTACGTATTGCATCAGCACATACAGATTTTCCTGCCATACGTGTAAAACCTAATCCCATTACTGATGTAAAAGGCTATACTAAGCTCAATGTAGAAATGTATGGCGGATTAATACAAAATACATGGCTTGATCGTCCGTTAGGGGCTGCAGGAACCGTTGTTTTAAAAGGGGATAATCCTTATGACGTAGAATCTGTTCTTGTAGACACAAAACGACCGATTGCTATCATTCCTAATTTGGCAATTCATATGAATCGAAATGTAAATGATGGCGTAGCCCTAAATCGACAAAAAGAAATGTTGCCTATAATAATGATGAATCAACAGGGTTCTGATACAACAAAATCTGATGTGGATGAATGGAATACATTTTTGGCAGAAGAGGTAAATTGTGATCCATCGGAAATTTTATCCTATGAAATTACACTATATCCTGTGACAGAAGGTATTTTAGTTGGTACAGAATTTGATTTTATTAGTTCCCCGCGGTTAGATAATTTAACATCTTGTTTTGGTGCATTATCCGGTATTGTAGAAGCGAAAAAAAATAAGGTAGATGGCATACGCTGTGCTGTATTGTTCGATAATGAAGAGGTTGGTAGCCGTACGAAACAAGGGGGGGCAGGAATGTTACTACCAAATCTTTTAGAACGGGTATATCGCAGCCTCGGACTAAGTAGGGATGACATGGATATGGATGTGGCTCGCGGCTTTATGATTTCCTCAGATGTAGCGCATGGCTTGCATCCAAATTATCCAGAGAAAAATGATATTACCAATTTCCCTGTACTCAATGGAGGCGTTACGTTAAAGCAAGCAGCTAGTCAATCTTATGCAGGCGATGCGATGGCAATTGCTATTGTTAAGGGTCTTTGTGAGGAGGCTAATGTTAAATACCAAATTTATGTTAATCGTTCAGATATTGTGGGCGGCTCTACAGTAGGTTCAATTTCATCCTCTATGTTACCGATGAGAACCATGGATATTGGTCTACCATTGTTGGCCATGCATTCTGCTGTAGAGACAATGGGCGCTTGCGATCAAGAACAATTGAATCGTTTAATGCAACATTTTTTAGGTGATGAATAGATAATAGCTTTGTGATTTCGATACTTTCATTTTGTATTATTAAACACATATGAAAAATTTATGAATAGAAAAAATTCCATATAGATAAAAAAGATTAATAAAGGTATCTTTTATAATGATTAAGCCTTTTAATATCTAAAATTTATTGTATAATATAAATATGTTTGATACATAATTATATATCAAAAATATTGATAAGTGTTTTGTGAAAAATATGTAATTCGATATGGATGGTATACATGTAAATCAATGAAAAGAAATCTATCATTCGATAGGACTCGGTAGGAGGCAACTATGAAGAAAATTAAATCCGTTTTAGTGGCCAATCGCGGTGAAATTGCAATCCGCGTATTTCGTGCATGTAACGAAATGGGCATTAAGACAGTAGCTATCTACTCTAAGGAAGACACATTGTCCTTGCACCGCAACCAAGCTGATGAAGCGTATTTGGTAGGGGAAGGAAAGAAACCTGTTGATGCATATCTGGATATTGAAGATATCATCCGTATTGCGAAAGAGCATGATATTGATGCCATCCATCCTGGCTATGGTTTCTTATCTGAAAACGAAGGCTTTGCAAAACGTTGTGCTGAAGAAGGCATTATTTTCATTGGTCCACATATTGAACATTTGAATATGTTCGGTGATAAAGTTAATGCTCGTACTCAAGCAAAATTAGCAGAAATCCCTATGATTCCTGGTTCTGATGGGGCGTTGAAGGATTATGCTCAATTAGAAGAGTTTGCTGAAACACATGGATACCCATTGATGATCAAAGCCGTTAATGGCGGTGGTGGTCGTGGTATGCGTGAAGTTCATCGCAAAGAAGATTTGCGTGATGCATACGATCGTGCTAAATCTGAAGCTAAAGCAGCATTTGGTGATGATGATGTATATGTAGAAAAACTCATCGTTGAACCAAAACATATCGAAGTACAAATCTTAGGTGACGAACATGGTAATGTGGTTCATTTACATGAACGTGATTGCTCCGTTCAACGTCGTCACCAAAAGGTTGTTGAAATGGCACCAGCTTTTGCATTGAGTTTGGAAACTCGTAAAGCTGTTTGTGATGCTGCCGTTAAAATCATGAAAAACGTTGGATACGTTAATGCTGGTACAGTTGAGTTCTTGGTAACTGCTGATGGCAGCTTCTACTTCATCGAAGTAAACCCTCGTATCCAAGTAGAACATACTGTAACAGAAATGATTACAGATATTGATATTGTTCACGCTCAAATTCGTATCGCTGAAGGCTATAATTTACACAGCCCAGAGGTAGGGATTCCTGAACAAGATCAAATTCCTTGTAAAGGTACTGCAATCCAATGTCGTATCACTACAGAAAATCCTAAAAATAACTTTATGCCAGACACTGGTAAAATCTTGGCATATCGTAGCTCCGGTGGTTTTGGCATCCGTCTTGACTCTGGTAATGCTTTCTCCGGTGCCGTTGTAACACCTTACTACGATTCCTTGCTTGTAAAAGCAACTGCATTTGGTCCTAATAACGAAGAAACAATTCGCAAAATGCTTCGTTGCTTAAAGGAATTCCGTATCCGTGGCGTAAAAACAAATATCCATTTCTTGATTAATGTTTTGGAACATCCTGAATTCCAAAGTGGTCAATATAATGTAAACTTCATTGAAGAACATCCTGAATTATTTGAATTGAAACCAGATCGTGACCGTGGTACTAAATTATTGCGTTACATTGCAGATGTAACAATCAATGGTTATTCTGGTGCAGGCCCACAACCACTTCCTGAATTTGAACCAATTCAAATGCCTTCTACATTAGATGTAACTCCAGCTCCTGGTACAAAACAAAAATTTGATGAATTAGGTCCAGATGGATTCAGCAAATGGTTAGCAGAACAAAAACAAGTATTCTTCACAGATACTACATGGCGTGATGCTCATCAATCCTTGTTTGCAACACGTCTACGTACCATCGATATGGCCCGCGTAGCTGGTCATGCTGCTAAAGGTGTACCTAACTTGTTCTCCTTGGAATGTTGGGGCGGTGCAACATTTGACGTATCCTATCGCTTCTTGCATGAAAATCCATGGGAACGTTTACGCATGTTCCGTCGTGAAGTGCCTAATACATTGCTTCAAATGCTTATTCGTGGTGCCAATGCAGTAGGTTACACATCCTACCCTGATAATGTGGTTCGTCACTTTATTCAACGTGCAGCCGTTAATGGTATCGATGTATTCCGTGTATTCGATAGTTTGAACAGCCTTGATAACATGCATGTGGCTATCGATGAAGTACGTGCACAAAATAAAATAGCAGAAGTGGCATTATGCTACACTGGCGATATTTTAGATAGCAGTCGTCCTAAATACAATCTTGATTACTATGTGAAGATGGCAAAAGAATTGCAAAATGCAGGTGCTAATATCATTGCTATTAAAGATATGGCAGGTCTTTTGAAACCTCAAGCTGCATATAACCTTGTATCCGCATTAAAAGATGCTGTTACAGTACCAATTCATCTACATTCTCATGAAGGTTCTGGCAATACCATTTACTCTTATGGTCGTGCTGTAGATGCTGGTGTAGACGTAATCGACTTAGCATACTCTGCATTTGCTAATGGTACAAGTCAACCAAGCATGAATTCCATGTACTACGCTTTATCTGGTCACGAACGTCAACCAGAAATGAACATTGATTACATGGAAGAAATGTCTCAATATTTCGGTAGCATTCGTCCTTACTACAAAGGTGTAGATAAAGCAGAAGCATATCCTAACACTGGTGTATACCAACACGAAATGCCAGGTGGACAATACTCTAACTTACAACAACAAGCTAAGATGGTAGGCCTTGGTGACCGTTGGGCGGATATTAAGAAAATGTACCATCAAGTTAATATGATGTTTGGTGATATTATCAAAGTAACACCTTCCTCTAAAGTAGTAGGGGATATGACATTGTACATGGTTCAAAACAATTTGACTGAACAAGATATCTACGAAAAAGGCGATATATTAGACTTCCCTCAATCCGTAGTAGAATTCTTTGAAGGCCGTCTTGGCACACCATACCAAGGTTTCCCAGAAGAACTTCAAAAAATCATCTTAAAAGGCATTCGTCCAATTACAGTTCGTCCTGGTGCAGTATTGCCACCAACTGACTTTGAACATGTTCGCAATGAATTAAGTGATATGGGTGCAGCTACAACTGATGAAGATGTAAGTGCATACTGCTTATATCCTAAAGTATTTAAAGATTACTCTAAATTCACTAATGACTTTGGTGATGTGTCTGTGCTCGATACACCAACATTCTTCTTTGGCATGAAACGTGGTGAAGAAATCCAAGTTACTATTGAAAAAGGTAAAACATTAATCATTAAAATGAATGGTGTATCCGATCCTGATGAAGATGGTAATCGTGTTGTTCTCTTTGAATTTAATGGTCAACCTCGTGCTATTAAGGTTCATGATAAACACGCTAAAACAACTGGTGTCGTTCGTCGTAAAGTTGATGAATCTAACCCAGGTGAAATCGGTGCTACATTGTCTGGCTCCGTTGTTAAGATTCTCGTTAAGAATGGACAATCCGTATCTAAAGGTGAACCATTAATCGTAACAGAAGCTATGAAGATGGAAACTACAATTACAGCTCCTATCGCTGGTATCGTTGAAGAAATCTTTGTTCGTGAAGGCAGTCGTATTGAGTCTGGCGATTGTTTGTTACATATTGAAGATGCTATTAAACGTTAATTTCATACGATTTAGCACGTAAGTGGATACTAAAGAACCCCTTATAACACTTTTGATTATAATCTTCTTAAAAAGATTGTAATTTGTAGTGACCCCAAAAAGTTAGACTTTTATTTCCGAGTAACCTAAACTGGTTGCTCGGAATTTTTTATGCTGCAGTAATAGCTAAACGATAGTCAACTGGACTTAGCCAGTTCAATTTTTCCTTAATTCGTTTAGTATTGTAATACATAATATAGTTTTCAATCGCCATTTTTAACTCATCATAACTATGAAAGGTATTGTCATAATACATCTCTTGTTTTAAGATAGCAAAGAAGTTTTCCATTGGTGAATTGTCGAGACAATTACCTCTTCTAGACATACTTTGAAATATGTTATGCACTTTTAAATTATGTTGATACGCTTTCATTTGGTAACCCCAACCACGGTCAGAATGAAATGTCCGTCGATACTTAGCATCGGCAGTCTTTTCAATCGCCTGTTGTTGTGCTGAAAGTATAGACTCAGCCGATGGTGTAGGACTTATACTAAAACTAATAATTTCAAGATTATATAAATCCATAAATGGATCTAAGTATAGTTTTCCAACTTTCAAAGCACCGTTTGCATTTAGTTCATAATACTTAAATTCAGTTGTATCTGTAGTAATTTTTTGATGTGGTTGACTGCAATAGAATCTACGCTTAATGCGATTAGGTGCAATCCGTCCTTTAACGCCTTTATATGAGTTATATTTTCGGCTCTTACGGGAGAATGCTATTACTTGCAGATTGAACTTTTGCATAATTCGTTGCAATCGTTTCTTATTAATAACAATACCTCGTGATCGCAACAAAGGTAACAACCTTCTATATCCATAGTTGGGATGGTTCTTACGAATATCTTCAATAGCTATTCGTATTTGTAGATCTGGATCTACTCGGTCAAAGCGCTGTTGCCAGTACATATATGTTGCTTTTGGAAAACGTAAGGCAGCAAGAATCTCAGTTAGTTTGAATTCTCTTCGGAGACTGCTAATGATTCTTGCTGTTCTTTCATTTTTCGAGCGTCCTCGAGGCGCAATCTCCTCAATTCTTTTAAATAGGCATTCTCTATTTGAGCATAGCGTAATTGTTTTTCCAATTCTAAAATACGAGCTTGCTCTGGTGTTAATTCTTTTTTCTTCTTTTGGTTACGTGATTTAGTATGTGTGGTAATCTTTGCTTTTTCATCTGTTCGACTCATGGTAGGTATTCGTCCTTTCGGTCGCTCGACAAAAGCATTGGTCCCATATTTCATAAAATCCGACTTCCAGCGAGCTATTAATGAAGGATTATTCAGCCCATATTGTAATGCAATTTGCCGATACGATAATTCACTAGTTAAGTATGACTCTACCATAGCTAGCTTAAATTCTGAAGTATATCTTGTATTATTTCGCTTTCGACACAAACCATCTTTACCAAATTCTTTAAATGCACTAATCCAACGACGAACTTGCGATGTAGTCTTTAAACCATATTTCTTAGTTAAATACTCATATCCACCCTCGCCGTTTAGATATGCGGTAACGACTTTTAATTTAAATATAAGGCTATATTTTGCCATAGAAAAACCGACCTCCTTAACGTTAAGATTTTTGGTCTAACATTAAGGGGTCGGTTCAATTCATAGGTTTATAAGGGGTTCTTTTTATACTTTTCCTACTAAATATGGTACTATATATAAACAAAGAACGACTTAGTAATAATCCAAAAAACCAGCCACCATGGCTTGGGGGGATTAAACTAAGTCGTTCATTTATTAATAGCATACCAAATGAAAAAGATTTAGACAAGTCAGTACTATTAAGTAGCATTATATGGTTCTTTTTGTACTTTTTCTACTAAATATGGTACTATATAAGGTATAAGAAAATAGGCGTATTGTGCCTTTTTCAAGATTACTAGCTGATTAGAAAAGGAGTATTAGCCAATGAGATGTCCTTATTGCCAACATACAGACACGAAGGTAACAGACTCAAGAACGACTGACGAAGGGAACAGTATCCGCCGTCGTCGCGAGTGTATTAATTGTGGACGCCGCTTTACTACTTATGAAATCATCGAAGAAGTACCACTCATGGTAGCAAAGAAAAATGGTCGCCGTGAATTATTTGACAGAGGTAAATTGTTAAATGGTTTGCTGCGTTCTTGTGATAAACGAACAGTGCCTATGTCCGTCATGGAAGAGGTTGTTAATAATGTAGAACGAGATATTCGCAATGAAGTAAATCAAGAAATCTCTACAGATCGTATCGGTGAACTTGTACTACAACAATTGAAAGATATCGACCAAGTTGCGTATGTGCGTTTTGCATCTGTATATCGCAAATTTGATAACATTGACAGCTTTATGGCTGAACTGAAAGCACTAAAAAAATTAGATGCCAAAAAGGTAAAGAAATAACAAGAGTATATGATTGATTTACATTGTGATACGATAATGCAATTAATCGACCATCCACATGATGGTGATTTATTCTCTAATAAGTGGAAAATTGATATTCAACGTCTCATTAAGGGCCATAGTCGATTACAAGATTTTGCATTATTTGTGGACTTAAAAGAACAAGAAGATTCTTATGCTAGATATGAATCTATGCGTACTTTATTTGATAGTCAAATGCAAAAATATAGTGACCATATTAGTCATGTGCGCTCTTATGAGGAAATTAAGGCTTGTTACGATAATCATAAACTGGCTGCCCTACTGTCGATAGAAGAGGGTGGTGTTCTTGGGGGCGATTTATCCAAACTTGAAAAGGCCTATAAGGATGGTGTTCGTCTTATAACATTGACCTGGAACTATCCTAACGAATTAGGCGAGCCTAACACAGGAAATCCTTATAAAAAACTGACAAAAACAGGGATAGAGTTTGTGGAACGAATGCAAGAATTAGGTATGATTGTAGATTGCTCTCATCTCAACGATGGCGGAACAGAACAATTAGGCGATATTCTTGATGTACCTTTTATTGCTTCTCATTCTAATGCACGAGAAGTGACGGCTCATCGACGCAATTTGCCAGATCACTTGATTCGTCTAATCGGTGAAAAGGGCGGTGTTATTGGCCTGAATTTTGCTCAGTCATTCCTTGGCACTTCATCTATTAGTCGTATTGAAGATATCGTTAAACATGGATTGTATATCATCAATAAAGGCGGTGAAGATGTCATAGCTTTAGGCACTGATTTTGATGGCATTAAACCGAATACGGAAATTAAAGATATTTCAGATATGCATCGTTTATACGATGCTTTTAGGGGAGCAGGGCTTTCAGAGGAACAAACAGAAAAATTGTTCTGGAAAAATGCTGATCGCCTACTAAAGGAGATTTTATAATGACAGATATAAATCCAATCATTGCTGATCGCTTTACTGATCATCTAGACGTATTCAGTAAAACGATGGAATTAATGGATGTTATTCAAGAAATAGCAAATCGTTGTATTGTAGCCTTGAATAGTGGTAATAAAATCATGTTTTGTGGCAATGGTGGGTCTGCTGCTGATTCTCAACATCTTGCAGCTGAGTTGGTAGGGCGTTTTAAAAAAGAACGTCGTTCTCTTGCGTCTATTGCACTTACAACAGATACATCTATTTTGACAGCTGTTGCTAATGATTATGATTTTGATTCAATCTTTGCTCGTCAAGTTGAAGGCTTAGGTCGCTCTGGTGATGTACTTATCGGCATTTCTACGTCTGGTAACTCTAAAAATGTGGTGAAAGCCATGCAAATGGCTCGTAATACAGGAATGCATACAATAGCTTTTACAGGCGAAGGTGGCGGCAAATTAGCTGAACTATGTGATATTACACTTGCCGTTCCTAGTACAGTGACTGCACGAATTCAAGAGATGCATATCTTGGTAGGTCATATTATCTGCGAGCTTATCGAAGAAGGTTATTAATCGAGATAGGGAAGAAATCACAGATTTCTTGAAAGGGGACGACCTATGATTACAAAAACAGTCAATGAATTTCTGACAAATTCATTGCCCAACCTAAAAATCGCAGTTATTGGTGATGTGATGGTGGATCGATATGTCTTTGGTGATGTGAGTCGTATATCTCCAGAGGCTCCAGTACCGGTAAATCGCGTGTCATCTGTGAAAGAGGTGCTTGGTGGTGCAGGGAACGTTGCTTCCAATTTGGCTAATCTCGATTGTCATGTATATTTAGGAGCCGTAGCTGGCGTTGATGATCATGGTAGAGTACTCGATAAATTATTGATTGCTGATGGTATTGATACATCTGGTCTTATTTATGATAACAATCGCTCTACTATTACTAAAATGAGAATTTTAGGTGATCGTCAACAGATGATGCGTCTCGATTTTGAGACGATTACTCCGATTACAACAGATGAAGAGGAACGATTGATTTCCTGGTTGGATGGGCTTTGTCAACAAGGATTGCAAGGCATTGTTATTTCTGACTATGGCAAGGGTGTGTGTACACCTACATTATTACAAGAGGTATTTAGATTAGCTCATACCTATAATGTGCAAACTATTGTTGACCCTAAGGGGGCAGATTGGTCTAAATATGATGGTGCTACTTGCATTACGCCAAATGTAAAGGAATTAGGCGAATCATTAGGTCGTGTTATACCTAATGAGGATGCTTCTGTTATAGAGGCGGCTAAGGAAGTATTAGGTAAACTTAATATTCAGTATATTATAGGTACCCGTTCTGCAAAGGGGATTACTGTTGTAGCAAAGGATGGGCGAACATGGCATAATCCAGCTACGCAACAAGATGTATTCGATGTAAGTGGTGCCGGCGATACGGTCGTAGCTATGATGATTTCTTGCTTGGCTAGTGGTTTATCTATGCGTTTAGCATTACATATTGCCAATGGTGCAGCTGGTATCGTTGTGTCTAAGGTTGGTACATACCCAATTCATCGCCAAGAATTGATTGATTTGTGGAGATCTGTTCGTCAATTAACGACATCAAGTCCGTTATATACAAAAGAAGAGATGAAGGCCTTAATCGATAAATGGCAAAGTATGGATGAAACTGTTGTATTTACTAATGGTTGTTTCGATATTTTACATCGAGGCCATATTACATATCTTCAAGAGGCAGCTCAACTAGGTCGTCATCTCATCATCGGACTTAATTCAGATGCGTCTGTACGTCGTTTAAAGGGTGAAACTAGACCGATTGTATCTGAAGATGATAGAGCTGCTTTATTAAGTGCTTTACAATGCGTAGATGGGGTTGTTCTTTTTGAAGAAGACACACCAGCTGAATTATTAGCCTATTTGCGTCCTAATATTCTCGTTAAGGGCGGAGACTATAAAAAAGAAGAGATTGTCGGCAGAGAGTCTGTAGATGAGGTAGCGGTACTTTCATTTAAAGAAGGCTATTCTACATCAGATATCGTGAAAAAAATAGCTATAATGTCTAAGGAGGGGAAATTATGATTATTGTAACTGGTGGTGCCGGTTTTATTGGTAGTAATATTGTAAAAGCCTTAAATGAGCGTGGCCGTAATGATATTTTAATCGTCGATGATTTGACAGATGGTCGTAAAATTCGCAATCTTCAAAACTTGGATTATTTAGATTACATTGATTGTGATGACTTTGATGCTGCCATTGCGGATGGTACTTTCAACGTAGGTCCAATCGAAGTTATTTTTCATGAAGGCGCTTGTGCGGACACAATGGAATATAACGGCAAATATATGATGAAGAACAACTATGAAGGTTCTAAAAATCTATTCCATTATTGCCAAGATAGAGCCATTCCATTTATTTATGCATCCTCTGCATCTACGTATGGTAATGGTACAAATGGTTTCGTAGAAACTCCAGAAGCAGAAGAGGCATTAAACCCATATGCATATTCTAAGCTTTTATTTGACCGTTATGTACGTAAATTTGAAGATGAATATACAGCGCAAGTTGTAGGTTTACGTTACTTTAATGTATTTGGTCCTAATGAAGCACATAAGGATAAAATGGCCTCTCTTGTACGCCAAATGTTCTATAAAAACCAAGAAACAGGTGTTATCAATTTGTTTGAAGGTACTGATGGCTATGAAGATGGTGGTCAAACACGTGACTTCATCTATGTAAAAGACGTGGTAAATGTGAATTTCTATTTCTGGGAACACCCTGAAATTTCTGGTACTTTCAACTGTGGTACTGGTCATGCGCATAGCTTTAATGAATTTATGCAAGCTGTTATAGACTATAATGGAAAAGGCCGCATTGAATACGTTCCATTCCCAGAAGTGTTGGTAGGTAAATACCAAAGCTTTACCGAAGCAGATACTACTAAATTGATGGCCGCAGGCTATGATAAAGGGTTTACACCATTAGCAGAGGCTGTTAAAGAATATTGTGAATTATTAGATAATAACGAAGGATATTTGCGTTAATTCCTGATAATGGATCGTGCAAATTCTTTGATATATGTAAAGGATAAAGTATGAGAAAGGTGTTGTTCCTCGATAGAGATGGGGTTATCAACAAGGATGTTTCCTATCTCTATAAAATATCGGATTTACAATGGGTTGAAGGTGCAAAAGAAGCATTAAAATTAGCCCATGACGCTGGTTATGAACTTATAGTGGTGACAAACCAAAGTGGGGTGGCGCGAGGCTACTATAAGGAAACTGATGTTCAAATTCTTCACGATTATATGGGAAATGAATTGTTTAAGGCTGGCGCACCGATCTTACACTTTTATTATTGTCCACATCATAAGGATGGCGTTGTAGAGCGATATGCCGTAGATTGTAACTGTCGTAAACCAAAGCCAGGCATGCTTTTACAAGCCATCAAGGATTTTGATGTAGATGTAGAACATAGTTTTCTCGTTGGTGATAGTCAACGTGATGTGGAGGCTGCCGAAGCTGCAGGGGTAAAGGGGTACCTCTTTACAGAATCTAATTTGCTAGATTTTATGAAAACTATCATAAAGAACTAGAGTAGATATAATTGTTTGTCATTGTAAACCACGTCAGGGGCGTGTGTATTCTTCATTCACAAAGGGGTTATTATGAAGGACTATTCCAATATACTCATCATTAAAATGAGTTCCTTAGGTGATGTCATTCACGCATTGCCAACCTTATATGCATTGCGTCAAAATTTACCGCACGCAAAAATTACCTGGGCTATACATGAGCAATTTGCTAGCCTTTTACCGGGTACACCTTGGGTGGATGAAGTGATTATAATCGACAAAAAACAATTAAAATCTCCTTCTTATTTGTGGAACCTTCGCAAGGATTTACATAGTCGTCATTTCGATATGACCTTAGATTTACAATGTATAGCCAAAAGTGCCATCGTGTCTCTATTATCGGGGGCACCTGAGCGATATGGCTATTGGGAACTTCGAGAAGGTAGTAAATTCGTCAATAAAGCCCTCGTAGGTGCTCATAAATATGACCACGTTATCGAGCGATACCTCGACACAGTGCGCGTATTAGGCGGCGATGTAGAGGGTGTTGAATTTCCAATGCCCCATGACCATGCGGCAGAGGGCGTCATTCGAAAACGTTTAGCTGATCTGGGTGTAACCGATGATTATGTCGTTGTTGTACCTGGTGCTCGCTGGATTGTTAAGGAATGGCCTTTGTTGAACTTTGGTGAGCTATGTATTCGCCTTTGTGAAAGTGGTAAGAAGGTTATCATCGCAGGGGCGCCTGATGACAATGAAAAAGGTCTATTCATTGAAAATTATGTAAAGCATGATAATCTCATCAATTTAGTTGGGAAAACCACTATGGCAGAACTTATTGAATTGATTCGTCATTGTCATATATATATCAGTGCCGATACAGGGCCATTACACATTGCGAATGCATTAAAGAAACCGCTAATAGCACTATTTGGCACTACATCACCACATAGAACTGGCCCATATGGTGGCAGTCATGTACATCTTATTATCTCCCCCACATCTAAGGCTACACCTGAACAGCCGTTGGTGGACGATCCAGATTGTATGGCTCAAATACCTGTAGATGCCGTATGGGATGTATATTCTGAAATATTGAGAAAGGATTTGTAATGGAACTCGATTATAAACGTATTGTTGTTACCTTTCTCATGCATTTAGGTGATGTAGTGTTAACGACGCCATTTCTAGAGGTGTTGCGCAAAGCAGCACCTCATAGTCATATAACCTATGTACTTGATGAAAAATTACAGGATGTGATGAAATACAATCCTTATATCGATGATTTGATTACTGTCGATAAAAAGGGGCGTCATAATAGTATTAAAGGTCTCAATGAAATTGCTCGTCGTATTAACGAACAAGGTAGACCTGATATCGTTATCAATCTGCATCCTAATGAACGCACATCATACTTAGCGTGGAAAATTAATGGTAAGGTTACGACGGGGATGAGTCATTTCTTATTTAGACCGTTCATGACTCAATATACAAGGCTTGACCGAAAAACTCGCCATGCTGCGGATATGTATATAAACGTGCTTGAGCAATTGGGCGTTACCGATGTATCTAACCATGGATTACATATTGAAACCTGCAAAGAATGGAATGATGAGGTTTCTCGCTTTTATGAAAGCCAAGGCGTTATGCCTCATGATAAGCTTATCGGTTTCAACATCGGCAGTGCAGTACCTGAAAAACGTTGGCCAGCAGAACGCTTTGCTGATGTAGCTGATTACTTTGCTGACAAAGGCTATAAAACTGTGTTCTTTGGTGGCCCTATGGATTTAGAGATGGTTAAGCCCGTGGTGGAACATATGAAGACCACTCCGATTGTGGCTACGGGAGCATTTAAAATTGGCTCTTTAGCAGCTGCTATGAAATGGTGTGATCTTGTTATTACCAATGACTCTGGGCCTATGCATGTAGCAATCAGTCAAGGTGTACCGATAGTTGCACTCTATGGTCCATCAAATCCTTTTTTCTATGGCCCATACCAAGCTAAATCGATTGTACTAGAATCGATGGACCATTATGAAATTGGTAAAAGCATGAAAAAGGTCATTAAAGAAGGCAAATACAAAGGTATTTCCGTTATTACCGAAGAACAAGTGATTAAGGCAGCTGAAACATTACTGCAGGAATCGTAAGTTATGGATTATATTATTTTTGATTTAGAATGGAACCAACCCTATAGCAATGATATTAGCTTTATGAAGCGAACACGTATGCCGTTGACGGGCGAAATCATTCAAATCGGAGCAATTAAGCTCAATGACAAGCTTGAAATTGTGGACTCCTTCACAATGTATGTTAAACCAAAATATTTATTACATATGCATAAGCATGTAAAGGCCCTTACGGGGATTACTAATCAAGATTTAAATCGAGGTGTCCCTTTTAGAATGGCCTATAGTCATTTTCAACAGTGGTGTGGCAAGGACTATAAGCTACTTTCTTGGGGAGCTGACGATATTCTTATATTGCGAGAAAATTTACTTCTCCATAAATTAAAGAGTATCGACTATGACTCTTGGGCAGATGCACAGATGATATATAGCTTTCACAGATATGGTACGACGCAACAGTATTCTGTAGCCCATGCGATGGAGGATTTACAAATATCGACTGAAGAGCTATCAGCCCATAATGCATTGCATGATGCCATATTTACGGCTCATATATGCCAAAAATTAGATTTGCCGAAGGCATTGTTGGATTATGATACGATACGAAAAGAGGCGCCAAATCCATTTTTATATCCACCGGGTTTGACCTTCTTTATGTATGATAATTTTCAAGAGAAAAAACGCATCGTCCATGATCGACGGGTGCGCTTATCATTCTGCCCTTATTGCCAAGGTCGTCTAGAAACGACACGACCGGAACGCATTCAAGGGGATAAGCACCTCTCCATTGGCATTTGTCCAAAACATGGGGAATTTGCCATACAATTAAAAGTAGGAAAATACACGATTAAGTCGGGACATACTAAGTTTTATGTAACAAAGGTACTAAGTCATAGCACCGATGAAATTCGTAGACTATATACAGAAAAATCGGAAATTAACCGAGAAAAAGAACGCCTCTATTACGAGCGTCGTCGAAAGGAATTATTAAATACTTAGAAGACCAGATTTCTATACATAGTAATTTTGGTCTAAATAGAAAGGAATGTGAACATGGAACGTAAATATGCTTGGCATAATTATGATGAACAAACATTGCAAGATGTAATGTCATTAGGCGATTCATATCGTCAATTTTTAGATAATGGCAAAACAGAACGTGAATGTGTGGTTCAATCCGTAGCCGTTGCAAAAGAAGCTGGTTATGTAGATTTAAAAGAGTTGATTAAATCAAATACACCGATTAAGGCTGGCGATAAGATTTACTATACGCATATGGATAAATCAATTGCTCTCTTTAATATTGGTACAGATGATATGGATTTGGGTATGAATATTCTCGGTGCTCATATCGATTCTCCGCGCATTGACGTAAAACAGAATCCACAATACGAAGATAGCAATTTAGTATTTTGGGATACACATTACTATGGTGGCATAAAAAAATACCATTGGGTAGCAATGCCACTCGCCATTCATGGTGTAGTAGTAAAAACAGATGGTACTCGCATTAATATCAACATTGGTGATAAAGAATCGGATCCTGTATTCTGCATTACCGATTTATTGCCTCACTTAGGGCAAGAACAAATGCAGAAAAATGCAGCTAAGGTTATCGAAGGTGAATCCTTAGATCTTCTCATCGGCAGTCAACCTGTTAAAGGGGAAGAAAAAGAGGGTGTTACTAAATTTATTAACGCTCTATTAGAAAAAGAGTACGGATTTGTAGAACGCGATCTGTTATCGGCAGAGCTTGAAATCGTACCGGCTGGCAAGGCGCGCGATATGGGCTTTGACCGCTCTATGATTATTGCATATGGCCAAGATGACCGCGTATGTGCATATACATCCTTGGTGGCTATGCTCGAAGTAGATAAGGTAAAACGTACGACTTGCTGTTTATTAGTAGATAAAGAGGAAATTGGTTCCGTCGGTGCTACAGGCATGCAATCTCGTTTCTTTGAAAACGCAGTGGCAGAGATTTTAAGCTTAATGGGAAAACCAAATTCCGTTAATGTACGAAGAACATTGGAGAATTCTCGTATGTTATCTTCTGATGTAAGTGCTGGTTATGATCCACTTTACGCATCTGCTTTTGAAAAGAAAAATGCGTCTTACCTAGGTATGGGCGTTGTGTTTAATAAATTTACCGGTTCTCGTGGTAAAGCTGGTTCTAATGACGCAAATGCTGAATATATGGGCTTTATCCGTCGTGTAATGGAAGCCAATAATGTAACGTACCAAACGGCTGAACTCGGTAAGGTAGACCTCGGTGGTGGTGGTACCATTGCGTACATCATGGCGTTGTATGGTATGAATGTTATCGACTGTGGTGTAGCAGTTTTGAGCATGCACGCACCGTGGGAGGTTACATCTAAGGCCGATATTTATGAGGCAAAACGTTGTTATGTGGCATTCTTGAATGCAGCAGATGAAACAATCTAGTGTCATGGGGCTTTCACCATTGGTGAAAGTCCATGTTATGTGAGGTATATGATGAATCAAACGGAATTAGGTGCTGCTATTGAGGCGGCAAAAGGAGAGGCGACAGAGGTTAAGACTGTGAAGGTCGATATCTTTGATATTCCTGAAACAAAAGCAGAAGAATATATTGCAACCCGTGAAGCTGTTGCTGAGGCGGCTGCACGGGTGATGAAACCGTATTGTGTAACGGTAAAACGGGAAACGTTGGACGAAGATGAAGGGGAAGCCGTGGTAGGCTATTATGTAACAGGAGAAATTTTAATGTGTGTCATTCTCGACCCACTTGAAGTACCTGTTATGAAGGTGGCCCTTGATAAAGGAACGCTTAAAGACTACATTTTGGCGGCAAATGAACTAACAGAGGATATGTTAGCATCTCTTGATAGATAATATAAATTCTATTTTTATGTACTCTACATAAAGACAAATGTAAAATACTTTACTCTGCTACATTGATGTAGTGAATAAATTTGTTTATAATAGAAGTATTATAGTCTTTGCAGATAGGAAGGAAATCCCCATGAACTTGAAAAAAGGTATTGCCTTAGCACTCACGGCGGCAGCATTGATGGCGTTTGCGGGCTGTGGCACAAATGGAACTACATCTAATGGCGAATACAAGGTTGGCGTAGTACAACTGGTTGAACATCCTGCACTAGATGCAGCAAACAAAGGTTTTGTTGACGCTCTTAAAGAAAAGGGCTTAGCTGACAAAATTACCTTTGACCAACAAAATGCACAAGCTGATCAATCTAACTTGAACAGTATTGCTCAACGATTTGTATCAGACCGTAAAAATTTAATTTTAGCGATTGCAACGCCTGCAGCTCAATCTATGGCGAATGCAACTCATGATATTCCAATCTTGGGTACAGCTATTACAGATTACGAAGCGGCTAAATTAGTTAAATCTAATGCAAAACCTGGTGGTAATGTATCTGGTACATCCGATATGAACCCAGTAGAGCAACAAGTAGATTTGATTTTACAAGTTATGCCGAATGTCAAAACAATTGGTACAATCTATAGCTCTAGTGAAGTAAACTCTCAAATTCAAGTAGAGAAAATGAAAGCTTACGCAGCAACAAAAGGCATTAAGGTTGAAGAGGTTACTGTTTCCAACGTAAATGATATTCAACAAGCATCTCAAAATCTCGTATCTCAACGTGTAGATGCCATATATGTACCAACAGATAATGTAGTAGCATCTGCCATGAGCAACCTTGTGGCAATTACTGATCCTGCAAAAATCCCTGTATTTGGTGGCGAAGATAACCACGTTAAAGGTGGTGCCGTTATGTCCTTGTCCGTAGACTACTACAAACTTGGATACCAAACAGGTTTGATGGCAGCTAAAATTTTAACTGGTGAAGCTAAAATTGAAGATATGCCAATCGAAATGCAAAAAGAATTTAAATTAGTTGTGAGCAAAGATAAATTACAAAAATTGGGCATCACCTTACCAGAGGACTTGATGAACAAAGCGACTATGATTTAATAAACAACTGGTAAGGAGTTATACATGAACTGGAAAAAAGGTATCGCAGTGGCACTTAGTGCCATCACTGTTATGGCAATGGTAGCTGGTTGTGGTTCCGATACCGCTACTAGCAATCAAAAGAAAATCGGTGTTATTCAATTGGTAGAACATCCATCTCTTGATGCTGCTAATAAAGGCTTTGTAGATGGCCTTGCATCAAAAGGTTTTAAAGATGGTGAAAACATTAAAATCGACCAACAAAATGCACAAGCTGACCAATCTAATTTGAATAGTATTGCTCAACGTTTCGTATCTGATAAAAAAGATTTAGTACTAGCAATTGCAACGCCAGCAGCACAAACAATGGCGAATGCATCTCATGAAATGCCAATTATGGGGACCGCTATTACAGATTACGTAACAGCTAAACTCGTTCAATCCAATGAACATCCTGGTGGCAATGTATCTGGTACATCTGATATGACACCTGTTGAAAAAGAGGTAGATCTTATTATCGCATTAGTACCTAATGTAAAACGTATTGGTGCAATTTACACATCTTCCGAAATCAACTCACAACTTCAAGTGGAAAAAATGAAAGCTTACGCAGCTAGCAAAGGTATTACTGTTGTAGAAGCGACCGTTTCCAACGTAAACGATATCCAACAAGCAGCGACAAATCTTGTAAATCAAGATGTACAAGCTATCTACACACCAACAGATAATATATTAGCATCTGCTATGGCAAACTTAGCACAAATTACAGATGCTGCTAAAATTCCAGTATTTGCTGCTGATGAAGGCATGACCATGACTGGTGGCGTAGCGACATATTCTGTAGACTACTATAAATTAGGTTACCAAACAGGTTTAATGGCAGCTAAAGTTCTTTCTGGTGAAGCTAAAATTAGCGACATGGCTATTGAAATGCAAAAAGAGATCAAATTAACTGTCAACGAAGAACGTGCTAAAAAATTAGGAATCACAATTCCTGATACACTTCGTAAAGATATGAAATAATAGAGGAGATTTTGATGTTAGATTTAGTGGTAGGCACCATAACAACAGGTCTATTATGGTCCTTGTTAGCGGTCGGTGTATTCATCACCTTCCGCGTTCTTGATGTGGCTGACTTGACCGTGGAAGGGACGTTCCCTATGGGGGCGGCCATTTCCGCCATTTTAATTACTAGTGGTATGAACCCAATCCTTTCTATTTTACTGGCTGGCGTAGGCGGTATGTTGGCCGGTGCTGTAACAGGTTGGATTCATACTAAATTAAAAATTCCGGCATTGTTGGCTGGTATTTTAACAATGATTGCGTTGTACTCAGTAAACCTTCATATCATGGGTAAAGCAAATGTGTCCTTGCTTCGTATGGATACAATTTATACTACTCTTGGTAGTTTATTACATACACCGAATATGTGGTCTGCTGCTATCGTAGGTGTTTTAGTAGCAGTAGCTGTATGCTTACTATTGTTTTGGTTCTTCGGCACTGAAATTGGTACAGCATTACGTGCAACTGGTGTGAATCCTCAAATGATTCGCGCCCAAGGTGTTAATACAGATAATATGATTGTTCTTGGTCTATTAATCTCCAATGGTTTCGTTGGCATGTCTGGTGCTCTTATCGGTCAATTCCAAGGCTTTGCCGACGTAGGCATGGGTATTGGTACTATCGTTATCGGTTTGGCGTCTGTAATTATCGGTGAGGTTGTATTCGGTACAAAATCCTTCGTACGTAGCCTCGTTGCTGTAGTACTCGGTTCCATCGTATATCGTATCGTTATCGCAGCTGTACTCTACATGGGTATGCCACCAAACGATTTAAAATTATTCACTGCAATTCTCGTTGCCATCGCGCTTTCTTTGCCTACTTTGAAAGCCAAATGGCTAGCTCGCTAAGGAGGACACTATGTTAGAAGTAAAAAATATGGTAAAAACCTTCTTTAAGGGCACAATTAATGAAAAAACTGCATTACAAGGTATCGATCTTCGTTTAGAAGAAGGGGACTTTTGTACAGTAATCGGTGGTAATGGTGCTGGTAAAAGTACCTTGCTAAACTCCATCGCTGGTGTATTTCCAGTTGACGAAGGGAGCATTACCATCAATAATATTGATGTAACAAAAATGCCAGAATACAAACGCGCTAAATACATTGGCCGTGTATTCCAAGACCCTATGGTTGGTACTGCAGGCAATATGCAAATCGAAGAAAACTTGATTCTTGCTATGCGCCGTGGTAAAAACTTGGGCCTTAAATGGGCTTTCAAAGATAGTGAACAAGCATTCTTTAAAGAACGCCTTGCTCTATTAGGCTTAGGTCTTGAAGACCGTCTATCTGCACGGATGGGCCTATTATCTGGGGGGCAACGCCAATCCATTACATTGCTTATGGCTACTATGCTTCGTCCTGATTTATTACTCTTGGATGAACATACGGCTGCGCTTGATCCTAAGACTGCAGAAAATGTATTGCAATTGACAGAGAAGCTCGTTGCAGAACATAACTTAACCACCCTTATGATTACTCATAACATGCGTGATGCATTGCGTTTTGGTAATCGTCTCATCATGATGGATGCTGGTCGTATCATCTATGATGTAAAAGGGGAAGAAAAGAAAAAATTAACAGTTGCTGATTTGTTACAAAAATTTGAAGTAGCTGGCGAAGGTGCCTTAAGTGACCGTATGATGCTCGGTTCAAAATAAGTACCTAAATAATATAGTCTAAAAAAGAGGGGATATTATCCTCTCTTTTTCATGAAAACCTTTACACTAATGGGATTATACTGTATACTTAACTAAGTCGTTAGACATATCGTAAGCGAAGTATTCGAATCTCCAACGGTTACTTAAGCTTATCGGGATTATTATTTTATAGGAGGTAACATTAATGTTAACTACAGAAGCTAAATTAGCAGTAATTAAAGAATACGCTACTCATGAAGGAGACACTGGTTCTCCAGAAGTACAAGTTGCGATTTTGACAAGCCGCATCGTATACTTAACTGAACACTTGAAAGAACACAAAAAAGACCATCATTCCCGTCGTGGTTTGTTGAAATTAGTTGGTCAACGCCGTAACATGCTTGACTACCTTCGTCGTAAAGATATCGAACGTTACCGTTCCCTTATCGAACGCCTTGGTCTTCGTAAATAATAAAACTAGCCGTCCAATAGGACGGCTTTTTTATTTTATTTCCTTGTGTTATAATGAATTTAGGCAAAGGGAAACAAATGCCGATAATCTATTGTGGAAACACGAAAAAAGGACAGAGCGGCAACTCTGTCCTTTTTATTGTGCTAGTTGCTATTTAAATCTACTATCTAGCCACTTGATGATGTAATGGCAAGTTACACCACCTATGATAGTGATTATAAGGGAAACAAAATAATCTACCACAGAAACACCTCCTTTCTGTTGCCAGAATAGGAGTTAGCAACAATTAAAGTATATCATATGAACTGAAAAAATAGCTTATTTTAAATAGATGATATATAATAATAAGGTATACGTATAAGAAGATTTTTAGGAGGAATAGGAATGGAACAATTCCAAATGGACCTAGCTGGTCGTACGCTTACGATCGAGACTGGGGAACTTGCAAAACAAGCTGGCGGTGCCGTAATGGTTGGTTATGGCGATACACGCGTACTCGTTACCGCTACAGGTTCTAAAGAGGCGAAGGATATCGATTTCTTCCCACTCACAGTAGATTATGATGAAAAAATGTATGCTATTGGTCGTTTGCCAGGTGGTTTTATCAAACGTGAAGCACGTCCACCTGAATCTGCTATCTTGAATAGCCGTTTGATTGACCGTCCTATTCGTCCACTATTTGATAAAGGTGTACGTAACGAAGTACACGTAGTAGCTACAGTTATGTCCGTAGATCAAGATTGTGATCCTGCTATCTGTGGTATGATTGGTGCATCTGCAGCATTGTCTATTTCCGATATCCCATGGGCTGGTCCTATCGCAGGCGTTCGCATGGGTCGTGTAAATGGTGAATTTGTTGTAAACCCAACAAAAGTACAATTAGAAGAAACTGACCTTAATATCGTAGTAGCTGGTACAAAAGACGCTATCCTCATGGTTGAAGGTGGCGCTCAAGAAGTTCCAGAAGAAACTATTCTTGAAGTTATCATGGCTGCTCACGAAGAAATTAAGAAAATCGTTGCATTCCAAGAAGATGTAAAAGCTAAAGTAGGCAAGGAAAAACGCGTATTCGAAAGCAAAGACGTACCTGCTGAAATCGCTGATGCAGTTCGTGCATATGGTCACGATAAACTTGACGCAGCAGTTCGTTGTGCCGATAAACAACAACGCGATGCACAAGAAACAGAAGTACGTGAAGATGTATTAGCACACTTTGCAGATATCTACCCAGATAACTTAGCTGATGTAAATAAAGCATTTGATGCTATGACGAAAGAAATCGTTCGTCATATGATCACTGTTGAAAAAATCCGTCCAGATGGCCGTAAACTTGATGAAGTTCGTCCAATTTCTTGCCGTACAGGCGTATTGCCTCGTACACATGGTTCCGGTCTATTCACACGTGGTCAAACTCAAGTATTGAACGTAGCTACTGTAGCGCCATTGTCTGAAAAACAAACAATTGATGGTATCGGTTTAGAAACAGAAAAACGCTATATTCACCACTACAATTTCCCATCCTTCTCCGTAGGGGAAACTCGTTCCTCCCGTGGTCCTGGACGCCGTGAAATCGGTCATGGTGCTTTAGCTGAACGCGCATTGGTACCTGTCATTCCTAGCGAAGAAGAATTCCCATATGCATTGCGTCTAGTATCTGAAGTATTAGAATCCAATGGTTCTAGCTCCATGGCTTCCGTATGTGGTTCCACATTGTCCTTGATGGATGCTGGTGTACCTATTAAAGCTCCTGTAGCTGGTATTGCAATGGGTCTTGTAACACAAGGTGAACACTACACAATCTTAACAGATATTCAAGGCATGGAAGATGCTCTTGGCGATATGGACTTCAAGGTGGCTGGTACAGCTAAGGGTGTAACAGCTATCCAAATGGATATTAAAATTTCTGGTTTATCCCGTGAAATCCTTCACGAAGCATTGGAACAAGCTCATAAAGGCCGCATGCACATCATGGGTATTATGTTAGATACCATTGCTGAACCTCGTAAACAAATGTCCCAATACGCTCCACGCATCATTACAATGAAAATTGATCCAGATAAAATCCGTGACGTAATCGGTTCTGGCGGTAAAGTAATCCGTAGTATCATTGATGAAACAGGTGCAAAAATTGACATCGAAGATGATGGTACAGTATTCATCGCTTCTGTAGACCAAGAAGGGGCTGCAAAAGCGCAACAAATCATCGAAAACCTTACTAAAGAGGTTGAAGTAGGTGAAGTATACCTTGGTAAAGTAACTCGCTTGATGGCGTTTGGTGCTTTCGTAGAAGTATTACCAGGTAAAGAAGGTCTTGTACATATTTCCAAACTTGCAAAAGAACGCGTTGAAAATGTAGAAGACGTTGTAAATGTGGGTGACGAAATTATGGTTAAGGTTATCGAAATTGATAAACAAGGCCGTATTAACTTGTCCCGTAAAGATTGTTTGAAATAAGAGGTGTTACATGGATATTCGTGGCTTTGAAGTAGTTTCTGCTTTTGAAGAACAAAATATCAATTTACCAACACGTAAAACCACAGAAAGCGCAGGCTATGATATTGAATGCGCTGAAGCTGTTACATTAGAACCAAATCAAGTAGTTCTCGTGCCGACAGGCCTTAAGGCCTTCATGGCATACGACGAATACCTTGCTATCCACATCCGTTCTAGCATGGCTATCAAACGCAAACTAGCATTGGTGAATAGTACTGGTATCATAGATAGTGATTACTACAACAATGAGGACAACGAAGGTCATATTATGATTGCCCTCCTAAACTTTGGCAACGAACCTGTTACTCTTGAAAAAGGCGAACGCGTTGCACAAGGCATTTTCTCTAAATACCTTATTACCAACGATGACGACGCAACAGGCGTACGAACTGGTGGTATTGGTAGTACTGGTACTATGTAAAATACATATTATTCTGATTAGAATGGTGAAAGCCGCTCAACTTAGGTTGGGCGGTTTTTTTGTGTGTAAAAAATTACGTATAGGGTTAGATATACTAAAGGTAATCCAGAACCATATTTATTTTGTTTGTTGTGTTATATAGGAGATTAGCTATGAAAACTTTAAAAGAAAACATCATCACAGTAGAAGATATTAAAGCAGAAATTGAAAAAGCAGAATTTGATGTTCCAAGAGAAGATGAGGATTTTGGTGATCGCTATGATCGATTACATGCAGAATGGGCTGTAAAAGGATTAAAGAAGTATAGAGATGAATTAAAGGAAGCCTTTACTGACAAAGAACATTTTAAGGATTGGGTAATAGACATATGGGGAGATGTAAATACTTTTATAGCTGTAATAAACGAAGAACTACGCTTACGTTCTATTGAATCAATTCGAGAAGCATCCGAATGCGCTGCATTGATGAAAATTTTTATTCCCTCTGAAAGTGGTTCAAGAGATGAAGCTGAAGAAAAGGTAAAACGTAATCTAGAAGAAGCTTTAGAAGAACATGACCAAAGAATTATTAACATCTTTGATGTAGAAGTAGTACCACTTTTAACATGGTGTGAAGAATTACTTGTGATGAAAGTCTTTTTAACTAATGATTTCTATATGAAAGGATCATTTTCAGACGAATTAAAACAAATATATACAAATGTGTTTACATTGTTAGATCGAAATTTGCCAGAAAAAGTTGAATACAGTGATGCTCATTCCTTTGAATATTACGTGGATTTAGAGGACGAGTGGGAGTATTTGTACTTAGATGATTTAAATCCTGTAGAAGAACTATTAGCTATGTTGCCTGGTAGTCCTTATGAATGTGATGTTATGTATTATGCGAAGAGTATTAATAAACAGATTAAAGGTGAACACGTAGGTACATTAAAAGTGGAATACAATAAAATGTATGGAAAATTAATTATGAGATAAATCTCTAATATTATTTTTAATCTGATATTCTAAGTTGTATAAATTGACATATAATTATAGAAAAACTATAATTTATTCATAACATATTCATGAGAAGTAAATGAAATATAAGCTGAGGTGGGCGTATTATATGAGCAGAAAGTTTTTGAGACGTGAATTGGATGATATTGGAAAAAGAAATAATAATAAATTTAGTTATCGATCTCGATTATTAGCTGGCAGAACAACTACTGTAGATGCTTATACAGGGGAAAAAATTTACTTAAATAAAAGGTATACTCCTAATAGAAAGATTAATATAGATCATGTAATATCTATTGAACAGGCTAATTCTTGGTATGGAGATTATTTAGAACCGTCAGAGTTAAGAGAGATACTTGTAAGTGATTATAACTTGGTTGCAACAAATGAGAGTTTAAATAAAGCTAAGGGTCGTAAATCGAATCTTAAATTTATTATTGATAATTATGATAATCTAAATATTGTTAAAATAACTAATCTGTTAAAATATCAAGTTTATGCAGAGGCTAATTTTCATAAAGATGGTGTTGGAAAGATAATAACAAAAAAAATCAAAAGCTGTCAAATTACATTAAATGAAACAATTCAATCCTCTAATAAACATATTAAAGACTTGAAACTTAATGATGAGATGAATTTTATGCTATATAGTACTGCTTTAAGTTCAGCACAAATTCTTTATAGAAGTTATAATGGTGAATTAACAAGAGCAGAAACTGCAAAAGAGATTGCAAAAGAGACTGGCATAATGATTGGTTCAGTTGTTATAGATGAAATGGTGAATGAAATTGGAAAACTCTTAGAGAAAGAGGGTCTTGGTAATGTAACGGAATTTATAAATATTCAAAGTATAGTGACTAGTATTAATTCATCAATCACTATAATGCGATATATCAATTCTGAAATTGATGGATATCAATGTATTAATAGTTTAATTTTTAATATTATTAAATCACCATTATATGCTATTGCTTATGCTGCTGGTGGGCCATTGGCTGCATTAATTACGACCTCGATTGTATCAGATATTCAATATAAAATAAGTGCGTGGATAATTGAATGGCAATCTGAAGTAAAGCTATCAAAGAAGCAAATGAGACGGTATGACAAATTAATAGAAGATTTTAATAATAAAATTAATTCTGATCGTAGCGTTATATCTAAATATATAGAAAAGCAAAACCATTTGTTTGATTCTCAGGTACTAAATGGATATTACAATCTATGTTTTAGCATTAAAAATAATAATTCAAAAGGGATTACAGATGGACTTAATCAGATACTAAAATATTTTAATAAGGAAGTAATATTTAAAGATTTAAAATCATTTGATGAATTTTTCTTTGATGATAATCAAGTCTTAAAATTATAAGGGGGAGGATTCATTGATAATATTTGCTCCTGCAGTTATAGCTGCAATTGGAATAGCATGTAAAAATATCGATAAGAGTATTGAATTAGATGAAAAAGCTTTAAAACGTTTAAGAAAAGCCTATAATTTACAACATGAGAGTAAGTTAAAAATTGAAAAAACTATCGAACAACATGATAAAGCTTTAGAAAAGCTTTTGAATAGAAAACTTTCTATAACACAATATTCACTTAGACCTTTTGTCGATGTTTTTAGTAGGATAAAGAAAGTTGAGTTTGATGATGCATTAATCAAAAAAGCACAAATTAATCTCACCTTTCCAAAAGAAAAATATGGAAATTTAATGGTAGATCATAACATAATAATTCAGCCTTATACTGGAAAAGAAGCTATAGTTAGTTTACTTAAAGGTGGTTTTACGGGGTTAATGGTTGATGAATCAAAACGGGAAGTAATAATTGCCGGAAAGCATTTACGTATAGCAGAAGCATATGCTAGCAATGCTGATAACATATGTATGATGTTAAATCATATAATTGATGAAGCCAATAAAATATCAGATTTATTAGCTTCGTTGAATTTGTTTTTACTTAAATCAATAAAGTTGGTAGATCAATTAATTGATACTATAGGATATGATAAATATAAATATACGACTCAGGATAGAGAAATCATAAAAAATACTATTAATATTGCAATGGCGGTTAAAGATATTATTGACTGTCCTGTTATAGATGAAGAAGGGAATATTACAGAACAATTAGCTAATAGTTACAAATTTGCATATGACTTTTATATGATTATTAATGGGAGTGTATAATGAAGACTTTTAGTGTTGATGAGAAAAAATGTGTTGCATGTGGTGCGTGTCTAAGTTATTCTGATTATTTTGTTGAGGATAGCACTGGTAAAGCAAAGTCAAATCTTGGGTCTAATATATTAGAACAGGATTTAATAATAGCGGAAGAAATATCTTCTCTTTGTCCTACAAATGCGATATCTATTGTTGAAGTTAAATCAAATGGTAGTATAGATAATATTTTAAAGGACTTAAAGTCTGAATTGTTAGATTGCTTAATAACATATAAAGAAAGTTCTACTTTTACTTATGATAGAAATAAGTATCAACTAGCTTATCCTGAAAGTCCTAATTTTTATGGATCTGATTATAAGTACAGTAGTGACAGTAAAGCTGTTAACGCTGGTTTAGAAGAATTTGATCGATATGTTTATAGTCGTTATCGTAAAATTATTCTTGAATTATTTGTACAATATAAACTAGATAAAATTTACCCATATTATGATTTTTCTGAGGAAAGCTTTATTGGAAAAAGATTAGATAAAATACGTAGTATATTGAATAAATATAGTGGACTAATCAATGCGAATCTTAATAATAGAGTTATTCCGATAGATTTTGATAGTTTTAATCTAGATTTTGAGAATGATGATTTTAAAATGAGATTAAAGGATGTGAGTGAATTTGAACGTTTTAGCACTAGTTCTGGTGTTTGGGCCGATTTTCAATCAGGATCCTATAGTAGTCTTAGCTCATATAAAAGCTATATAGATACAGATGATTTTGAAGAGTATATTGGAAGTGGATTATTTGGTGATAAATATAAAACTCGCTATTGCCATAGAAGTTTAAAAGAAGTAGTCGCAGAATTTTATTCTGATATACAGCTTAGTATGAGTAGTGTTGATTTAGATGAAAAAGCTGCAATGTATGTAAATTTATTTATTCGTTCTTTTAATTATCTATTATTGGATATGTTTGTGAATAAATTTATAGAAATTGAAAGATTGACTAATAAAAAGTATAAAGTGTTTGATGAGATCAAACCTATTATTGATAACAATTATACAAAGGAAAAGTATTTAGAATCAACTATAGGTGAAATTGATAAATATCTTTATTGATTTGAAATGATTAAGATTTAAAAATATTTTCTTTTTACTGAAAACCATTTATTTTAAAATTACATATTGCCTTGTTTTATCAACTATAGTATTGGTAGTACAATCAAAATTGTACATACTTATATCATCATTTTTGTACATTCTTAGAGTGCCATTTACTATTAGATATAGAGAATCAACCTTCTATCTGTCATTCTGATTGATAAGTTAGTCAGGATAAAGTTTGATTCTCTTTTTTATTATTTGAAAATTGCTTACATAATCATATTATGTTGCCTAAATGACTAGTAGTATATTAGGAACAGTGATAACTGATTTACATAATTTCATAAAGGTAAGATGGAATTTGAATCTTACTAAAATGATATTACTTTCTTAAAATATAAATTAATGAAAACTTTATGAGGATGAAAGGTTTTCGTGATAATATATGAATATATAGTTATATTTTTATAGTATCGGATTATATGGTTTAGGCCTTATGAATAATATGTTAATCTCAATATCTTTAAAATATATTAAGGATGTAAAAAAGAAGAAAGTTATTGTAATTGGGGATATTTTATTAGATAAATATACATATGGTAAAGTGTCATCTGTATCTACTGGTATTAAATTACCCATAATTGAAAAAAATAAGACAATATATAATTTAGGTGGTGCTAGTAATGTTGCTGCAAATTTAGCAGATTTTTATAATGAAACCTATTTATTGGGAATTATCGGAAATGATTACTATGCATCTATAGTTGATGATTTATGTCATAAAAATGGTGTGACGTTACTATCACAGAAATTAGATAAAACTAATTTAAAAGAACGGATTTATATTGATACTCAACAAGTTATGAGGTTAGATAATAATATTAAATCATGTTCGTATGATAGTGATTTACTTAATATGTATTTGCATCAAAAGGATCCAGATATAGTAGTTGTGGTGGATTACTTATATGGTTGTATTGATCAAAACGTAATTGATATAATACAAAATTACTGTATTTCTAATAATAAAAGCGTTATAGTTCACTCTAGAGATTTAAGTAGATATAAGATAGATAAAGATACAGTATTATTCTTAAATAAAGAGGAATATTCGACGTATAAATATAGTTTAAATATTTCAGATCAAGATATAACTAATAGACGAATAATAACCGAAGGAGCAAATGGAGTTACTTATATAGATTGTTATAAAAATATACATCAGAAACAGTCTTTAGTAAACCCTATAAATGTATCTGGCGCCGGAGATTCAGTTTTAGCCACTGCATCAATAATTGAGTGTTGTGGTAAATTTGATTTTGATGAATTAACATTACTCAATGAAGTAGGGGCTTTAGCTGTACAATCTAAAGAAACGTATATTTTAAATAAGCAAGATTTGATAAGTAAAGTTATTGTGTCCTTGAATAAAGAAAATAGTTGTCGAAAATTATGTAGTTTAGATCAGCTTAAGGTGATTTTTAGTCATTTAGATGCTACTAACATCAATTTATTAGTAATTGAAGAAAATATACTAGCACAATTAAGTCATTTAGAAAGATGTCTAAAATCAATGGAATTTAATGTTTTGCTTATTCAAAAAAATAATGAATATTTGAGAATAGAGAGTGAAATTATTAAGCTATTAGCTTTAATAGATTCTATAAATATAATAGTTTATAGTGAACCTATTGAATGTAAGAAATGGTTAGAAAATATTAGTCTACATAATAATATTAAGATTAGGTATATTGGTTAGGTTTTATGAATAATAGTGCTTTTTGTAAGGTGTTTACTCCTGGAAGATTGTGTCTATTAGGAGAACATACAGATTGGGTAGCTTTAATATCGAAAGATAACTATGGACACGCTATCATTTGTAATCTGAATTTAGGTATTTATTTAAGAGGTTGTAAATCAAACCACTTTTTTTATAAGTTTGGTAGGAAGTCAATTTATTCAGATACAGATAACTTAAAAAACTATATTAATGATGATTTTTTTTCTTATGTTATAGCAACTTTCTACGTTTTGTCTACTCGTTATAGCATTCCAGGAGTATATATAGACTGTTATAAGATGACGTTACCAATGAAAAAAGGTTTATCTTCTAGTGCAGCAATATGTGTAGCTATTATAGATTTATGTAGTAAAATCTATAATTTGAAAATTCCCTTAAAACTTCAGATGGAGCTAGCTTTTGAAGCTGAAATATTAACAGGATCTAAGTGTGGGAAAATGGATCAATGCTGCGCTTTAGGAACTGGTGTATATGATTTAAAATTTTATGACGATAATATTGTTATTAATCCAATTCATGTTCCATCTAAATTGTTTTTTGTATTAGTAGATTTGAATGGCAATAAAAATACCACAAAGATTTTAAGTGACTTAAATAAAGCTTATGTAGGAGACAAAGGTATTTTAAATAATTCTATAAAGCAATTTCTCAATCAAATTAGTAATTATTATGTTGATCAAGTTATAAAGAGTCTAAAAAGTAATGATATAAAAACGATAGGCCAATTATTAAATGCGTATCAAATGTTATTTGATGAACATTTAACTCAATATTGTGATGAACTAAAAGCACCTTTATTACACAACTTTATAGATTGCATGAAACATCATAGTGATGTTTTCGCATGTAAAGGGGTGGGTTCACAGGGGGACGGTTTTGCTCAAATGCTATTAATAGATGAAAATAGGGCAAGAGAAATAATTCGGTTTGTTAAACGGAAATATGGATATCAATGTTATTTAATAACTAGTGAATAATATGGGGGAACGATGGACGGATTAGATGAATTAAAATTAATATTGAATTGTATTTATAATGAATCAGATGTAGGAGAGCCATTGATTCCTTTTTTTTCATTTGAGGGACTACCAGGTGCAGGTAAGACGACGCAGATTAAATTAGTTTCCTCAGAATTAACAAAAATATATGGAAAATGTGCATATATAGATTTGCCTACAAAGTCTGGAATTGGACAAATATTAAAATCTGTTTATACCAATAAGGAGATTCACTGGAATGATTTGAGACTGAAATGTCCTTGGTTTAATCCCCTTATGATTACATTGGATTTACATTTAGCATTAAAAAATGCAGCGTTATCAGGTGCAAAGTTTGCGTTAATGTCTCGAGGAATACTTTCAACATTCTATTATAATTTAGATGCTTATGGTAATTCAGAGATGCAGAATTGGAAGTTACTAGAAAATCATTTAAGAGGATTTTATAAACCCACTGCTATCATCTATATGGATTTGCCTATTGAAGAAGCTCATAAAAGAGTGGTTATAAGAAACAGAGGACCTCTTAGAAAAATGGATTCGGTAGATCAAATGCATAAGGATCAATATAAATTAAACGAGTTTCTACATAGACTTAATACTATTCCTACCCATTTTATTGATGCTGTAGGATCACAAGTTGAGGTAACTAATAGAATCGTAAATATTTTACAGGGGTATTTAAGTGGAAAAGGTTATAGAAAAACAATATAATTCTTCAAACTATCCTTTAATGCTATTTCAATGGAATGATTTACCTAATTATATAGTTAGTGTAATTGAAGAATTAAATGCTTTAAATAAAGTAATTATTAGGGGGGGCTTGGCATATATCTTAATAACAAAAGATTTTGAGTATCCTTTAAAAGATATCGATTTGATAGCGGAGCATTCGACTAAAAGTGACATTATAAAAGTATTACAAGTGGCAGACATAATTTATCTGAATAAAAATCGATTTGGTGATGATGTGATTACAGCCTTTTGGAACATTAAGGGTAAATATATAAAACTAGATGTTTTATTATGTCAAAATATACCTTGTATTGAAAGAATTTTTTTCCATAAAGAATATTTGGTAATGGCACCAACACCATTATTACTTAATAAGCTAAATAAAATTATTCAAAAAACATTAAGAAATCATAATGATTATAAAACCTATAGACATTATTTAGTTGCTAAGAATTTAGTTAAATATATGCTTGAGAATAATATATTTATGATAGATTCTGATGTAAAGTTTATTGTTGAAAATCAGAATAAAATTAAATCTATATTGGAAAACATAATATCAAGTGAAGATATAGAACTGTTTGTAAATAGTTTAAATGTTTTGTGCTATAGGAGTAATGATGAAAATTTTATTTTGTCAACTTAGAAATCATGGAGATATTATTCGAATTTTCCCATTAATAGATGCAATTAAAAAACAATATCCTAATTGGATTATTGGATTTACTTGTTTTAAAGAAATGGTAGATTTATGTAAATTAAACACTAATATAGATATAATCATTCCACAGCCTAGATTAAAACCGGTAATCGATACGCAAGGAGAAACACGAGTCCTTGATTGTAGTATATTTACTTCAACTATAGAAGCTGTTAGAAAAGAGAATTTTGATTTATATGTAGATTTACATGGCGTATTCCAAAGTGCTTTATTTGGAAGTCTTTCCCATATCAAGAAATGTCTTGGAAGAAGCAGTGAAACGACAAAAGATGGTGCTAGTCTATTTTATACTGATATAGCGTCAGTAATGGATTCTGAAATTAATAGAATGGAACGGCATTTTAAAATTATCAATCACTTATATCCAGAAATAAAACCAATCATCAAAAAAAGACGGATATCGAGAACCGTTTTGATATTTCCTGGAAGTAGTAAAATGGGTGTTCTTAAACGATGGCCAATAGGATATTATATAAAGTTATCAACAATGATTTCAAATCATAAAGTTATATTTGTACTAGGGCCGGAGGAATTAGATCTTTACGATATATTAGTTGAGAATAATATTAAGAATATTATTATTAGTCATAATTGGCAGGAACTCGATAAGATTTTAGCTGATACTACTTTAGTAATTGGAAATGATTCCGCATATATTCATTTTGCTGTTTGGCGAAATGTAGCTGCAATTATGATTTGTGGTCCGCTATCCCCTGTTGTTAATGGAATATGGAAATATGGACAGGGAAGTACTGTTTTTTATAAAAAGCGTTGTAAATGTAAGTATTTATGGCAAGGAAAATGCGATAATAATCATGTTTGTTTAGATTTAATTGATGTAGATAGTGTATTTGAACAGGTGAAGTTATATATATGATGAATTATAAAGAATTTTTTCCATTATTAATGCGTAATCAAGAATTAATATATCTCGATTATGCAGCTACTACACCTACACCACAGTGTGTCATTAATAAATGGGTAGATTATCAGGAGAATATAGGGGTAAGTGCTTTTAGAGGTGATGGTACATTATCTAAATTAGCACAAACAATATTTGATGATAGTATCTCTACAATATTGGATTTTTTTGATGGAGACAACCAATATGAATTAATGCTTACTAAAAATTCCACAGAAGCAATTAATCTAGTTGCATTAAGTTTATATGATTTTATTTCTAGAGGAGATATTGTGGTATTAGGGCCTTATGAACATCATAGTAATTATTTGCCTTGGATAAATCTATGTCGTACTAAAGGTGCAATATTAGTAGAGTTACCTTTATCTAAAGATGGATCTATTGATTATCATTTTATAGATACTTTGGATACAAATCGAGTAAAGATTATATCTTTATCACTTACATCAAATGTTAACTCATATAATTTGGATAAACTAACTTTACAGTATTTTCGTCAAAAGACAAATGCAATGATTTTTTTAGATGTATGTCAGTCAATAGGGCATCAGAGTGTTTCTTTTTCAAACTTAGCTGCAGATGGTTATTTTTTATCTGCCCATAAAATGTATGGTCCCAAACAAATTGGTGCAGCAGCAATAAATAAGAAAATAAGTAAGCTAGTTAAGCCTATTTTTTGGGGTGGAGGCATGGTTTGGAGTGTTCTTGGTCAAAACATTAAAGCTCATGAGCACGAAAGAAAATATTTGTCAGGAACTTTTGATATAGGTCTATTAGCAGGATGGGCTACTGCATGTCAATTCATGAGTAGTATTAATCTAAATCAAATAATGAAACATGAGGATAAATTATGGGAGTATGTAAATAAAAAAATTGATAATTCAAAAATTAGCATTATCAATAAAGGTATCAATGGGCATATAGCTTTGTGTTCGATGGATATAAAGAATATACATGTACATGATATGGGTGAAATTATGGCTAATAATAACATTATTATTAGAACAGGACATTTATGTGCGCAAAATGTACTTAATAATTTGGGGTTAATTTCTGTTCTACGATTTTCCTGGGGAATTGCAACAACTGAATCTGATATAGATAAATTTTTTAATGTACTTTATGAGGCTATATAATGAATAAGAATATAATTTTAGCACCTGAGAGTGTTATTGATTCAAATGGTGTAGCTTGCGGTGATCATTTAGTTATAAACTCTTATGTTGAGGATTCTAATTTTTATTTTTCTTTTCATGGTCAATCATGTAATTTAGCAATGTCTGTTGCAAAGGACTTAGAACTAAAACTTTCAGGAAAGAATATTTTACATGTAAAAAAAGAAGTTCAAAATATTATCGATAATAATTATTTTAGTTATAAAAAGTTATTTCATATCCAGGATATAAATCGTCATGGCTGTCTTAGTTTGCCTGTTGAGCTGTTATTAAAAGCTGCAGAGAAAAGTAGTATAACAATAAAAAGTTGTGATAATAATCAGGGCATTAGTTTGGCTTGTGACGCTTGTGTCTCTACTAAAAATTTTCAATGGAAAAATGAATCAAAAGTGCCTCCAACTATTAATACGGCTAGAAAAATTGTTTCAGGAATAAATAGTTTAGATGACAGTAGAGAAATTCTTTTTCAGAAATTAGGATTATGTATATTATCTAAAGAAGAGCAAAAATTATTTTTAGAAAATCTAACCACTATATCTGATGAAGATATGAAACTTATAAAAAAGCTAAGGCTGGCTGTACCTTTTTATAACAATGCAAATAAATATGACTTAAAATTAGATAGTAAGATAATTGAGTTAGCCGTAAAACAAATTGTAAGTTTAAATATCGCTAATACAGAGATTAATATTATAGATGATTATATTAATGATAAAAAGTTAAAAGTTTCAAAAGTAAAAGGTGGAGTCACTAATACATATTATCCTAAAGATACTTATAGAGTGCATATGGATTTTGATTATCTAGCATACAATTTTGATGATGCATATAACTTGATTAACTTTTTAGTAGAAAATAGAGGCTTTAAATTTTCTTTTAATGGCTCAGTTCCATTTTCATTTAAAGCAGTATATTTCAAAGATGAAGAAGTGTTAAATGGTCATATCCATTTAGAAAAAATATTACAGAATAAATATCAAGTAATCGTGGATATTAATATGGGCGGCTTTCCATTAGGGAGAACCCAGTTAATTCCATTTATACCAAAAGATGGTTTATCGATAGAAGAAGTCTCTTGTATAACTATATCTCATGTATTTAAACATGAAACGGTATACATGAAAGATATTAATGACTTATATTATATGCTGCAAAATAAAAATTTTAATTGGAAGTATTTTAGAGATTTAACTTCTTATTATGAACTGACAGATTACTATAATTATATCTATCATTTTTTATCTAAAATTGCTGATTTTCCTATAAAGAAATCTAGTAATAGTATTTATAGTTCTTTGAATAGAAAATTGAATATGTGGCCATATTCTTTTAAAAGTCATTTTTATTTGAAATTACTTCTTTTGTGCACAAATAATAAAAAAATATTTGGATATAAAAAAGGAATTGAAGAAACTATTCAGCAATTATGTAACAATATGAATCTGCTTGATAGTCATAAATACAGAAAAATATGTAATTATATGAACACTAGAGTTTATTTATATCCAATATTATTATTTAACAATCTTTTGAGAAATATGAAGCCTAATAATCTTATTGAGTATATTGATCTAAATATATATAAATATAAAAATTTATTGATTTTACCGATTGGTATTTTTATGCTTCAAGATGGAAATAAATCAATAACTCATCATAAATTAAATCAGGAAATATCTGAACTTATTGAGATCTTAGGAGTAGATTTAACTAATTGTGATTTTGATTTTTATATTGAATCAAGAAAAGATCTATGGTTGTACTAGAGGAATGTATGAATAAATTATGTTTGGTTACATATACAAGAAAAAATGAAGTATATACTACGCATTTAGATGAACTGGCTTTAGAGCTCTACCATATATATGGTAACGGTTTTAAAGTAATTATATATTGTGAGGAGTTTTTTGATTTACCTAAAAAGCCTTATCATATTCAATTGATTAAATATCATGGTACTAAATATAAGAAACTATTACATTTATTTAGTGTTGATCAATCTGAATACTTTATTAGTATTGATAATGATATAACACCTAATACACATGACATTAAATCTTTCTTAGAGATAATGATTAAAGAGAATTATTCTATAGGTTGGGGAAAGATTAATGTTTCCAAATATTCTAATGTATGGGAGTTAATGGTTTTAATAGATAAGGTATTATCTCATAATATTATTAGACCAACTTTATGGAAATTAAATACAGGTATAAGTATACCTGGTCAATTTTTTTGTTTAAAACGTAGTATTTTTGATAGTAAATTATTGAATACTGATACATATTTAGATGATTTAGCAATTGGTTTATACGTTAGTAAATATATTGATAAACGCTATATTTCAGATAAGATATTAGGAAGTGAAGCCCCTAATAATACTTTTATGGGGTTAGTTTTACAACGATGGAGATGGGGAATCGGTTATTCAACATTATTATTGTCGATTTGGGATAATTGTAGTTATAGAAGACGATTATTGATTCATGGATTTGCGTACCATTTTTTATGGATTATAATCTGGTTTTTATGCTATATCTTCTTTGAAATAAATATTATTTTAGGATTAATATATCTAGGAGTAATTTCATTTATTATTTCTAAGCCTAAAAATCTAGTTTTTTATTCTTTTATCTATGAAATAGTATTTCCAATCTTTCATATTGTATGGGGAATTAGTGTAATTAATACGATAATCAGGGGAAGAAAACATAATGAATGTTTATAGTTCAACTTATATATGTAAAGAAGAAACATTATTAAAATCTTTAATATTGGTTAATGGTGTTGAATTCACTAGTAAAGCTTTAAACAAAGCAGCTCAATCAAATGCGAAACAACAAAATTTAGTTTATAATATGCCAATTGCTTCTGATAGGTATAGACCTCAAGAACTAAATATTAAAAATAGTATTGATGGTTATGAGGTAGTTGTTTCTTGTGTTGCCTCTAATGGTATAACATGTCCAGTTATCATTGATGTTAATGAGGATGATAAGTTATTTGCTAGATATAATAACGATTTAATTCCGAATATAGAATTATCGTTTGTTCAAACTCCAAGTTATTATAACAATAAACTTTCTAATAATATTAATGTTACTAATTATATTACTGCCTGTGGATATGATGAATTAAATATAATTCCTTGGAAAGGATGTAATATTTCTGATGGTTGTCTTTTTTGTGGGATAAATAATTTTATTCGATTAGAGGATGTATCAGCTCAGAAGATTTCTAATGGACTAGTTACTTGGGATAAATATAAACAAGAATATATTCCTAATTTATTGGAAGCTCTGGATATAGCGATTGAATCTGAATGTTATGATGAACACCTTCATGCCATTATGATTAGTGGAAATCTTTCAAATGATAAGCTAGATGAACAGGCTCAAATTTATTCAGAAATAGCAAAATCTATTTCTCCAATATTAAAAGAACGTGCAACAGAGGGGCTTGTTGCGGTAATATCACCGCCAAATAACGTAGACAATATTGATCTTATGAAAAAGTCAGGAATAGAGAAGGTTGTTTTTAATCTTGAAGCAATTACGCCTAAAGGATTTCAACATTATTGCCCAGGCAAAGCTGCTTTGGGGCGTGAATATTTTATTGATAGATTAATTTATGCAGTAAATATTTTTGGCAAAGGAAATGTTTGGACAAATTTGGTTGTTGGTTTAGAACCAATTGATGAGGTTTTATCTTATTGTAAAAATATCATCGATAAAGGCATTGTTGTAAGTGGTAATGTATTACATCTAGATAAAGGGAATAAACTAGATTGTAATGTACCGGATCTTGATACTGTATTAGACTTTTATTATCAATTGAATATACTAAATAATACTGAATCTTTTAATCCTTTTTATTGTTCTAAAGCTTTAAGGACGAGTTTAACTAATGAAGCTTTTGATTCTCGTATTATATTGAGGTAGTATTATAATGAAAATCGCTTATTTAGGCACTAGTGCGGCTGAGGGTATTCCCGCTTTGTTTTGTCATTGTGATGTTTGTAAATATGCTAGAAAATATAAAGGTAAGAATATTCGTACTCGATCACAAGTTTTAATTGACGATACTATTCTTATAGATTTTGGTCCAGATACTTATATGCATTCATTACAATATGATATTTCACTAGCTGATATATACCATTGTTTAATAACACATACACATGATGATCATCTCTATTTAGAGGATTTAAGAGCCCGTAGAAGAAGTCGTGCAAACTTAGATTTAGGCACACCTACATTAACTGTTTATGGTGGTAGAGGTGTTAAAAAGGTTTTAAAGCCAGATGATAATGGTTTTGTAACAAAAGATAAAAGTATTTTCTATCAACCAGTTTACGATTATAGTCCTTTTTATATCGAGGATAAGTATGAGATTATACCAATTTCAAGTATTCATAATACAACGAATCCTTTAGTTTATGTTATTCGAAAGGATGATTCTGTTTTTTTATATGCCCATGATACAGATGTTTTGTCAGAAGAGTCTTTATTATATTTAAATTTAAACAATATACGATTTGATGCAATTTCTTTAGATTGTACTGAAGGTATCAAACATATTGATTATCCTGGTCATATGAATTTTGAACGTATGAAAATAATGTGTGATTTAATGAGAAAATATAATTTAATTGATTTAAATACTAAGATTATTGCTAACCATTTTTCTCATAATGGTCTAATTAGTTATGATGATGCTGTTATTAAAGGAAATGAATTAGGATATATTATTTCATATGATGGAATGATTTTAAATATATGAGGTATTTGAATGAAATTAATAATTTTTACTGGACCACCTGCTAGTGGTAAAAGTTCATTATCATCAGATATTGCTAAGGATCTTAAGATAGATTGTATATCCAAAGATCTATTTAAAATACATTTATTTGATAAGTATGGTTTTAAAAATCATGATGAGAAAAAATTACTAAGTATAAAAGGTGAAGCGATGATGTATCGTGTTATTAAATTTTATATTAGTAGAAATAAAGACTTAATCATTGATAATAATTTTAAAGAATTTGATACATTGCGTATATTATTAAATGCAAATAATCAAGTAGAGTTATTCTGTGTTGTTTGTATGGCGGATTATAAGATATTAGCCACACGTTATAATAAAAGAATTCAGGAAGACAAAAGGCATCTAGGCCTATCTACTACAAATTATTTCCCATATATCACTGGCATTAGCAATTTGCATAAGCCTATAACAGAAGATGATGTAAGTAATATTCAAAAAAATGTTTTAGAAAATTCTGTAGGAGATAATGTACTACATTTAAATACTAATCATATCGAAACTGATTACATTAATTTATATAATCAAGTGAAAAAATATATTAGTAAAGGGGAGGCTGATTTAATTGAACTTTGATAATATATTAAATTCAATCAACCCTAATGTGATTGCAATGCTTTCAGGCGGTAAAGATAGTATTGCCTCTGTGGTTATGTTAAAAAAAGCAGGTATATCTGTTACTGCCATTCATTTTATTCACAAATGGGGGAGTGAGATACCAACAAATGAAGCAAAGCGTATATGTAAACAGTTTGATATTCCCCTAATTATTTATGATTTTACAAAGGAGTTTTCTGAAACTGTAAGTGGCTATCAAGCTGGAAGACCTTGCTTAATATGTAAGAAAACAATGTATTCTATTTTGTTAGATTATCTTTCATCAAAAAAATATGGATGGCTTTGTATCGGTGATAATGGTAATGATCGTACTACAATAGCTAGAATTAAAGACTATATATCAAACAATAAGTTAAATGAGAGTCTTAAATTTAACACATACTGGGGATCAGAAATGGGAATGGTTTTACCGGCTAGTATATCTGTAGTTAGACCACTTATTGATTTAAGTATAAATGAAGTAGAATCTTTTTTATCTCAAGAAGGTATAAAAGTTAAAAGAATTAATTCAACTGGTGACAAGTATTTTGAATACCATAGAGAGGGGTGTCCAATCCAATTTGCTGATATAGGTGTAGAGTTAGATGAAACACTTTTTTCAGATTTAAAAATCTATAATGATGCGATTACTGATTTTGCAAGAAAAAACAATATTCTAGCATCTATTCATATGCCGTCAACATTTATAATAACTATTCCTACTGGCTATGAGACAAAGGCAATTAAATCATTACAAGAAAAAGGATTACATGTTAATAAATTGGCTAATTCTTCAAGTGTGGATTTTCAAAGCTATCATTCTCATATTTACGAACTAAATTCTGGTTTAAATAATTCTATAGTATATGAAAAAATTTTCAATAGGTTGAAAGAACGCTTAGAATTATTTGGTCAATGTAATCATATTTATCAGAATGATAATCAAATATCTTGTTCTTACAAAGATCAGAATAACCAATTGAAAGTTTATTTTGACTTTGATTCATTGACTGCAGATATTGTATATAGTTTTTCAGATAATAGTACCGCTAGAATTGAAATAGAGTTATTTGACAATTTAATGCTTGAATTATTTAGGACAAGAAAATATAAAGTCTCAAAACTATGATAGAACTTAAAACTAGCAGCGTTAAAATAAATGAAATAGTAGAAAGGCCTTGGGGATATTATCGTGTTTTAGAATGGCAAAAGAATTATGTTTTAAAACATATTGTTATTTCTATCAACTCTAAAATTAGCTTACAATTGCACTTATTAAGAAACGAATTGTGGTATGTATATAGTGGTACTGGTCTAGTTACTTTGGATGATTTGAAGTTTATTATTTGTCCAGATAATATAATATTAATACCTAGAAATCATATTCATCGTTTAGAAAATATATCTAATACGCCTTTACAAATTCTTGAATTACAAGAGGGTGACTATATTGATGAAAATGACATTATAAGAATTGATGATGCTTATGGGCGAGTATAAGATGTAAATCTTATATTTATTTAAAATATGAGTAATTTTATAGACATATCGTCTTATATAATCTATTTGTAACTATCTAATAGTCTTAATAATCAAATGTTGTTTTATAATATAGAGGTGTATAGTATGAAAACAGACAGTATTAAAGAAGCTCTTGAATGTGTAAAAAAAGAAGATCCTAAATTATACGAAGATGTAGTAGAGTATATTTCTTCTAATAGAAATAAAACTGGTGTTCATCCTGAAGGGGTGTATCATGAACACAATTGGCCTAATATTATAGGACCCATGCCTGGACCATTTCCACATCCACGGAATCCATTTGAACAAAACCCATTTGGTGTATTCTGGCCATTGGCTGGTTTATATCTATTCTATAAATTAGTTAGAAAGGTATGGCGATTATTACGAGGCAAGAATCAAAATATTTCTTTAGATGATATTATTACGTATATAAATAATCATAAATAATCTGTTGTATGGGAGAGTAATAATGGCTTCAAAAAAGTTAAAATTAGGTGATATTGTATTTTGTCAACGAAGTAACTTTTTCTTTGGTGATGTATATCAACATTATGGCGTATATGCTGGATATCATAAAATTATCCACTATATAAAAGGGGATTCACCACTTGATGGACGCATTGCTGAAACTAGCATTGAAGAGTTTTGTGATGGAGATACCTTATATATTGCTGAGGACGATAGTTTATTATCTATTTTTCAAGACTCTGATGTAACTGCTAGATTTTATGGGCCCCGTAAAACTGTACAACGTGCAAAATCTATGATTGGAAAAGGCGATTATAACTTGTTTGGCCATAACTGTGAACACTTTGCTATTTGGTGTAAAACAGGTCAACTAGAATCTACACAACTTAGTATAGAAGGTATGGCAGCTAGATTTCTACGACCATCACGTGGACCATTGAAATGGTTAGCTGATGAAATTTGGCGCGTAGAGGCAGAGTATTAGTAGTAACTATAAGGGACTAGCAATACAGTAAAATATGTGTTGCTAGTTCTAACTTTCAAAAAAGCAAAATATTTTAAAAATAATTATTGACACACACGGATACGTGTATTATAATTGCATCATCAGGTGAAAGTAATCACCAACATGTAGAACAGAAAGACTTAGATTCTAACAGCAATCCTATCACATACATAACTTGATTAAGATGAGTATAGAATCTAGTATAATTTCATAGTTATCGTTCATAAACGATTCATAAGGTTAGACACTAGCAGCAATCTTTCGATTAAATAACCAGAAACAGTAGTTATGGAGACCCTTTGGTCTAGAGTATCGTGTCTAGTTATCCTTAGCCTCAGTGAGGTTAGCAATTGTCTTGAACTTTGTATTGTAACCGCTCATGGTTGTCTTGTTTATTTTGCTTTCAAAATTTACGTTGTGATAATCCGCAGCGGTTTTTTATATGCCAAGGAGATATGAACTATGAATACATTTATGGACGCTTTAACAAATAATGAAAAATCCTATACAGCTAATGATAGTACTGCGTATCATACGAGTGGCAGTCCTCTTGTGGACCTTAATTTCTCTGTGCCTGCATTGCGTCAGGTCGCAGTTAATTTTTATGGTAAAAGTAAACATGACCGATATTTCTATGGTGCACATCGCACTATGGATGCAGTGGAAGCATTGCGTTTATTCATTACATCCTATAAGGAAGACCCTCTGTATACCATGAAATGGCTTATGTATGCCCGCCATATTAAGCTAGGCCTTGGTGAGCGTGATGTATTTCGCATGATGCTCACTAAAATTGGTGACTTGCATCCAGAGATAGCATTGCAGTTCGTCATCGGCACCGAGTTATGGAACTATGGTCGTTGGGATGATGTGCTACGCATTTTCTTTGATACGACGAGTAGCGTCTTACGTGATGGTCTGGGTGAGCTAATTGCCAATCAGTTTAGACGTGATGTAATGGGGTGCGGACTGGGCGATTCTATTAGCTTATTAGCAAAATGGATGCCGTCCAATAATACATCGTCTAAGCAAAAACGTTCTGAGGCGGCTATTTTACAATCCTTATTACATCTAAATGCACGAGAGTATCGTAAAATGTTGTCTAAATTGCGCGAACATTTAGCGGTAGTAGATCGCAAGGCTTCTCTTAACCAATGGAACGATATTAATTATAATCATGTACCATCTAAGGCGAATCTTAAATATCGTAATGCTTTCTTAAAACATGATGAAGAACGCCGCCAGGCGTATCTTACATCATTAGAAAAGGGAGACGACTCAGTTAAGATTAATGCGAACTCTATGTTCTTGTATGATATTGTGCAAGCATACGTAAAGGCGGATAGTTGCTGGGACAGTAGTCTAAATCCATATGACGAAACATTAGAGCAATTATGGAATGCCCAAGAATCTCCTAAGGATTATGACGATATCTTAGTTATACGCGACGGGTCTGGATCTATGGGGCAACAACTATCTCGTAATAGTTCCGTTACCGCACTTAGTGTAGCAGATTCGATTGCATTGTATTGTGCACAGCATAATAAGAATGAATCCTTTAAAAATCGATTCATTACCTTTAGCAATCGCCCTCAGATGGTAGACATTTCGATGTGTGAAACTTTGCGAGATAAGCTTAGACGCTTACATCGCTTTGACGATTACAGCAATACGGATATAGAGGCAACATTTGACTTAATTCTAGATACAGCCGTAAAAAATCATCTGCGTCAAGAGGAGTTACCTTCAGCGTGTCTCGTTATTTCTGATATGCAGTTTGATCAGGCTACAAAGCATGAGGATAACACGACCGTTATTGAATCATGTCGTCAGAAATTTGAAGCCCTTGGGTATACCATGCCACGGCTCATTTTCTGGAATGTATCTGTCTATGCACATAATACAATTCCTGTACAAATGCATCCGAGTGGTGTTGTTCTCGTATCTGGTTTTTCTAAATCTATCGTGGATATGGTGGTATCTAGAGAAGTCAATCCTGAAAGGGCACTTAAAGTGGAGTTAGACTCTAAATGTAGTATTGTAGATACAGTATTACAAGGCTATGTAAATGTAGCTTAACATTTATATAATCTCATTAAAATAGGTTCCTATTAGTCACAATATGACGAGTAGGAACCTTCTTTTTGTGTAATTAATTTGTGATATAATGAGTTGTAGGTTTTATAATATAACAATCATTTTATATATACGAGGAATTAAGTATGGCAATTAGCAAAGAAATACAAAAATCTAGCGAAATGATATTTGATGGTAAATTAATCAAAGTTACCTACGATATAGCTGATGTAAATGGTAATGAAGCGTGGCGTGAAGTTGTCCATCATCCAGGTGCTACAGCAATCGTAGTTGTTACAGAAGACAATAAAATTGTGATGGAACGTCAATTCCGTTATGCTCTGCAACAGCCTTTACTTGAAATTCCAGCAGGTAAATTAGATCCAAATGAAGAGCCTCTAACTTGTGCTAAACGTGAGTTAGCAGAGGAAACAGGTTACCGTGCTAATCAATGGATTCCATTGGGAACTATTGCAACAAGTCCGGGTTTCTGTAATGAAGTATTACATCTATACTTAGCAAAAGATCTCACCATGGGTGAAACTCATTGGGATCCAGATGAATACGTAGAACTTGAATACTATACATTGCCTGAATTATTAGAGGCTATTAAGAATGAACAAATTAAGGATAGTAAATCCTTAGCAGCTCTAATGTTAGCTATGCCTTATCTTAAGTAGTACTTTATTTTCATAATTATATATAGTATAATTAACACATAAAGAGAGCCAAATAACGTGCTGTTAGCGTTAGGCTCATCTAAAATACGGAAATATGATGATGCCTAACGTGTTGAGGTGGTAGGATACCTCATACGTTAGGCGTTTTTATTCCCTAACTCACGTTACTTGGCTCTTAATGGTAGTATAGCACGTAATATTTTAGTTGAATATTACAATAGGAGTACTTATGTATAAAAGAATCATTATATTAGTTATGGATTCTGTTGGCATTGGTCATGCCCCAGATGCGGCAAAATTTAATGATGAAGGATCTAATACATTAGGTCATATTGAGTCAACCGCAGGTTTGATTCATTGTCCCACATTGCGTTCTCTAGGCTTGGCCAATATTGCGGATATTAAGACCGATGAAACAACTGTTATGGGTGCTTATGGAAAAATGGAGGAAGTCAGTACGGGAAAGGATACAACCAGTGGTCATTGGGAAATGATGGGCCATCCTGTGACGGTTCCGTTTCCAACATTTTATGATGGTTTTCCTAAGGAGTTAATGGATACCTTTACCAAAGAAACCGGTTATGGGTATCTTGGTAATGAGGTGGCATCTGGTACAGAAATCATCGAGCGTCTCGGCGTAGAGCACATGAAAACGGGGAAACCTATTGTGTATACCTCTGCGGATTCTGTGTTCCAAATTGCAGCACACGAGGATGTGATTCCTCTAGAGGATTTATATCGTATGTGCGAAATTACGCGTAACAAAGTATGCGTTGGTGATTATTATGTAGGTCGTATCATAGCTCGTCCGTTTGTAGGAAAACCCGGTCATTTTGTACGTACCTCGAATCGTCATGACTATAGCCGTATGCCTGAACACCGCATGGTGCAACAGGAATTACAAGCTGCACAAATTCCGACGGTGGCCGTCGGCAAAATTGGCGATATCTATGCTCATGTCGGATGGGATGAAAGTTATCCAACCAAATCGAATGCTCACGGCATGAATGTGGTACCTTACTTATTAGGTTCCTCCTTTGAAAGTGGCCTCATGATGGTGAATCTTGTAGAGTTTGATAGTCTATATGGTCATCGCCGTAACGTAGAAGGCTATAAACGTGCCATTGAAGATTTCGATTACCAATTGAGTGGATTATTACCATTATTGAAAGAAGATGATTTGCTTATCATCACAGCTGACCATGGAAATGATCCTACATGGCATGGCACAGACCATACGCGTGAACACGTTCCATTGCTTGCCTATAGTCCAAGTATGAAAGGTGCTATAGATCTAGGTCTACGCCATAGTTTTGGGGATATAGGACAAACCGTATTGGCGAACTTTGGACTTTCACCATATGCAGTAGGCACATCATTTTTAAAAGATATTATGAAATAGTCGTATTGTGTAATATAATCCTTGCGTCACAATATCTTGTATGATATAATCATTCAGGTATAAGAAACGATTTTTAAGGAGGTGACTCAATTGCCAAACATTAAATCCAGTATTAGAAGCGTAAAAACGGATGCTGAACGTCGTGCGAAAAACGCCGCTGTGAAATCTCAAATCCGTACAGCAGCTCGTAAAACCGTTGAAGCTGTTCAAGCAGGCGCAGTAGAAGAAGCAAAACAAGCACTTGTTCAAGCTACTAGCGTAATTGATAAAGCAGCCTCCAAAGGTGTACTTCATAAAAACACTGCAGCTCGCAAAAAATCCAACCTTGCAGCTAAAGTAAACGCTTTATAATTTTATAGAGCCAAAGCCCATCATCGATGGGCTTTTTTTATACCACAAAATATATAAATTTATTATAAGTAGGACGCCGAAAGGCGTCCTTTTCCCTACGGTCGGGATTGGCGAACGCTTAATCATACGTTTCATTGAATAGAAATATTAGTGCAGTGATAAAATTGATTTTTAGTGCTAAATGCTGTAATCATAAAATATATGCATAACATTTTAAATACCTAATGGGAGTGGACTGAGGGCAGCTCCAAAACCGACTTTGGCCCTGCGAAGGCCGTAGGCCGTAGTCAGACCCGGCCGGTGGAGGTTTTGGGGCTGCCCTCAGTCCTATTCTGCAAAACTTAGAAAGATGAATGCATATATTTTTGATAGAAGCAAAGGTAGTAAAAATCAATTTTATTACGCCTCAATATGTTATAATGAAACATATGATTAAGCGAGGTGTACCTATGAAAAAATTAATGATTATAGATGGCAGCAGCCTATTATTTCGTGCCTTTTTTGCGCTTCCTCCGTTGAAGTCTGCTCTTGGCACGCCAACCAATGCAGTATATGGTTTTTTGACAATGCTCATTAAATTATATGAGGAGATTAAACCTGATTATATTGCGGTAGCCTTTGATAAAGGTCGTCAAACGTTCCGTACGGAAATGTATAGTGAATATAAAGGTAATCGCCCTGATGCACCAGAGGATTTACGTCCTCAATTTAGTTTGATTCAAGATGTGTTGAAGGCTCTTGGCATTTGTGTTATTGAAGAGGAAGGTTATGAGGGGGACGATATTCTTGGTTCCTTGTCGAAGAAATTTGGTTCCTCCGATTTAGCGGTAAAAATCATCACCGGTGACCGCGATAATTTACAGCTTGTTACCGATTACAGTCATGTATTCTTAACGAAAAAAGGTATTTCAGACATGCTGGAGGTTACCTTGGATAATATGTCTGAATTATATGGCTATGGCCCAGATAAAGTTATCGAAATGAAGGCGCTTATGGGTGATTCTTCCGATAATATTCCTGGTGTTCCAGGGGTTGGTGAAAAAACAGCTCTTAAATTGATTAATGAATATGGTGATTTAGAGTCTGTATATGAGAATATCGATAATATTTCGGGCAAGAAATTAAAAGAACGTCTTGTTGAAAATAAAGAGTTAGCCTTCTTATCTCGTCAATTGGCTACCATCAAGACTGACATGGACTTGCCCTATACACTTGATCAATTTGTACAGAATTTCCACCTTGGCGAAGTGAAACCTATGTTTGAAACATTAGGTTTTACAAAATTGACACCTCGTTTGGCTAGTGTGATGGGAGCAGAAGGTGACGACGCAGAGGATTTTGGTGGACTCTTTAGTATGGCCGAAGAGATTAAAATCGATGATCTGTTAGATGCATCTGCTCTTACTGAGGACTTTTACAAAAATAAAACCATTGGTGTTCATATTATTACGGATGGCAAAGCGCCGTTCCGTACGATTACGGCTGCTTTCATTAATAATGGTGAAAGCATTATCAAGCTAGATGGTTCTCATAATGACGAATTATTGAATGCATTGAATGGTGCAAAGACGGTTGTGACAACACAAAGCAAGGAATTGATGGAGGTTCTTTGCCACGATGAACCGGCTCAAATCCGTTTGTATGAAAATGGCGTGGCCCGTATTCACGATGTATCCTTGATGGCTTATTTGTTGGACCCAACGCGTACCAATTATGGATATCTCTATTTAACAGAGCGTTTTAGTGTGCCATCCATTGCTACAGGTAGTGTAGATGTAGAGTGCGTCTCTATGGTGAAAGCATTGCTTGCTATGGACGATGCCGCTGTTAAGGCATTGCAAGACGAATCTTTATGGGATTTATACACCAATATTGAATTGCCATTGATTCATACATTATTAGTTATGGAGAAAAATGGTATTTATATTGACCCTGTAAAATTAGAAGAAACAACTGTTAAATTCAAGGCGGAACTCGAAGCTGTTCAGGAAGAAATTTATGAATTAGCAGGGGAAACGTTTAATATTAATTCTCCAAAACAATTGGGCATTATCTTGTTTGAAAAGATGAATCTACCTGTCATTAAAAAGACGAAAACAGGTTACTCCACAGATGCAGAAGTTTTGGATATGCTTCGTCATGAAAGTCCTATTGTAGAGAAGATTTTAGCCTATCGTTCTGTAGCTAAATTAGTTTCTACCTATTGTGAAGGCTTATCGGTCCTTATTAATCCTGAAACACATCGCATTCATACCACATTCAACCAAATGGTAACAGCTACTGGACGCTTGAGCTCTTCAGATCCGAACTTACAAAATATTCCTGTTCGTACAGAAAAGGGTCGTGAAATTCGCGCATTGTTCTATCCTGGCGAAGGCTTTGATACATTGGTGAGTGCCGATTATTCACAAATCGAGCTCCGTATTTTGGCGCACTTGTCTGGTGATGAAGCGTTAATTAAGGCTTTCAACGATGGTAAAGATATTCATAGATTTACTGCTGCTGAAGTGCTTGGTAAGTCCCAGGATGAGGTAACTAGCGAAGAACGGTCTCACGCAAAGGCTGTCAACTTTGGCATTATCTATGGTATTTCAGATTTTGGTTTGTCTCGTGATTTAGGCATTACGCGTCAAGAAGCAAAAAACTATATTGAGCTTTATTTTAGCCGCTATCCAAAGGTTAAAGAATATATGGATAACATGGTAAAAGAAGCCCATGAAACGGGTAAGGTGCGTACGATGTTTGGTCGCATGCGCGAATTGCCAGATATCAATAGTCGCAATTTCAACCGTCGTTCGTTCGCAGAGCGTACGGCAATGAATACACCGATACAAGGTACTGCTGCTGATATTATTAAGCTCGCTATGAATAAGGTAGAATCCATTTTAGAAGAGAAGACGTTTAAATCTCGCTTATTATTACAGGTGCATGATGAACTTGTATTAGAAGTGGTAAATGAAGAATTGGATGCTATTCAAACGTTGCTTAAGGAAACTATGGAATCCATTGTAGCATTACATGTTCCACTTATCGTTGATGTACATAATGCGGAAAACTGGGCACTTGTAAAATAAATTTTACATATAACGTTCGAGTAGAAGGATAGCTGCAGGAGGCACATATGTTAAAAATAGGTTTAACAGGTGGAATTGCATCTGGCAAGAGTACAGTACTAGACTTTTTTAAAAAGAAGAATGTACCTTATATTGATGCCGATGTAGTAGCACGTGAAGTTGTTGATCTTGGTACGCCTGGACTTGCTGCTATCCGTGAATTATTTGGTGATACAGTGATTCTCGATGATGGCAGATTAAATCGTGAAGCACTTGGTAGTATCGTCTTTCATAATGAAGAAAAACGCCTACAGTTAAATAGCTGCTTACATGGTTTCATTCGTCAGCGTATTGATGAACTGAGTGCTATGTACGAAGAGGAAGAAGCTCCAGCCGTAATTTATGATATTCCTCTTCTCATTGAGGGTAAGTGGTATGAGCGACTCGATACGGTTTGGCTAGTGTATGTATCGCCAGAGGTGCAGGTTCGCCGGTTAATGGAGCGCAATGGATACTCAAAAAAGGACGCATTAGCGCGTATTCAAAGTCAAATGTTATTAGATGATAAACGCTCCTTTGCAGATGTCATCATTAATAATGATGGTACACCTGATGAATTATATATTCAGTTAGAAAAATTGTGGCGTGAAAAACTATTGACGTTGTATAATAAATAATCATCAATTGAATTTATGATAGAATCAATATAATCGATATATACATGTTATCAGTAAGGGGAGGATGTATGAAACGAAATACAGCAACAGCATTGGCTGTTGTCGTGTTAGGATGGTTTTATTTTAACCATATGCAAGATCCTGTGGCACGCTATACAGCATACCCCTTTGATTATAGAGATGTAGTTGTATCGGCTGCGGAAAAGGAAGAGGTATCACCGGCCTTGGTGGCCAGTGTCATTTTGGCTGAAAGTAAATATAAAAATACTGCTGAATCCGAAACAGGCGCTCTAGGATTGATGCAACTCATGCCGGATACAGCTCGTTGGGTGGCCCAGCAAATGGGGCATGGTAACTACACGGATCGCCAACTAAAAGAGCCAGAAACGAATATCCAATTAGGCACTTGGTATTTGGGGTATTTATTAAAAGAATTTAATGGCGATGAGGTACAAGCTCTGGCTGCCTATAACGCAGGGCGTGGACATGTTGAGTCATGGGTTAAGGAAAAGAATTGGAATGGTATGATTGATACGATTCCGTTTCCTGAAACACGTATGTATGTGAAGACGGTATTAATGTATCAAGAAAGATATGAGGCATTATATGGAAAATATCATTGAAACCTGTAAGTCTTTAGACTATTCTTGGTTACCCTTGGAGATTGGTAATTTTAAACTCGTTGTAACAGGACCTGATGAAATTGCTAAAGCTCAAGAGGCTATGTCCGCTGGAAAGATTGTATTAACATTGCCTCTATTTCATTATGAAAATGATTTAGGGTGGAAGTGGTGTGCTCTTTACGATAAAGAAGTAGAGGATTATACAGTGCATGTAGTAATGCCATTGTTTTCCTTTGTGGATATATCCTTTGTACGTCAAGAATTTGAGTCTTATTGGGCCGGATTACAAAAACGTTGCGTTCAAGGTCTTACGAAACTACTGATTAATAGTGCTGAAAATTTTACCTATACGTATATGCGTAAAGGATTGCAAAATTGGGACTATGAATCTGTGATGCCTACTGAATTAGAAGGTTTTATGCTAGATATTACACCTAAAAATGCGGTACGCATGATTAATGGTTCCTATATCATAGGTGAATATCGAAAGATGGATGAATGTACTGGTTTATTACTCTTTTATAATGAATACCGTGACGAGTTTTTTGCCGAGTTACGCTATCAAAATCATCCGGAAATCGACCATCATTTAGATGCGAAAACATTAGGTCAATTAGAAAATGCACTATCTGAATATTTAACTAATATACTTTGTGAATTAAATTCCCGTAGTTAAATTGTACATTTGCATAGAAATATGCTATAATAAACGTGACTTTTATATAAACTTTTTTAAGAGTGGGCTATTGTTGCTCACTCTTTCGTTTATGATTAGGCGAAATTAGTCATATTATTTTGCCAAATCTACAATGGAACGGTATGAATAATAGATAAGTAGTATGTTAGAAGGAGGCGATGGCTATGAAAAGAGAGGCCGTAGAGGAATTCGTATCCTCTGTAGTAGAAGGCATTATAGCCGGCACAAATCTGGAATTAGTCGATGTCGACTATGTTCGAGAACGGGATTGGTATTTACGCGTATATCTCGACAAGCCAGGTGGTGTTGATTTGGATGACTGTCAAATGGTCAGTGAAAAATTGAGTGCTATCCTCGATGAGAAAGACCCTATTGCAGAAAATTATTTGCTTGAAGTGTCTTCTCCTGGTCTTGATCGAGTTCTAAAAAAGGATAAAGATTTCATTCGCTATAATGGCCGTGATGTAGATATCCAATTGTTTAAACCTATTAATGGCAGTAAACAATATACGGGTGTACTACAAGGCTTTACAGATACAACGATAGAATTTTCAATCAATGGTGAAAGCGTAACATTTGAACGTTCTGCCATTGCACAAATTCGATTACATCTTGATTTTTAATATATGGAGGCATACGAGTGAGTCAAGAATTAATTCAAGCAGTTATGGTGCTGACAAAACAAAAAGGTTTTGCACCTGAGGTTATTTTTGAATCCCTAGAAGCTGCATTATTACAAGCATATCGTAAGGAACCACATTCTAATCCAGATGCGTATGTGGAATTGAATCGTGAAACTGGTGCTTATAAGGTAATGGCGAAGAAACAAGTTGTAGAAACTGTAGAATTCCCAGAAACCGAAATCAGCCTATTAGATGCTCGTAAAATCGATAAACGCTATGAAATTGGCGATATTGTTGAAGCAGATGTAACACCTGCTAATTTTGGTCGTAGTGCAGCTCATACAGCTAAACAAATGTTAATTCAACGTTTGAAAGAAGCTGAACGCAGTGTTGTATACGAAGAATATTATAGCCGTGAAGGCGATATCATTACGGGTGTAATTACACGCGTTGAAGGTAAAAACGTATATATCAATCTTGGTAAAACAGAAGCTATCTTACCTCCAACTGAGCAAATTGCTACAGAAACATATCATGAAGGGGACCGCATTAAATGCTATATCGTAGAGGTTAAGAAAACTACGAAAGGTCCTCAAATTATGATTTCCCGTACTCATCCAGGCCTATTAAAACGCTTGTTTGAATTAGAAGTGCCAGAAATCTATGAAGGTGTAGTAGAGCTTAAATCTGTAGCTCGTGAACCTGGTATGCGTTCTAAAATCGCCGTATATAGCCGCGATGAATCCATCGATCCAGTTGGTGCTTGCGTAGGTCCTAAAGGTCAACGCGTTCAACACATTGTAGATGAATTGCACGATGAAAAAATCGACATTGTAAAATGGGATGAAGATCCTGCTATTTACATTGCTAATTCCTTGAGTCCTGCAAAAGTTATTTCCGTAGATGTAAGCGAAGAAGAAAAAGCTTCTTACGTTGTAGTACCAGATTATCAATTGTCCTTGGCTATTGGTAAAGCAGGTCAAAATGCTCGGTTAGCAGCTAAATTGACAAACTGGAAAATCGACATTAAGAGTGAAACACAAGCTGCAGAGAATCCTTTCACAGGTTTTACTAGTACAGAAGCAGCGGAAAGCGAAGACTAATGAAAACCAAATCTCAACCTATGCGTACCTGTGTAGGCTGTGGTGAACCAAAGAGTAAACGTGAGTTGATGCGTGTTGCTCTAAGTCCAGAAGGGTCAATCAGTATCGACAGAACTGGTAAAGCGCCTGGACGTGGTGCTTATATTTGTGCATCTATGGACTGTTTTGAAGCTGCGTATAAAGGTAAAAAATTAGAACGCTCTTTAAAACATACCGTATCAAAGGATGTATATGAGGCATTAAAACACGATTTGGAAAGAAATGAATAATTTCAGCATATGAATGAAGATAAAGTTTTAAATCTCTTAGGCTTAGCACAGCGAGCTGGAAAATTGAGCTCCGGAGATTTCATCGTAGAAAAAGCGATGAAGAAGAAAACACCAAAGCTAGTTTTATTAGCTGGTGATTGTGCAGCCAATAATGAAAAGAAATACATACAATTAGCAGAAGCTTATCATATCCCATTGCGTAAGGTCGGCAGTAAAGAGACATTAGGTACGGCTATTGGAAAAGAAGTACGTGTGGTGGTGGCCGTAGAGGATGATGGATTTGCGAAAGCGTTACTAAAAGAGATTGATCAGTAAGAAGGGGGTATGTAGATGTCCAAAAAACGCGTACATGAAATCGCTAAGGAATTTGGCGTTGAAAGTAAACAGGTTATTTCTATTTTGCAACAACATAATTTTAATGTTACAAAAGCTGTTAATACGGTAGATGATGCAGGCTATAGTGTGGTGAAGAGCCAATTAGGAGGTAAGTCTAATAGGGCTGATAGAAAAGCGGCAGCTGCACCAGCTAATCCACGCAAACATGAAAAAGCAGTTGCACCTGTTAAATCTGTAAAAACAGATAAACCGGCAAAAGAACATAGCCATAAAAAAGAGGCTAAACATGATGATAAAAAGCATGAAGACAAGAAACCTCATGTTCGTCATGTACAAATTAACGAGCCTACTAAAAAACAAAATAATGGTCCTAAACAAGATGGCCGTAACCATCAAAAACAAGACCGTCCAAATGGTCAACAACAAGGCCATAAAAATGATGCTCAACAAGGTCAAAAAAATGACAAACGCCAAGGTAATAATGGTAATGCAGAAGGTCGCAATAACAACCGTAATGGTCGTGTAGACAATCGAAACAATAATGATGGCAACCAACAAAATGGCAATGACCGTCGTAACAAGAAAAATAAAAAAGGCAACAATCGCCCACAATCCTTATTATCTACTTCCATGCAAAAGAAGAAAAATAAGGTAAAACACCGCAACGAGCAATACTTGCAACATAAAGCGGAAGAAGAACGTAAAGCACAAGAAGCAATCGCTACTGAAATCGAATTAAGCGGTCCTTTAACAGTAAAAGAATTAGCTGAAAAAATGGGCCGTGAAGTATCTGAAATCATCAAAAAATTGATGCTTTTAGGTGTTATGGCAAGCATCAACCAAGAGGTTGACGTTGATACAGCTACCATCGTAGCAGAGGAATTTGGTGTAACTGTAACTGAAGTAGAACCGGAAGAAGATCCTACTGATATCATTGAAATTGAAGATGCACCAGAAACATTAAAACCTCGTCCACCAGTTGTAACTATCATGGGTCACGTTGACCATGGTAAAACATCCTTATTGGACGTAATTCGCCAAACTAATGTAACAGCTGGCGAGGCAGGTGGTATTACTCAACATATCGGTGCGTACCAAGTTCGTTACAACGATAATAAAATTACATTCCTTGATACTCCTGGCCATGAAGCTTTCACAGCTATGCGTCTACGCGGTGCGAAATCCACTGATATCGCTGTTCTTGTAGTTGCTGCCGACGACGGTGTAATGCCACAAACTATTGAAGCGATTAACCATGCTAAATCTGCAGATGTACCAATTATTGTTGCTATCAATAAAATGGATAAACCAGGTGCTAACCCAGACCACGTTAAACAACAATTGTCTGAACATGGTTTATTGCCAGAAGAATGGGGCGGCGATGTCATCATGGTTCCTGTATCTGCTAAACAAAAACAAGGTATTGACGACTTACTCGAAAATATCTTGCTCGTAGCAGAGGTTATGGAATTGAAAGCTAATCCTAACCGTAAAGCTTATGGCGTAGTTATCGAGGCTCAACTTGATAAAGGTCGCGGTGCTGTATGTACCGTATTAGTACAAAAAGGTTCCCTTCGTGTAGGTGACACTGTACTTGCTGGTACTGCGTATGGTAAAGTACGTGCCATGACAAATGAACGCGGCGAAAAGGTAAAAGTAGCTCGTCCTTCTATGCCAGTAGAAATCTTGGGCTTCTCAGAAGTTCCTCAAGCTGGTGAAATTATCAACGGCATGGATGATAATGAAGCACGTGCAATCGCAGAAAAACGTATTGCAAAACAACGTGTTCAAGAATTACAAGCTACTCACAAGGTTACATTAGATGATATCTTCAACCAAATTCAACAAGGTGAGTTAAAAGATCTTAATATCATCATCAAAGCTGACGTTCAAGGTTCCGTAGAAGCATTGCGTCAATCCTTAGAAGGTATTAAGAACCCTGAAGTACGTATCGTTATCGTTCATGCTGCAGTAGGTGCTATTAACGAATCCGATATTATGTTGGCTTCCGCATCTAATGCTATCGTAATGGGCTTCAATGTACGTCCTGATGCTAATGTACGTCGCGCTGCGGAAAATGAAAAGGTTGACCTTCGTACGTATCGCGTAATCTATGATGCTATCAACGACGTTGAGTCTGCGATGCGTGGTATGTTGGCGCCTCAATTTAAAGAGGTTGTCGTTGGTCGTGCAGAGGTGCGTCAAGTTATCTCTACACCTAAGGCTATCGTTGCTGGTTCTTATGTAACTGAAGGTCGTATTACTAATGACTCCGAAGTTCGTTTGATCCGTGATGGTATTGTAGTATTTGAAGGTAAAGTTGACTCCTTACGTCGTTTCAAAGACGAAGTGAAAGAGGTTAAAACATCCTTCGAATGTGGTATCTCCTTAGAAGGTTACCGCGATATCAAGGAAGGCGACATAATCGAAGCATACTTGATGGAAGAAATTGCACCTCAAATGTAGGAGGTTACTATGAGTGATGTTCGCGTAAGAAAATTACAAGAATTCATCAAACAAGAAGTAAGTCAAATGTTGATGCGTGGGTTGAAAGACCCTCGCATCGGCTTTACTACCGTTACCGATGTTCATGTAACAGGTGATTTACGTGAAGCTACGATTTATGTTTCCTTGTTTGGTTCCGATAAAGAGAAAGAAGATACACTTATCGCATTAAAACATGCAGCTGGTCATGTGCGTACCGAGCTTGGCAAGGTATTGAAATTACGCCATATTCCAACGATTACCTTTGATAAAGATACATCCTTGGATTACAGCATGCATATCGAATCCCTTTTGAACGAAATCAAAAAGGATGAAGAAACAAATTAACAAAAAGGATACAGACTATGAGTAAGATTACAATTAATCAATTACACATGGCTCTGTATGAAGCTAATTCTATAATGCTCACTGTCCACGTGCGACCAGATGGAGATGCTATTGGCTCTATGGTGGCCTTCTATGAGGCGCTTATAGCACAAGGCAAAACGGTACATATGGTTGTGGATGATGTAATACCTGAAAGATATTCTTTTTTATCCTATATTGATCAGATTAAGGATGTAGCATATTACGAGGCTAACCCTGTATCTGTGGATATGCTCATGGTATTAGATGCTAGCACGTATGAACGGATTGGCCGCGTAGGTGCACTCTTTAGTGCACCTATTTTTAATATAGACCATCATATTTCTAATTCTGAATTTGCTGATCATCTATATTTAAAACCTGAATTTGCGGCTACTGGTGAAATCATTACGGATTTATGTGAACAATGGAATTGGCCTATTACAGAGTCTATGGCTAATGCCCTTTACATGGCGATTGCTACCGACTGTGGTTTCTTTAAATTCAGTAATACCACTGCTAATACACTTAAAATGGCAAGTCTCTGTGTTGCTGCTGGTGCAAGACCTAATGTTATTTCTGAAACGATTGAAGCCGTCAGTGCAGCACGCCTTGAATTGACGAAACAGATTATGCAAACCATTGCATTTTATAAAGATAATCGCGTTGCAACCATCGAAATATCTCCAGCGGTTATGGCTATTCTAGGTGATGATACGGATGGTTTTGTAGACATCATTCGCAATGTAGATACCGTAGATGTTGCTATTTTGTTGAAAGGTGAAAGTCCAAATCGCACTCGAATTAGCTTGCGCTCTAAAGGTACTGATGTGAATGCCATTGCCAACCATTTTGGTGGCGGCGGTCATATACGTGCCGCAGGATGTACCATAGATGCCTCCATTGATGAGGCTAAATCTCGTCTATTGGAGGTTATTAAATAATGGATGGCGTATTTCCGTTTTTGAAACCTCCTGGCATTACAAGTCATGATGCTGTCGGTATATGTCGTCGTATTTTAAAAGAAAAACGTATAGGTCATAGTGGTACATTAGATCCTATGGCTTATGGTGTATTACCCATCTTTTTAGGAAAGGCCACACGTCTTATTGAATACACAGATGGTTTTGATAAGACCTATGTAGCAGAATGTAAGTTTGGCACTTTTACAGATACAGAAGATAGTACAGGACAAGCGGTATTACCGGATGACAATATGGATCTCGTAGAAGGGATTACCATATTAGATGATTCTACAGAGATTAATGAATCCTTAAGGCCTCCAACTTGGAATGAGTTAACTGCGTTGTTAGCTTCATTTGTAGGCACACAAGAGCAACGTCCATCTAAATATTCGGCCATTAAAATCAATGGAGTTCGCGCCTATGAATATGCTCGTAAGGGTATTCCAGTGGAATTGCCGCTGCGAACTATTATAATTTCTAATATTGAGCTTGTAGCCTATGGTTTTCCGTATTTCACAATTCGCGTTACTTGTTCTAGTGGTACCTATATTCGTTCGCTGTTACGAGATATATGTATTCGATTAGGTATTCCTGGGACTATGACATCCTTAGCAAGAACTGCTGTTGGCCCATTTGATATTCAGTCGTCCTATATAGCAGAGGAATTAACTCTTCACGGTGAAAAAATTGTGTTCCCTACAGATCATGCGGTATCGCATCTTTCAAAAGTGGACGTAGATAGTGTACAATTAAAGATGATGGTACAAGGTAAAGAATTACCAATCGTAGAGGCCTTTTCTCATACGGTCCCATCTGAAAAGTATAGAGCCTATGGGCCTAATGGTTTTGTAGGCATTCTCAAAAGAACTAAGAATTCACTTAAGGTGGATAAAAATATTTTTATTGAAGGTTAAGTATGAAACATTTACACTCGTTTGATGAATTACGTCAAATTAATCGTAAAATTGTATACGCATTAGGCACATTTGATGGTGTACACCGTGGTCATCAACGGGTCATTGGCAATGCTATAGCAGAGGCCAAAGCACATGATGCCGTTACGGTACTCGTTACATTTAGCGCTCATCCTATGACGATATTACGCCCTGGAGATGTTCCAAAGCGCGTTTTATCTGCTGATATTATGGATGAGATTCTCGAATCTCTACAGGTAGATTATATATTAAGACTTCCTATGAATTTAGACATATTTAATATGTCTCCTGATGATTTTTTATCTGCATTATGTCGTGATATTGATGTGGTAGGTATTGCAATTGGCACTAATTTTACATTTGGTGCCAAAGGTGCTGGTAATCCACAGTTAATGCGAGATAAATTGACAGATAAAGGTATTCACATCATAGTAGAACCATTATTATCTACTGAGGAAGGTCCTATCTGTAGTACCAATATTCGTAAGGCTATTGAAGAAGGCCGCATGGAGCAAGCACATGCTTGGCTTGGTCGCCCTTATCAGTTTAGAGGTATCGTTATAAAAGGGGATCAACGAGGGCGTACATTGGGATTTCCAACGATTAACTTTTTATTGCCTAATGAGATGGCTATACCGCCTGATGGGGTATATGCTAATCGAGTTTGCATAGATGGTATTTGGTATGATGGTGTTGGTAATGTGGGGGACAATCCAACTTTCACCAATCAATATCATCGATGTGAAGTACATGTATTTGATTTCGACCAAGATGTATATGGTAAGGAAGTAACAGTACAGTTTATATCCTATATACGAGGTGAGATTAAATTTAATGCCTTGCAGGAATTGATTGATCAAATGAAGATTGACGAGGAAACGGCTATTCAGATTTTACGTAATAACTCATAAGGGGGAGCTATGGATATTAAAGAAGCACGCAAACAAATTGATGGTATTGATGCACAGTTAGTAGAGTTATTTGAACAACGCTTATCTATTATTAAATTTATCGGTAAATTTAAGGATGAACATCATTTACCTCTTATTGACGAAGATCGGGATCAAGAGATTATTTCTAGCCTAAAAACTAATAGTAAAGATCCACGTATGTTGACATATATCGAATCTTATATGAAGGATGTTATTTCTATTAGCAATGAGTTCTTAAAAGAACATATGCATAAGCATATATTCCTTATCGGTATGCCTGGTGCAGGTAAAACTACGGTTGGTAAGGTCCTTGCGAAAGAATTAGGCCGTGATTTCTATGATCTTGACCAAACTATTCAAGATAAAGTGGGGAAATCTGTACAGAATATTTTTATCTATGATGGTAAAGATGCATTTAGCGAATACGAGTATGAAACCATCAAAGAATTAATTTATAATAAACCGTCTGTCATAGCTACTGGCGGTGGTACAGTTACGTCCGAAAAAATCGTAAACCTTATGAGAAATAATGGTCTTGTTGTATTTGTAAATCGCGATGTTAATCATATTCTCGATGATTTAGATTTAGAAATTCGACCACTTGTGAAAGAAAGCATTGAGTATATTTTCAATGTTTATGAGGAACGTTATCCTCTATATGAACAAGTAGCCCATATTAAAATCGGTAATGAAGGCAGTATTACTGATGCTGTTCAAGAAATTATCGAAGCATTACCTAATACGGAGAAATAATGGACGCATTACGAGGATTTGTATACCGAATTATATATCAGAATACGCAGAATACGTATTGTGTATTCCTTGTAAAGGATTATAATGAGGAATACATAACTTGTACTGGACGCTTTGAAGCCCCTAATGAGGGGGAAGATGTTGAATTGAAGGGTCGTTATGTAGAACACCAAAAATATGGTTTTCAATTTGATGCATCTAGCATTGAGAAATTGAAGCCCGATAATATGGGCTCTGCTAGGCTGTACTTGATGAACTTAGGCATAAAAGGCTTAGGTGAAAAGTCGATAGATAAAATATGTGACTACTTTGGTATTCGTCTCTTAGATGTATTACGCGAGGAACGACCTGAGGAAATCAAGGATGTACCGGGTTTGCGAAAAGGTGTGAAAGAGGAATTATACAACACCTTATTGGGGGAAGGTATATTATCTGATTTAAATCACTTTTTTGAGTCTCATCAAATTTCATCTAAATGGTCTCGTACTGTTTATACCTATTATGGAGCATCCTCTATAGATGTTATACGTGATAATCCGTATAATTTGTTGCGTATTGCACCGGATATGTTGTTTAATACAGCCGATACATTGGCTGTGAATTTAGGTATAGAAGCCGATGATGAACGGCGATTAGAAGCAGGTGTTAACTGGATTTTAGGAAATTTAGATAATCAAGGTCACACCTGCTTGCCTGTAGATGAATTAATTGGTCGCACCTATGATTTATTGCAGGTTGATGCTGACTTAATAGCTAATCATATTGATTCCCTTATTAGTCAAGGTATCGTTTATAGTACTTATTATGATGATATATTGTATGTGTATCCTCCTGAAATGTATGTTTCAGAGGTGGAGGGCGTTCATTATACGCGTGATTTCTTAATTGAAGCAGATCCTATATCGCTAGATATACCTAGTTTTATTGAGCGATTTGAAGCAGAGAATCATATAACCTTTGGTCCAGAGCAAAAGGAAGCTATTGAACTATCTTTTTTTGAAAAGTTTTCATTAATTACAGGTGGTCCTGGTACTGGTAAAACTACGATTATTAAGGCCTTGGTAAAGGGCTTTCAATTAGGTGGATTAGGGCGTATCATTCTTTGTGCACCTACTGGTCGTGCGGCAAAGCGTTTGACAGAGGCTACTGAGTTTGAAGCTACAACTATACATCGATTGCTTATGCCTGTAGCTGGTAGTGATTCCTATGACTTTACAAAAAATGAAGATGATCCACTCGATATTGATGTTATCATCATCGATGAAGCATCGATGCTCAATGTGCGATTGTTTTATTCTTTGATGTCTGCAATCCCTCGGGAGGCACATGTTATCATCGTTGGTGACGTTGATCAACTGCCACCAATTGGTGCTGGTTTCGTATTAAAAGACCTACTTGATAGCGATATGGTTCCTTATACACGGTTGCAACATATCTATCGTCAAAGTTCGGGTAATAGTATAGTTGATAGTGCATATGCTATCAATCGTGGCGAAATGCCTAGTCTAGATATAACCAGTGATGAGTTTACTTTCATACCTGTTAATTCCTTAGGGGATATGATGAAGGCCATCATTGATGTATATAAACGAGAAAAAGAATATGTCGATGATGAATTAGATATTCAAATTATTTCACCTATGCGTCGTGGTAAGGCGGGTAGTACTACTATATCTCAATATGTACAACAATCGGTTAACCCTCCCGATAGTTATAAAGGGGAGGTTCGTGTTAATGGCATTACCTTCCGTGTTGGTGACAAGGTTATACAAATCCTTAACAATTATGAATTAGAAGTATTTAATGGCGAGATTGGCGTTATATATGCTATTACTAAGTCAGATATTTGTATCCGCTTTATACACAAAGAGGTGCGCCTATCCATCGATGAAGCACATATGATTATGCCTGCCTATGCTATAACTGTTCATAAGAGCCAAGGTAGTGAATATGGCGTTGTTATTATTCCGTTTGTACCTATGTATGGTGGTATGCTACAACGCAATTTGCTGTATACAGCTGTTACAAGAGCTAAGCGTAAGGTCATTATGATTGGCACGAAAAGCTCTGTAGAAAGAGCTGTAAAAACCGTTAATGGTGAAGAACGATACACTTTATTTAAAGAACGTTTACAAGGAAGATGTGATGGATAATGAATCTATTTGATTTTTTATTTCCGCCTGTTTGTCCTCATTGTGGTGCTCATGTAAAACAACAAGGGGATTGGTGTGATTCTTGTATTGAAGCAGTTCTTAATATTAGACAAGTACCTTCTAAGTTATTATCCTCACTAGATTCAGTTTGGATTTTGGCTGATTATATAGGCGGTATCAAGTCTATGATATATGATGTTAAATTTAACGAAAAAAAGGAGCAGTCCAAGGGGGCTGCTCCTTTTTTAGCATCGTACAACTTGAGGATGCACGCATATAAACCGCATTATGTTATTCCCATACCTTCTAGTTCTGAAAAGAAAAAGAGTAGGGGGTATAATCAGGTAGATCTATTTTTCTATAATTGGGTATTATCATTTACAAATCATGAGCATGATACATTTAAAGATAAACAGAACAGTAATAGGCCAATTTTAGAGGATTGCGAGGATAAATATTTCCAATGGTTTGATTGTTTATATAAATTAGATACTCATAAGGAAATGTGGTCATTATCAGGCAGTGAGCGGAGAAACACAATAGAGGATGCTTTTTTGTGGAATAATAATTTTGATTCATCATTGATAAGGGATAAAAGAATTCTACTTGTTGATGATATCTATACAACGGGAGCTACGTTGGAGTCAGCGGCACGTGTATTAAGGAGGTATAGTCCTCAAACAATAGAAGCCCTCACTATTGCTAGTGGGAGCTTTTAAAAAATAAAGGCGATAACAGAATTGGAATCTGTTATCGCCTTATGGATGTAAGGTTTAGCCTAATACATCAATAAATGCTTTAACTACATCTGGATCAAAGAGAGAACCTGATGCACTAAATAATTCTTCCTTTGCTTTGGCCTTTGTTTTTGCCCAAAATTCAGTGGATGGATTAACAGTAGAATCATAATAATCAGCTACTGCAATGATACGAGCCCCTAAAGGAATATTAGGACCGCGTAAATGTTTTGGATATCCAGAGCCATCCCATTTCTCATGATGATAGCGTATATAAGATAAAATTTGTTGGCAACATGGATAGTTTTCAATCATATTAGCACCGCTAGCAGCATGTTGTTTGTATTTAGACATTTCCTGTTTGTTTAAATAAGGTGCTTTTTGAATCATCGCATTAGGAATCATTAAAAGACCTACGTCATGCAATAGTGCAGCATGACGGATTTGTTCGATCTCATTTAGTGGAAGACCCATTTTAGCAGCAATACTAACTGCATAATTGGATACTTGTACAGAATGTGTATATAAGTGATAGCTCTTCATTTGTATCATTTGTAATAGTTGAGCACTAATTGCCTCTAAACTATCTTTCTCCAATTCATACAGTCCTGAAGGCTGCATCAATGATAACATAAACATAATAAACCCCTCTAACATACATGGATGTAAAATCCAAACCCCCATGGAAGTTACATCGTACAACTTGTAATCCGTTCTTCTTTAACAGTATTCGTATTATACACTAAATAATATATTTTGTGTATCGGTATAATGTTTGCTTTTTGAATAGGTATTCATATTTGGCATAGTAAAAATAGTTGACAAAAAAAGAATGCCTTAATAATGGGATGTAAAAAATGAGTTTTAAGAATTATAATAAAAAAATGAAGAATTATTTTATATACCTATTCCTATTTTCTATACATTAAAATTAGGACTTGCTTTTTCTATTCTCATAACAATGATATTAGAGAATACGTATGTTTGTTTGTGTTGGTTGCAATTAAATTATATAATTTTCAAAGGTCTGACCAAGTAAAGTCATAATTCTTTGAAGGTATATATTATACAAATAAACACATAGAATAGAAGATATATTATATAGATATAGACATAGATATAATTTATAATCTATAATATGAAAATACGGGTCTGTGGTTGCAAGTCGAGGCCAGTCGCAGGCGAAACGATCCACATAAGCAGTCTATGGGGCTGTGAGCATGGTGCGGCTTAGATGTAAGTCCTGCCGGGTAACCGAGAGGAGTAGTAGTGGGGAGCTATGGGCTTATGAGCGAACCTTCCAGCAGGCGAGTGTGGGGGCAAAGACCAGGTCAGCCGTATTACGGGCACATGAGGCTTTTCTCATGTGCTTTTTTCTTTTATGCATATGTATATAACAAAATACTGTTTTAGCTGATTAGTATGCCATTTATGTTATACATTCTGCGTATAATAATTCAATGATTGTATAAAGATTATGTAAAATTCATTGATATACTGGTTTTTAATGATTTTTTTATACATAATTGTTGACATAAATATACTTTCTATATATACTATATAAATAAATTTAGTTATAGTATGAGGTTAAGATTATGTTTAATAAAAAGGTAAAAAAATTAGTTTTAGGTGGTTTGATGGCTGTTATGGCCGCCTCTTTGATTGGTGGTTGTGGTTCTAATTCTACCTCTGCACCATCCAAGAATAAAATTGTTGTAGGTACAAATGCTACTTTTGTGCCATTTGAGTTTAAAGATGATAAGACTCAAGATTACGCTGGCTTTGACATTGAGTTAATTCGTGCTATTGGTAAACGTATTAATAAAGATGTGGAACTAAAAAATGTATCCTTTGATGCTTTGATTCCTGCGTTAAATACACATGATATTGATGTAGCTGCTTCTGGCATGACTATTACAAAAGCACGTAGTGAAAAGGTATTATTCTCTTCTCCTTATTATGAAAATGCATTAGCCATTGTTTATAAAGATAATGGTAATATTCACTCTTTAGATGATTTAAAAAATAAAAAAATCGCTGCTCAAATGGGGACAACTGGTTCTGATTTAGCTAATAAAATTGAAGGTACAACAGTTAAAGTATTTGACCATAGTAATGAAGCCTTATTGGAACTGTTAAATGGTGGTGTTGATGCTACTGTTATTGATTTGCCGGTTGCTCAATACTACAGCACAAAACATCCTGATGCTAAAATCCAAATTTTGGCATATCCAAATACTAAGGAATATCTTGGCTTAGCTATGAATAAAGATAATAAAGCGTTGCAAGAACAAATTAACAAAGCAATTGCAGATATGAAAGCTGATGGTGAGTTCAATACATTATACAAAAAATGGTTTAATGTAGATGCACCTGCAGATATGCCTGTAGTGTTAGATTTTAAATAATTAGGGAGTAATAAATGGACTGGAATGTCATAACAAGTAATTTACAATTATTATTATATGGTGCTTGGATGACCATTAAAATTACAGCAGTAGCAGTAAGCTGTGGTTTTATTATTGGTTTGATTGTCTCCTTAGCGAGAATGTCGAATTTTATTTTGATTCGCTTAATTGCTAAGTGTTATGTTGACATCATTCGTGGCACACCAATGCTTGTACAAATCTTTATGATTTATTTTGCATTACCTCAAATTATTGGTATGCGAATTGATCCTTATGTAGCAGCTGTTGCAGCATGTAGTATTAACTCTGGTGCTTATGTATCTGAAATATTCCGTGCTGGTATTCAATCTGTGGATAAAGGTCAAATGGAGGCCGGTCGTTCGCTAGGTCTCACATGGTGGCAAACAATGCGTCATATCATTATTCCACAAGCCTTCAAGGCGTCAATTCCTCCTTTGGGTAATGAATTTATTGCGATGTTGAAAGATTCTTCTCTTGTATCTGTAATCGGATTTGAAGAATTGATGCGTCGTGGTCAGTTGATTATTGCAAAGACTTATGCAGCCACAGAAATTTGGGGAACGGTAGCTATTATCTATCTATGTATGACATTACCGATTTCTCGATTGGTAGCTTACCTTGAAAGGAAATATAACGTAAAATGATAGATTTAAAAGATGTACGAAAATCATTTGGTAAAAATGAAGTATTAAAAGGTATCAACCTTCATATTGATAAAGGTGAGGTTGTAGTAATCATTGGTCCATCTGGCTCTGGTAAAAGTACAGTATTACGAACAATGAATTATCTTGAAGAACCTACAAGTGGTCAAGTCATTGTGGATGGCATGGATTTGTCAGACAAGAATAAATTAAATGAGGTTAGAACAGAAGTAGGTATGGTGTTCCAAAACTTCAATCTTTTTCCGCATATGACTGTGCTTGAAAATTTAACTTTAGCACAAATTAACGTACGAAAAACTGATAAAAAAGCTGCTAATGACATTGCAATGAAATTATTAGAACGCGTTGGATTATCAGATAAGGCAAATGTGTATCCTGATTCTCTTTCTGGCGGTCAAAAACAACGTGTAGCTATTGCTCGCGCATTGGCAATGAAGCCTAAAGTTATGTTATTTGACGAGCCTACATCTGCGCTTGATCCTGAAATGGTTCGCGAAGTATTAGATGTTATGAAATCATTGGCCGATGAAGGCATGACAATGGTTATCGTAACTCATGAAATGGGCTTTGCAAAAGAAGTAGCAGATAGAGTACTATTTGTTGATGGTGGTCTTATATTAGAAGATGGTTCTCCATCACAAGTATTCGATGCTCCAACTAGTGATAGAACAAAATTGTTCTTGTCCAAAATATTATAAGAACTTAATTAGCCACCTATATTATTAGATGAAGTTAATGTAGGTGGTTAATTTTTGTATTCATTTAGATATAAAAAATTTTGATATCTTATTTTTGAGTCTCTTTGAATTGATTATAATATAAAGATTTTTCTAAAATAGATTAATTCGTATTAATAGATATTATATATAAATATTTGTGATATATATAGAGTTTATGTATGCTAACTAGTAAGAATGGATTCATTGGTATTATATATTCTTGTAATAATCATATAAATATAAATAGAGGAAATATATAATAAAACCTGATTGACCATATAAATACAATATTTTTTTGATATATATAGAAAAGTATAATGATAATTTATGTATAATAATTAGTCAAAAATAACTTAGTTTGAGTTTGATATTTTATACATGCTATGGTATGATACCAATATAAGCAAGACAGTAAGACAATATATTTTTTAGGAGGATCTTACCATGTTAGGTAAAGTAAAATGGTTTAGTGCAGAAAAAGGTTATGGCTTTATTGAAAGAGAAGATGGAAGTGATGTATTCGTTCATTTCTCTGCTATTCAAGATGATGGCTTCAAATCTTTAACTGAAGGTCAAAATGTAACATTTGATATCGTTGATGGTAATCGTGGACCACAAGCAGCGAATGTTGTAAAAGCGTAAATACATACCAAATATTACATAAAAACAAAATTATAAAAATCCCAACGCTTGATTTGTTGGGATTTTTTTGCGTTTGATAGCGCACAATACATATTTCTACAAAAAATATAAAAAATTACTCGAAAAAGAGGAGTTTTACACATAAATGTAGAAATACTAAATAAGACACCAGAAATAGAATAATTAAATAGATTCTTAAAACTGGTTGTTGATTTTTAGAAAGGGTGTTGACATATGAAAGTAGCAATCAGAGGTAAAAACATTGAAGTAACAGCGGCTCTTCGTGAGTACGTAGAAAAAAGATTAGGCAAACTAACTCGTTACTTTGATGATGAGTTAGATGCACAAGCAGTTTTATCTGTAGTGCGAGATAAAGCAACTATCGAAATTACATGTTTCGTAGATAAAATCGTATTGCGCGGCGTTGAAACAAACGATGATATGTATGCAGCAATCGATTTGGTAGTAGATAAAATTGTTCGTCAAATCCATAAACATAAAACTCGTTTGGCAAAACGATTCAAACGTGCAGAAGCTTTCCATCCAGACGTAGTACCTCTTGAAACACCAGTAGAAGAAGAAAAAATTGAAGTTGTAAAACGTAAACATTTTGCAGTTCGTCCTATGGATGTAGAAGAAGCTATTTTGCAAATGAACTTAATTGGACATGACTTCTTTATGTTCTTTAATGCAGAAACAGAAACAATGAATGTTGTATATCGTAGACATGATGGTTTCTATGGTTTGATTGAACCAGAAATTCAATAATATATAGTCGGTTACCAATTAATTGCCCTTTTACATTGGGCTAACCGAAGCATATAGACGATGGATGCCCGAAAGGGCATCCATTTTTGTAATAGCATATACATCTCTATAGAAAAGCCTTGAATTCTTTGACTATTCAAGGCTTTTTCGGTATAATGAATTAGATATAATAATGTAAGATATCCCGAAGAGGAGTGATTTGTTTGTTCGGCTTTTTACAAAGTCTTATAGGAAATAATAGCGCAAAAGAAGTTAAAAAAATGCGCAAAATTGTAGATCATATTAATGAACTAGAACCTAATTATGTAAAATTAAGCGATGCTAATCTTGTCAGTAAAACAGATGAGTTTAAACGTCGTTTACAAAAGGGAGCAACTTTAGACGACATTTTACCGGAAGCATTTGCCGTATGTCGTGAAGCTTCAAAGCGCGTACTTGGCATGCGTCATTTTGACGTGCAATTACTAGGTGGTATTTGCCTACATAGAGGCAATATCGCAGAAATGCGTACAGGTGAAGGTAAAACTTTGGTGGCTACCTTGGCTGTATACCTTAATGCTTTAACAGGTAAAGGTGTTCACGTTGTAACGGTTAATGACTATTTGGCTACACGCGATAGTGAACAAATGGGTCGCTTGTATAATTTTCTAGGCCTTTCTACAGGTCTCATCGTTGCAAATCTCGATTACAACCAACGTAAACAGGCCTATGGTGCTGATGTAACATATGGTACTAACAATGAATTTGGTTTTGACTATCTTCGCGATAACATGGTTTCCGATGTAGCTCAAATGGTACAACGTCCATTAAATTATGCTATCGTCGATGAAGTGGACTCCATCTTGATTGATGAAGCGAGAACTCCGTTGATTATTTCTGGTCCTGGTAATCGTTCTACTGACAATTACTATAAATTAGCTAAGATAGTGCCTCATCTTGTGAAAGATGAAGACTATACTGTCGATGAAAAACAGAAGACCATTGCACCTACTGACTCAGGTATTGAAAAAGTAGAGAAAATGCTTGGTGTTGAAAACTTGTATGATGCTGAAAATATTGAGTTGAACCATTTGTTGGGCGCATCCTTGCGCGCTCATGCTATGATGCATCGCGATACGGATTATGTAGTAAAAGACGGCGAAGTTGTTATTGTTGACGAATTCACGGGTCGTTTGATGTTCGGTCGTCGTTATTCTGATGGCTTACACCAAGCTATTGAGGCTAAGGAAGGTCTTAAGGTTGAACGTGAAAGCCAAACATTGGCATCTATTACGTTCCAAAACTACTTCCGTATGTATGAAAAGTTGTCTGGTATGACTGGTACAGCGAAAACAGAGGAAAAAGAATTTAACGATATCTATGGATTAGACGTTATTCCAATTCCTCCAAATCGTCCTTTGATTCGCGTGGATTTACCAGATCTTATCTTCAAAACTAAGGCGGCTAAATATCGTGCTGTTGTTCGCAATGCTGTAGAACGTCACCAAACGGGCCAACCTATTTTGATTGGTACTACATCCATCACTCAATCTGAAGAACTTTCAGATATGTTATTGCGCGCTGGTGTACCACATAAGGTATTGAACGCTAAACATCATGAACAGGAAGCAGAAATCGTAGCAGATGCTGGTCAAATGGGTATGGTTACAATCGCCACTAACATGGCTGGTCGTGGTACAGATATCACTCTTGGTGAAGGTGTTCCAGAACTTGGTGGTTTAGCAATTTTGGGTACTGAACGTCATGAAAGCCGTCGTATTGATAACCAATTACGTGGCCGTTCTGGTCGTCAAGGTGACCCAGGTTCCTCTCAATTCTTCTTATCCTTAGAAGATGATTTAATGCGTATCTTTGGTGCTGATAATATTTCTGGCATTATGGATAAATTAGGTATGGAAGAAGATGAACCAATTGAACATTCCTTAATTACAAAATCTATCGAACGAGCTCAAAAGAAAGTTGAGGATCATAACTATAATATTCGTAAATACATCTTGGAATATGATGATGTTATGAATCAACAACGTGAAGTGTTATATGAACAACGTCGTCGCATTTTAGGAAATGATTCTTTACGAGACACTATCATTGAAATGATTGATAAGCTTGTAACAGAAGCTGTCGATGCGTATGCTGATGAAAAATTGTATCCTGAAGAATGGGATTACGAAGGTTTACATAAACACTTGAGTCAATACTTCTTAACTTCTGAAATTATGTCTACAGAAGAAATGGAAGAATATACGCGTCAAGAATTGGATGAACGCTTGCATGAAATCGCTCATAGCGAATATCAAGATCGTATTGACTTGTTAGGCGATGCGATGTTTAGCCAACTTGAAAAAGCAATTATGCTACGTGTTGTCGATAGTAAATGGATGGAACATTTGGATAATATGGATATGCTTCGTGAAGGGATTGGCCTTCGTGCATATGGACAAAAGAATCCATTGGTGGAATATAAATTTGAAGCCTACGATATGTTCCAACACATGATTGAATCTATTCAAGATGAAACAATCATGGCATTATACAAAATTCGTGCACAATTGATTCAGGAAATTGAAGAACCAGTTGATCACTTAGAAGGTGCACAACCCCATCATGAAGATGTGTTGGAGCCACAAAACATAGATTAACATTTGTGAAATGGCACGTTGCTCAATGGGACTTTTACCTTCTGGGCAACGGCCATTTTTCATTTTAGTAATACAGTAAATTATTACTATGGTAATGTAGTAGAGACACAAAGGTGGTGACATAAATTGTTAGATGATTTAAAGCCTATTATTTCTGGTTTAGAAGAACGAATTTATGGAATGAGGGATTCACTTTAACATCGCTCAGAAAGAAGATCGAATTTTTACACTTGATGTTCAAATGAGTGATCCTACATTTTGGGATGATCCTGATAAGGCTCGTGAAGTTTCTCAAGAGGCAACGCAATTAAAAAATTCCGTTGAAGGATATAAGCAATTAGTATCAGATATTGAGGATGCTAGCGTCATGTTAGATATGGCGATTGAAGAAGAAGATCTCTCTATGGAAAGTGAAATCAAGCAATTCGTCAATGATATTCAAGAAGCCGTAGAAAAACAAGAGGTGTTGCTTTTACTCGGCGGTGAATACGATACAAATAATGCGATTCTTACCTTCCATGCTGGCGCTGGTGGTACAGAAGCACAAGATTGGTGTTCTATGTTGATTCGTATGTATTTACGTTGGGCAGAGAAAGCAGGCTTTTCTGTAGAACTTATGGATGAACAACCTGGTGACGAAGCGGGCATTAAGAGTGCTACATTCCTTGTTAAAGGGGAATATGCATTTGGTTATATGAAGTCTGAAAAAGGTGTACATCGCTTAGTGCGTATTTCACCATTTGATGCTGCTGCACGTCGTCATACATCCTTTGCAGCTGTCGATGTTATGCCGGAAATTGATGATACTGTGGAAATTAACATCGACATGAAAGATGTTCAAGTTGATACGTATCGCGCTAGTGGTGCCGGTGGTCAGCATATTAATAAAACAGATTCAGCAGTTCGTATGACTCATAAACCGACAGGCATTGTTGTGCAGTGTCAATCACAGCGTTCTCAAATGCAAAATAGAGAACAAGCACTTCGTTTATTGCGTGCAAAATTATTTGAGTTAGAGTTAGAAAAGCAAGCTGAGTTAAAGGAACAGATTGGTGGTACGTACCAAGCTATTGAATGGGGCAGTCAAATTAGATCTTATGTATTCCATCCATATAATATGGTTAAAGATCATCGTACATCGGTGGAAACAGGTAATGTTCAAGCCGTTATGGATGGTAATTTAGACCAATTTATTGAAGGCTATTTAAAGAAAGAAGCTAATTTAACTGTATAGGTGCAATTATGAAGAAATTTTTACTATTCATAGTCTTTCTTATTGTTGTTTGTGCTGTAGGGGCTCAATTTGTAGTACCTAAATATATGGAATCTATCGTTGAAAGTGAAATCAATAAATCACTACAACCATCGAGTCAAACCGTTGTTATTGAATCTACACCTGCTTTTAAATTAGTGTATGGTCAGGCTGATCGCGTTGCGGGAACTTTGGAAAATGTTCAATTAGGAAAATTAAACTTTTCTAGCTTTCGTTATGAAGCTAATAATCTAGTTATCAATCCAGTATCTCTCATTGCATCTCATGAGGTTGACGTATTAAGCCTTGGACCGTCCTATATAGAAGGTGTAGTATTAGAAAATGATTTAAAAACATTTCTCATTCAAAATACGGAAGGGTTGCAAGATGCAAATGTAAGTATTGATAATGAGCGTATTTCTTTAACTGGAACCGTTAATATTATGGGTTCTTTGAAGGGACAAGCCAGTTTGCAAGGTTCATTACAATTAAAAGATAATGTTTTATCCTTTGCACCAAGTCGCTTTACAGTAAGTGGTTTGACTATTGGTGGTATTACATCTCAACAATTACAACCAATTTCTATTTATGATTTCAATAATTTCCCAATACCAGTGAAAGCTGAATCAGTTACAGTTGAAAAAGGTGAAATTCATATTAAGATTAAACCTGTACTCAATTAGAAAGGAATTATCGTGCATACTGCTAAGAAAACTAAGCACTCATTGGTTCTTATTCTATGTATTATAGTTGGCCTTATCTCTGCACTCTATTTAGTAGTGGAGCGCAATACGATTGAAAAGGCGCAGAACCATATTGAAAATATTATAGATTATGATGCTGTTCTTCGTGCTAATGCCTTTGAAAAGCGTAGTCAAAAAGAAGCTTTTGATGCACTAAAAGAGGCAGGTGTAACTGCTTTTGCTATTTATGATAGAACTTTGGAGAAAGCAAATGATGCTGGTGAAATTAAACTACTTTCATCACAAGATATGTCAAATGTCCGCATCAATGGCAGTTCTATTAAACCAGGCGCTACTTATGTTGCCCTTATTACTGGTAAAGAAGGGTATTATAAGGAAATTCGAGAGGATTTATATCATCGTATTAGTAAAGAGAAGGTAAAAGAGCTTAATACTAGTATTGGACCTGTATTAGAATTACAAGGTGCTACCGCTGATAGTTATGCGAAAATGAATTTAGGCGTTTCTAGAATTCAAGCTATGGAAGTTGCCAATCGTGGCTTTAATGTCATCATTCGTCCTACAAATTATAGAAATGTAACACCAGAAGATATTAAATATGTGTTTAATCGATTAGAAGGGGTCCCTCGTGTAACGGGCATTATTTTTGCTGGTAAAGAGGCACTAGGTGCTCCTAATCATATCGATGAAACCTTAGAGGCTATGAATACGCTTCACATTCCATTGGTAGGTATAGAAGCTGTTAATCAATTGCAATACGAACCTCAACTAGGTTTCTTAGAAATGGCGGAAAAGAAAAATTATAGCGTAGGTCGTGTTTATACTATCGCTAAAGAGGAATTAAAGAAAATTACTCCTGAAGAAGCAGCACAACGTTTCTATATTAGTGATATTGAACGTAATATTCGCTATAATTTATTCCCAATTTATGAAGTTGGTCAAAATAATGAGACTGTATTACAAACAACTATCAATTATATCCAAAGTGCTAATGATAAATTGAGCGCTAAAGGTTATAAATTTGGGGCTGCTGATATTTATCCAGCATATACACAAAACCCTTTATTAGTTGTTCTAACTATGATCGGTAGTATTGCATTATTTGTGTATGTAGGACAAATGTTTATTTCTATGTCACAGCATAAGCAATTAGTTTTGTTCTTCGCACTATCCTTGCTTTCTATTGTTGCATTTATCGTAACTAGTGGTACTCTACTAGTACAAATTTGGGCTTTATCTGCTGCTGTTATGGCACCGGTAGGTGCTATGGTTATGCTCATGGAGGAATGGCGTAGATCAGGTGGCACACGTCCTGTTGGCCCATGGAAATCTACTATATTCGCAGTATTTTATCTAATTATAGCAGCATTGTTTGCAGCTATTGGTGGCATGTATATTTCAGCATTATTGGGAAATACAAAATTCTTTATGGAGTTTGCCATTTTTAGAGGTGTTAAGCTTACCTTTGTGTTGCCAATTATCCTTGTTATGATTGCATATTTACAACGTTTTCCATTATGGAAAGGCCGCATGATAAATACTAGAGCAGAGGCTAAGAAATTTATTTGTGAATTTTTAACAATGGATGTGAAAATCTATGTATTCTTTGTTGCGGCAGCTTTAGGTGCAGTAGGCTGGGTATTTGTAGGCCGTAGTGGACATACCGCTGGTGTTCCAGTACCAACTTTTGAACTTGTATTGCGCAGATTTTTAGAAAATACATTATATGCTAGACCACGGGAAAAAGAGTTTATCATTGGGCATCCATTATTGATGTTAGCTACATTCGCTTTCTTACGTAAATGGCCTATGGTAATACATTTTGTATTGACCTTAGCAGGAGTTATTGGTATTGCATCTATGGTAGAAACATTCTGTCATATTAGAACACCTGTATTCATGTCCATCATGCGTGGTTACGATGGTTTATTACTCGGTTGTGTGCTTGGGGTTGCACTTATTCTCGCAGTTCGTTTAGTAATCTATATCTCACAATGGGCAATGCGTCGGGAGGACTGTCATGAGTAATATTGTTATTTCCGGTTACTATGGCTTTGGTAATGCTGGTGATGAAGCGATGCTTTGTGCCATTATCGATGCCATTCGTGATGTAGAAGGTGATGCACATATTACGGTTATATCAGGTAATCCTCAAGAAACTAGTAGAAAGCATAATATTAAGGCAGTTGGAACATTTGCTGCCTTTGGTATATTTAATGCCATAAGTAATGCAGATCTTGTTATTAGTGGTGGTGGCAGTTTATTACAAGATGCTACCAGCATACGGAATACATATTACTATTTAAGCATTATGGGGCTTGCAAAATTACTGGGAAAACCAGTTATGCTGTATTCTCAAGGCATTGGTCCTTTGTATCGAAATTCTACAAAACGTGCAGTTCGATTCATGTTACAATATGTGGATGGTATTACCGTCCGTGATACCATTTCTAAAGATGAGTTATTTGCTTTAGGCATTAAAAATGTTGAGGTGACAGCGGATGCTGTATTAGCAATGCATAAAGCTGATTTATCAATAGGTGCGAATATTTTAACTAAATATAACTGTGCTTCTTCTGAAAGTGGGCTAAAACGAATTGGTATTGCAGTTCGCCGTTGGAAGGACGATACGGCTTATAGACAAAGTTTAGCCGATGTTTTGAGTCGTCTCAGCATAAATCAAAATGCGGAAATCATCTTTGTTCCTATGTCACATCCAGATGATACAAAGGAAGCAAAAGCTATTGCATCGTTAATGACGGTTAAACCGATTGTGTTAGAAGGACCTTTTACAACGGAGGAGCAGCTTTCATTATCAGGTAATGTGGATTTGATGATTGGCATTCGACTACATGCACTAGTATTTAGTTCATTAATGGGAAAACCTGTTATTGGTATTTCTTATGATCCTAAAATTACAAGCTTTTTACATATGATTGAACAGGAACCAATAGGGACCATGACGGAGCTACATCAAGAGGTACTGTATGACCGCTGTATAGAGTTATTAAATTCTACTGAATCATATCAACATTCCTTTGATCGTATCCAAACATTGCGCAAGGTATCAAAACGCAATGCTGAATTTGCTATTTCCCTTTTAGAAGAGTGTTAACTATAAATTGGATATATCCAGAAAGTGAGGTCTTTATGACTACATTGAGTCAAGATCAAAAACAATTAGTACAAGAGAAGGCTAAAGCAATTCGCGTTAGCATCGTACAATCCGTAACAGCAGCTAAATCAGGTCATCCTGGTGGTTCTTTATCTATTGCTGATGTTATGTCTCTTTTATATTTTGTTGAAATGAACGTAGACCCAGCTAATCCTAATAAGCAAGATCGAGATCGCTTTGTTCTTTCTAAAGGTCATGCTGCGCCAGCACTCTATGCTACATTAGCAGAAAAAGGATATTTCCCTAAATCCGAATTATTGAATTTGCGTAAAATCAATCATTTCTTACAAGGTCATCCGGATATGAAACATACACCTGGTGTCGATATGTCTACTGGTTCTTTGGGCCAAGGCATCTCCGCTGCTTGCGGTATGGCTTTAGCTGGTAAAGTAGATAATGCTAATTATCGTGTATATTCTATCCTCGGTGATGGTGAACTTGAAGAGGGCCAAGTGTGGGAAGCAGCCATGTTTGCCGGTCACTATAAATTAAATAATTTGACTGCCTTTGTAGATTATAATGGCCTACAAATTGATGGTGATATTGAAAAAGTTATGTCCCCATTGCCAATTCCAGATAAATTTAAAGCTTTTAAATGGAATGTTATTGAAGTAAATGGTCATGATATTGACGAATTACATCAAGCAATTCAAGAGGCGAAGGCTTTCACAGAAGGTCCGACATGTATTGTAATGCATACTGTAAAAGGTAAAGGTGTTGCAGAAATGGAAGGTCAAGCTGGTTGGCATGGTAAGGCACCTAGTGAAGAACAAGGTGTGGCATTCGTAAATGAAATCATGGGGGTACAATAATGGGTAAAGCAACACGTGAAGCGTACGGCAATGCGCTAGCAAAAATTGGTAAAGAGAATTCTAATATTATTGTTCTTGATGCTGATTTATCAAAATCTACTAAGACGGATACATTTAAAAAGGAATGTCCCGAGCGTTTCTTTAATGTTGGTATTGCAGAGCAAAATCTCATTTCTGTAGGTGCTGGTCTTGCGGCAGCTGGTAAAATTCCATTTGTATCTTCCTTTGCTATGTTTGCAACCGGTCGTGCATTTGAACAAATCCGTAATGCTGTATGCTATCCAAAGCTTAATGTGAAGGTTTGTGCTACTCATGCAGGAATCACTGTAGGTGAAGATGGTGCAACTCATCAAAGTTTAGAAGATATTGCATGTATGCGTGTTTTACCTAATATGACTGTTATCGTACCAGCCGATGAAAAAGAAACAGAAGCTGTTATTACATGGGCTGCCAACTATAATGGGCCAGTTTATGTACGTCTCGGCAGAGCTGGTGTTGATGATGTAACTGCAGATGACTACACATTTGTACCAGGTAAATCTAATCAATTAAAAGATGGTTCCGATGTTACTATCATTGCTTGTGGCGCCTTAGTTGGCCCTGCTGTAGAAGCATCTAAACAGTTAGAGGCTGAAGAAATTTCTGCTCGTGTTATTAATATGGCATCTATTAAGCCTATCGATAGCGAAGCTATTATTAAAGCTGCAAAAGAAACGGGTGCTATTGTAACAGCAGAAGAACATAATGTTTTAGGTGGTTTAGGCTCTGCTGTATCTGAAGTTGTTGTTGCTAATAAGCCAGTACCGATGGAATTCGTTGGTGTCCAAGATACATTTGGGGAGAGTGGTACACCAAAAGAATTGATGGAAAAATATGGTTTAACAGCTAATGATATTGTAATGGCAGCTAAAAAAGTGGTGACACGTAAATAAAAGGGGAACCGATGATAGAATTTAAGAATGTTAGTAAAGTGTATGACAATGGATCTACCGCACTTGATAATGTGTGTCTCACCATTAATGATGGTGAATTTGTATTGATTTGTGGTCATAGTGGGGCTGGTAAATCTACATTATTTAAACTATTGACTCATGAGGTTATGCCTGATTCTGGTACAGTAATAGTTGATGAGTTCGATGTTACGAATATGAAACGTAGTAAGATACCAAAGTTACGTCGGAAATTAGGCGTAGTATTCCAAGATTTTCGCCTATTACCTAATAAGAGCGTAGCTGAAAATATCGCATTTGCTTTAGAGGTTATCGAGGAGAAACCACAGGTAATTAAAGAAAAAGTGGCGCATGTACTCGAGCTTGTTGGTTTGTCTGATAAGGCAAATGATTTACCAGAGGATTTGTCTGGTGGTGAACAGCAACGTGTCGCTGTGGCTCGAGCTATCGTCAATCGTCCAACAGTACTCATTGCTGACGAACCAACAGGAAACTTGGATCCTAATACAAGTAAAGATATTGTTGATTTGTTTAAGCACATTAATAATTTTGGCACTACCGTTATTATGGTTACACATAATATGGATATTGTTACCTATTTAAATAAGCGAGTTATCGAATTAAAAGATGGTCGTGTTCTTAGTGATAATATGAGGGGTGCAGAGTTTAATGAAGCCTAGAACAATGAAATATTTCTTTAAAGAAGCACTAAAGTCTATGAAACGCAATGGTCTCATGACATTGGCTTCCATTTCCACAGTAGCCTTATCCTTATTTATGCTTGGTGTATTCCTTTGTGGTGTAATCAATTTAAATAACATGGCAGCTAGTTTGGAAAATCAAGTACAACTAAGTGTGTATTTAAAGGATGGCCTTACTACTGACCAAATTATGGCGGTTGGTAGACAAGTAAAAGCAATTCCGAATCTAAAACATTTGGAATTTGTAAACAAAGAACAAGCCATGAAGGAGTTTAAAGAACGATTAGGTGATCAACAACAATTGGTTAATGCTTTGGGGGGGATAAATCCCTTGCCAAACTCTTATGTTCTTACCTTCGAGAATCCAGAAGATGTTAAAGCAACAGCTAAGCTTGTATCAACATTCCAAGGTGTTGAAAGTACACATTATGGACAAGATATTATAGAAGAGTTGTTCCGCGTTACACAAATTATTCGTATTGGTGGTATCGTCCTCATCGGATTCTTAGCTGCAGCGACATTGTTTATTATATCTAATACAATTCGATTAACCGTATTTGCTCGTCGTAAAGAAATTGCGATTATGAAATATGTAGGTGCTACGAACTGGTTTATTCGTTGGCCATTTGTTATTGAAGGTATGTTGTTAGGCTTAATAGGCGCTATTATTGCAGTGTTGTGTGTAGGAGAGTTTTATCATTTCATAACTATGGAAGTATCTGATTCTCTTGCATTCTTCCCATTAGTACCTATGTTCCCATTCTTTTATCAATTGGTTGGTTGTTTAATCGGCGGTGGTATCATTGTGGGCATTATAGGTAGTACCATTTCGTTAAAACAATACATGAAAGTATAGTAGAGGGCTTATGAGACAGTATACATTAAAAACTCGTCTCGTAGCGGCCCTTCTTACGGGAGTGGTATTGTGCGGGACACCAGCCTTTATTATGGCTGAAGATGAGGATTTAACGAATCAGTTAGATTCAATTCAACAACAAGTGAATCAACAAAATGCTATAAAGTCTGATGCAGAAACTGTAATCGGTAGTGTATCTGAACAATTACGTCAAATAGAGGGGCAATTGCGACAAGCTACTACAGAGTTAAATACTATTACAGAACAACGGGTAGCTGTAGAAAATGATATTACTCTAAATGAACGTCAGTTGGCAGAAGCACAAAAGCGCTTAGAAGGTCGTGAAGCCGTATTTTATAAACGGGTGCGTGATATTTATATCAACGGCCGTCTTAGTTATTTAGATGTAGTTATTGGATCTAAAGATTTTAGTGACTTTGCAAATCGCTTAGAAGTATTAAAAAGAATTATTGATTCCGATATTAACTTGATAAGTGAAATCAAGAAAGAACGCGCTCAAATTGAAGCGCATAAGAAAAAGCTTGAAGAAGATCGAGCCAAGTTAGTGGAATTAGAAAAAGCGGCTCTTGCAAAACAAGCTGAGATAGAACAGAAAAAAGCAGAACGCAATGTTGTTCTTCAAAAAGCACAAAATGATAGAGCTGTTGCAATGCAAGCTATTGAAGAACTAAATGCTTCATCAGCACAAATTAGTGCTATGTTAAAAGAACGACAAGCGGCTCGTGCCGCTGCAGCAGCTGCGGCTGCTCAATCAGCAGGACAGGGTTCATCTTATACTTGGGTTCAAGGTACAGGCCAATTAGGATGGCCAGTTAGTGGTGAAATTACTTCACCATATGGATATCGCGTTCACCCAATTTGGGGAACCACAATTTATCATTCCGGTATTGATATTGGTGTCGATGAAGGCACTCCTGTTCATGCCGCTGATAGTGGTGTTATTGTTTGGTCCGGATGGATGGGCGGATATGGCTATGCTGTTGTTATTGATCATGGCAATGGTTTATCTACATTGTATGGCCATAATTCTGAATTGGCAGTGGATGAAGGCCAGTCTGTTTCTAAAGGGCAAGTAGTAGCGTATGCTGGTAGTACAGGTAATAGTACAGGGCCACATGTTCATTTTGAAGTACGTGAAAATGGGGATCCTGTAGATCCTATGGGTTATTTATAGAATGAATAGTAATATTAAAAGACTATGTTTACAACTAATTAAATATATAGTGGCATCAATTGTTATGATGTGGCTTGTATTTTGGTACATATCTGGATCGCCATATGGTTTACCTCGTTTTGTGGTTACCTATTATGTGGCAACACAAAAGTTTATGACACCAATCAGCAAGGCTACACTTTTTGATGGGATGTTAAAAGGTCTTATTGCGTCTTTAGGAGAACCACATTCTGTCTATTTAGACGCAGAAGATTTAGAAACCATGAAAGAGCATACTTCTGGTACTTATGCTGGTGTTGGCATGGTACTTGGTCATGGCCCTAAAGGTCTAGAGGCTGTGTCTGTTATTGATGATCAACCAGCTTACAAGGCCGGTATTAAAAGTGGAGATCATATTGTATCTATAGATGGTGTAGATACAAGTTCTATGACTATTGAAGAATCAGCAGCAAAAATTCGTGGCAATGCTGGAACAGATGTAACAATTGTGGTCGAACGCGACAATCAGTTGTTGACATATACTGTTACAAGAGAAGAAATTGTGTTACCTACAGTAAAAAGTAAAATGTTGACAGATCATATTGGATATATTCGGATTAGTCAGTTTGCTGAACACACAGCAGATGATTTCAAAACACAATATGATCAGTTACGCTCTGAAGGTATGACTTCACTTGTACTTGACTTACGAGATAACCCTGGTGGATTATTAAATAGTGCTCAGGATATAGCTAGTATTATTATGCCAGAAGGTACATTGGTATCCTTTACAACACGAGATAATGAAAAGCGCAACTATGTATCAGAAGGTAAGAATCCTGCATTGCCTATGGTAGTTCTTATTAATAAAGGGTCTGCTAGTGCTTCTGAGATTATTGCCGGTGCTATTCAAGACAGAAAACTTGGCACTATATTAGGTACAAATAGTTATGGTAAAGGTACCGTTCAAAGTGTATATCCAAATTTTGAACAAGAAGGTATTAAGATTACGATTGCTAAATACCATACGCCAAATGATCGTGTTATTGATGGCACAGGTATTCAACCAGATGTTGTATTAGAATTACCAAAGGGAACTTCTCCATCTGGTAATATTACAGATATTCAAATTCAAAAGGCAATAGAACTTTTAAAATAGTTTTGCAGAAAAGGATGTAATTATGTTTATAGATCGCGCTCGTGTATTTGTAAAAGCGGGTGACGGCGGAGATGGCATGTCCAGTTTCCGTCGTGAAAAATATGTTCCTAATGGCGGACCTAGCGGCGGCGATGGTGGCCAAGGGGCAGATGTAATTTTAAAAGCGGATAAAAATATCAACACCCTTGTTGATTTCCGTTATAAACGTCAGTTTAAAGCTCCAAAGGGTGGCAATGGTGAAAGTGCCAATAAACATGGTCGAGGTGCAGATGATTTAATTATCCCTGTACCATTAGGTACTGTTGTTAAGGATGAGGAATCTGGTAAAGTATTCTGTGATTTAGTACATGATGGAGATACATTTGTCATTGCTAAGGGCGGCCGTGGCGGTCGTGGTAATGCACGATTCCTTTCTAGCTCTAATCGTGCACCTACATTTGCTGAAAAAGGTGAACCAGGTGAAGAGCATTGGCTGCAATTAGAATTGAAAGTGTTAGCTGATGTGGGCTTACTTGGGTATCCAAGCGTTGGTAAATCTAGTATTTTACGCAAGGTATCTAAAGCACAACCAGAAGTAGCAGCGTATCATTTTACTACCTTAACACCAGTATTGGGAGTTGTTACAATCTCTGGTGATCGTAGCTTTGTATTAGCCGATATTCCTGGTCTTATTGAAGGGGCTAGTGAAGGGGTAGGACTTGGTCATAATTTCTTACGCCATGTGGAACGGACGAATATTTTAATTCATGTTCTCGATGTATCAGGCATGGAAGGCCGTGATCCAAAGGTAGACTTTGATGCTATTAATGAAGAGTTACGTAAGTATTCTGAAAAATTAGCTGGTAAGAAACAGATTGTAGCACTTAATAAAATTGACCTTGTATTTGATGAAGATACTATTCCTAATACGAAAGCGTATTTTGAAGATAAAGGCTATGAAGTATTCTTAATTAATGCTCTAAGTGGTGAAGGTTTGCCAGAACTTATGGAACGAGCATATTACTATGTAGAAAATTATGAGCCTGAGATTGAAGCTACTGATGATACCGTAATGTATGAAGCTAAACCTGATACGGAGTTTGTCATCACCCGTGGCGACGATGCAGCCTTTTATATTACAGGTAAACGTATTGAACGCCTTGTAGCGATGACAAATCTTGATGATGATCAATCCTTACGCCGTTTCCAACGTATTTGGCGTTTTATGGAATTGGATAATAAATTACGTGAAAAGGGATGTCAAGAAGGCGATGAAGTTGTAATTGGTGATCAACGCTTTACATTCAGAGACTAGGAGTAATAATGACAGGAAAACAAAAACGATATTTACGATCTTTAGCAGCTACTATGCCAGCGGTTGTTCAAATCGGTAAAAATGGCCTTGAAAACAGTGTTATTGATAGTGCTAGAGCGGCATTAATGGCACGTGAACTAATCAAGGTTAAACTGCTTAATAATAGCCCTGAAGATAAAGAAATTTTCCAAGAATTAGCTGATATGCTTGGTGCTGAATTAGTGCAAGTTATCGGATTTAACGGTGTTCTTTATAAAGCTAAAAAAGAACCTAAAATTATATTACCTAAATAATTGTTATAACCTTTTTCCCTTACATAGGAGACGATTTTATGAGAGATGCCATTAAGAATGCTAAACGCATTGTTGTAAAAGTGGGGAGCAGCACATTATGTTACCCAAATGGTCATTTAAATTTAGAACGGATTGAGCATTTAGTCCGTCAATTATCAGATCTTGCTAATCAAGGGAAAGAGGTTATTCTTGTTTCCTCAGGTGCTACTGGTGCAGGTTTGGCTCCACTAGGATTTAAAGAAAAACCAAGAGATCTTGTATTGCGTCAAGCCTCTGCAGCAGTTGGTCAAGGTGTGCTAATTCATATGTATGAACGTATGTTTCGAGAGTATGGTAGAACGGTGGCTCAAATATTATTGACGAAGGAGGATAGTACCTCTCGTCATAGCTATTTGAATTTGCGTAATACTTTGCATGCTTTATTACAACTTCATGTAATTCCAATCATCAATGAAAATGATGTAGTAGCCATTGAGGAATATAAAATAGGTGATAATGATACATTATCTGCTACTGTAGCAGGTATCGTAGAGGCAGATGTATTAATTATTTTATCTGATATAGATGGATTATATACGGCAAATCCTGCCACTAATCCAGAAGCAACCTTAATCCATGAGGTTTCGATGATTACCGATGAAACCTATAAAATTGCAGGTGGTGCTGGATCTAGTATGGGTACTGGTGGTATGTATACAAAAATAAAAGCGGCCCATATGGCAACCAACTCAGGTATTCACATGATTATTACTAGTGGAGAATCGGATAATTCTTTACGCAGAGTTTGTAAGGGTGAAGACATAGGTACATTATTTATTGCTAATAATCAAGGTGTTTCTCAAAAACATCACTGGGTTGCGTATGGCAAACGTTTAAGTGGTTTTATTACTATTGATAATGGTTGTGCTAGTGCTGTTTTGGATAAGGGTGCTAGTATTCTTCCAGCGGGTATCATTTCTGTAGATGGCATTTTTGAACCTGGTGATACTGTATCCATTCTGTATGATGGCAAAGAGATTGCTCGTGGTTTAGTAAATTACAGTTCATCAGATTTAGTTAAAATTAAAGGTCATAATACACAGGATATTGCGCGTGTATTAGAAATTAATACAACCTATGATGAAGTCATTCATAGAAATAATCTTGTTATTATTCATTGATGAGGTGCTGCATGATTTCATATGAATCAATCTTTAAAAATATGGGCGAATCTGCTAGAGCAGCATCACTTGTATTACAACAATTGCCAGAGGAGCGCATCAATGATGTATTGCGTGCAATGGCTCAGGCTTTAGTAACACATACAGATCGTATCTTAGAGGCTAATCATAAAGATATGGAGTCTGCCCGTGATGTAGTGCCTGACACGATGCTTGATCGTTTACTTTTGTCAAAAGATCGTATTGAACAAATGGCAGAAGGTGTTCGGCAAGTCAGTTTATTGGCATCTCCTGTGGGCTCTGTTTTAGAAAGTATAAATAGACCAAATGGACTTCATATAGAAAAGAGAGCCGTTCCTTTTGGTGTTATAGGTATTATTTTTGAAGCGCGTCCAAATGTGACTGTAGATGCTGGTGCACTATGTTTTAAAACCGCTAATGCCACTATTTTACGAGGTGGTAAAGAGGCTTTCAATACAAATCAAGTTATTGTTTCCATTATGCAAGATGTACTTGAAGAACATGATTTACCTCGATTGGCTATCCAATTAGTGGAGGTCTTAGATCGTGAAGCTGTAAGTGTATTATTACAACAACGTCGTTATATCGATGTGATTATCCCGCGTGGTGGTGCTGGTTTAATTCAACGTGTTGTACAGGATAGTATGATTCCTGTTATTGAAACCGGAAGTGGTGTTTGTCATACCTATGTTGATGTTGATGCGAATCTTGAGATGGCCCTTGATATAGCTGTAAATGCTAAGGTACAACGTCCTTCAGTTTGTAACTCCATGGAAACACTGCTTGTTCATGAAGGGATTGCAAAAGAATTTTTAGTGGCTTTAGAAAAAAAATTAGCGTCTCATCATGTAACCATTCATGGTACGCCTGAGGTGTTACAAATAATAAAAGGTATAGCTGTTGATGAACATTCTTTTAGCACAGAATATAATGATTTTGATTTAAATGTAGCCATTGTTTCATCTTTGGATGATGCTATTTTACATATTAATCGTTATACAACACATCATTCAGAAGCCATTGTTACAGATGATGTTGCATCTGCACAGCGTTTTATGAATCTTATAGATTGTTCAACTGTATATCATAATGCTTCTACTCGTTTTACAGATGGTTTCGAATTTGGTTTTGGTGCTGAAATTGGCATTAGCACTCAAAAGCTTCATGCTCGTGGTCCAATGGGCTTACAAGCATTAACATCTTATAAATATTTTGTATTTGGTACGGGGCAAATTCGTTCGTGATACGCTTATATTATTTATTGCGAGCTTACTATCGTTATATACAGACTCCAAAAGGTTCTTATGAGTGGGTATCGTATATAAAAGCAATTACATTATTTATCTTGATTTGTATTATAGTCATAAAGGGTGTGGCTTATATATGGTAGAAACAAGGCGCATAGGTATAATGGGAGGAACTTTCAATCCCATTCATTTAGGTCATCTTATGATTTCAGAGGTCGCAAGGGAAACTTTCAAACTAGATAAGGTTATTTTTGTTCCTGCCCGTATTCCTCCTCATAAACATAATGATGTTATTGATGCAAAGCATCGATATGCGATGACCGCTGCCGCAGTAGCAGATAATCCATATTTTGAAATATCTGATGTGGAAATGCGTCGTGAAGGGCCTTCCTATACTATTGATACGATTCATTATTTTAAAAATATATATGGGGACTCTGTTGAGTTTTTCTTTATCGCTGGCACAGACACAATACGAGATTTACCAAATTGGAAATTTATTGAGCAATTATTAGATAATTGTCACTTTATTGGTGCCATGCGTCCCGATGGATCTCAAGTTATAGATACTACCTTAGATTTATTAGGGCCTAAAGCTCATGATAAGATTCATTTAATGAATGTACCAGAAATGAAATTATCTGCTACTTATTTACGTGATAGATTACGACATGGATTAACGGTGCGCTATATGTTGCCTAAATGTGTAGTTAAGTATATTGAGAAATATGATATTTATCGGAAGGAATAATATAAGGTGGATATAAAAGAGATTGAAACCGATTTATCTAATAAATTAAGTAAAAAACGTTTTATTCATACATTAGGTGTAGTAAATTCTGCTATGTATTTAGCCAAAAAATATGGTGCAAATATTGAGGATGCTCATTTAGCTGCACTTTTACATGATTGTGCTAAAGAAATTCCTCTCTTAGAAATGCGTGATTTAGTTGCAGATTTGCCTTGTGACCAAGATATGCTACATAGTGGTGCCTTGCTACATGGTTTGGCTGGAATGGTTTTGGCTAATACTCAATATGGTGTAACAAATCCAGATATTTTGGAGGCTATACGCGTTCATACTACTGGGAAAGAAAATATGTCAAAGTTAGATAAAATTATATTTCTAGCTGATTATATTGAACCGAATCGTAAATTTCCTGGTGTAAATGATATTCGATTAGCTGCTGAACAGTCTTTAGATGCTGGTGTATTATGTGGTTTTGATATGACTATACGTCATTTAATTGATAGTGGAGATTCAATTTATCCACTCACTATTCTTAGCCGTAATGATCTATTGCGACATATGAAAAAAGGAGGTGCAAATAATGGATGAACTCGAAAAAGCACGTGCCCGTCGACGTAGAAGGCGTCGAGAGAGACAAATGAAGAAATCCAAGGTTCAGTGGGGACGATTAGTGATTGCCGTTGTATTAGCACTGTCTGTCATTTGTGGCATAGGTTGGGGCCTGTATAGTGGTGTTAGTTACGTTTATCACCGTATTACTAATACTGATACGGCAGCTACTATTGAGGAATCTAGTGAGCCAAAACATACTGATACAGTCAGCGTAGAGCAAAAGGCTTTAGATAAGCCTGTTTATGTATTGATTGTTGGCAAAGATAAAAATAATCCGAGTCAAGCCGATTCATTATTCCTCATGTCTATTAATATGAATACGAGTACGATGGATATAATCGGTATTCCTAGTAATAGTAAGATTGAAAGTAGAGATCAAAAATCTGTATCCATGTTAAATCAAATGTATGCAGATGGTGGTATTGAACTAACAAAGGCCGTAATAGAGGATGTATTTCATATCAGTATTCCTTACTATGTTATTGTTGACGAAACAGCTTTCAGAAAAACCAGTGATGTATTAGGTGATCAACAGTTTTATGTAGAAAAAAATATGGAACATGTTGATGCTGAAACAGGGAATAAGGATATCGATTTGCGTCGAGGCTATCAAAACTTAGATAGTGATAAAGCATTAGCCTATTTGAGATATGCTGATGAACATAATGATAATTTTAGCCGTGTACAACGACAAGAACGTTTCTTAAAACTTTGGGTTGAACGTGAGCAAGATCGATTTTTCCTAACTAAAGCTTGGCATATTTGGCGTTTATGGAGCCATTATGAAAGTAATATTTCCACATGGGATGCCATTAAATTGATGCGTTCCATTAGTCAAACTGAAAAAGATCATATTCATTTTTATATTTTACCTGGTGAAAAAGAGAAAATTGATAATATCGTTTACTGGCATGTTAATCCTACTGAGGCACAGCGTTTAGTAGGTATAACTATGGGAACATTATCACCACAAGATATGAGTCAATTTGTGTCTGCTCCTGTAGCAACTAAGGAAAAGGTTGCTGTTGAATCGGAACAAGGCACAAGAGCTAAGCCAAGTGAACCAGGTTCAGAAGCAGAAAAGAAAGAGTAAAATAGGAGATATAATGAAACAAAAAGAAGCAATTAAACAACATGCATTATCCCTTGCACAAGCAGCTTTTGATAAAAAAGGTCGAGATATTGAAATCTTAGATTTAGAAGGCATTTCTATGTTAGGCGATTATTTTATGATTGTAAGTGCTAACAATATTAAGCAATCTCAAAGTATTGCTGATCAAATTGAAGATGTTGCAGCTGAACAAGGTATGACAGTGCTTCATCGTGAAGGTTATCGTGAAGGTGAGTGGGTTTTACTAGACTTCGGTGACATCATTTGCCATGTATTTGGCAATGATGAAATTCGTGAATTTTATGGTCTAGAAGCCTTATGGAATGACGCTGAGCGTGTTCCTTTTGAAGGAGAATAATATATGGCTAGCGAATTATTGGAGAATACCATAGCCACCTTACGTGTTTTACGTACCAGTGATCATGGTGCTTTCCTTGATGGTCAAACAGGTAATACAAATGATGATATATTACTCCATAAGGATCAACAAACATCACCAGTATCTATTGGGGATGATGTAGAGGTATTTTTATATCGTGATCCAAAGGGGCGTTTGACAGCTTCCATGCGATTACCAGCTATGAAGGTAGGACAAATTGGTTATGTTGAGGTTATTAATGTAACTAATTTTGGATGTTTTGTAGAGGTTGGTACTGAACGGGGGATTTTCATGCCTCACGCTGAAATGCGTGGTAGACCACAAGTCGGGGAAAAGGTATGGGTAAAACTCTATACCGATAAATCTGGTCGTATGGCTGTATCGATGGATGTTGATGATGAAATGCGCCGTGCTTCTAAGGCGGCTACAGAAGCTGTTGTAGGGCAACAAGTTAATGGTGCTATTTATAATTTGACTAGTGATGGTGCATTTTTTATTACTCCAGAGCGATGGATTGCTTTTTTGCATCGCTCTGAAATGACAAGAAAACTAAATGTTGGAGAAATGGTAGAAGCCCGCGTTACATTTAAACGTGACGATGGTCGTATTAATGTTTCTATGCGCCCTATAAAAGAGAAGGCATTGGTATCTGATGGTCAGATTATTATGGAATATCTTTTACAGCGGGGTGGTAAAATGCCTTATAGTGATGAGTCATCAGCAATGCTGATTAAAGATAAATTTAATATCAGTAAAGCTGCATTTAAACGTGCTATTGGTCATTTGATGAAGGACCGTCTTGTAGTTCAGGAAGATGGATGGACATTATTAACAGAAACGGGAAAAGAATGGACACCATCAACTGACAAAGAGGACTAAACTATGAAAATTATTGTAGTAGGTGCTGGTAAAGTTGGATATTCTTTGTGTGAAAGATTGGTTCAGGATGATCATGATGTATATCTTATAGATCGTTCACAAGAACGGATTCATAATTTAGAAAATACGCTAGATGTTAGCCTTGTTTGTGGCAATGGTAGCGATATTCAATTATTAAATGAAATTGATATGTCTGATGTAGGCATATTTATTGCCGTTACCGACTCTGATGAAGTCAATATGTTATCCTGTGCGGTAGCCAAGATAGCCGGTGTTCCATCTACGGTAGCTCGTGTTAGGGATACGAATATCGCTGAACATATGGATGACACAATGAAAGCACGGTTAGGTGTTGATTTATTCATCAATCCAGAGATGGTTACCGCTCAAGAGTTACTTCGTATTATTGAAACGCCATCTGCTCTTGATGTAGAGGAGTTTGGTCAAGGTTCTGTACGTTTGATAGAGTTTAAGATTAATAGTACATTTCCTCTCATCAATAAACCGTTAAAAGAACTAACTTTTCCAGAAGGGGTTTTATTAGTTGGTATATTACGCTTAGGCGAAATGATTATACCTCATGGTGAAAGTATTCTTTTACCTAATGATAGTGTTTTCTTTCTAGGCTTAAAAGATGGCGTTGATGCTGTTGAACAACAATGGTTTTCTAATCATGAGGCCTTTCATAAACGCGCTATTATCATTGGAGCTGGATTGTTAGGTAGAAATCTTGCTGTATTATTAGAAAAATCTGGCTTTACGGTTAAGGTTATAGAAAAGGATATCGAGCGATGTGAAGCCTTGGCTGCTCAAGTGGATAAAGCAATTATTATCAATGGCGATGGTACGGATTTTGATTTGCTCGAAGCAGAAGAAGTGGCTGATAACGATGTTATCATTGCCCTCACAGATGACGATAAGTTGAATCTTCTTGTCGCTTTGGTGGGTAAGCATATGGGCATACCTAAAACTGTTGTTCGTGTAGGTCGTCCAGAATACATTATGCTAATGGAACAAGTGGGGATTGATATTGTATTTTCTCCTAGACTTATGACGGCAGGTCAAATACTAAGAATTGTACGAAGTGGTGAAGGCGTTGTGTCAATTTCAACCTTCGAAGGTGGTAAGGCTGAATCCATTGAAATTCTTATTACAGATCAATCACCAGTAGCAGGCAAACAACTTAAGGATATTCGCCTTCCTGGTAAAGCACTTGTTGGCGTTATACTCCGCGGTGATGAGGCTATTGTGCCGCGTGGTAATACAGAGATTTTGGTAGGGGACCATATTGTATTATTTACATTACCAGAGTCAGTTACTAAATTATTAAACTATTTGACGTAGGGGTTATATGCGTATACAAATTGTCATGTCTTTGGTAGGGAAATTACTCTATATCTTTGGAGCTTTTCTCCTTATACCATTCATATATAGCATTATATTTGAAACTGCATATTGGTCATTTGCTGTTACAGCTACTATATCCGGATTAGCAGGATTTTTATTGGTTACTAATGGTCATCAAAGTAAAAGTTTTAGCTTGCGTGATGGCTTTCTCGTAGTTGCATCTACGTGGCTTTCTACTATTTTACTTGGTTCCATTCCTTTTATGATATCTGGTATTCTCATTAATCCTGTAGATGCATTATTTGAAGCTTCTTCAGGGTTAACTGCTACGGGCGCTACGGTTATATATGATGTCGATCAAGCACCTAAAACCTTTATCCTTTGGCGTGGATTAATGCATTGGATAGGTGGTATGGGAATTATCGTTCTAATTTTGTCATTTTTACGTAACCTGGGTGCTGATGCAGCCCACTTTTTCAATGCTGAAGCATCCGTCCCTAAGCCAGGTGTAGTATTGCCACGTATACAATCAATGGCTTCCAAATTATGGTCTCTATATGTTGTATTTACGATAATTTGTTTTATTATGTTGTGGCTTGGCGGTATAGATCCTTTTAATGCTTTAAATTATGCGTTTTCCATTATAGCCACAGGAGGATTAACACCGACTACAGCTGGAACCTTTATATACAGTGATAATATATATATTTGTGTAGTATTCATTTTATTTATGATTATTGCTGGTGGCAACTTTGCTGTATATTACAACGTAATTCATAAAGGTTTTTCTGCATTAATCTCTGACTTTGAGACCCGTATGTATTGGCTCGTATTAGCTTTAGGTATTCTTATTACATTTATAGCTTTATGTATCCAATCCGAAGCTACTCATATAGGCAAGTTATTTCAAGATGCTGCATTTACTTTGGTTTCTATTCAAACAGGTAGTGGCTTTGCTGTGTCAGATTATGATTTATGGCCTGCTGCAGCTAAAATGATGTTATTTATATCTAGCTTTTTTGGCGGTTGTAGTGGTTCTACTACAGGGGGCGTTAAGATTATACGACTTATTATTCTAATCAAGAGTAGTATTATTTATTTGCGTAAGTCTATACATCCTGATATGGTTCAAGTTGTGCGAATCAATGGAAAACCATTGCCTGACAAATGGATTCAGATGACACAACAGTTCATATTCTTATATTTTATGATTTATGTAATTTCTGTTTTCTTTATGACTTGCTTTGGTTTGTCTACTAGTGACGCATTACAAATTGTAACGGCATTTCAAAGTAATGTAGGTTTAGCTTTTGCTAATTACGGTCCTACAGATACTTTTTCTATATTGCCTGATGGTGCTAAGGTTATTGCAATAATAGATATGTTATTAGGCCGTCTGGAATTATTTACAATTTTAGTTATGCTACATCCACAATTTTGGGAAGGTTATTTTATTAAAAAGGATATGACAAAACGATATACAGTTCTATAATTCCTTTAATTACTGTATATGGCGGGTTTATTATAAGAGAAGGGAAACGTATATGGAGATAATAAAATGTCCACTAGGCTTATATAAAGCAAACTGTTACGTGTTAAAACAAGATAACCTATCCCTCATAATAGATCCAGGTTTTCACAGTCGACATATTATTGATATGGTTGGGGATACAACACCGTTAGCTGTTGTATTGACACATGGTCATTGCGACCATGTGTCTGCTCTCGATGAAATCTGTGAACATTATAAAATTCCTGCTTATTTACACAAAGGTGATCACGAATTATTACAGCTTATTCGTCGTCGTCCTAGTGTATATAAAAAGAAAATGTTTACACAATGTATCTCATTACATGAGGGTTCCTTAGAAATAGGTCCTTTCAAATTCTATGTTTATCATACACCGGGACATAGTGCTGGATCAGTTTGTTTGCAAATCGAAAATCATTTATTTACCGGTGATACTATATTTAAACAAAATGTGGGCAATAGTGATAATTATAATGGTAATGCAGATGATTTACGTAAAAGTCTTGATAAAATATTACAGTTAGATGATGCATTATTAGTGGAACCCGGACACAAAGATAGCACTATTTTGGGAGATGAAAAAAACTTCATTATGAATTTTAATATATAGTGTTGACAAAAACTCTGATAACCGATATACTAAGCAAGTACTTTGGATACGGCCCCGTGGTGTAGCGGTTAACATGTCGCCCTGTCACGGCGAAGATCGTCAGTTCAAATCTGATCGGGGTCGCCATTCATGCCTCGGTAGCTCAGTCGGTAGAGCAACGGACTGAAAATCCGTGTGTCGACAGTTCGATTCTGTCCTGAGGCACCATGTACATGCGGGAATAGCTCAGCGGTAGAGCACCGCCTTGCCAAGGCGGGGGTCGCGAGTTCGAATCTCGTTTCCCGCTCCACTTATATGGCGGCATAGCCAAGCGGTAAGGCAGAGGTCTGCAAAACCTTTATTCCCCAGTTCGATTCTGGGTGCCGCCTCCACAATCGTTACCCATGCCGGGGTGGCGGAACAGGCAGACGCAACGGACTTAAAATCCGTCGGTTAGAAATAACCGTACCGGTTCGATTCCGGTCCTCGGCACCATTAAGACTAACTTCGGTTAGTCTTTTTTTATTACTACTATACATATCTATCGATTCCAAGGAAATGAAACATGAAAAAGCCTAATTTACTAATTAGTGAATGTCTGTGTGGCGTTCACTGTAGATATGATGGAAAGAATAATAGAATAGATGAATTAGAATGTATTCAGTCATTATATAATATTATTCCAATTTGTCCGGAAATATTAGGCGGATTATCTACGCCTAGACCACCTGCTGAACGTGTGGGGCAGCTTGTAATCAATAATATAGGTGTAGATGTTACAAAAGAATTTGTCCGAGGTGCTTTGCGTACTTTAACTATTGCACAAGATAATAATTGCCATAGGGCCTTATTAAAGGCTAAAAGCCCTAGTTGTGGCTGTGGTGAGATTTATGATGGTACATTTTCTGGCATCTTAACAACAGGAAATGGTGTTACTACAGATTTATTGCTAGAAAATCATATAGAGGTATTTACAGAGAAAAACATAGATTCTCTTATACCGAAGAAAAGCGACGATTGACAGATTCAATCGTCGCTTTTGACGTTCTATTTACCCTGATTTACAGGATCATTAGTAAGTGGCTGTTCACCTAACAATGTAGTAAGGTTATGTAAATTAAATTGATATGCATCATTACTAAAGTCTCTTGATTTATCATAGCGACTATTTGGTGCATGCATAAGTCCTACTAAGGTATCGTATAATAGATCATTAGTAAAATATTGTTGTTCATGATTTGTTAATGTCGTTGCTGTTTGAGGGTAGGCAGCACGATATTGAGGGGATAAGTAAATCCAGAACGGGATATGAGTCATTACAAAATCAAAGGTATCTGGATTATGTGATTTATCTAGACTTTCACCATGATCAGAAAAATATACCATGGCTTGGAGATTTAAATTATCTTTGCCATATGTGTAAATCTGTTGTAATAACCAATCCGTATATAGTTGGCTATTAGCATAGGCTTCAATACCATCAGGATAAGGACCTTTTTTCCATTTACTAAACTCGTGTGGATAACGGTCATTATAATAAATATGACTGCCCATAATATGGATAACAACAAAATTATTTTTCTTGGGATCTACATTTTTTAGTAATGGTAATAAAGCTTCATCGTATAAGTCTGAAAATCCATAAGACTCATGGGACCATTTGGTGAGGTCTGCTGTTTTAGCCATTAAGGAAATAGCCGTATCATATTCACCGAATACGCCTTGATTACTAAACCAAGATGTAGTATAACCGGCTTTTTTGGCAACGTCTAAGATATTGGCGGAGTCTAAAAATGGACGGTCATTATATTGATTACGTTCAGAAAGAGCTCGTTCTAAGGTTGGTACCGTTTGTACATATGAGGAATAAGCATTATTATAGAAGATAAAATCTTTATTGTTTGATTTCATATCTTCTTGCCAAGGTGTATCATCATACGGAAATTCTGGATTATATACTTTCATATAATCGCGAGAACTAGATTCCCCGATGACGAGAATAATTGTACCAGGTGTTTTCTTAGCTGCTGTATCAGATGTATCAAGATTGAACGAGTCGAATACAATATGATGATTATCATTATATTGTTGCATTTCTTTTACATAGTTACCAGCTGCAATCCAATTGGCGATAATACAAGTTTGGGGAAATAAATAAAAAGGTACATATACTAGAAAGGCAACCATAGAGGCGACAAGTACGCCTAAACGCAATGGACGTGTTGTATTGATTTCAACTACACGTTTCATACCAAGATTACACCAATATAGGAATAGGGTGAACAGAATTAATCCGATGGCTACAGCAATGAGGCCAGGGATGCCTGCTGCGTTTTTTAGAAAGCCTAATGCTTCCTCAGGATTGGTCATATAGAGGGCTAATAGGCTAGCAGGTGTTAAGCAGTGCCACGTAGTCATATAGTAGCCAATTTGAATAAGAGGAATTAAGCTAAGTGTGGTGGCAAATAATGCCATAATAGCGGACGTTATTTTTTGAAAACGTCCTGTTTGGGTTATTAAATATTGGATACCTGAAAGTCCCATAAATAGGAGTAAACCAAAGAGGAAATCATTAGCAAATTCGTAAAAATATAGGGGTTTTACATACGACCAATGAAATAAGAGCGGGAATGTTAATCCCCATAGTAGGCCTACAAGGCCGTAACCGATAAAAGGACGATGAAATACAGTGCAGCTCATAAAATATTGGAATAAAAATAAACCAACCATTGTCGGCACTGCAAGAATAGTGATATCTTCAACATCTAGGCCTAGTGTAATGGGTTCATAAATCAAAAAAAGTGCAATATAGAGCACGATACCGATAATCCCAAAACGTAATATGGGGTTACGGAGAAGTTCTTTCACCGATGATAACATTGTAAATACCTTTCTAAAGGAGCTCTTAAAATAAACTATATAGTAATTCTTTACATTAATAAGATAGCAGAGAACAATAAAAAATACAATTATATATAACGAGCGTAGAAGAAATCTCTGATTTACGTTATAATTATATGATTGAAGATAAAGTATCAATAAGGAATGGGGATTCATGGGGGACTATAATTATAAGCTTGATGTATTTGAGGGACCACTCGATTTGCTCTTGCATTTAATTGAAAAACATAAGATAGAAATTACTGATATTCCTATTGTTGAAATTACAAGTCAATATTTGGAATATTTAGATAATTGGAATCATTTTGATATTCATTATAGTAGTGAATTTCTTGTAATGGCTTCAACATTATTGCAGATAAAATCTCGTATGTTATTACCTAAAGTTGAACCTGAGCCAGAGGAAAATGAAGATCCTCGTGATGAATTGGTGGCGAAACTTGTGGAATTTAAAAAGATTAAAGATTTCACTCATTTACTTATGGAGAAGGCATCTATTGAGTCTAATGTATTTAGTCGTCCTGAAGAAACGAGTATTTTGGGATTAGATAGCTACTATAATCTTGAGCTTACAAAGTTATATGATATTTTTTATACTGTATTAAATCGTACTGTAAAAAAAGAGTCCAATGAAAGGGTGCCACAAGTAACTGTTGAGAAAGATACATATAGTCTAGAGGATATGATTGTATCTTTATCTAGCCGTGCTCGTAGAGGTGAACGATTGGCCTTTAGAGACTTATTGATTGCTATTGAAACTCGAAGTGGTATGGTTACGATTTTTATGGCTGTTTTAGAGTTATTAAAGCAGCAACAATTGATTATGCATTATGAATCAGAGGATATTATTTTTACAGCACCAGTCAATATAGACGGTAAGGATTTATCTATAGAGGAGGTTTAGCATGAAAACATCACATTTAGAAGCAGTTTTGTTTTCAGCTGCTAAGCCATTATCAATCGATGTTCTGATGGATGTGTTTGACCTTTCAAAAGAAGAAGTTGAAATATATATTGATACATTAGCTAGTGAATTAATTGAAGCTGAGAGAGGGATACGCATACGTGTTTCCGCAGCAGGAGTTGAACTTGTAAGTGATTCCTCATCTTCTGAATATGTAGGTCATATTCGTAAAAAAGAAGATAAGTTATCAAATGCAGCGATGGAAACATTAGCTGTGATTGCATATAAACAACCTATTACCAAAGCTGAAATTGAAGAGGTGCGTGGCGTAAATAGTGATAAGGTTATTAAACAATTATTATCTCGCGCTTTAATTGCTGAATTAGGTCATAAGGATACTGTGGGACGACCTATCTTATACGGTACTACCGATGAATTTTTGCGCAGCACAGGTGTAACATCGATTGATGATTTACATAAAGAGTTGGATATTACAAATGAAAGTGACGAATTAAATAATGATTAGCATTCATTATAGATAAGGATATAACATGGAACGTTTACAAAAATTTATTGCTAGTTGCGGTGTAGCATCACGACGTAAAGCAGAAGAACTGATTACCGAAGGTAAAGTATTAGTTAATGGTCGAAAAGTAACTGAATTGGGTGTAAAAGTAAATCCTCTAAAAGATAAGGTTAAGGTAAATGGTCAATTGTTGGCTGTTGAAAAACCAGTCTATTATTTACTTAATAAACCTAAAGGTGTCATTACATCTGTCACAGATCCTCAAGGCCGTGAAACAGTTTTAGATTATATTAAGAACGAAAAGAAACGAATTTATCCTGTAGGCAGACTTGATTTGAATACAGAAGGTTTATTGCTCTTAACCAATGATGGTGAGTTAGCACAAAATTTAACACATCCTTCTAAAGGCGTTGAAAAAACATACGAAGTTCGTGTAAAAGGTCGTGTTAAAGAAGATGATCTTCAAGTGATTGCGAATGGTGTTCCATTAGAGGATGGTATTACATCTCCTGCAACGATTGTTGACTTAGGCTTTGATGATCATAATGGTGTTCACGAAGTTGAAATTACTATTCATGAGGGTCGCAACCGCCAAGTTCGTCGTATGTTTGAACATTTTGGATATCGTATTCACAATCTTAAACGTATTGCTTATGGTGGCTTATCACTAAGTGGTGTAAAACGTGGTGGTGTTCGACAACTAACTCAACGTGAAGTTAATGCTTTAAAAGCGTTGGGAGATAAGAAATGAAGCAAATCGTTGTAATAGGTGGCGGTGCTGCCGGATTAATGGCTGCTGTTATCGCTGGTCGTGAGGGGGCTCGTGTTATTCTTCTGGAAAAGATGAATATGGTGGGCAAAAAAATGGGTATCACCGGTAAAGGACGTTGTAATATAACGAATAGTGCTGACATAAGTGATTTTATTAAAAATACACCGGGAAATGGTAAATTCTTATATGGTGCTTATGAGCGTTTTAGTAATGTAGATTTATTAGCTCTTTTGCATGAATGGGGGTTGAAAACTAAGGTAGAAAGAGGCGGTCGTGTTTTTCCAGAATCTGACTCTGCGTTAGAGGTACGCAATCTCTTTATGAAGATGCTTAAGAAATATAATGTTACCGTTCATTTAAATGAAGCTGTTACAAAGATTGTTACAAAAGATAATGTAGTAACAGGTGTTGTTACAACTAAAGAGTCCTATGCTTGTGAGGATGTCATCATTGCTACCGGTGGTGCATCATATCCATTGACTGGGTCTACTGGTGATGGATATCGTTTGGCGGAAGGTGTAGGTCATAGTATTACAGATATACGTCCATCACTAGTACCCATTGTTACAGAAGAGTCTTGGGTAAAAGATATTATGGGCCTTAGCTTACGTAATGTAGAGGTATCTATAGTGTCTAAGGAAAAGGTACAGGCTAAAATGTTTGGCGAAATGATGTTCACTCATTTTGGTGTAACTGGGCCAACTATTTTATCTCTTAGTCATACAGTAGGTAAGCTATTGCGTAAGAAAAAAACAGCACCCATTGCAGTTTCCATTAATTTAAAACCTGCATTGACTGCTGAGGTTTTAGATAAACGATTACAGAAGGATTTTGATTTGTATTCTAAGAAACAATTAGCTAATGGCATGAAGGATTTATTACCCTCAAATCTTATTCCCATCATTATTTCCTTAGCTAAGTTAGATCCGGCTAAACCGATAAATCAAATTACTAAGGAAGAACGTCAGCAACTTTGTCATGTGTTACAACATATGACCTTAACTGTTAAAGGGCTTCGTCCTGTTGAGGAGGCTATCGTAACGGCTGGTGGTATTTCTTTAAAAGAATTTAATCCCAAAACTATGGAATCTAAATTAGTGAAAGGTTTATACGGTGCTGGTGAGGTACTTGATATAGATGCTTTTACAGGGGGCTATAATTTACAAGCTGCATTTTCTACTGGTTATGTAGCTGCTATGCATATTGTTCACGGCGAAGTTTAAGGGGGATGTAATGAGTCATAAAAAGATTGCTATTGCTATTGATGGACCTGCTGGTGCTGGTAAAAGTAGTATTTCAAAGGTGGTAGCAAAGGAATTACAATATTTATATATTGATACGGGTGCTATGTATCGCGCTGTTACATGGGCTGTGTTGCATGAACATCTTGAGGTGTCCAATCAAAAAGCGGTAGAAGCCTTATTACCTTCTTTGGATTTGACTATGGAACCTACTGATACGGCGTTTAAGGTCTTTGTACGTGGTGAAGATATAACTGACTATATTCGACAACAAAAAATCAATGAAAATGTTTCAACCATTGCATCTTATAAAGGGGTTCGTCAATACTTAGTTGAGCGACAACAGGCGATGGCTTCGGTTGGTGGCGTTATTCTAGATGGTCGTGATATCGGGTCTGTCGTATTACCTAATGCGGAATTAAAGATTTATTTGACTGCATCTGTTGAGGCACGAGCTATGCGCCGTTACTTAGAGGTTAAGGGTACAACTAATGAACAATCTTTAGAAGATATTAAAATTAGTGTTATGCAACGTGATAAGATGGACAAAACTCGTAAAGAGTCCCCGTTGATTCAGGTCGAAGATGCTATTTTGGTAGATTCCAGTAATATGACATTTGATGAAACAGTAGATTATATTTTACATCTTGTACGGGAGCAGATTGAACATGAATAAAATATCTACATGGCTTTGGCGTACGGCCTTTTGGTTGCGTTACAAAGTTGGATATGGCTTAAAAATATATGGTCGAGATAACTTCCCTATGGAAGGCCCTGTTATCGTCGTTCCAAATCATTTGAGTAATAATGATCCACCCATTTGTGGCTATGCTCTTCCGAGACATGTACATTTTATGGCAAAACAAGAGTTATTTGTAAATCCAATTTCTAAATTTATCTGTACATGGTTAGGTGCATTCCCATTAAATAGAGGTGCTATAGATAAAGTTGCAATTCGACATGCTATGGGCTTATTAAAAGATCATAAGGTATTAGGTATTTTTGCGGAAGGGAATCGTCAAAAGAGTGGTAAACTTGGCCGATTCCATGATGGCGCAGCATCTATTGCGTTGCGCACAGGTATAGGTATAGTACCAGTTGCGATAATTGGTTCTTATAATATGAAACGCGGCAAGGTAGCTTGTATTATTGGAAAGCAAATTCCCGTAGAAAAAGCAAAGGCCACACCTGAAGCTATTAATGCCGTTAATGATGTTGTAAAGGCTGAAATACAACGTATGATTGATTCGTATCATGAAAATCGTGTAGAGGAGACTTTATGGAAATAATTTTGGCAGATAACCATGGTTTTTGTTATGGTGTAAAACGAGCTGTGGAAATGGCGAATGAGGCAGCCAATGGGGCTGGTAAAAGCTATACCTTAGGACCAATCATTCATAATCCACAGGTAGTAGGCCGACTTGAAAGTAAAGGTGTGAAACCTATTGATGAAGTTTCTGATATTGATTCAGGAACTATGATTATTCGATCCCATGGTGTAGGACCAGCCATTTATGAAGAGGCTGAAAATAAAGGGCTTAATATAGTAGATGCAACTTGTCCACATGTTAAAAAGGCCCAACAAGATGCTAAGTCTGTTATAGAAGATGGGATGACACTTGTTATTTTAGGCGAAAAAAACCATCCTGAGGTCAAAAGCATTAATTTATGGGCTAATAATGAAGGAATAATCATCGAAGATGAAAAATCCGCCCAAAAACTACAAATTGTTGAAAAAATGGGTGTTGTTGTACAAACAACCTTTTCACAATTCAAATTTACAAGTATAATAGAGATATTAGAGAAAAAATCTAAGAATCTTAAGATTTTCAAAACGATTTGCAATGCAACGCAGGAACGACAAAACTCTGCTGTTGAATTAGCTCGTAATGTAGATCTTATGATTGTGGTAGGTGGTAAGAATAGCGGCAATACAAACCGATTGGCAGAGGTTTGTCGTGACGTTGGATGTATGACTCACCACATTGAAACTTCTACTGAATTACAACTGGAATGGTTTAACCGAGTACAGACGGTAGGAGTAACAGCAGGAGCATCGACTCCCGACTGGATTATTAAGGAGGTCATTGAGACAATGAAAGATTTTGCAGAATTATTAGCAGCAGAAGGTCAAGAAGAATTTAAGAAAGGAAATGTTGTAGAAGGTCAAGTAGTCCAAGTAGAAGATGAACGCGCATGGGTATCTTTTGGCTACAAAACTGAAGCAATTTTGAATAGAACTGAAATTTCTTATCCAGCACCAAACTCTGCCAAAGATGTGTTGAAAAATGGTGATGAAATTAAAGCAGTTATCATGAACCACATCAAAGAAGATAATCCTATTTATCTTTCCATGACTCGTTTGGCTAAAGATGAAGATTGGCAATATGTTATCGAAGCTCAAGAAAAAGACGAGCCTATCGTATGTAAAGGTATCGACGCTATTCCAGCAGGCTTGGTGGTAACAGTAAAATCCCTTCGTGGTTTCATTCCATTGTCCCAAGGTGATGTGCATTTCGTAAAATCTTTGGACAACTTGGTTGGTACTGAATTCGAAGCAAAAGTTCTTGAAATCGATGAAAAGAAAAACCGTTTGGTTCTTTCCCGTCGTGCAGTACTTGAAGTGGAACGTCAAGCAAAATTAGCTGAAGCATTGAAAAACATTACTGTAGGCGAAAACTATAAAGGTATCGTTCGTAAAATTATGCCTTATGGTGCATTCGTAGATATCGGTGGTATTGAAGGTTTACTTCATATCTCTGACATTTCTTGGCAAAAAATCAAAAAAGTGGAAGATGTTCTTTCCGTTGGTCAAGAAATCGAAGTTAAATTACAATCCTTCGACGCTGAAAGCAACAAATTATCCTTATCCTTAAAAGCTTTGACTAAGAGCCCATGGGATGTTGCTGAAGAAACTTTACATGTTGGTGATGTTATCACTGGTAAAGTAGTTCGTTTGGTAGCTTATGGTGCATTCGTAGCGGTTAACGACGATATTCAAGGTTTACTTCACATTTCTCAAATTACAAAACAACGTAATGCAAAAGTTGAAGATTATTTGAACCGTGGTCAAGAAGTTGAAGTTAAAATCATTTCTCTTAACAAAGATGAAAAGAAATTGGGCTTGGCTTTAACTGAGTTGATGGAATCTAAAGAAACTGAAGAAGACGCTGAATAATTCGGTATAATTCAGAATCTATAAAAAGGCTAATCAAGGTTTTCCTTGATTAGCCTTTTTGCGTACAATCCCCTTAATATGATAAAATGAAGTGATATATATTATAAATGAGGTGAAAGTATGGCAAAACCATTAGTGGCCGTTGTAGGCCGTCCAAATGTAGGTAAATCTACATTATTTAATGCCATTGTTAATAAGCGAATTTCTATTGTAGAAGACATTCCAGGTGTTACGCGCGATAGAATTTATTTTGATGCAGAGTGGTTAAATCGTGAATTTACTATGATTGATACCGGTGGCATTGAGTTCGTTACAGAAAATAGTCATGTTATTCCTAAGATGATGAGACTTCAAGCAGAACTTGCTATTGAAGAAGCTGATGTAATTCTTTTTGTAGTAGATGGTAAACAAGGAATTGTACCTGCCGACGAAGAGGTTGCTAATATTTTAAGAACTAGTGGCAAACCTGTAGTATTAGTTGTAAATAAGATTGATAGTGTTAACCAAGAAGCTAATATTTACGAATTCTATAATTTGGGCTTAGGTGATCCCATTGGTATTTCTGCTAAAAATTTAATGAACCTAGGTGATTTATTAGATGATACGGTTAAACATTTTCCACCAGTAGGAACGAATGTAGATGAAGAGGATACCATTCATGTTGCTATTATTGGTCGTCCTAATGTAGGTAAATCATCTCTAACTAATGCTTTATTAGGTCAAGATCGTGTTATCGTTTCTGATGTGGCAGGCACTACACGGGATTCTATCGATACCCATTGGAAACATGGGGATCAAAAATTTATTCTTATTGATACGGCAGGTATGCGTCGTAAAGCTAAAATTGATGAAGCTGTTGAACGTTATAGTATCGTTCGTTCTCTTCGTTCTGTAGACCGATCTGATATTGTAGTTCTCGTTTTAGATGGCGTTGATGGCGTTACGGAACAAGACAAAAAAATTGCTGGTTATGCTTATGAAGCTGGTAAGGGTGTTATCATTGTTGTAAACAAATGGGATCTTGTGGAAAAGGATGATAAGACTACATTGCGCTATACTGAAGACATTTACGATGAATTAGGTTTCTTGCAATTTGCACCAATTCTATTTGCTTCTGCATTAACTAAGCAACGTATCCATCGTTTAGCGGATATGCTTAAATTCGTATCTGAACAACAATACCGTCGTGTTTCTACAGGTACTTTAAATCAGTTATTACAAGATGCTCAAACAGTAAATCCTGTTCCATCACGTAATGGCAGAATTCCGAAAATTTATTATATGACACAAGCTAGTGTTAAGCCACCAACTTTTATACTGTTTGTAAATGAACCAGAATTAATCCATTTCTCGTATATGCGTTTCTTAGAAAACCGTTTACGCGAAAGTTTTGGATTCGAAGGGACTCCAATTCGATTAGTTCTTCGTGGTAAAAAACGTGAAGATGAAGATTAATAGTTATAAAGGATAAGGGGGAAAATGGTGGTTGAATTGATGTCCATATTAGGATATGCACTATTAGCCTATGTAATTGGCTCTATACCAAGCGGTCTTATTATCGGTAAATTGTTTTTTAATACAGATGTCCGTTTGTATGGTTCTAAAAATATTGGAGCTACTAATACTTATCGCGTCATTGGATTAAAAGCAGCACTTCCTGTATTTTTCTGTGATGCCTTGAAGGGTGCTATTGGAGTGCTTTTGTTTTCTTCATTAAATCCAATGTATATGATTTTAGGTGGTATTTTGGCTATGGTTGGACATAACTGGTCACTATTCCTTGGGTTTAAAGGTGGTCGTGGGGTATCAACTGGTTTAGGTGTACTAGTTGCATTATCTCCGATTGTTGCAGGCTTATGTTTTGCTATTTGGGGGATTATTGTATACTTCACTAAATTAGTCTCTCTTGGATCTATTGTGGCCGCAGCATTGGTTCCCATATTGATGTATGTAACTGGAGAATCTTGGTGGTTTGTAGGTTTTGGTGTATTAGCAGCATTGTTTGTTATTGTACGCCATAGAGAAAATATTAATCGATTACTAGCCGGTAAAGAGTTGAAGGTAGAACGTGTCAAAAAAGGAGAGTAATATGAAAGTTTGCATCATCGGCTCTGGTAGTTGGGGCACAGCTCTAGCAATAAAATCAGTAGTCGCTGGTAATGATACCACCTTATATTGCAGACGTCCTGAATTTAGGGATGAACTCATTGCGTATAGAGAAAATAAGTCTTATTTACCTGATGTTGCATTACCAAATGAGTTGGTTATTAGCTCGGATTTACAAACATCTATAGAACAAGCTGATATTGTACTCATCGTTACACCATCTATTCATGTGCGAACTGCTTTACAGAATTTAAAGCAATTTGCTCATAAAGATCAGATTTATGTTCTTTGCTCTAAGGGGGTGGAACGTAATACTGGCAAATTATTGACCACTGTTATGAAGGAAGAATTAGCATCTATAGGCTGTCATTTAACAGTTTTATCTGGTCCTAATCACGCAGAAGAAATTGGTCGGAATTTACCTGCCGCGGCTGTAGTGGGGACTACATCTATGGAGATAGGTAAAAAGGTTCAACAAGCCTTGCATAGTAAAAAGTTTCGTATATATACTAGCGATGACTATATCGGTGTTGAATTAGCTGGGGCTACAAAAAATGTAATAGCTTTGGCAGCAGGCATTGTTGATGGATTATCCTTGGGGGATAACTGTAAAGCATTATTATTAACTCGTGGATTGCATGAAATGACACGCTTTGGTTTAGCTATGGGGGCAAGAAAAGAAACCTATGCAGGATTAGCTGGAATGGGTGATTTAATTGCTACCTGTATGAGTCCACACAGTCGCAATCGATCTGCTGGTCAACAGTTAGCAGATGGTAAGACTATGGATTATATTATGAATCATACTAATATGGTAGTAGAAGGTTTTTTTGCTACTTCTATTATTCGTGATATGGCTATTGAGTATCATGTAGAAATGCCGATTACTCAAGCGCTATATGAGGTTTTATATGAAGAAAAGTCTCCTCGATTAGCACTGCAGGAATTGATGGGACGAGATAGCAAAATCGAAGTGTCATAATTGTAAAAGATACTTTTATTTTGAGTATTTATATACTATAATTAATGAGTATAATCTAGTGAGGATTGTATGCGAATTATTGGAGGCACTGCCAAAGGCCATACTATAAAATCTCCTAAAGGTGTGGATACGCGCCCAACATTGGATCGTGTTCGTGAAAGCATTTTCAATGTATTAGCGCATCGTGGCATATATGGTGCTCGCGTATTAGATTTATTTTCTGGTACTGGGGCAATTGCTATTGAAGCACTAAGTCGTGGAGCAGAATCAGCTATTGCTGTTGATTTTAGAACTGGTAAATTAATTCGTGAAAATGCCACTCATTGTCGCGTTGAGGATCGAATGCAAATTGTACCAAAAAAACTTTCACAACTAAAACATTTTATAGGTGACCAGCAGTTCGATTATATTTTTTCTGATCCACCATATGAAAATGGCTTTATACAAGAGACCATTGATTTTGTTGTGGCACATAATGCTTTGGCTGATGATGGCGTTTTAGTATTAGAACACCATAAAGATGAGGCTTTTACAATGCCACCAGAGTGGGAATGTATAAAGGAACAAAAATTTGGTTACACCCTTGTTTCATATTTTGTGAAACATAGTGAAAGGAGTTAGACCTTTGCGGATAGGAGTTTGCCCAGGAAGTTTTGATCCCGTAACAAATGGTCATGTTGACATTTTTGAACGTGGTAGTCGTTTAGTCGATAAGTTAATTATCGCAGTGAGTTCAAATCCTAATAAGAATTCACTATTTACTATGGAAGAACGCGTTGAAATGATACGAAATTCTGTCAAACATATTCCTAATGTAGAAATCGACTGTACTGGTGGATTACTCAATGATTATGTTAAATCTAAGAATGCAACTATCATCATTCGTGGTCTTAGAGCACTTAGCGATTTTGAGTATGAATTCCAACGTGCTTTGTTTGCTAAGTATTTAGATGATGACATTGAAACAGTGTTTATTATGACGAATAATAAATATTCTTTTGTAAGCTCAACAGGGATTCGTGAGCTAGCCAAATTTGGTGGTAAATTGGAAGGACTTGTTCCTGACGATGTAAAGATTAAATTAGAAAAACGTTTTAACATCGATGGTAATGAATAATAGGAGTGAATTGTATGAAAACAGAAAAATTACTTGAAGATTTAGAGGTTCTTATTGAATCCAGCAGCCGTATTCCTATGACTACAAAACGCATGGTTGAAGAGGATGAAATTATGCGTATTATCGATGCTATCCAAGAATCTTTGCCGCTTGAGCTCGATGAATCTCGTCGTATTGTAGCTGAAAAAGATAAAGTATTAGCTGATGCTCAACGTCAAGCTGATACATTAATTGATCAAGCTAAAGACTATATTGCTAAATTGACAGCTGAAAGTGAACTTGTTAAACAAGCTCAAGAACAAGCTAATCAAATTATCAATGCAGCAAACCAATCCTCTGAAGAGTTAAAATCTAGTTCTATTCAATATGCTGGTGACGTATTGAAATATGTAGAAAATAACTTAGAAAAAACTTTGGAAAGCCTTCGTCAAAACCGTGAAAGCTTGCAACAAAGTGAACAAAAAGCTGAAAATCAATAAAATCTAACATTATAATTTGATTGTATTATAGTGATGCTTACATAAAAGGGCCCCGATAGATTTCTATCGGGGCTTTTCTTATTCCTCATACATAGGTGGTTTTTCTGGTTCAACAATCATTGTTTGATGTGTATTAAAAATGACAAAGCCTAAAGGTGATTTAGGAGGCTTTTTAATATTTTTAATATATGTGTAGTCTACGGGTACCTTTGATGTATGACGGGCTTTACTAAAATAAGCTGCGTATTTAGCTACTTGTGAGATAAGCATATCATCTACATCATTATTGGTTCGTAAAATAAGGTGTGATCCTTGAACATCCTGTGTATGGAACCATAAATCATTAGGTTTGGCAAAACGATGTGTTAAATATTCATTTTGTTGGTTATTGCGGCCTATGTAAAGGTCGCCCTCTGGAATCTCCAAATGAATGTAATTAGATTTTCCTAGTTTATATGAAAGAGGTTTTTTAGATTTTTTTATTATACCAGCATCCATACATTCGTGTCGTATTTCCTCTAAGGATTCTCTCGTTGTTGCTAGTGATAAACTATATAAGATAGTTCTATAGTATTCTAATTTTATTGTACTTTGGTCCAACTGATATTGTCCGCTTATGATACGATTTTTCAGTTTAGTATAAAGCTTATAATACCATTGACCATTTTCTACGATTGTTAAGGTCGGCTTTAATGGAATGCTAATGGTTTCTGCTGACTCTGAAAGTAAATTCTGTACTTCGATAGAGGTTTGATATTGTACTTGTAAATGACCATTAATCATCAAAAGATCGCCATATAATTTATAGGTTTCCATTTTTTGTGTATCATCTAGCTCGTCCTTAATTTTTTTATGACGCAATTCCTCTTTTTTGATAGCGTTAGATATAATTCGCTCTAATTCCTTATCTGCTGTATGGATGGAACCAGTTGCAACAATAGATTCTTCAATTGCATTTGAAATAGATGGATATGTTTTGATTAATGTATAACCTATTTCAATAGGAAAAGGCATAAATATTTTTTTGCCCCTAGTATTTTCATACATCAATAATTGTTGGGCCACTAATAACTTTTCTTTTAAATTATATAGAGATTTATATAAACCTTGAAATGAAGTATCTGATAATGTGGTTAGTTCTTCTGAGCCATCTAAATTAGATTGATTAAGTACATAGTCTAATAAAGCTTTGCCAAAGCCATTAAATACAGAGCGTATGGTATTAATAACTGTACCAGAACCAAAGGTCTTTAGTAGATTAGAAATTTCTTCTTCAGAAAAATCTAGTAAGGAAACTCTGTTAGAGTTTGGTGGTAATTCATAGGCCATTTTAGGACCTACAGAGCGCTCCCGATTCATCATAGGCGATACATGGATGATGGACTCTAAAATAGTGTCGTTTTGAACAAATATACAGTTCGAATATTTCCCCATAAGTTCAATATATAGAGATGTGGAGGTAATGGATCCATCCATTTCAAGCTTATCTATATGAATACATAGGATGCGGTCGCCATTAATTTGCTCTACCGATGTAATGCGACTACCTTCTATGTGTTTTCGTAAAAACATGCATAAAGAACTTGGTTCCTTCGGTAAGTCTTGTAGGGGATTGCAGATATATACTGCAGGATTAGCACCAACAGTAATCATGAGATTCACATCTTGATTAGCACTGCGCACTTTAAAAAGTAACGAATGTTTATCTACTTGATATAGTTTTTGTATTTGTCCACTCTGAAGGCTTTCATTTAGTTCTCTAGCCAATACAGACATGGTTAATCCGTCTAAATTCATGGTGATCCTTTCTTTTGGTGATACACGATGTATAGTTTAGTATATCATATATATTTGATAGATATCTTTAAGATTCGTGATACAATATATAAAAAAGGAGGGGATTTTATGAATAGTATGACGGGATTTGGGCGTGCAACCCAATTATTAGATGGTTTACAATGTACAATTGAGATTAAATCAGTTAACTCAAGATTTTTAGAGCTTAATATACGGAGCCCTAAACAAGTAAACTCAGTAGAGCATATTATCCGTAAATGTATCCAAAAGGTTATACATCGAGGAAAGGTTGATGTCTATGTGACCCTACAAGATGTGGGGGATAGAACTAAGAGTTTCTTAATTAATAGCGCTTTGAAAGCACAAATACAAGATTTACTTGTAGCAGAAAAATTTTATGCATCACCACAAGAAGTACCTTTATCTGCCGTTATGTCTATATCTAATGATTGGATACAGGTTAAGGATGATGAGATAACAGAGGATTCACTTACTGCTCTAATTACTGAAACCATAATTAATGCTCTTGAGGCATTAATAACAATGCGTCAAGCAGAGGGAGTTCATATTCAACAGGATTTGTTACAGAGACTTTCAGAAATGACCGCAATTATTGATCATATCAATGAGCATAAAGAAGATGCTGTGGTCGCCTATAAAGAACATTTACGAACTAAAATTAATGAATCTGTTGAAAATTTAAATATTACTATCAATGAAGATCGTTTACTCCAAGAGGTTGCCATTATAGCAGATAAAACAGATATTACGGAAGAGATTGTCCGATTTAGGTCTCATGTGGTACAATTAACAAATACACTTATGAAGAATGAACCTATTGGTCGCAAGTTAGATTTTATCATTCAAGAAATGAATCGCGAGGTCAATACGATTGGCTCGAAAGCGATGGATATAACATTGACAGATCATGTGGTACAATTGAAATGTGAATTAGAAAAAGTAAGAGAACAAGTACAGAACATTGAGTAAGGAGGTCTGTTTATGAGTATCCAATTACTAAACATTGGTTTTGGTAATATGGTTTCTGCTAATCGTGTTATTGCCATAATTAGCCCTGAATCTGCTCCTATTAAACGTATGGTTCAAGATGCTAGAGATAAAAGTCTCCTCATAGATGCAACCTATGGTCGTAAAACTCGGGCTGTACTCGTTATGGATAGTGGGCAAATTGTATTGTCAGCTATTCAACCTGAAACAGTGGCACACCGTATTGTGCAACACGAAGTTGATGAGGATACTGTTGAAGCTTAGGAGTTAATATGGCAGATCGAGGTTTATTAATTGTCATCTCCGGTCCATCTGGTGCAGGTAAGGGTACTATTTGTTCTAATATACGCGGCGAAATGCCTAATCTCGTATATTCTGTATCTATGACTACACGGGAACCACGGGTTGGAGAAAAGGAAGGAATTAATTATTTCTTTCGTACAAAAGAAGAGTTTGAATCATTATTGTCAGAAGATGCTTTTTTAGAGTATGCTAAGGTGTATGATAATTATTATGGTACTCCAAAACAACATGTAATGAACTTGTTGGATGAGGGTAAGAGTGTACTTCTTGAAATCGACATTCAAGGCGCTATGCAAGTTAAAGAACGTTTTAGTGATGCCGTATTTATTTATATTGTGCCTCCATCTTTAACTGAATTATCTGAACGACTTTACAATCGTGGAACTGATGCAAAGGAAGTTATAGATAAGCGATTGTCATTGGCTTGCTCTGAATTAGCATTAGCTCATCGTTATGATTACATTGTAGTCAATGATGATTTAGAAGATGCTTCTGTGAAGGTTGCTTCTATTTTACGTGCTGAAGCTTGTAAGATTAGCCGTAATAAAGAGCAAATTAAATATATTTACAAACAATATCAAGAATCTAAGGAGAAGTGATAGTATGATGGTAAAACCTCCATTGAAAACATTGGAAAAACGTGTAGATAGTAAATATACATTAGTAACATTAGCAGCTAAGCGTGCTCGTGAATTGACTGATGGTGAAGATTGTCTTGCAACTGATATGCATAATACAGATAAACCGGTGTCTTTAGCATTCTATGAAATTGCTGAAGGTGAAGTAACATATAAACGCACTAAAGAAGGTATTAAATAATTTTACTCAAGATTCCTTGTACATTTTGTACAAGGAATTTTTAAAAGGAGAATTATGAAAGGGAAACATATTATTGTAGGCGTTTCAGCAGGTATTGCTGCATATAAAGCAATTGAAGTGGTTAGTCGTTTACGAAAAGCTGGGGCAGAGGTCAAAGTGGTAATGACAAAAAATGCCACTCATATTGCGACGCCTATGACATTTGGTGAGATTAGCGGTCACCCAGTGGCTGTTGATATGTGGGAAGAAATTCACGATTGGAATGTAGAGCATATTGCTCTAGCGACATGGGCTGATGCTTATATTGTTGTACCAGCTACGGCAAATGTAATTGGCAAAATTAGAGCAGGTATTGCAGATGATATGTTGACAACGACAATTATGGCTACTTCAGCTCCTAAATTTTTGTGCCCTGCTATGAATACAGAGATGTTCAACAATCCTATTGTACAGCGAAATCTAGAGGATTTAGCATCCTTCGGTTATCATATCATGGAACCTGATGCTGGATGGCTTGCTTGTGGTGTAACTGGTGTTGGTAGATTACCATCTCCAGAGAACATCGTCGCATGGTTAACTAAAGAATTACAATTATTAGATGGTACTGGAAAACTATCTGGTAAAACCGTACTTGTTACTGCTGGTGGGACGCAAGAGAACATTGATCCTGTGCGTTATATTGGTAATAGATCTAGTGGTAAAATGGGCTATTCTATTGCTGAAGCTGCTCTTAAAGAAAATGCTCGTGTAATTCTAGTAAGTGCTCCCACATCTCTTGATGTTCCAGATGGGGTTGAATATGTACCTGTAGATTCTGCAGAAGCAATGCAAGAAGCAGTTAATTCATATTATGATACTACTGATGTTGTCATCATGGCAGCTGCTGTTTCCGATTTTAGAGTGGCCAATAAAGCACCTCAAAAAATAAAAAAAATGGAGACCATGACCTTAGAGCTTGTAAAGAATCCTGATATACTTAAAGGTTTAGGAGAGCTTAAGACACATCAATTGCTTGTTGGTTTTGCTGCAGAGACGGAACATGTTGTCGATTATGGTATGGATAAAGTTCGTCGTAAGAATCTAGATATGTTAGTGGCTAATGATGTTAGTAAATCCAATGCTGGATTTAACGTAGATACTAATGAAGGTTTTTTCTTATATCCTAATAAAGAGCCAAAGGTAATGCCAAATATGCAAAAATCTGAACTTGCCAGATATATAATTGGCGAGGTTGTTGAATTGTTGGCATCGAAATAATAAATCTATTGTAGTTACAGTTTGTAGTTATAGAAAGAAGTGTTTATTTGTGTTTGCCATACAGAGGGCATATCAACAAGGATCATTAGCTAAGTCTCAATGGAGTAATAATATTGTAGCTGGTTTAGTTGTAGGCGTAGTACTGTGGAAGGGCCACTTTTCTTTGGCGCTATAACAGCTTTTGAAAGAGCATTAAATTCGATTCATAAGGACCCAAAATATTTAATTATTAGATTTGGAGCAGTCCCTTTTGTAGATTTAACAGGTCTACGTATTTTGAAAGGGATTATCGAAGAATTACAGGCTAGAAATATTGAAGTTTTATTAAGTGATATCAATTATGATATTCGTCGTGAAATGTATAAGTCCGACTTTCTTGATATTTTGGGCCGTCATCACTTGTATCGGAGATTTGAAAGTGCATTACATAAAGTAGAACATGACTTATCTTTACAAGATAAGGAATAGCTTGCTTTTTTTTCTAAAATCGTTTACAATGTAAAACAAGATTTAACTCATCAAGAGTAGTGGAGGGAAAGGCCCGTTGAAGCTACAGCAACCCTTTATTAAAGAAGGTGCTAAATCCGACAGTCAAGTACTGATAGATGGGTCTCCCTCATGAGAGACCATGAGGGATTTTTTTTATTATAGGAGGAACAAATGGCAGAAAAACATATGTTTTTTACTTCTGAATCCGTTACGGAAGGCCATCCAGATAAAATAGCAGATCAAATTTCTGATGCTGTTTTGGATGCGATTATTGAAAAAGATCCAAAAGCTCGTGTAGCTTGTGAAACACTTGTGACTACAGGTTTAGTCCATGTAGTAGGGGAAATCTCTACTAATACATATGTTGATATTTCTCGTATTGTACGTGACACAGTTCGTGAAATTGGTTATACACGTGCAAAATATGGTTTTGACTGCGATACTTGTGGTGTATTAGTTTCTATTGACGAACAATCTGCAGATATCGCTATGGGCGTAGATGAAGCATTAGAATCTAAAGATGGTAACAGCGAAATCAACGATAAAATTGGTGCTGGTGACCAAGGTATGATGTTTGGTTACGCAACTAATGAAACACCTGAATATATGCCTATGCCAATTTCTTTAGCTCATCGTTTGTCTCGTCGTTTGGCTGAAGTTCGTAAAAATGGTACATTGACATATCTTCGTCCAGATGGCAAAACTCAAGTTACTGTAGAATATGTTGATAATCAACCTAAACGTATTGATACGATTGTTATTTCTACACAACATAGCCCAGAAGTAACACAAGAGCAAATAAAAAATGATTTGAAACGCTATGTTATCGACGCTGCACTTCCTGCAGAATTCATTGATGAAAATACTAAATTCTTCATTAATCCTACAGGTCGTTTCGTTATCGGTGGTCCTCATGGTGATGCTGGTTTAACAGGTCGTAAAATTATCGTCGATACTTATGGTGGTATGGCTCGTCATGGTGGTGGTGCTTTCTCTGGTAAGGATCCTTCTAAGGTTGACCGCTCTGCAGCCTATGCTGCTCGTTATGTAGCTAAAAATGTTGTAGCAGCAGGCTTAGCTGATAAATGCGAAGTACAAGTAGCGTATGCTATTGGTGTTGCAAAACCTGTATCTATTTTAGTTGATACATTTGGTACCGCTAAAATTGAAGAAGAAAAAATTCAAGAATTAGTAAGTAAACATTTTGACTTGCGTCCAGCAGGTATCATTGAAATGCTAGACTTATTAAAACCTCATTATCGCAAAACTGCTGCGTATGGTCACTTTGGTAGAACTGATGTTGATCTTCCTTGGGAACATACTGATAAAGCTGATATTTTACGTCACGAAGCTGGTTTATAATTTGAAAGACTTAGTAGCCTTGGCTACTAAGTCTTTTTTTTATTCCTTTATCATATGATATAATAATTAGATTAGAGGAGGTGAACTAATGCGCGTAGCAAGTATTATTATAAATAGACCTGCAAAACAATTACATAAACCATTAAGCTATTTATTGCCTGAGAAATTTGGCGATGTAAAAGCAGGAACTCGTGTATTAGTTCCCTTAGGTGGTAGCCGTGAAGAAGGTATACTCATTGGCTATGAAGAGTTACTAGAAAAACCAAATTTTACTTTACGTTCTATCATAGATATTCTCGATAGCGATCCTTGGTTTACTTCAGAGATGATGGATACGGCTAAACAAATTAGTAACTATTTCTTATGCTCTTTTGGAGATGCATTGCGATTATTTACAGTTCATAAAACATTAAAATCTTATGATGCACCTAAAGAAGAATGGTTAGTTGTTACAGCTGAATTTAATATTGATCAAGTGAGTCCTAAAAAACGTAAACAACGGGAACTAGCTACTTATTTAATTGAGGTCGGTGGTGCTCCAAAATCTTTATTAAGAGCAAAAGGCTTTTCCTATATGGTTATTAAACAAATAGGTGAAGAGAAGGGGATTCACATTGAAAAACGTTTTAAAGATACAAAAACTGCTTTCACAGAACTCCTAAGTGGTGAGGAAAGTATTCCCTTAACAGATGCACAGATGACTGTATATGAACCAATTAAGAAAACTATAGATCTTGAACAGCATGAAACATTTCTGTTACATGGTGTAACAGGTAGTGGTAAGACACAGCTTTATTTAAAAGCAGCAGCTCGTTGCATCGGTAAAGGCAAAACCGCTATTATTCTTGTTCCAGAAATCATACTAACAGATCAAATTGTTCGAAGATTTGTATCTACCTTTGGGGATGAGGTTGTAGTATTTCATAGTAAATTAACGATTAGTGAGAGAAATAATAATTGGGAGCGTATACGAAGAAAAGATAGTCATATCATAATCGGTGCTCGTTCAGCTGTGTTTGCACCGGCTGAAGATATTGGACTCATCGTACTAGATGAAGAGCATGATACATCGTATAAGCAAGAGGATATGATTAGATATAATGCTAAGAATGTTGCATTATGGCGTGGCAAAGCCCACAATTGTGCAGTTCTTTTGGGTTCCGCTACACCATCCATAACTTCGTATTACAAAGCTTCAGAAGGTGAATATAAATTATTAGAATTACCTAATCGTATATTTGATCAACCTATGCCTCGTGTTCAAATAGTGGATATGAAGGAAGAAATGATACGTGGTAATTATTCTGTGTTTTCTGATGCTATGATGGAGTTGATTCAATGTACGCTCGCTGATGGAAACCAAATGATTATTCTTTTGAATCGTCGTGGTTATAGTACCTTTGTTATGTGCCGAGATTGTGGTGAAACTATTATGTGTCCCCATTGTGAGGTGGCGATGGTGTATCATCAGGCAGGCGAAGAACTACGATGTCACTATTGTGAGCATCATGAACCAATCCCTACCATATGCCCCAAATGTCATAGCAAAAGAATTAAATTTTTTGGTTCTGGTACACAGAAGGTAGAGGAAGAATTGCGTCGTCATTTTAAATCGGCTCGCATTGCTCGTCTTGACCAAGATGTAACTAAACATAAAGATGTGGGTGAAGAGATTTTACAAGATTTCAGAAATCATAAATACGATATTTTATTGGGCACTCAAATGGTTTCTAAGGGGCATGATTTCAAGGATGTTACAGCTGTTGGGATTTTGACGGCTGATTCAGTCCTAAATATTCCAGTCTATTCGGCATCAGAACGTGCGTTTGATTTACTGACTCAAACATCAGGTCGTGCTGGTCGTGGTGATAAGTCAGGTACCGTTGTGATACAAACGTATAATCCTTTAAATTATGCTATAATAAAGAGTAAGGCTCATGATTATTTGGGCTTTTACAATGAAGAAATAGAAAATCGTAGGGCCTTAGGTTATCCACCATTTCGCGAGATGATTTATATGGTCGTAAGACATGTAAAGGAAGATATGGCTGAAAATATAGCTCAAAAGATTGTAGATGAGTTAGAGCAACATTTTCAATCACAACCGATTGACTTTAATGGTCCCTATGAAGCTGGCATAAAAAAAATACGCGATATGTATCGTTTGTCGATTATGATTCGCGGTGAAGATTTAGATGCTGTGAAAGATTATATTTATAATTCTTGGATTTTTACACAAGAGGGCTTACTCATAGATGTAGACCCCATTTAATAAGAGGAATAAATGGCAGTACTTGAAGTAGTAAAAGCAGGTCATCCAGTTTTAAAAGAGGTGGCTGAACCTGTAGAACATGTAAATAAAAAATTACGTACACTAATTGAAGATATGGCAGATACCATGTATGAAACTGAAGGTGTTGGATTAGCAGCGCCTCAAGTTAATGTATCTAAGCGAATTATTGTTGTTGATGACCATGCTGGTAGTGGTTTAATAGCTCTTATCAATCCTGAAATCACTCATGGTGAAGGTTCTCAAATCGGCTTAGAAGGCTGTTTGAGTGTTCCTGGGTATTTTGGTGATGTAGAGCGTTATGAAAAGGTAACTGTAAAGGGGATTGATCCTCATAATAAGAAAGTTACTATCAAAGCTGAAGGGTTTTTGGCGAGAATCTTTCAACATGAAATAGACCATTTAGAGGGCCATTTGTTTATTGAAAAAGCAACAAATTTACGCCGTATTGCAGATCATCCGGAGGAGAAGGAAATTGTCTAATTATAAGCCGTTACGCATTGTATTTATGGGCACTCCAGATTTCTCAGTACCTACATTACAAGCATTAGTTGAAGCAGGGCATTCTATTGTAGGTGTGTACTGTCAACCTGATAAACAAAAAGGTAGAGGCAAACAAATTCAAATGCCCCCTGTAAAAGAGGCGGCATTATCTTTAGATTTGCCTATTTATCAGCCTGTAACGCTTCGTGAGGAAACTGTACAAGAGGAATTAATGGCTCTTGCTCCAGATGTTATCGTTGTTATTGCTTATGGAAAGATTTTACCACCATGGCTAATTCGTTTGCCTAAATACGGCTGTGTTAATATCCATGCATCTATTTTACCTAAATATAGAGGGGCTGCGCCTATTCATTATGCAATTTTAAATGGTGACACTAAAACGGGTGTTACTATTATGCATATGGATGATGGTTTAGACACCGGTGATATTATCGATATTGCAGAAATAGATATTCTTCCAGATGAGACGACGGGCGATTTATTTAATCGTATTGCTGAATTGGGGGCCCGTACAATTTCTCCTGTTTTAGATAAATGGGTGAATGGTGAGATTATATCAATGCCTCAAGATGATAGTCTTGCTAGCCATACCTCTAAAATTACTAAAGAGATGGGACTTATCGATTGGTATCAACCAGCAGATAAGATTGTTAATTTAATTCACGGCTTAAATCCTGCCCCTGGATGTTATACATATTTACAGGGGAAACGTTTAAAGGTTTGGCGTGCTCAAAAGGTGATTGTTGAGTCTGTAAATGCAAATGAGGCTATTGTTTCTATAAATAATAATCAGCTTACTCTAGATGTTGCCAAGCCTGGTACTATTGTTCATACAACGAAAGGTCTTGTCGTTTCAACTGGTGAACAAGGTTACATTCTGCTTATAGAGGTACAACCAGAAAATAAAAAACGCATAAGTGGGCAAGATTTTATTAATGGTCACCAAATTAAAGGTGGTATTGCATTTGATGAAGTGTAATGAATCTTATAAAACATATCCATTATATTTAAAGCTATCTGCCCTGTCTTGTATGGCAATAACCTTAATCATGAGCTTTACTATGTATATAGTGTGGCCTGGTTTAGAACAGATATCTTATACCTTAGCTTTGGTGAGTGAAATCATTGGGGGAATCATAATTTTAATCGTTTGGTTCCTATGGTTTCTTCTAGCTATTGCATCAGCAGGGGCTACATATATTCATCCTATATTATTACGTATTGCAAATCGTTTTATATATTTACTTTTTCCAGTATCCTTGGGATTAGGAAGGGTTCTTATAGGTATAAAAAAAGATGAATTGCGTCAATCCATGATTGATTTGATTAATCATTTAGTAGGCATGAAATTATATAAGGTATGTCCTGAGCGAATTCTTCTGTTAACACCTCACTGTTTACAAGAAAATACATGTATTCACAAGGTGACACATGATGTATATAATTGTAAACAATGTGGCCGTTGTCAGGTGGGAGGCCTATTAGGAATAGCAAAGGAATATGGTTGTCAATTTATTGTCGTTACTGGCGGTACATTAGCTCGTATGAAGGTTAAAGAAGCTAAGCCAAAGGCTATTATTGCTATAGCATGTGAACGGGATCTTGCCAGCGGCATGGCTGATGTATTTCCGATTCCTGTCATTGGCGTATTAAATCAGCGACCTAACGGGCCTTGTTGTAATACTACTGTCGATATTAATAAGGTGCGAGAGGCTGTAGAATTATTGATTGATAAGGATACTTATGAACGAAATTGCTAAGAATGGACAAAAACAAAATATACGATTATTGGCGGTAAAGGCATTATCTGATATCAATCGAAATGGTGCTTATGCTAATATAACTTTACAGGACTATATTTCTAAACATAATTTAGCCGATTTAGATAGACGTTTCTTTACTGAACTTGTATATGGTGTGGTGCGAAGACGTAATTATTTAGATGCTATTATTGTGCATTTTGCTAAACGACCTTTGAAGAAATTATCTTCTATGGTTGTAGAGATTTTGCGTCTAGGTATTTATCAAATTATTTATATGGATAAAGTTCCTGAAAGTGCAGCTGTTAATGAATCAGTTAAACTAGCTAAAAAATTAACTCGTGGCTTATCGGGTTTTGTGAATGCCATATTGAGATCTATTATACGGGAACAAGATAGCATTGGTGTCGAGGATTTAGCATCAAATGATATAGAGGTAATATCTTTTATTTATAATATTCCTTTATGGCTTATCGATTTATGGATGGGTGAGTTTGGTCGTGATAAGACAGAGGATTTATGTGCATGGTTTAATCAACAGCCTAAATTGACTGCACGAATTAATACAATTCTTATAGATATTCCTCAATGTTTAACTTTATTAAAAGAACAAGGCTGGGATGTTTCGCAGGATAGTAATTACAAGGATATTATTTATATAAATAGCCATCGCGGTAGTCTTGAAAAATCTGATGCAGTTATAAAAGGTTATATAACTTTCATGGATAAGGCCTCTATGTTGGTAGCACGATTAGTTAATCCTCAGCCTGGTGAACGTGTATTAGACTGTTGTGCTGCTCCTGGTGGGAAATCAATGTATATGGCAGCCTTAATGGATAATACGGGTTCATTGATGAGTTGTGACATACATGAGCATAAGATTACTCTAATGGAGTCGAATGCTCAACGATTAGGTATTTCTATTGTTCAAACTAAGGTTCAAGATGCTACTGAATTACCATCTGCATGGAAATCGTACTTTGATCGAGTATTGGTTGATGTCCCTTGTTCTGGTCTAGGTATATTACAAAAGAAACTTGATATGCGTTGGCGCAAGGATGAATCTACTCTTTCAGAATTACCGCCATTACAATTGGCAATTTTAGAACGAGCAGCAATGACTGTTAAAGAAAAGGGCTATTTAGTATATTCCACTTGTACGCTAAACTACAAGGAAAATGAAGATGTAGTTGAAGCATTTTTACAAAAGCATAAAGAATTTTCCATAGTCCCTGTAGGTGCTGATTTTCCACTAAAGTCAAATAATGGTATGATTACAACATATCCACCTACAGATGATATGGATGGTTTCTTTATGGTTAAAATGCAACGTATATCTTAACTAAGTAGTTATCAGTAAATGGGAGAACTCATGATTGAATTATTAGGTAAATCCTTAGTTGAATTGCAATCGTTATTTGAAGAACATAAGATTCAAAAATTCAGAGCTAAGCAATTAATAGATTACATATATCATCGACATATTTTTGTCTTTCAAGATATGACACAATTCCCTAAGATGTTAAGAGATTGGTTGGACGCGAACTGCATAATATCGATTCCAAGGATTATTACACAATCTATTTCACCAGATGGCAAAACTCATAAGTTATTATTAGAACTTATTGATCATAGTCGAATTGAAGCGGTGTTGATGGAGCAACATTATGGTAATTCTGTATGTGTTTCATCTCAAGTTGGCTGTGCGATGGGCTGTGTTTTTTGTGCTTCTACACAGGGTGGATTATTTAGGGATTTAACTGTTGCTGAAATTGTAGGACAAGTTGTTCTTTTTAGCGCCTTAAAGGAGGAGGACATCCATTCTTTAGTCGTTATGGGGGCTGGTGAACCGCTACAAAACTATGATAATGTATTACAAGCATTGAAGCTTATTCACGACCCTATTACATTTGATATTAGTTATAGAAAAATGACGATTTCCACGTGTGGATGGGTTCCTAATATATATAAATTGGCCGATGAGGATCTTCCAATTACATTGGCATTATCGCTACATGCTACAACAGATGAAACACGTCGTAAGATTATGCCTGTTGGATCTCGTTATAAGTTAGATGAGGTATTAGAGGCTGTAAAATATTATTATGAGAAAACACAACGACGTATTACTTTTGAATATATTTTAATAGATTCAATTAATGTGTCATTAGAGGAAGCTCATGAATTAGGAAAAATTGGTAAAGAATTCCCTAATTGTCATGTAAACCTAATTCCTGTAAATGGTAATGAGCATATTAATTTATATAAACCTTCTAGTAAACATATGAACATATTTAAGGATATCATCGCCTCCTATGGTGTTTCTGTTACAATTCGTAAAGAAATGGGGGATGCTATTCAAGCCGCATGTGGGCAGTTAAAGGCAGCTCATGGACGGAAAGAGGAGATTCATGAATAATATCGTAGGTTTAAGTAAAATAGGATTAGTTAGAAAGCAGAATGAAGATCGCTTTTTTATTAGCGATAATATTTGTGCTGTTACCGATGGTATGGGTGGATATAGAGGCGGAGAAATTGCCAGCACCTATGCTGTTGATGAAATAAAAGAATATTTACAATCTATATCAACCATTGATGAATTATCCTTGGTGGATGCTATATTGCATGCGAATACTCGCATAGTCAATCGCGTAGCTCGTGAGGAACGTCTCAGTGGAATGGGCACTACTGCTGTTGTAGTGGCTAAGGTAGATGATAAACTATTATGGGCTAGTGTTGGCGACAGTAGACTCTATATTTTTAGAAATGATGAACTAACTCAAATTACTACTGATCATTCTATGGTGCAACAACTATTAGAAGCCGGAGAAATTACAAAAGAAGAGATGTTTAAGCATCCTCAACGTAATTTACTTACTAGAGCAGTTGGTGTTGAAGAAGATTTACAAGTCGATAGTGGTACATTATCTGTAAAATCTGGAGACCGCATTTTATTATGTACTGATGGTTTATCTGGGTATATTAGTGATGAGAGAATACGTCAGGTATTACATGATATTGAAGATAATACAGAAGTATTGGATGCATTGATTGATGATGTATATAATGCAGGTGCCGGAGATAATGTTACTATTATCGTAGGTACTATCTAACTTAGATATGGAGAGTTATAAATATTATGAAGATTAAAGATACATTGTTGGATAATCGCTATCGTATCCTGTCTAAAATTGGCGTCGGTGGTATGGCTGACGTATATAAGGGCGAAGATACCTTATTAGGGCGTCCAGTAGCTATTAAAATTTTACATGCAAATTTTGCTAGTGATGATGAGTTTGTAAGTCGTTTTAAACGTGAAGCACAAGCTGCGGGTAAATTAAACCATCCTAATATTGTAAATATGTATGATGTTGGCTATGACCAAGATATGCATTACATCATCATGGAATATGTGGATGGTGAAACATTAAAAGAATATATTACCCGTCACCATAGATTATCTATTGATGAGGCTGTTAAAATAACCATTTCTATTGGAGAAGGTTTAGAGCACGCACATGCGATGGGGATTGTGCATTGTGATATAAAACCTCACAATGTCATTATCACTAATACTGGTCGTGTAAAGGTAACTGATTTTGGTATTGCTCGTGCCATGAATTCCACTAATACCGTAATGTACACCAACTCTATTATGGGATCGGCTCACTATCTTTCACCAGAACAAGCTAGTGGCAAATCTGTAGACGGCAATACGGATATCTATTCACTAGGTGTTGTTCTATATGAAATGTTAACTGGTAAGGTTCCTTTTGAAGGTGATACGCCAATTGCTGTTGCATTAAAACATGTACGAGAAAAGGTAATACCACCTACGCGATACAATCCTTCGATTCCTCCATTATTAGAATCTGTTGTACTGAAAGCATTAGCTAAAAATCCAGCAGATCGTTTTGAATCTATTTCAGAAATGATGGGTGACTTGCGTTTATCTCAAGGCTTTACAATGGGAAAAACTCAACGTCATGAGCCATATGATTTTGCAACACAAATGATTCCAGCAGTAGATCCAGATACACTAGATGATTTTAGTGATATTGATGACACTACGCCAAAAGAGGTACAAAAGAAATCTATGCTTAGTAAGATTGCATCTATACCACAAAAATATATTGTTTTAAGTGCGGCTGTTATTTTCTTGATTGCATTTTTAGGCGCATTCTTGAGTTATGGTAATTTTTGGAGTAATACTACTGTTGATGTGCCAAATGTTGTGGGCAAACAAGTATCAGTAGCGAAAAATATATTAGAAGATAAACATTTGCGTGTTTCTACTAGTGAAGTTACTAATACCGATGTACCAGCGGGACAAGTTATCTCTCAAAGCCCTGGTTCTGGTGAAAAGGTTAAGGAACAACGAACTATCCATCTTGTTGTATCTAAGGGTGTGGGGGATATTACCGTTCCAGATTTATCCGGTATGACTGTAGAACAAGCTAGACAACGACTTAAAGATTTAGGATTAGTTGTCGGTAAGATAACACAAGGTTCTATTGAAGGTAAACCGGATAATACTATTGTTGCGCAAAGTCCTTCTGGCGATTCTAAAGTATCTAAAGGTACAACTGTTGATCTAGTTGTCAATAAACCTCAAACTAAAAAAGTTAAAATGCCTGATGTAGTTGGTATGACCTTGAAAGATGCTCGTCAAGTTCTAGGGTCTAATAATATTGGGGTTAATCAAATTTCTGGTTCTGTAGATGAAAAAGCAATTGTTACCGAACAAAGTGTAAAAGCTGGTGAAGAGGTTAATGAAGGTAGTAGCCTAAACTTAGCTACTGAATTAAAAGACTCTAAGAAAAAAGAGGATTCTAAACAAAGTTCCTCCAACCGAACTAAAGGGACTGTCGATGTAACCGTTCCATCTGGTTCAAAGAATCAAGAATTAAAGATAGTTGTTAAAGATGATGAAGGTTCTACGGTTATCTATGATGATACAAATAAACCGGGTGACCGCATCGTTAAAAATGTATCTGGTGTTGGTAACGTGCGTATAGAGGTGTATCTAAACGGTGCGTTAGTTCAGGATACAACATTGTAGAGGCCTTATGAATAAAGGTATTGTTATTAAAAACATGAATGGTTACTATTACATTCAAGATGAATTAGGGACCATTCATGAATGCAAAGTAAGAGGACGTTTAAAAAAATCAAGATATAGTTTACTCGTAGGTGATCGCGTAGAATTTTCAGAAGATGGCTTTGTAGAATGTATTTTGCCACGTCAAAATTCTATGGTTCGCCCTGCAGTGGCCAATATTGATCAAGTCATCCTCGTCGTAGCTGCACATAATCCAGATATTAATGAATTATTATTGGATAAGATGCTTGTCATGATAGAACATGCCGATATTCCGGTAGTGCTATGTGTTAATAAGTATGATGTAGGTGATACATCTACAGATCAACTTATCGATAAATACAAAGCCATTGGTTATCAAGTTATTACAACCTCTGCTACAGCGAAGATTGGCATTAATGAATTACGTAATAAATTGCTACATAAGGTGACTGCCTTTGCAGGACCTTCAGGTGTTGGTAAAAGCAGTCTATTAAATGCTGTTGATGAAAAATTTGCCTTTCAAACGGGTGATATAAGCGATAAAATTAAACGCGGAAAACATACAACAAGACATGCATCATTGTTTAGCTTAAATACTGACTCCTTTATTATGGATACGCCTGGTTTTAGCGCCATTGAGTTTACTGATGTTACTTTGGAACGATTGCCGACGCTATTTCCAGAGTTTTCTGATTATGTAGAGTCTTGTAAATTTCATCCATGCTATCATGAACATGAACCAATTTGTGGTATCAAGGAAGCTTTGGCTAATCATAAGATTTTTGAAAGCCGTTATGATGCATATACAATCATTCGAAAGGATATTCAGAACCAAAGAAAGAGGTTTTAATATGATTAAAATAGCTCCATCTATGTTATCGGCTGACTTCTCTATGCTCCGTGACGAGCTTAAAAGTATTGAACAAGCTGGTGCGGATTATCTTCACATTGATATTATGGACGGACATTTCGTACCAAATTTAACATTTGGTGCACCTATTGTGAAAGCCATTCGCCCTCATACCACATTACCATTTGATGTGCATTTGATGGTTACTAATCCTGCTGATTATGTTGAAGAGTATGCGAAAATTGGCATTGAATATTTTACATTTCATCAAGAAACAGTTCCACATATACATCGTTTAATTCAACAAATAAAAGGAAATGGCATGAAGGCTGGCGTTGCACTTAATCCAGGAACACCAGTCGCCACATTAGAAGATGTAGCTGCAGATCTCGATATGATTTTAATTATGTCTGTCAATCCTGGTTTTGGGGGACAATCTTTTATTCCACGGGCCGTTGAAAAAGTTAAACAAGCTAAAATTTTATTGGAAACAATGGGGAATCAGGATGCTGTTATTGAGGTTGATGGTGGTATCAATGATATTACATGCATCCCAATAAAAGACGCCGGTGCTACTCTGCTAGTTGCGGGATCAGCTGTATTTGGTGCTCAAGACAGAGCTAAAATGATAGAATCAATACGAAACAACTAAAACTCGTACATGTATTATGGACTGTTAAAAATGATATATTTGATGAAGAGTCAGTAATTATTAAATAATTACTGACTCTTCTCTTGCTTTTACAATATTTTTCTGATAAAATTATTGGGTATGAAAAATATGCACGTCAGTGGACTTCGGTACTGTGCCTAATTTTGGGTGACCCGGAGGATGAAGCGGCGGAGGTTAATTAACAGGAGGTGCCACAATGGCAGTAGTATCAATGAAACAATTATTAGAGGCTGGTGTACACTTTGGTCATCAGACTAGAAGATGGAACCCTAAAATGGCGAAATTCATCTTCACTGAACGCAATGGTATTTATATCATTGACTTGTCTAAAACAGTTAAAAAAGTAGAAGAAGCTTACAATTTCTTACGTGAAGTTGCTTCCCAAGGCGAAGTTATCCTTTTCGTAGGTACTAAAAAACAAGCTCAAGAAGCTATTAAAGAAGAAGCTATCCGCGCTAACATGTTCTTCGTTAACGAACGTTGGTTGGGTGGTATGTTGACTAACTTCAAAACAATTGAAACTCGTATTAAACGTTTAAAACAATTGGAAGCTATGGCAGAAGATGGTACTTTTGAAGTATTGCCTAAAAAAGAAGTTATCGGCCTTCGTCATGAAATGGAGAAACTTGAAAAATACCTTGGCGGTATCAAAGATATGCCTAAAATGCCAGGTGCTCTTTTCGTAGTTGATCCTAAAAAAGAAAAAATCGCTATTGCAGAAGCTAAAAAATTGGGTATTCCAGTAGTTGCAACAGTTGACACTAACTGTGATCCAGACGAAGTTGAATTCCCAATCCCAGCAAATGATGACGCTATCCGTGCAGTAAAATTATTGGCTGGTAAAATGGCTGACGCTGTTCTTGAAGGTCGTCAAGGCGAATCCTTCGAAGAAGTCAATGCTGAAGCTGCAGAATAATTCTGTTAGCACTTAATCATAATTGATTAGCATTTGAAAGATAAATCTATAACATATATAATTAGGGTAAGGACTATATCCTTACCTTAATTAGTACTAGGAGGAACAAAATAATGGCAATTACTGCTGCTTTGGTAAAAGAATTGCGCGACATGACTGGCGCAGGTATGATGGATGCTAAAAAAGCATTGGTAGAAACTGACGGTAATATCGATAAAGCGGTTGACCTTCTTCGTGAAAAAGGTTTGGCTGCTGCAGCTAAAAAAGCTGGTCGTATCGCAGCTGAAGGTGTAGTACAATCCTACATCCATGCTGGTGGTCGTATCGGTGTTTTAGTAGAAGTTAACTGCGAAACTGACTTTGTTGCTAAAACTGATGATTTCCAAAGCTTAGCGCGCGATATCGCAATGCAAATCGCTGCTGTTAACCCTACATACTTGAATCGTGAAGAGGTTCCTGCTGAAGTTATCGAACATGAAAAACAAGTATTGTTGGAACAAGCTAAAGTAGAAGCTGAAGAAGATGTTAAAGCAGGCCGTAAACCAAAACCTGAAGCTGTTTTGGAAAAAATGGTTGCTGGTCGTATTGAAAAATTCTATAAAGAAAATTGCCTATTAGAACAAGCGTTCATTAAAGATGGTGACAAAACAGTTACCGATATCATTAATGAAAATATTGCAAAAATCGGTGAAAACATCAACGTACGTCGTTTTGTTCGCTACGCTTTGGGCGAAGGCATTGAAAAACGCCAAGATGACTTCGTAGCAGAAGTAATGGCATCTGTTGGTAAATAATTAAGAAATAATAAGAGAACACCGTACCGTGTTCTCTTATTTTGCAATAGAGGAGTATACAAATGGCAAAGAGACACTTTAAGCGTATTGTTTTGAAGTTGAGTGGTGAAGCTTTAGCAGGTGATCAAGGATTTGGTATTAATCCTGATGTTGTAGAAAAGTTTGCTCAAGAAATTGCAGCTTTAGCTAAATCCACTGATTTAGAAATCGCTATTGTTGTTGGTGGCGGTAACCTATGGAGAGGGTTGGCTGGCAGCAATCAAGGTATGGATCGTGCTACAGCTGACTATATGGGTATGCTAGCAACAGTAATGAACTCCTTAGCATTGCAAGATGCTTTAGAACAAGCTGGCGTAGATACACGCGTTCAAACAGCTATCGAAATGCAAGAGGTTGCAGAACCTTATATTCGTCGTCGTGCTATTCGTCATTTAGAGAAAAAACGTATTGTAATCTTTGGTGCAGGTCTTGGAAAACCGTATTTCTCTACTGATACAACTGCTGCATTGCGCGCTGCTGAAATTGAAGCTGATGCAATTTTGATGGCGAAAAAATTTGCTGATGGTGTATATGATTCTGATCCAAAAACAAATCCTAATGCCATCAAATTTGATGAATTAACATATAATGATATTATTACAAAAGAGTTAAAAGTAATGGATTCTACATCCACTACATTGTGTAAAGATAATAATATCCCTATCATCGTGTTCAGCATGGATATTCCTGGTAATATTACAAAAGCTGCAAAAGGTGAAGAAATAGGGACTATCGTTCGAGGAGAATAATCACTATGGAATTAAAAGATTTAATGCTAGAACAAGAGCAACGCATGGATAAATCCATTGAGTCTTTAAAACATGAATTTGCTTCTATTCGTACTGGTCGTGCTAGTGTTGCATTACTTGATAAAATTATGGTTGATTACTACGGTTCTCCTACACCAATCAATCAAGTAGCCAATATTTCTGTTCCAGAACCTCGTATGATTTTGGTTGCACCATGGGATAAATCTATGATTGGTGCTATTGAAAAAGCTATTCTACAATCTGATTTAGGTTTAAATCCTGGTAATGATGGTACTGCAATTCGTTTGACAATTCCTCAATTAACAGAAGAACGTCGTAAAGAGATTGTAAAAATCGTACATAAAAAAGCTGAAGATGCAAAGGTTGCGGTTCGCAATATTCGTCGCGATGCTAATGATGTATTGAAAAAAGAAGAAAAAGCTAAAACCATTACTGAAGATGATGTTAAAGATGGTTTAGATCAAATTCAAAAGTTGACGGACAAAAAGATTAAACAAATCGATGATTTGAAAGCCGTTAAAGAAAAGGACGTATTAGAAGTATAATGACTCATTCTAGTAGTCTTATAGGAATGCCTTGGCAGCTTGCAAAGTCTCAATTGCAGGCTGCCCATATTCCTTTTAAGGTAATAATTGGCGATAATCTTAATCGCTTTTTTGATATAGCCTCTGAAGGCTATTATGTCGCAAGAATTACTGAATGTGGGGATGTGCTTCATATCGTTGTATATAGACCTATGATAGCCAGTGATTTTGGACATACTCTGGGGGTAATGTATGCTGAGGAAACTATTTAAACGCAATACCTCGTCTACAATCGACATAGATGAAAATAATGTGCCTCGTCATGTGGCCATCATTATGGATGGTAATGGACGTTGGGCAAAGCGTCGTGGCATGCCTCGGTCAATGGGACATCGGGCAGGTGCTGATGTATTAAAAGAAATAGTTATTGCTGCTGATGAAATCGGTATTAGCGCTTTAACTGTATATGGATTTTCTACGGAGAATTGGAAACGGCCTGAACAAGAGGTTTCTCTTTTGATGGCTTTAATCAAAGAATATTTACAAAAAAATGTACAATATATGCATGAACATAATGTTCGCATACGTTTTATTGGACATATTCAAGGACTTTCAGACGAATTACAGACAATTATTTCTGACTCAGAATTATTAACCAAGAATAATACAGGCCTAACATTACAATTAGCTATTAATTATGGTGGGCGTGATGAAATAGTTAGAACTGTACAAGAATTAACACAGTCTGTGTTAGATGGCCAACTTGCAGTTCAAGATATTACAGAACAATATATTAGTGATCATTTGTATACACAAGAATTTAGTGATGTGGATTTATTGATACGACCAAGTAAAGACTATCGCATCAGTAATTTTCTATTATGGCAGCTAGCGTATGCCGAATTTTGGTTTACAGATTTGCATTGGCCAGATTTTACAAAAGAAACTTTATTAGAAGCTGTAGCAGCATATCAAAAGCGCGAACGTCGTTTTGGTGGCTTGCAAGAGGAATAATCGATGCTTAAAACACGTGTTATCACTGCGGTTATTGGTTTTATTATTGCATTAGGTGCTATAACTATAGGTGGTTTTACCTATGATGCTCTCATAACCTTATTGGCCCTTATTGGGTGGCGTGAATTTGTTCTGCTCAGTAAGGCTAGACGTGTGCGGGTACCGGTTTTATGGGGATATATATCGATTATCGCTATAATGATATCCTTATGGTTCGGAACCTACACACTTGGTTTGACTGCGCTTATGTTTGCATTCATCGCTAATTACCTAATGTGTACATTTGGCGAAAATACATATTCTATGAGTAGTGTATCCTATAGCTTATTTGGATTGATATATATAGTAATGGGATTAGGTTCATTACTATTAATTCGTCATGATTGGCTATATTATTCCTTAACTATGCCTATAGCTGGTGAAAGCTGGGGCGTAGTTATGCTATGGCTACTATTATTCTGTACATGGGCCAGTGATACCTTTGCTTATTTTGCGGGTCGTGCATTTGGTAAGCGCAAAATTGTACCTTCTATTAGTCCTAATAAAACATTAGAAGGCTTTATTGGTGGTTTTATCGGCTGTATTATAACGGGTATTATTTATGCTAGTATAAGCAATATACCTGTTTATTTTGGTGCCTATGTAGGTATTATTTGCGGTGTATTAGCACCATTAGGGGATTTATTTGAGTCCAAATTAAAACGATTATGTAATGTGAAAGATTCGGGTACATTATTGCCTGGTCATGGTGGCGTATTAGATCGTTTCGATAGTCTACTGTTTACGGCCCCTGTTACATTATTACTTATTTTATTTTTTGCATAATAACTTAAGCAGAAAAGAAGGTTTTTATGAAATATGTAAGTATATTGGGAAGCACTGGCTCAATAGGTACTCAGACGCTAGATGTTATCAAACAACATCCAGATCAATTTAAGGCAGTTGCCTTAGTAGCAAATAAAAATATTGATCTTTTAGAAAAGCAAATCAATGAATTTCAACCTCTTATAGCTGGCGTTGTTGATGAGCAAGCGTATACTCTTCTTAAAGATCGTTACACTGGATCTACTAAACTAATTGGTGGCAAAGAGGCTTTGATAGCGGCAGCAACAATACAAGAGGCAACTATGGTTATTACTGCTATTGTAGGTGCTGTAGGAATCGAGCCAACTGTGGAGGCCATTAAAGCTCGTAAAACCATTGGTCTTGCAAATAAAGAGACCTTAGTTGCTGGGGGACCCTTAATTACTTCTATTGCCAAGGAATATGACGTTGCTATTTTACCTATAGACAGTGAACATAGTGCTATTTTTCAATGCTTAGAAGGTCAAACTAAAGCTAATGTAGATTCATTAATCTTAACTGCTTCTGGTGGACCACTTCGTACTTGGCCTAGTGAACGTATTGCGTCTGCAACTGCAGCGGATTGTTTAAAGCATCCAACTTGGAACATGGGGAGCAAAATCACTATTGATTCTGCTTCTTTATTCAATAAAGGATTAGAAGTAATTGAAGCACACTGGTTATTTGGTTTTGATTTTGATCATATCGATGTTGTGGTTCACCCTCAAAGTATTATCCATTCCATGATTCGTTTGAAGGATGGTGCTATTCTTGCACAAATGGGAAATCCTGATATGAGAGAACCTATTCAATATGCTTTAACCTACCCTGATCGTATGTCTCTTGATATGAAGCATTTAGACTTTAAAGAATTACTCACTCTCGAGTTTATGCCTCCTAGAGTTGACGATTTTCCTGCACTACGTTTAGCTTATGAAGTAGGTAAAATAGGTGGTTTTAAACCAGCTGTTTTTAATGCGGCTAATGAGACTGCTGTTTACGCCTTCCTAGATGGGAAAATTGTGTTTAGCGACATCTATAAAATTGTTACTGCTGTATTAGAATCTATGGAACCTGATGATACGTTCACCCTTGATAACTTATTGGCTGTCGATCAATGGGCTCGCATAAAAGCAACAGAGTTTATAAATAGGAGATAGTATGATTACGGCTTTAGCCACAATATTTGTATTTGGTCTAATTGTGTTTATTCATGAATTAGGTCATTTTATAACTGCAAAATTATCTGGAATGCGCGTTGATGAGTTTGCCATTGGTTTTGGTCCTATTTTAGTCAAAAAACAATATGGCGAAACACTCTATTCCATTCGTTGTATTCCTTTAGGTGGTTTTAATAAAATTGCAGGTATGACACCTGATGAGCCTTTGGATGAAGGTTCTTTTTACAATAAACCAGCCTATAAAAAGTTAATTGTTATTTCTGCTGGTGCAATATTTAATTTCTTACTAGCTATCGTGATTTACTTTGGCTTAAATGCAACAGTAGGAACGATGGTCTCTACGGATAAACCAATTATTGGTAGTGTAGTAACAGGTGGTGCTGCTGATTTAGGTAAATTACAAGGTGGAGATATAATTCTTTCCATTGATAATCAACCTATTTCAAAATGGTCAGAGATTTCTGAACGTTTAAAAGGTACCGCTAATCATGGGGTTACTGTAGTAGTAGAGCGTAAAGGAGAAACAATAGAATCTACAGTGATTCCTAAATTAGAAAAGGATACACCTAAACTTGGTATTTATCAATCCTATGAAACAATACCTCATAGTATTGGGGAGTCCTTTGTATTAGCTGTTCAAAAAACAGGATATATTATTGGAGCCATGGTAGATGGTCTTAGAGAGATGGTTGTCGGCAAAGAACAGGCAGAAGTATCTGGGCCAGTAGGCATTTCACATATGGCTGGTTCTATAGCACAACAAGGGTTTGCCCCATTATTGAGCTTTGCTGCATTACTTAGCATCAACCTTGGCGTAATTAATTTATTGCCACTACCAGTATTAGATGGCGGTCATCTTATCATCATTTTGATTGAGGCTATTACAAGACGTAAATTACCTGCTAAAGCGTTGATGTATATTCAAATGGTTGGTATCGCTCTTTTAGTCACTATCTTTGTATATGCTACGGCAAAAGATATTATACAATTACTATAAGAGTCATAGTTAGGAGTTATATATGATTACTAGAAAACCAACAAATGGCATCTATGTAGGCAATGTAAAAATTGGCGACTATGCACCAGTTAGTATTCAATCTATGATTACTACTGATCCTGTACATACAGAAAAGGCGATAGCTGAAATTAATCGACTGGCTGAAGCAGGTTGTGAATTAGTGCGTGTAGCAGTACCGACAATGGCATCTGCCAAAGCATTAAAAGCGGTACGTGCAGGCATTACAATCCCTTTAATAGCAGATATTCATTTTGATTATAAATTGGCCTTAGAAGCTATCGAGAATAATGTAGATGGTCTTCGTATTAATCCAGGAAATATCGGTGGTGAGGATAAGGTCTTAGCGGTTATTGAAAAAGCTAAACCTAAACAAATACCTATTCGAATTGGTGTTAATGCCGGTTCTTTACCTCAACATATATTAAAGGCTTATGGTGGTCATCCTACAGCTGATGGGATGGTTGAAACTGCTTTAGAGCATGTGCGCATTTTAGAAAAATTAGACTATAAACACATGAAGATTTCTATTAAAGCTACTGAAGTTCCTCTCATGGTAGATGCATATAGAAAGCTTTCAGATAAAATACCATATCCATTACATTTAGGTGTAACAGAAGCAGGTACTATTAAACAAGGTACTATTAAATCTGCTATGGGTATAGGTGCATTACTATTGGATGGTATTGGAGACACATTGCGTGTATCCTTAACAGGTGATCCCATTCATGAAATCGAAGTGGGAAAAAGTATTTTAAGTAATTTAGGCCTTAGAAACTTTGGGGCCACCATGATTTCTTGTCCCACATGTGGTCGCTGCCAAGTTAACTTGTTTGATATGGCAGGTATTGTAGAGGAACGTTTAGCATCTATTTCTGCACCTATTAAGGTGGCCGTTATGGGCTGTGTTGTAAATGGTCCAGGTGAAGCTAGAGAAGCTGATTTTGGTATTGCCGGTGGTAATGGTCAAGGCATTATTTTCAGAAAAGGGGAAGTATTTAAAACTGTTCCTGAATCTGAATTAGTAGATACTTTATTTAGAGAAATAGATCAATATTTAGAAACACTTGATAAGGAGTAATTGTATGTTAGCCAGTAAATTATATGCCCCAACATTGCGGGAGGTTCCATCTGATGCAGATGTGGTAAGTCAACAACTTATGTTGCGTGCAGGTTTTATGCGCAAGGTTGCCAATGGTTTATATAGTTTTTTACCGTTGGGCTGGCGAAGTATCAAAAAAATTGAAGCCATCATTCGTGAAGAGATGGACCGTTCTGGAGCACAAGAAGTCATGATGCCTATTTTGCAACCTGCTGACATTTGGAAAGAATCCGGTCGCTGGAATGCGTATGGTGCTGAAATGATGCGCATTAATGACCGCCATGATGTGGAGTACTGCTTAGGACCTACTCATGAAGAAATGATTACAACATTGGTAAAAAATGAAATTAATTCATATCGTCAATTACCAGTTAATCTTTATCAAATCCAAAGCAAATTCCGCGATGAACGTCGTCCACGATATGGTTTAATGCGTAGCCGCGAATTTATTATGAAGGATGGTTACTCCTTTGATATTGATGATGCAGCTGCAGATGTATCTTACAAAACTATGTATGATGCATATAGTCGTATTTTTACTCGTTGCGGTCTTACTTTTAGACCTGTAGAAGCTGATAGCGGTGCTATTGGTGGTAGCAATACTCATGAATTTATGGCTATTGCTGAAGCTGGCGAAGCAGATATTATTCACTGTTCATCTTGTGACTATGCTGCAAATATTGAAATTGGTAAACCGGGCATCATGAAACAAGTAGAAGAGGCTTTAAAAGAATTAGAAGTTGTGGATACGCCTCATGCATCTACTATTGAAGCTGTTGCTGAAATGCTCAATTTACCTTTAGAAAAAACTATTAAAGCCGTAGTATATGCCATTGAAGATAAAGTAATTCTAGCTATGGTTCGCGGTGATCATGATGTGAATGAAGTGGCTGTTCAACATGCGGTTAATGGTTCCGTAGAGCCTGAAATGGCAACACCTGAACAATTGGAAAAGGTTGGATTGACTGCTGGTTTCATCAGTCCGGTAGGCCTTAAACAAACAGACGATTTTGCTATTGTTGTAGACGAATCTGTTATGGAAACATATAATGTTTGTGGTGGTGCTAATAAAGCTGATGCTCATTATATTAATATCAATCCTAAACGCGATTTTAATACAGAAGATATTATTGTAGCACCTATTCGTTTAATTACAAAAGACGATGTATGCCCTGAATGTCATAGTCCTTTAGAATACAGTAAAGGTATCGAAGTAGGCCAAGTATTTAAGTTGGGTACTAAATATTCTGAAAGTTTACAAGCTACATACCTTGACCAAAATGGTCGTCCTAATGCAATGGTTATGGGCTGTTATGGTATCGGCGTTAGCCGTACATTAGCTGCTACTATTGAGCAATACCATGATGAGAATGGTATAATTTGGCCTCGTGCTATAGCTCCTTTTGAAGTAGTTATTGTTCCTATTAACGCAAAAGATGAAGCTCTAATGTCCACAAGTACATCTATTTACGATACATTGTTAAACAATAAAGTAGATGTTTTATTAGATGATCGTAAAGATCGAGCTGGTGTTAAATTTAAAGATGCTGATCTTATTGGCTATCCATTACGAATTACAGTAAGTAAAAATACGTTGGATAGTAATGAAGTAGAAATCCGTATCCGTAAAACAGGTGAAGCTATTAATTGTCCAATTGGTGAAGTATCCAGTAAAGTACAAGAATTATTGAGTCAATTATAATTTAAATTGCGATTCTAGTGAATGCTCATTAGAATCGCAATTTTTATGTTATAGAGAATTAGAAATATTCTAATTATAGTTGTAAAACTTTCAGAGATTAGTTTTAAAAACTTGAATAAACTAGTAGAATAAGTCATAATTAAATGATAGGGTATTGTAATAATTTGGAGGTAATTATGCGTGTAGATTTTCATATGCATTCTACATTTTCTGATGGTGTAGAAACACCAGAGCAGCTATTGCAACATGCTGTGGAAGCTGATTTGAAAATGATTGCATTAACTGATCACGATGAGATTGCTGGAATAGATACAATGTTAGCCATTGAGAGTCCTATTCAAATTATTACAGGCTGTGAATTTAGTGCTCATTATAAAGGAAAAGATATACATATTTTAGGCTATGGTTTTAATCACCATGATGAGGGCCTGCATAAATTCATTGAATTCTTTAAGGAAAAGCGTGAATCAAGAATAAAAGATATTATCTCTCGATGTATTAATCATGGTTATAATATTTCTTTTACAGAATTAGAAGATTTATATCCAAATACCAAATCTTATGGTAGACCACATGTTGCTAGATTACTAATAGACCATGGCTATGCCAAAGATGTACAAGAGGTGTTTGATGGCATATTAAATTCAAAAAGTCCTTGTTATATTCCTAAGGTCAAATTAGAAGTTCCTGAAATACTAGATATTATTCACAATGCAAATGGACTAGCTGTATTGGCCCATCCTAAACTAGTTCGCAATGATGATTATGTTACAGAACTACTAGATTATAGCTTTGATGGTATTGAAGTATATCACTCCAAACACGATCAAGCGGATGAACAAAAATATTTGGCTATGGCAAAGGAGCGGAACTTATTTATTACAGGTGGATCTGATTATCATGGAATACCTAATCGATATCCTTATCATATAGGTGAATATGTGGTTGATAGTCATCTAGTAAACCGGTTTATTGAACGCATACGTTGTATATCTGCGTAAGTTTAGATGTGAGGTGTACTATGGAAGTCATTGCTTTTGTAGGTGGTAGTGGTACAGGTAAAAGCCATCGTGCTCTTGTGCTAGCTCATGAAAATAGTGTGGAATGTATTATCGACGATGGCATTTTAATTCATGATAATAAAATTGTGGCTGGTTTTTCCGCTAAAAAAGAATCTAGTCGTTTAAAAGCAGTTCGTCGTGCTATATTTCAAGATCCGATTCAAGTTAAAGAGGTTCGAGGTCAGTTAGACGCTATTAATCCAAATCGATTAATGATTATCGGAACATCCGATAATATGGTAAAGAAAATAACAAAGGCCTTAGGGATTCAAGAACCAGATCGTTATATTCGCATTGAAGATGTGGCAACCCAAAAGGAAATTGAAAGAGCGCAACATGCTCGCCTAAAGGAAGGTAAACATATCATACCGGTTCCTACTATGGAGCTAAAGCCCCATTTTAAAGGGTATTTAATTGATCCAATTAAAACAATTTGGCGCCGTCGTACCTTACGTAAACAAGACCCAGATAAAATTGGTCAAATTGGTTCTGAAGGCTTTGAACGTTCTGTAGTAAGACCAGCCTTTAGTTATTATGGACGCTTAACTTTTGATGATGATGTCATCATTAAACTAATCCGCAATGGTTTAAAAAAGGTTGCTGGTGTTGATGCATCATCAGATATTGCTTTTAAAAAGAGCCCTAAAGGACAAAATGGTTTAATGTTAGATATGTCTGTTGTGATTGAACATGGACACCCTGTTAAACCTCTTATGCAGCAGGTACAAAAATCTGTTCGCAATGAATTAGAATATATTACTGGCATGTCTGTTGAGCGCATGTCTATTAAAGTTAAAAACATAGTTGAAACAAAACGTAAGATTATAAAAAATATTTAGGAGATATAATGAAGTCATATTATATATATACCTATGGTTGTCAAATGAATACCGCCGATTCTGAGCGTCTTTCACATCAACTTGAAACAGTAGGTTATATACCGACCGATGATGTAGAATCGGCAGATTTAATATTATTGAATACCTGTGCAGTACGTGAAACTGCAGAAACGAAAGTATTTGGTCGTATCGGTGAATTAAAACGTTTAAAACAAAAAAATAAAAATTTGATCATTGCTATTACAGGTTGTATGGCACAAAAAAATCAAGCTGAAATGTTTAAACGAGCACCTCATATCGATATTGTTCTTGGCACTCATAATATCCAACACATTAATGAAATGATTGCTGAGGTTCAACGCACTCATAAGCATCAAATTAATGTAGATATGGATCATACAGTTCTTCCTGAATTGCAGGCAAAACCTAATGGTACATTTTTTGCTTGGGTTCCTATAATGAATGGTTGTAATAAATTTTGTACTTATTGCATCGTTCCTCATGTGCGCGGTCGCGAAATTAGCCGTCCCGTAGAAGCAATTGTAAAAGAAGTAACTGAGCTTGGGGCAAAAGGATTTAAGGAAATTACGTTGTTAGGACAAAATGTTAATTCCTATGGCTTAGATTTTAAAGATGGTACCGATTTTGGCACCTTAGTAGATGCCCTTGATCATATTCCAGGTATTGAACGCATTCGGTATATGACAAGTCATCCACAAGATATGACTAAATCAATGATTGATGCATTGGGGCGCTCTAGTAATATTGTTACGCATTTACATTTACCAATCCAATCTGGTTCTGATAGAATTTTAAAGAAGATGAATCGCCATTATACGGTGGAACATTATAAAGAATTATTATCTTATTGTAGAGAAAAAATTAAAAATGTAGTTGTGACAACCGATATTATCGTAGGTTTTCCTGGGGAGACTGAGGAAGATTTTGAACAGACGCTTCAATTATTAAAAGATGTTCGCTACGATATGGCTTATACATTTATTTATTCCAAACGTTCTGGTACGCCTGCTGCTACTATGGAGGAACAAGTTCCTGAGGAGGTAAAACGTGTTCGTTTGCAACAATTGATGGATATTCAAAATGAAATTTCCTTAGAACTTAACAAAGCTATGGAAGGTCATATATTTGATATTATTGTAGAAGGTCCAAGTGCTAAAGATGAAACCATGTGGTTTGGCCGTACGTCTGGGAATAAAATGGTATTATTCCCAAAAGATGATGAGTTAACTATTGGTGATACTGTACCAGCCTATATTGATAAAGCACAAACATGGGTCTGCTACGGCACCATTCAAAAGGGGTAAGAATGGCAACAAAATTAACACCAATGATGGAGCAATATTTAGAAATTAAATCGCGACATAGTGATGAACTCTTATTTTTCCGCCTTGGTGATTTTTATGAATTATTTAACGAGGATGCACTAATTGCATCTCGAGAATTGAATATTACCTTAACAGGTAGACCTACAGGCAACGAGGAACGAACACCTATGTGTGGCGTTCCTTTTCATGCTGCTGAAAGCTATATTGAAACATTAGTAAAAAAAGGGTACAAGGTCGCTATATGTGAGCAACTTGAGGATCCAAAGGCTGTAAAGGGCATCGTAAAACGTGATGTAATCCAAGTGATTACACCAGGGACAGTAATGACAGAAAATGGTAATGATGCACGAAGTAATAACTTTTTAGCATTATTCTATATGGTTAAGGAAGCGTGGATTCTTGTATTCTCTGATGTATCTACGGGTGAGGTCATTTGGGATCGTGTACCTCAAGACAATATAAGTCAAATATATGATTCTCTTAGCATGTATAGACCTGCTGAAATCATTGTTCCTGAAGGAACTATTTTGCCACAATCTATCGTTGATTTCATTCATAATCAATTTAATAATGTAGTATTGTCTCCATTTACTTCCTTTGAATGTGCTTCAGATGCATCTCGATTAGCAAATAATCACTTTCAAGATATGGGCCTTATGGAGGAGGATGTACTGGCCGCATTAGGCTTTATGCTCTTATATTTACAGGATATTATTAAAACTGAAATCTCCCATATCAATTACGTTCATCAAATGGATGTAGGTAATCGATTGATTTTAGATACATCTTCATTGCGCCATTTAGAAATCACCCATAATTTGCGGGATGGTGGTGTAAAAGGAACCTTATTAGATATATTAGATCGTACCTTAACACCAATGGGCGCTCGATTATTAAAACAATGGCTAGAAAGTCCGCTTACGGATATTCCACATATTCAACGTCGTCAAGCAGCCGTTGCAGAACTAATCACACGAAATGGAGAACGCTGTGAAATACAAAGTTATTTAGATTGCATTTATGATTTTGAACGTATTGTAGGCCGTATTGAGACAGGCTCAGTATCTCCGCGAGATTTTACATCTCTCCGTGAATCTCTACAAGTATTGCCACATATTAAACAACTTCTTAAAGAGTTTTCTGGATTATCTCTAACATCCATTAATGAGCGGATTAATAATCATGCTGATATTTATGATTTATTAAATCGAGCGATTGCGGAGCAACCTGCTTTAACATTAAAAGATGGCCGTGTAATACGAGATGGTTATAATGAAGAGTTAGATGAACTCCGTTCTTTAGCTACTAATAGTGAAGTGTGGCTTCAAAAATTAGAAGATAAGGCAAAAGAAGAAACCGGTTTAAAGCTTAAAACTAAGTATAACAAAGTGTTCGGATACTTCTTTGAAGTTAGTAAGGCACAAATCGATAAGGTACCGGCCTATTTTATTCGGAAACAAACCACAGTCAATGCAGAGCGTTACATTACACCTGATTTAAAAGAATTTGAAATTAAAATTCTAAGTGCCAAGGAAAAAATTGTTGCCTTAGAACAGCAATTATATCAAGATTTACGTAATCAAATTAAGGGTGTTATTAAAAGTGTACAGGAAACAGCAAGGGCTTTAGCAGAACTAGATGTACTCGCCTCATTAGCAACCGTAGCGTATGAATCAAATTATATATGTCCTAATATCGTAATGAATGGACAAATCAATATACGCGATGGGCGTCATCCGGTAATAGAAAAATTCTTAAAGCGCGAAGTTTTCGTGCCTAATGATGTATTACTCAATCATGATGATGATGAATTTATGCTTATTACAGGCCCTAATATGGCAGGTAAGTCAACCTATATGAGACAAGTGGCCATTCTTATGATTATGGCTCAAATTGGATCTTTTATTCCTGCTAGGGAGGCTACCATTTCTCCTGTAGATCGTGTATTTACTCGTGTAGGTGCTAGTGATGATATTTCTACAGGTCAAAGTACTTTCATGGTAGAAATGAAGGAGGTAGCATATATTCTTGAAAATGCTACCTCTAAGAGTTTGATTATCCTGGATGAAATCGGTCGTGGTACAAGTACCTTTGATGGTTTAAGTATTGCACAAGCAGTGGTAGAACATATTTGTAAACATATTCATGCTAAAACATTGTTTGCTACGCATTATCATGAATTGATTCCCTTAGAAGACGTATATCCACGATTAAAGAATTATACGGTGGCTGTTAAGGAAAAAGGGAAAGATATTGCCTTTTTGCGCCGCATCATTAGGGGTGGTGCAGACAGAAGCTATGGTATTCATGTAGCAAAATTAGCAGGTTTACCAGCGCAAGTTTTAAAACGTGCGGAAGTGATTCTAGAATCATTAGAAGAGCAAAACCCTGATACAGACGATTTAGATAATCGTGTTATGACAGCAGAATCTACTATTAAATATGCTAAACCTTCTATTGATACAGATGGGTTTAGTAATTTATTTACACATTCTGTTGTAGATTCTTTACTTGCTATTGATGTTAATACGATGACACCTATAGAGGCATTAAATGTTATTCATCAATTGCAGGTAGAGGCGCGTAATGGAGGCGGTAAATAATGGCAACCATTCATGTGTTAGATGAGACTACAATAAATAAAATTGCAGCTGGTGAAGTAGTAGAAAGACCAGCATCGGTTGTTAAAGAGCTTATCGAAAACTCAATTGATGCCGGTGCTACATCAATAGAGATTGAAATTGGTGAGGGTGGTAGCGCATACATGCGTATTACCGATAATGGAAAGGGAATGACTGAAGAAGATGCACGCCTTGCCGTATTACGTCATGCAACATCTAAAATTCAATCAGTAGAGGATTTGTTTGATATTGCATCTTTAGGTTTTCGCGGAGAAGCTTTGGCCAGTATTGCGTCCGTATCTCATTTTGTTTTGACAACTAGAACTGTAGAACAAGATTTAGGTACTCGCATTCTTATCGATGGTGGTACCTTTACCGATTGTATTCCTTATGGTTCAGCACCAGGAACGACTATTGAGGTAAAAGAATTATTTTTCAATACCCCAGCACGTCGTAAATTTCTGAAAACCGAACGAACTGAATCATCTAAAATCCAAGACATTGTTGGTAAATTGGCATTAAGTAATCCGCATATTGCTTTTAAATTAACTATTGATGATCGTGTAGCCATCATTACACCAGGATCTGGCTCAATACAAGATACAGTAGCTGCATTATACGGTTATAAAACCAAGAATGATATTTTTTCTATCGCTTATGAAAGTGAACATATCTATATTGAAGGTGTCGTGTCAAAACCAACATTGTTAAAAAGTACTCGTATTTGGCAAACTATTATCGTAAATAATCGTGTAATATCTGATAAAACGATTTTAAAAGCCATTGATAATGCATATCATGCATTATTACCTAAATCAGGATATCCTTTAGTTTTATTACATATAACAGTTCCTGCAGGTATGGTAGATATCAATGTACATCCTCGTAAAAGTGAAGTTAAATTTGAAGATGATAAAATCATATTCAAGGCCGTATATCATGCTATATTAAATGCACTAAATAATCCACTTCATGAACGTTACGAACGTGAGTCATCAACATTCGTACAACCATTAAAAACAGAGAATCAAGGCAATAGCTATGATTCCTATAAAACGCCACAAGTATTAAGTGATCATAGTGATACAGCTGAGCATATTGCAACAGCTATTGATTATGATAAGGTTTTTGGCGGACGGCGCACTAAGGGATATGAGATATTACGTCAGGATACACGAGATTTTGTAGATGCCTTAAAAGAAAAAGGGTTTACACCACCAGCTCCAAAAGCGACGTATGAACAGGAAACATTTGAGGAATCCTCATTTACATCAGTTCCTACAGCTTATACTAGCTATACGACAGAAGATAAAGAGAAATTTCATCAAATACAAGAACAACGCATAGACGATGAACAAAGAGAAATTCAAAAATCTGGATTTTTACCAATGGGACAGGTTGCTTCTTGTTATATATTGGCTAAAAAAGGGGATGATTTATATATAATCGATCAACATGCTGCCCATGAAAGGGTTCGGTACGATCGGTTATGTAAATCCTCTGAGTCTATACCTATGCAATATTTATTAGTTTCTGTATTTAGCAATGCTACAGAAGATGAAATGAATCTTGTTGAAAATGAGCAAGATGCATTATTAGATTTAGGTTTTGAAGTTGAATTGGGCGGTCCTAATCAAATTAAATTGGTTGGAGCTCCCATAGATTTAGTTGAAAGTAAAGCGCAGGAAATATTATCCCATGTATTTACTTATTTGCATGAACATGAACAACCTACGAAGGCACAATTGCGTCATGAAATGTTAGCTTATGCTTCTTGTAGAGGAGCAATTAAATCCGGTCATAATCTTAATATGTATCAGATAACTACCTTGATTGAAGATTTATTTCATACTGATAAACCTTATGTGTGCCCTCATGGACGTCCTACAATCATTAAGTTTACACCTGATGAATTAGGTAAATTATTCTTAAGGTCTTAACATGATTATTACTACTTCACAAAAAGCATCACCAACAATAAAAAAAGAATCACTAGAACTAGCTAATTCATTGGGATTATCCTATGTTGAACGCCATAAAAAGCCTATTTCAGAGTTGTTTTTAATAGATAATCCTATTGCGGTGGTTTCTAATAAAAAGCTAACAATTCATTTTAATGAAGAGCAAGAACATAGCTTCCATTTATCAATGGCTCAATTGCGAATTCTGCGTTTAGAACGCAATGAGGAAGATCATCTTGTGAGAGCTATAGAAACTCTTACACACGAATCATCTAAACATATCTCTATCGTTGATTGTACGCTTGGCATTGGTAGTGATAGTATTGTTATGGCTTATGCATTTCCGAATGCTAATATAACGGGTTTAGAAGCATCCTATCCCATTTGGTTATCTACGTGGTTTGGTTTGCATCATTATGAACATGATAATGATGTTGTAACGGAAGTGTTACGTCGTATAGAAGCCATCCACTGTGATTTTGAAAGTTATTTATCAGATTTACCAGATAAAAGTATGGATATATTATATTTTGACCCTATGTTTGAAGTGCCTATTGAAGAAAGTCCACAATTTAAACCGCTACGGGGACATACTTTTGAAGGGGCTATAAAAAGAAATGTCATAGAAGAAGCTAAGCGTGTTAGTCGTCTAGGTTTTATTATAAAAGAACGTCCCTTTAGTTCAGTTTTTAAAGATTTTCCACCAACGAAATGGGTGGGTGGTAAATATAGTCGTATAGGTTATGGTGTATACAGAAATGAGGAGTTACAATGAACAAATTAATTACAATTGTAGGTCCTACAGCTGTAGGCAAGACTGATTTAACATTAGCATTGGCTAAATATTATCATGGACAGGTTATATCAGGTGATGCATATCAAGTGTATAAACAGTTAAATATTGGTACTGCAAAGCCAACTGAAGAAGAACTAGATACTGTTCCTCATCATCTTATCGATATATTAGAGCCCAATGAAGATTACAGTGTGTCAGTATTTCAGCAACAAGCAAAAATATTGATAGAAAATTTAAACCATAATTCTATTTTACCTATTTTATCAGGTGGTACTGGATTATATGTTCAATCATTGTTAGAGAATTATAACTTTAATGATATTAAACCCAATATAGAGCTAAGAACAGAGTTAGATAAACTATATATTGAACAGGGTATAGATGGGTTACGTCAGCGTGCTAGTAAATTGGCAGAAAAAGGTGGCATAGAAATAAGATTCACCGATAAACACCGACTATATCGCGCTATTGAGTTGATGTGTGCTGGCGACTACAACGCTTTGACCAATCAAACAAAAGAAGGATTGTCTTATGTAGGACCAGTTATTGGCTTACAAAGGGAGCGAAGTGATTTATATAATCGCATTAATCGCCGAGTAGAAATCATGTTTGAAAAAGGATTGGTGGATGAAGTAATAAGTCTAATTAATAATGGGGTAAATCCAGATTGTCAGGCTTTCAAAGGTATTGGATATAAAGAAGTAGTTCAATACTTAGAAGGTCTAATAAGTTATGATGCATGCATTGGTTTAATTCAAAAGAATACGCGACACTTTGCAAAACGTCAGATTACCTGGTACAAACGTATGCCTTACATTAATTGGATTACTATTGATTCAAATACTACAGAGATTGAAATTTATAATATGGCACGTACCATGATAGATACGAGCCTATAAGAAATAAAGGATAGAGAATGACATTAGAAGAAATACGCAGTAAAGCCCTCGATATGGCAGAACCACAGTTTAAAAAATTTGAACCAATCGCACTAGCTAATACGAAAAAGGTGCTTGAAGCATTTAAAGAGTGCCAAGTGTCTGATTATCATTTTAATGGCACTACTGGCTATGGATACAATGATAGTGGTCGTGAAAAATTGGATGAAGTCTTTGCTTATGTCTTTAAAGGCGAAAAGGCTTTAGTGAGACCACATTTCGTATCTGGTACTCATGCATTAGCAACTACATTAATGGCTATTATGGGAAATGGCTCTAAAGGATCTGAATTCATTTATGCTGTGGGAGCTCCTTATGATACGATGCAATCTGTTATAGGTCACACTCGTCCTGTGAAAGGATCTCTAATTGAGAAGGGGTTTACTTATACAGAAGTACCGCTTAAAAATAATCGTTATGATTTAGAGGGGATTCAAAATGCAGTAAATGATAATACTCGTGCCGTAGTTATTCAAAGGTCCCGTGGATATAGTACGCGTGAACCATTATCTATTGCAGATATTAAAGCTATCGTGGATGTAGTAAAAGCTAAAAATTCTGATACCATTTGCTTTGTTGATAATTGCTACGGTGAATTTACAGAACTTCAAGAGCCATTAGAGGCTGGTGCAGATATCATGGCAGGTTCTCTCATCAAAAATGCTGGCGGTGGTTTAGCACCAACCGGTGGATATATTGTGGGCCGTGAGGATTTAGTTGAAGATGCATCATATCAATTGACGGCTCCAGGGCTTGGTGATCATATGGGATCCTATGCTCCTGGCTATCGTCTATTCTTCCAAGGCTTATTTATGGCTCCTCACGTAGTTTTACAAGCTCTTAAAGGTGCTGTATACACAGCTGCGGTAGGTGAATTACTAGGATATGAAGTATTTCCTAAGGTAGATGCAGATCGTTATGATTTGATTCAAGCCATCAATTTAAAAAATGGCGAGGAAATGGAGCATTTCTGTGTAGGCATGCAAGCTTACTCTCCTGTAGATGCTCACGTACATCCTATTCCTGGTGATATGCCTGGCTATGAAGATAAAATCATCATGGCTGGTGGCACCTTTGTACAAGGTTCATCTATTGAGCTTAGTGCCGATGGTCCTGTGCGCCCTCCATATACAATCTTCATGCAAGGTGGTCTTGTATTTGAGCATTCTATGCTCGGTATATTAGGCGCTGCAGAAGAATTATTGAAACATAGATAATCTTAAGAATCTCTTTCTCTTTGGAAAGGGATTCTTTTCATTGTACGCCGAATAGGCATGACTAAACCCCCAGTTAAACTGGGGGTCGGTAAAAAATTCTTAGAGAAAAGGAAAGAACCTCCTAGTGGTAAAATGAAGTTGGTCTGGCAACCACAACATTTCAACATAGGAGGTTCAATGTCAATGAATGACGTAAAAAGCTTATCACATAGTAAATGGAGATGTAAATATCATATTGTTTTTGCACCAAAGTATAGAAGACAAATAATTTATGGTCGGATAAAAGCTGATGTAGGTAAAATTTTAAGAGATTTATGTAATAGAAAAAATGTAGAGATTATAGAGGCAGAATGCTGTCCGGATCATATTCATATGTTAGTAACGATTCCACCACATTTAAGTGTATCAAGTTTTATGGGATATTTAAAAAGCAAAAGTAGCCTCATGATATTCGATAAACACGCAAATTTAAAATATAAGTATGGAAATAGACATTTCTGGTGTAGAGGATATTATGTGGATACAGTGGGAAGATACGAAGGAGCGATAAAAGAGTATATTCGCAATCAATTACAAGAAGATATAGCACAAGATACATTAAACTTTAAAGAATATACCGACCCGTTTACGGGTGAGCCGGTAAAATAGGCAAAATAAAAGCCCCCGAGTAGGGGGCAGCCAGTGGTAATAGAGTGGTTGTCAGATCATTCAAAGCCCTCTTTAGAGGGCTACCACTAGAGAAAGACCCTTATAGGGTCAGAGCAAACCACCCGTTCTACGGGTGGTTATGATTTTCAAATCTTTTCAATGTACCCAGTTCTAGGATATAATATAAGTTGCTATAATTTTATAGTAATACTACTCGGACTTTTACACCGAACTAGTGTTTTTACACGTCAGGCTTTCACCCTGATTAGTTTTATGGTCAAGAGATCATTAAAAGGAGAAAGTATGGAAAAAGTTATCGCTGTAGCTATGAGTGGCGGCGTAGACAGTTCTTTAACTGCTGCAATGCTACTAAAACAAGGCTATAAAGTATTTGGTATTACCCTGTGGCTGTGGGTAAGTGGCACGCCTTATGATGAGGTACCTCTTGCTGTAACAGATGCTAAGAAGATGTGTGATTTTCTTGGTATTGAGCATCATGTTATCGATGCACGTGATGTATTCTACGAGAATGTCGTAGATTACTTCGTAAAAGAATACGCCTATGGTCGTACACCAAACCCTTGTGTATTTTGTAACAAGAACATCAAGTTTGACTTGATGCTTAACTGTGCTCTTGAGCTAGGTGCCACACATATGGTTACTGGTCATTATGCACAGGTCAATTATAATGAAGAAACAGGTTTATATGAATTACATAAAGGTATTGATCCTACAAAAGACCAAAGCTATGTTATGTACAATATGAATCAACGTATTTTAAGTCATCTTATGTTTCCGTTGGGTGGCCAATGTAAGACTGAAACGCGCAAGCTAGCCGCTGAATATGACTTGCCAGTAGCTAAGAAGCCAGATAGCGTAGATATTTGCTTCTTGCCTCATGGGAACTATCAAAAGTTGGTGGTAGAGGAGATGAAGGCAAAACCAATGGCTGGTAATATCGTTACCGAAGATGGTGAAGTATTAGGTAAGCATAATGGTTTATTTAACTATACTATTGGTCAACGAAAAGGTCTTGGTATTGCTTACAAGCACCCACTTTACGTTATTGGTTTTAATGGTGACCGCAATGAGGTTATCGTCGGCCCTAATGAACGTCTCTTTACGAATCGCATGATTTGTAAATTCTATAACTTCTTAGATGATACAATTCATAAAGAATTAAAGGCAGAAGGTAAAATTCGCTATGCCGCAAATCCTTCACCTTGTACTGCACGTATCTTAGATGATGATACGATGGAGGTTATCTTTGAAGAGCCACAACGGGCTATCACACCAGGTCAGTCCGTAGCCTTTTATAATGGCACTCAACTATTAGGAGGTGCTGTTATCGATCGCGTATGTTAGAAAGGAGAATACAAGTTCCTTGAACTTGTTTACATAGTATGTCAACGAAAAAGATTAGAAACTTCTGTATTATAGCTCATATTGACCATGGTAAATCTACCATCGCCGACAGATTAATTGAATATACTGGCACATTACAAAAACGAGAAATGGAAGCGCAAGTCCTAGACTCTATGGATCTTGAACGAGAACGTGGTATTACTATCAAAGCGCAATCCGTTCGTATTTTGTACAAAGCTCAAGATGGGGAAGAATATATCTTAAACCTCATCGATACACCGGGCCATGTGGATTTCAGCTATGAAGTATCTCGCTCTCTTGCAGCTTGTGAAGGTGCATTGCTCGTAGTCGATGCTGCACAAGGTGTAGAAGCACAAACGTTGGCAAATGTGTATCTCGCTTTAGAACATGATCTTGAAATTATTCCTGTTGTCAACAAAATTGATTTGCCTTCTGCCGATCCTGATCGGGTTAAACATGAAATTGAAGATATCATTGGTTTAGACGCATCAGAAGCAGTATTATGTTCAGCTAAATCTGGCATTGGCATTCCTGATATTCTAGAAGCGATTGTACACAAAGTTCCTGCACCAGCAGATAAATCTGACCAACCTACGAGAGCATTGATTTTTGATAGCCGCTTTGATGCTTATAAAGGTGCTATTGCTTATGTGCGTGTACAAGAAGGTTCTATCAAAATGAAGGATACGATCCGCATGATGCATGATAAAAAGGATTTTGATGTAACTGAGCTTGGAATATTTACACCGAATCTTGTACCGGTACAAGAATTACCATGTGGTTCTGTAGGCTGTATTGCGGCGAGTATTAAAAATGTAGCAGACTGCCACGTAGGTGATACTGTAACATTAGCGGATAATCCTGCTCCAGAACCATTGCCAGGCTATCGCAAGGCCGTATCTATGGTATATTGTGGTCTTTACCCAACAGAGTCTAAAGATTACGAAAACCTTCGTGATGCATTAGAAAAATTACAGCTTAATGATGCTGCCTTAGAATATGAAGCAGAAACATCCTTGGCTCTCGGCTTTGGTTTCCGTTGTGGTTTCTTAGGCTTACTACATATGGATGTTATTCAAGAGCGCTTAGAGCGTGAATATAATCTAACACTTATCACTACGGCTCCATCTGTTAACTACAAGGTATATAAAACAAATGGGGAAATGCTAGAAGTGGATAATCCTGCTAAGTTACCACCTCCAACGGAAATCGATTATATTGAAGAGCCTTATGTAAAGGCTACAACGATTGTGCCTAAAGATTTTGTTGGTACTATCATGGAATTGTCTCAAGATAAACGCGGCGAATACCAATCTATGGAATACTTGGATGAAACGCGTGTATCCCTTGTATATCACTTACCATTGAGCGAAATCATTTATGATTACTTTGATAAATTAAAATCTGCTACAAAGGGGTATGCATCTCTTGATTATGAATTGATTGGTTATAAACAATCTCCAATGGTTAAGATGGATATCTTGTTAAATGGAGAACCTGTAGATGCATTATCTATCATCGTTCATAAGGACCGCGCTGCTACACGTGGCCGTGCATTAGCTGAGAAATTAAAAGAATTAATTCCTCGTCAAATGTTTGAAATTCCTATTCAAGCAGCAGTAGGCACAAAAATTGTAGCTCGTGAAACTGTAAAAGCTTGGCGTAAAGACGTTTTAGCAAAATGTTATGGTGGCGATATTTCTCGTAAACGTAAACTCTTGGAAAAACAAAAAGCCGGTAAGAAACGTATGAAGTCTGTAGGCTCAGTAGAAATTCCACAAGAAGCTTTTATGGCGATATTAAAGGTAGAAGATTAATATGGAAACAAATCATAATGATTTGTTTGTACAGCGGGATATGGGGATATACGTCCATATCCCGTTCTGCAAACAAAAATGTATATATTGTGACTTTCCAGCATATCAAAATTTAGAGGAATATTACGATACATATCTGTATGCCTTGGTTCAAGAAATGACTATGTTCGGTGATGCATATCCCAAATCTCGCACTAAACTTGTAGATACTGTTTATTTTGGAGGCGGTACACCGACGGAATTATCCTTATTACAGTTAGAACAAATTTTGAATACCATTAAAACTACCTATAATGTATCTCCTGATTGTCAGTTTACCATCGAATCAAACCCTGGAGAGGTAGATCAGGCTTATTTAAAGGGGCTGCATAAGTTAGGATTCTCTCGTATCAGTTTTGGGGTTCAAACTTTTAATGATAAATCTCTAGTAAGTTTACATAGAAGTCACAATCGTGAGGATGCTATAAATGCAGTTCAATGGGCTTTTAAGGAAGGATTTCAAGATATTAATATCGATTTAATATATGGATTACCGAATCAAACAACTGATGAAATTAATAAAAATTTAGATATTGTTAGTACATTGCCTATTAATCATATTTCTACCTATGGTTTACAAGTAGAACAAGGAACACGATTATATCATTTGGTTGATAAAGGAGTCATTTCTTTACCTGATGAATCAACAGAGGATACGATGTATGACATGATGATGCAAGGGATTCAAGATTTGGGATTTGAGCGTTATGAAATATCCAATTTTGCGAAAGATAAGGCCTATAGTAAACATAATCTAAAATATTGGCAATATTGTGATTATTTAGGTTTTGGTGCTGGTGCTCATTCATTTTTTGATAGTGTAAGAAGAGCTAATAATCGCAATGTCATGCCTTATGCTAGAAAAATAGACTGCTTTGAATTTCCTGTTGTAGATGAGGAAGTTATCGATTCCAAAAGAGCTAGAGAAGATTATTGTTTTTTAAGCTTGCGAACCAAGTGGGGAATCAATACAGTCGATTTTGCTAACAGATTTAATATACGATTAGAAGATATATATGGCTCTATTTTAGATAAATTAATTGAAAAGAATTTAATTATACAAGATGGCGACTTATATTATCTTACGCCAGAAGGTGCTAAGCATGGAAATTATGTATTTAGCCAATTTATAAAAGGGTAAGATATTTCACAGTCTTTCAATAAATAAGATGTTATTATATTTGGGATGATGATGAATGTGCATGCTTATTTAGGAGGAACGATGAAGACATCTGTTATATTACATGGTTTACATAATGAATTTTCTTTGGACCAAATGAAAGCATGCATAAGTTTGGCGGAAAAATATGGTGGTTCTTTTCGGCATGTTGTGACGGGGATTCAAATTACAGGCATTGAAAAGGATGATAAAGAACAATTAATTTCAGAATTACCTGAAGGGGTTACAACGGTTATCCATAGGGGCGTAAATTCTTTAATTGCCTGTGTTGGCAAAGGTAAATGTAAAAATGGTCAAATGGAAACGCAAGATTTAGCCGATTATATTGAACGTAAACATTATGGGCGTAAAACGAGTCATAAATGTAAAATTGGTATTAGTGGTTGTGGTCGTAACTGTCCTGATGCTATGGTTAAAGATATTGCATTTATTGGCACATCTCAAGGTTTTATGCTTGCTGTGGGTGGCAATACAGGCATGCGGCCAGAAGCCGGTCAAATACTACTTCGTAAATTAACTATTGAGCAAGCAAAAAAAGCTGCAGATATTTTAATTGACTGGTATGCAGAACATGGAGAACCAAAAGAAAGAATGGGGAAACTATTAGAACGACTCGGCAATCCGTTAGAAAAAATTAATTTATAAATAGAAATAAACTCCTAGTTATAGTTTGACTAGGAGTTTTTCAATTATTAGTACTCATAATTACTGATGATAGTTGTCTTTTTGACTATTTTGTGAAAATTCAAAAATTGTCTTTTTGACTAATTATTTAAAAATATTATATTGTCTTTTTGACTAAACTGATTTTATTAGGCTTTTTAGGGATAAAATTACTTGACAATTTATTTTAGTATGGTAATATTATACATGCGATTAGCACTCAAATGTTTTGAGTGCTAACAAGTGAGGTGTCATTATGGATGAAAGAAAACAACGCATCTTACGAGCGATTATAGAGGATTATGTCAAATCCGCTGAGCCTGTTGGTTCTAGGACAATTGCTAAAAACTATGATTTAGGTATTAGTCCTGCCACGGTGCGTAATGAAATGTCCGATCTTGAGGACTTAGGATACCTAGAAAAACCTCATACATCGGCTGGACGGATACCGTCATCAAAAGGCTATCGCTTATACGTTGATTCTATGATGCATCAAGGTCCAGTATTAGATGAAGATGTGAAACAAATCCATACGATATGGAATGATTCACAACTATCGGGCAATGAAATGCTGTTACATATGGCGAGATTAGTTTCTCAGATAAGTCATAGTATGAGCTTGTTATTAGCACCTGGCCATGATCAAGCATTATTAAAATATATACATATTTTACCTCTTGATGGTCACCAAGCTGTTATGGTTGTTATAACTGCAACCGGAGCACTTGATAATGAATTGATGTATTTTACATCACCTGTAAAAGCTGATGAAATACAACGACTAGCTATACAATTTAGCAATGCTGTTCAAAACAAGTTTTTAAGGGATATTACATCGGCTCATATTAGTGCTATTATCGCTCATATAGACGGTCCAAAATCCGTTTTATTACAAATCGGAGAAACCTTATTAAGGGCCATCACTAAACGACGCTTATTTTATTCGGTAGGTACTACAGAGTTGTTATCACAACCGGAGTTTAAAACGGTAGAAAAGGTACAACCTGTACTTTCACTATTAGAAGAACAACAACAATTAGGTTACATATTACAAGACGATTCAAATACACCAATAAAGATAAAGATTGGTTCAGAAAATCAAACAGAAGCATTGAATGATATGAGCCTAATACAAGCTGATTTCTCTCAAGAGAATAATCAACTTGGGACGTTGGCTATTTTAGGGCCTACGAGAATGGAATACGGTCGCATAATTAATATGCTTTCCTATATGAAACATTTAATGGAAACGATGGCAAGGAATCAAACATAGAAAGGGTAAGGCATGTCTGAAGAACAAATTAAACAAGATGTGGTAAATGAAGAGGTTACAGAGCCTACAGAAGGTACCACAGAACAAACCGAAACTCAAAACGCTGAAGAAGCCGTAGTTGATGCAGGTCAAGTGTTAGATGAATTAAAAGCTGACTTTGATAATCGCTATAAACGCTTGCAAGCTGATTTTGAAAATTTTAAACGCCGTACTAATCAAGAAAAAGAACAGTTAGCAGGATTCGTTAAAGGTGATGTTTTAATGGACCTACTGCCTGTATTAGATAATTTTGAACGTGCTGTTGCAGCTCCTGCCGAAGGAGATGCAAAGGTATTTCTAGATGGATTTATTATGATTCATCAAAATTTGATGGCTATGCTATCTAAACATGGTTTAGCTGTTATTGATGCAGTTGGACAACCATTTGATCCAAACTTCCATCAAGCGATTATGCGTGTACCATCAGATGAATTTGAATCTGATATGGTATGTGAAGTATTGCAAACTGGCTATACTGTTGATGGTCGTTGTATTCGTCCTGCAATGGTAAAAGTTGTTGAATAGATTATAAAGTATTAGGAGGTCATATATTATGGCAAAGGTAATTGGTATTGATTTAGGTACTACAAACTCTTGTGTTGCGGTTATGGAAGGCGGCGAACCTACGGTTATTACTAACCAAGAAGGTGCTCGTACAACTCCTTCCGTTGTTGGTTTTGCAAAAAATGGCGAACGTTTAGTTGGTCAATTGGCTAAACGTCAAGCTGTATCTAACCCTGAAAACACAATCATTTCTATTAAACGTCACATGGGTACAGACTACAAAGTAACTGTAGAAGGTAAGTCTTATACTCCTCAAGAAATTTCTGCAATGATTCTTCAAAAAATCAAAGCTGATGCAGAAGCTTATTTGGGTGAACCTGTAAAACAAGCTGTTATTACAGTTCCTGCTTACTTTACAGACTCTCAACGTCAAGCAACAAAAGATGCTGGTGCGATTGCAGGTCTTGAAGTACTTCGTATCATCAACGAACCAACAGCAGCTGCTCTAGCATACGGCGTAGATAAAGATGAAGATGGTAAAGTTCTTGTATTTGACCTTGGCGGTGGTACATTCGACGTATCCATTCTTGAACTTGGTGATGGCGTATTCGAAGTATTGGCAACATCTGGTAACAACCATCTTGGTGGTGATGACTTCGACCAACGCATCATGAACTATCTTATCGAAGAATTCAAAAAAGAAACAGGTATCGATTTATCCAATGATAAATTAGCTGATCAACGTTTAAAAGAAGCTGCTGAAAAAGCAAAAATCGAATTGTCTGGTGTAGCTAGCACAAATATTAACTTACCATTCATCACAGCTGATGCAACTGGTCCTAAACACTTAGACGTAACATTAACACGTGCTAAATTTGAAGAGTTGACTGCTGACTTGGTACAAGCTACTATTGAACCTACTCGTAAAGCTATGAACGATGCTGGCTTATCTGCATCTGATATCGATAAAGTGTTGTTAGTTGGTGGTTCTAGCCGTATCCCAGCTGTACAAGAAGCTATTAAAAAAGTATTGGGTAAAGAACCAACTAAAAACGTTAACCCAGATGAATGCGTAGCTATCGGTGCTGCTATTCAAGGTGGTGTATTAGTAGGTGAAGTTAAAGACGTATTGTTACTAGATGTAACTCCATTGTCTCTTGGTATTGAAACAATGGGTGGTGTATTCACACGTATCATTGATCGTAACACTACAATTCCTACATCTAAATCTCAAGTATTCTCCACTGCAGCGGATAACCAACCATCTGTAGATATCCATGTATTGCAAGGTGAACGTGAGTTCGCAGCAGATAATAAAACATTGGGTCGCTTCAACTTGGATGGTATTCCAGCAGCTCCTCGTGGGGTTCCTCAAATCGAAGTAACATTCGACATCGATGCTAACGGTATTGTACACGTAAAAGCTAAAGACTTGGGCACTCAAAAAGAACAAAAAATTACTATTACTTCCTCTAGCGGTTTGAAAGAAGAAGAAATCGATCGCATGGTTAAAGAAGCGGAAGCTCATGCAGCAGAAGATAAAGCTAGAAAAGAAGAATTAGATATTAAAAATAATGCAGATTCCTTGGTATACCAAGCTGAAAAAGCATTGAAAGATCTTGATGGTCAAGGTGATGCAGCTTTATTGAAAGAAGTTGAAGAAGCTAAAGATAAATTGAAAAAATCTATCGAAGCTGGCAACATTGAAGATATCAAAAAAGATAGCGAAGCTTTAGAACAACCATTACACAAATTAGCTGAGCAAATGTATGCAGCAGCACAACAAGCTCAACAAGCAGCTGGTGGTGCAGAGCAAGGTCAACAACAAACAAAAGCTGATGACAATGTAGTTGATGCTGATTACACAGTAGTGGATGACGATAAGAAATAAGAAGGGTTGGTAACTAATGGCACGAGATTATTATGACATCCTAGGGGTCAGTAAAAATGCCTCTCAAGATGAAATTAAAAAAGCCTTTCGTAAAAAGGCACGCCAATACCATCCTGACGTAAATAAAGACAATCCAAAGGAAGCAGAAGCGAAGTTTAAAGAAGCAAACGAAGCTTACGAAGTATTGTCTGACGAAACAAAAAAAGCTCAATATGACCAATTTGGCCACGACGCCTTCAAACAAGGAGGCGGCGCTGGGGCCGGTGGTTTCCAAGGTGGCTTTGGCGGTTTCGGAGGCCAAGCTGGAGGCTTTGGTGATATCTTTGGCGACATTTTTGGTGGCATGTTTGGTGGCGGTCGTCAACAACAAGGCCCTCAAAAAGGTAATGATCTACGTGAAGATATCGATATTTCCTTCGAGGATGCAGCTTTTGGTAAGTCCATGTCAATTAACATTCAACGTCATGAAGAATGTACTCATTGTCATGGTACTGGCGGCGAACCTGGATCTAAGGTAGATACATGTCCTAATTGTCATGGTTCTGGTCAAGAGGTAGTTATTCAAAATACACCATTTGGTCGTATGCAATCTGCAAGAACTTGTTCTCGTTGTCATGGTTCTGGTAAGGTTATTGAAAAATCATGTTCTAAATGTCGTGGTTCTGGCGAAATCTTAGCAAAACGAAAAATTGATATTAAGATTCCTGCTGGTGTAGATAATGGTTCACGATTACGCGTTGCAAATGAAGGTGAGCCAGGTATATTAGGTGGTCCAAAAGGCGACTTATATGTTTACATTTATGTACGTCCTCATAAAGAATTTGAACGTAATGGTAATGATGTTATCAGTAGAGTGAATATCAGTTTTGCGCAAGCTACATTAGGTGCGACTGTACAAGTTAATACCTTAGATGGTAAAGTAGAATTAAAGATCCCAGAAGGCACTCAAACGGGAACTGCATTCAGACTTAAGGGCAAAGGTATTCCTTATTTACGCAATCCAAAACAACGGGGCGATCAACATGTAGTCGTTACTGTACAAACACCAAAAAAATTAACTGATGCACAACGTGAATTATTACTTAGATTTGCAAAAGAAAGTAATGAGGATGTAAATAATCTACAAGTTAGCAAAAGTTTATTTGAAAAAATAAAGGATCGTTTAACTAAATGAACAGCTCTGATGCGTGAATGGTTTGTTCCTGCGCATCAATAGTAAAGGAGCACAATATGCAATGGATAGAAATATCCATTGTCTGTGAAAGAGTAGCCACCGATGAGGTGACTACTCTTTTTGACGATTATGCAGACAATGGAATCATAGAAGAAGATATTGATGATCAACCCAATTTAATTAAATTAACTCTATATGCTGATCCATCTCTTGATACTGATATGATTAAAATAGATTTAGAAAAACGCCTTACAGAGGCAAATATAGACATTAAATCGATAGAAGCACATATACTAGATGAGTCTACTTGGTTAAATTCATGGCAACAATATATTGAACCTACAGAAATTTTACCTAATATTGTCATTAAACCTGCATGGCAAGATTATGATAATGTAGACAATAAAACGATTATTGAAATAGATTCTGATATATCTTTCGGTACAGGATCTCATGAAACGACGAAAACTTGTGCAGAACTTTTGAAGAACTATAGTGTATCTATGGAGCTTGATAAGGTTACATGTTTAGATATAGGTACTGGTACAGGCGTACTTTTATTAGTAGCAGCTCAATTAGGCATAAAACATTTAGTCGGCATTGATATTGAGGAATACGCTGCAAATCAAGCTAAAATTAACTGTGCAAATAATAAGGTACATGCAGAAATTATTTGTGGTGATTTAGATCGTGATTTTAATGGCAAAGCTAATTTAATTTTAGCTAATTTGACCGTTGATCCTTTAAAAATATTATTACCACAAATTGGCAGAAAGCTTGAAGATAATGGTATTTTAATCATTAGTGGTATCATTGATGAGCGGTATGATGAAATCTTTCCGTATATCACTGAACATTGGCATATTATAGAGGAACGCGTGGCGGGCCCATGGCACACCTTTGCGTTAGAGAAACCATGAAAAAAATATTTATTCCTACACCATTAGATGAAATAATAGAACTACCGAAAGATGTGACACATCATGTGCTACATGTATTTCGTCATAATATGGAGAAACCTATCACTGTAACAGGCAGTGATAATCGTTGTGGTATGTATCAGATTATCGAAGAAGTTGATGGTAAGGCACAAGCTAAGCTTATTGATTATGTAGAGTCTAATATAGCTACATATCGTACTATTCTTGTTCAATCTTTATTAAAAGGAGAAAAGCTTGAGTGGGTACTACAAAAGGCTACAGAGCTTAATGTAGATACGATTTATCTTGTATCAACGACTAACTGTGTAGCTAAATATGATGATAAGAAACTACAATCAAAAGTCAGTCGTTGGGAAAAAATTATGCTCGAAGCAGCCCAACAATGTGGACGAAATCAACTGCCCACACTTGTGGTAGGTGAAAAACTTTCACAAGTCCTTGAAATCGAGGGTGACGCATTAAAACTAGTAGCCTATGAGAATGAAGAGGGACATACTATTAAGACTGCACTTGAATCAATACATAGTAATCAAAATATAACTGATATTCTCATCTGTATTGGTCCTGAAGGGGGCTATCAAGAGAAGGAAATCAATGCTATTATAGAGAGTGGTGGAAAATCTGTTTCTCTTGGTAATACTATTTTACGAGCAGAAACTGCTGCCATTGGATCATTAGCGATGATTCAATATGAATTAGAACTATAAATTAAATAAGAATAGAGAGGTGCAATGAAAACCGTTGCTTTTACAACCTTAGGCTGTCGTGTCAATCAGTATGACACAGATGCTATGAAAGGTTTATTTTTACAAAATAATTACGAAGCAGTAGACTTCGATGAAAAAGCTGATATATATGTAATTAATACATGTTCTGTAACAAATATGGGGGAAAAGAAATCCCGTCAATTGATACGGAAAGCAAAACGTCAAAATGAAGATGCTTATGTAATCGTTACCGGTTGTTATGCTCAGCTTGATCCAGATGCGATTGCTGCTATTGATGGTGTTAATCTTGTTATCGGTACAAACAACCGTTCTAAAATCGTTGAGCTCGTAGAGCAATTGGAATCTACTGAACGTCAAATCAATGCGGTTCGTGACATTATGAAAGCGTCCAATTTTGAGGAAATGCCATTATTTGGTAACGAATCTGATAAAGCGCGAGCTTTCATGAAAATTCAAGAAGGTTGTAATAACTATTGTTCTTTCTGCATCATTCCTTATACTCGTGGTAAGCTGAAGTCTCGTAAGATTCAAGATATCGTAGAAGAAGCTAAACGTTTAGTAGAGCACGGATTCCACGAAATCGTATTAACAGGTATTCATTTAGGAAACTACGGTGTTGAGTTACCAGGTCGTCCTACCTTGGCTGATGTAGTAAAAGCTTTACTAGAAATTCCTGAGTTGTACCGTATCCGTTTTGGTTCCATTGAATCCGTAGAGGTTTCTGACGAACTAGTTGAATTAATGGCTACCGATAAGCGTGTATGTCCGAATTTACACCTGCCACTACAAGCGGGTTCAGACCATGTATTGAAATTGATGAGACGTCACTATACACTACAAGAGTATAAAGATCTTATTGCCAAGTTGCGTTCTCGCATTAAAGATTTATCCATTACAACAGATATCATTGCAGGTTTCCCACAAGAAACAGATGAAGATTTTGAAGAAACATTGAATACAGTACGTGAAATTGGGTTTACCCATATTCACGCTTTCCCATATTCTATTCGTGAGGGAACGCCTGCAGCGACTATGCCTGATCAAGTACCTGAAGCCGTTAAAAAGACTCGTGTAGCACTTTTGAATGGTCTTAGTCAAGCTGGTTATGAAGCATACGCAAAATCTCGCATTGGTAAGCCTGGTGAGATTCTCATCGAAAAAGAAGAGAATGGATACTATATGGGCTTAACAAATGAGTATGTAAATGGTAAAGTTAAATCTGATGGGGCACATAATATTGGTGATCTTATTGGCGGTATTGTTGTTGGTTTAGAAGATAATTATTTAATTATTGAATAAGGAGTCTAATTATGAGCGATTGCATTTTCTGTAAAATTATTAATGGTGAAATTCCTTCCAATAAAGTATTAGAAAACGATAAATTCTATGCATTCCATGATATTCAACCGGTGAAAAAGGTGCATGTTCTAATCGTGCCTAAAAACCATGTATCTAATATTGCGCATCTTACAGAAAAAAATGCTGACTATGTAGAAGGTTTGCTACCATTTGTTCGCGATGTAGCTAAAGAATTAGGTATTTCTAAAGATGGTTACCGCTTGATATTTAACACTGGTGGTAAAGCTGGTCAAACTGTATTCCATATGCATGCACATCTATTAGGTGGCGAGGAAATGGGCTGGCCAGAAGCATAAATTATAGCTTAATGTATTTTTTTATAATACTTATTAAAATTCCTATAAAATATACCGGAAAATATTGACAGAACCTATGTCTATACATATAATATTATATGTGCGTATGTAAATTATCAGCACTTCCCGAGATTAATTTTGGAGGGAGGGATATAGATGTCTGAAATCAAAGTCGGTAAAAACGAAACGCTTGAAAGTGCTCTTCGTCGATTCAAACGCTCCTGCCAAAAAGCGGGTGTTTTGTCTGAAGTAAGAAAACGCGAACACTACGAAAAACCAAGCGTAAAAAGAAAGAAAAAATCTGAAGCAGCAAGAAAACGCAAATTCAGAGCATAAGATGATTACCCTAATTCTGCCTTTTCATGGCTTCATGAAATTCAGAATTAGGGTTTCTTTATTTTATCCTATGGTATCTATTACTTAGATTATTATCTAGTATATATATTAATCAAATTGGAGGTTACTATGAGTTTAAAAGATCAATTAAAAGAAGATATGAAAGCAGCTATGAAGGCTCGTGAAGAAGGCAAAATCGCCTTATCTGTAATTCGTATGGTGAATAGTGCTATTAAAAATACAGAAATCAATGACAAAGTAGAACTTGATGATAATGGTGTGTTAGGCATTCTTGCTAAAGAAATGAAAACACGTCAAGATTCTCTTACAGAATTCGAAAAAGCAGGTCGTGAAGATTTAATAGCACATGTAAAAGAAGAAATGGCAGTTCTTCAAAAATATATGCCAGCACAACTTACTGAAGAAGAAATTCGAGACGTAGTAAAAAATGCTATTGCTGAGTGTGGGGATAATGTAAATATGGGTAATGTAATGAAACATGTAATGCCTCATACAAAAGGTCGTGCTGATGGAAAACTCGTTAATACTATTGTAAAAGAATTATTAGGATAATTCAGTATTAGTTACCAATCATACAAAACTATAAAATTCTATAGAAATTATTTGACAAGAATTTTCTCAGTGTGGTAATATGTACTCAAGAAAATAATTAGTCAATGAAGACTCCACTGGATAGGTATGCAGATTGTATATCTATGTTGTTGGAGTCTTTTTTTATGGCGTAGGAGGCACAAAATGGCTAAAAAAGATTTATTGTATTACATTCCTGCAGGTCAATATGGTAAAGAAGGTGTTTTATCTCTATTAGAGCAACATCCGGAAATTAAATTCGTTTCTCTTGTAGGCATTGACTTGGCTGGTAATGATACAGATGAAAAAATTCCAATGTCTGTATTTTTTGATGACTATGAATCCTTCTTTGAAGGCCGTGCCGTACAAACAGACGGTTCTTCCGTAGTATTGACTAATATCGCTACATTAAATAACGCACGTGTTGATATGTGGGGGGATCCTGATGTTAACTGGTTCGTTGATTATAACTATGAAAATATCGATGAAGCAACAGGTTTACCAACTGGTACATTACGTATTCCAGCGTTCTTGATGCATAACTATCGCTATGTGGATTCTCGTTCTATCTTAAAACGTAGTTGTGATTATGTTCGTGCTGAGCTTTTATCTTTAATTAAAGAAAAAGGCATTCCTAGTATGCCACACATCAATCCTGATGAAATTGTAGACATCGTATTCACATCTGCTACTGAATTAGAATTCTGGGTAAAAACTCCATCTAAAACAGTTACAAAAAAAGAATTGTCCGTATCTCAACGTCTACAAGAACAATACTGGCAACGTACTCACGGTACCGTTCGTACTGCTTTAGAGCAAGCTGTAGAACGCCTTGATCAATATGGTATGGTTGCGGAAATGGGCCATAAAGAAGTAGGTGGCGTTAAAGCTAAATTAGATGAAGATGGTCATGAAGCAGTCGTATTGGAACAATTAGAAATCGATTGGAAATTCTCTAGCAATCCAATGCAAACTGCAGATAATGAATTACAAGCTCGTATTATCGTTCGTGAAGTATTCCGTGAAAACGGTCTTGATGTAACCTTTAATGCAAAACCAATTATTGGTGTAGCAGGTTCTGGTGAGCATACTCACTTTGGTGTAATGGCAAAGCTTAAATCTGGAAAACTTGTTAACTTATATAGTCCAGAAGATATGAAAAAAGAATCTTGCAGTGGCTTAGGTATTGGTGCAATCATGGGTCTATTAAAACACTATGAAGCAATTAACCCATTCATTAGTTCCACAACAGATTCTTTGAATCGTTTAAAACCAGGATTTGAAGCACCTGTATGTATTGTTACTTCTTTGGGTACGGATCCATCTGAACCTAGCCGTAACCGTACAATCCTTTGTGGTTTGATTCGCGATATTGACAATCCAATGGCAACACGGTTTGAATTGCGTTCTCCAAATCCTTACACTAATACATATACTGCATTGGCCTTGATTTTTGTCTCTGCTTTTGATGGCATGAAATACGCAATTACAAGTGGTAAAACACAGGCTGAACTTGAAGCAGAACTTTCAAAAGAAGCTGGTCAAGATGCAGACTACTTACAAAAAGAACGCGCATTCCGTTCTGAAAAAGATGTATTTGAAGACTTTACTCAAGAAGAACGCAATCAAATGTTTGGCGTTGCACCTGCTACTGTATGGGAAAATATTAAAGGTTATAAAAACAATCCTGACTTAGTTAATACGTTAGCTCAAGGCGACGCATTCGCTCATGACTTAATGGATTCTTTCATTGCGTCTATCTTAAAACGTTGGAAACTCGTATTAGCACATCGTATTATTCCTGATAATATGGATACTGTTAGACAAATGGTTTCTATTCATACTGACAGCCGTAATAGTATTGATGACAAACGCTTTGCAGAAGTTAATGACTTGCGTTTCTATCTTGCAAAAGACAGTGATGATCGTAAATCCTTATTCACACGTATCGTAGATGCATTGCGTGAAGAAGATTATGATACTGCATCTGCATTACAAATTGAAATGAATGACAAAATGGAAGAGTTAGAAGCTAAATATGCTAACTATAGCAAAAATATTTTCTAAAACTTTCTATTAAAGATAAAGGTCCACCCATTCTCGGGTGGACCTTTTAGCTGTTTATATGTAAAGAATATACAGGAAATTCCATTATTCATTATGTAAAAATTTCTCGACTAATACTAGACTACACACTAGTACAAAGATAGAAATGGCCCATATTAACATGTCCATTGCAGATTCATGAGATATAATCAATACAATTAATACTATATGACATAAAAAAGACCGTACACCCGTACGGTCTTTTAATACATCCAGTAATAGGATAGAAAAAATCAATTAGCAATCTATTAGATATCTGCTTTAATTGCTTCTAATGCAGCGTCGAAGTTAACAGCTTGTGTTACTTCAGGTACATATTCAACATATGTTACTTTATTGTCTTTGTTGATTACTACAACACCACGAGTTAATAGACGTAATTCCTCGATTAAGAAACCATAGTTTTCACCAAAAGAAGCATCTTTATGGTCAGATAATGTAACAACTTTGTCTACACCTGCTGCACCACACCAACGTTTTTGAGCAAATGGAAGGTCCATAGATATTGTTAATACAACAACATCTTCGGAAAGGGATGTTGCATCTTGATTGAACCAACGAGTTTGTGCATCACAAACACCAGTATCAAGGGAAGGTACTACAGAGATAACTTTTACTTTACCTTCGTAATCTTTCAATGTTTTAGGTTGTAAATCGTTAGATAATACTGTGAAATCAGGTGCTTGTTGACCTACTTTAACTTCAGGACCAACTAATGTGATAGGACCACCTGCAAATGTTACGACACCAGTACGTTTTTCCATGTTTCATTCCTCCTAAGAGTATATATACAAAATTGATTAAACAATAATTCTACAGTTAGTATACCATTTCTAAATATTTAAGTAAACTAATTTTTTCGATATAGTTTTTTATTTGAAAAAGACATGGATTTATTGTTTTGTGGTAGAAGAAATAACATGTAAATGGTACGATAGAAAGATAAGAGGAGGTTATTTAATGAATCCATCTGCTATTTTTAAAGAATTTTTTCGCCGTGAAGGTATATATTACCTTATAGGATTAACTATGTTAATCGCTATTGATGTGGCATTTTTAATTGTTCCTCAATTAATAGGTAGTGCTATCGATACATTAAGTCAAAATAAAGAGGGCTTAACACAATACATACTATATTTTATTGGGTTATTAATAATAATTACAGTATTAAAGGTTATTTCTCGTCGTACTTTACTAGGGTCTATACGACGCATGGAGTATTTATTTCGTCAAAAATTATGTGCTCGAGCCTTAGAGATACCAACGACATACTATGATGTTAATGGTCCTGGTAAGGTTATGGCCTTAATGACCAATGATGTTACATCACTACGTGTTGCACTAGGTTTAGGCATCATGCTTTTGGTAGATATTATTTTGTACTCCCTATTAGGATCTATTATATTAATTCAAAAAATAGATTTTTTATTAGCCTTAAAAATAATGACACCTGTCTTGATTATTTTAATATCTATATTCACTTTGGGACGTCGTTTAAGAAAAAAACAACGTCAAGCTCAAACAACCTATAGTGATATGACAGAATTTGGGCAGGAACTATTCCAAGGTATGGAGGTCATTCGAGCTTTTAATAAAGAAGCTATCATTAGTGGATTGTTTAATCGTATAAACAAGAAAAACTACAAAGACAATATGAATGTTGCAATACTCGATGCAGTTTTATCACCACTTACAATGATTGCTCCATTTATTTGTATCAGTATTAGCATGTATATATGTGGTACGTTAGCTGTTGAAGGACTTATGACAGTAGGGGAATTCGTTACAATTAATGCTTTTATTATGCTAATTATAGGGCCATTAATTTCTCTCGGTTCTTTAGTTGCCATTGTTCAAAAAGGACTTGCTTCATTAGATAGAATTATTGATTTTATGAGTTTACCTGCCGAATGTAACAGTACCGATGGAAAACAGCTTGCTTTAGGTGATATAGATATTAGATATTTAAATTTTACCTATGATGAAGCAAAGACATCAGCTTTACGTCAACTTAATATTACCTTTAAAAAGGGGGAGTTTGTTGGTATTGTGGGGAAACCAGGATCTGGGAAAAGCACACTATTTAAACTCTTATTAGGGCTACAAAAGGCACCTGCAAAAACGATTTATATTAATAATCAAGATATTACAAGTATACCTATCGGTACTGTACGAAACTCTATTTCTTATGTTCCAACACAATCTTATTTATTAAGTTCAACCATTGCTGATAATATCAGTTTTGGCTATGAAAACGAAAATCATATTACTGTATCTGAGGCAGCTAAAAAAGCACAGTTATATCGTGATTTAGGGAATGACTTAGAGAATTCATTAAGTGTATTAGCTGAAGAGGGACGCGATTTATCAGGCGGTCAAAAGCAGCGAATCAATTTAGCGCGTGGCTTTTATAAAAATGCTCCATACTTGCTCTTAGATAATTGTTTCTCTGCATTAGATGCCATAACGGTAAATGACATGATTCAAACCTTGAAAGCTACTGAAGATAAAACCATTTTATGTATTTCTCAACGATTAGAAGTAATAAAGGAGGCAGATCGTATCATTGTTTTTGATGATGGTATGATTCGTGAAATTGGTAACCATCAGGAGTTAATGAAAAAAGAAGGATTATATTATCAAATGTATACAGCACAGAATAGGGGGGCGACTAATGAAATTAAAATATAATGACTGGCGCCTATTCACCTATCTAACACGGTATATTAGGCCTTATTTATGGCTACTAATTTTAGCTAGTTTTTCATTAATCTTTAATTTACTATCTACATTAATACGGCCATATCTATCGAAACAAGCAATCGACTTAGGTTTTGCTGTAAAAGATTTACACACCATACAATATTATGCAGGAGTATATGCTATAACCATTATATGCAGTGTTATTTTTATTCTTTTACAAAATTATTTACTTGCCACTTTTGGTCAAAAAATTATCTATCATATTCGCAGTTCTGTTTTTGAAAAGATTCTTCATAAGACAGCTGCTGATTTTCAAACCTTACCGATTGGTAATTGGGTAACGCGGATTACTAATGATGTTGAGTCACTTCGAACCTTATATACCGATGTATTATTAAAACTCATTAGTAGTGCATTGATGATTATAGGTATATTAGTTTTTATGTATGCTATAAATGTACCATTAGCGATTGTGATGACTTTGTTAATTCCTATTATGGGATTTATCATTTGGGTATATCAAAAGTTTTCTCGCCGTGCATTTCGTCAAGTTCGTTCATCGGTAGCCGCATCCAACTCTAGCATCAAAGAATTGTTAAACTATATTTTGATTGTTAAGACTTATTTGGGTGAAAGAAGTATTGAACGTCGATATGATTCGGTAAATCGTGATTTTTTGAATGCTGGTATATTTGAAGTAACTACGTTTTCTATATTTAGACCTCTCGTAGATGGACTATTCTTTGTAGCACTTATTGTTATTTTTACTATGACAAATTTATTAGATTCTGTAGCTGATGCAGGTACAGTATTTGCTTTTATTCAATATATGGATCGATTCTTTCAACCGATGAAAGAGATTGCTGATAAATATAATTCCTTACAAAGTGCCTTGGCCGGTGCAGAACGATTGATACCTATATTAGACGAGCCAAAACGTGAATTAGTAACAACTGTTCCCGAAGAATTTAAAACCATTGAATCTATTCAGTTAAAAGATGTGAGTTATTCGTATGATAATAATGAAACATATGCCCTCAAAAATATATCTTTTACAGTAAAAAAAGGCGAATATATTGGAATTGTCGGTTTATCTGGCAGTGGTAAGTCTACATTACTCTCACTATTAATGGGAATATTACGTCCTACTAAGGGGCATATATACATTAATGGTAAAGATATACATAACTATGATGCTTCTATGATTAGAAATATTATGGGATATGTGTTTCAAAATGCTTACCTGTTTAAAGGCTCCATACAAGATAATCTTAATTTATATGATTCCTCTATTTCTATGGATACAATCATAGATGCTACTAAAAAGGTTAAATTACATGATATGATTGAATCATTGCCTGACGGCTATCAAACTTCGGTAGGGTATTTAGGATCGTTGTTATCAGATGGGCAAAAACAATTGCTAGCATTTGCACGAACTTTAATTTTAAATAAACCAATTCTTTTACTTGATGAAGCTACTGCTAATATTGATAGTCATACAGAATTACAGATTCAAGATAGTATTGAAACTATTCGTGGTGAAAAGACTATTATAAATGTGGCTCACCGTTTATCAACTGTACAAAAAGCAAACCGTATATTTGTTCTTTCATATGGTAATATTGTTGAAAGCGGACCATTTGAAGAACTTATGCAACATAAGGGGGATTTTTACCAATTATGGAATCATCAAAAATAGATTATATTCAATCTAAAGACAATAAAACGATTAAACACATCATTAGTCTACAGCAGAGAAAATTTCGACAAAAATATAGTGAATATATTGTGGAAGGCGTTCGTGCCGTTACAGATATTGCCAAAAAAGGTTCATTACGTTCAATTTTTATTAGAGAATCAAAACGTAATGAATTAGAGCCTATGATACAACGAGAAATGAATATACCCTCTATATATTTAGTACAGGACCCCATTTTTGATAAGATTGAACATACTGTAAATGGACAAGGCATCATTGGTATAGCTAAAAAAAGAGAACTAAACTTACAGTCCTTTTCCATTGAAGATGGATTATATATTGCTCTAGACGGCGTACAAGATCCAGGGAATTTAGGGACTATAATTCGTACAGCAGTAGCCGCTGGGGCTAAAGGTATAATTTTACTAAAAGGTACAGTAGACCCATATAATGAAAAATGTGTTAGAAGCACAATGAGTGCATTGTCTAACATTCCTATTTTTGAAGATATTACATTATCTGAGTTTTATGACTTTGTAAAAGATAACGATATATCAACTTATGTAACATCATTAGAAAATGCTAAGCCATATCATTCTATTACATACAATCCGAGAACTATGATTGTTTTAGGTAATGAAGGGAATGGAGTAAGCCATGACATTATACAACTGTGTGATCAGGCTATAACTATTCCTATGTATGGAGATATAGAATCTTTAAATGTTTCTATTGCAGCCGCACTATGTATGTACAAAGTAAGAGAACAAATTTAATATATCATGTTACATACCCTGTCATCGATTATCTATGATGACAGGGTATGTAAGTTATGTGAAAATGATATAAAAAGTCCGTTGTCAGTACACAAGCATCACTAATTTGTATTGATTTTTAACTCCTGTATTTGTTAAAATAACATATATCCTTTGTGGGTGAACATCGTTCTCCCATTTTTTTACGAAAAAAGAGGCACTCATATGTCAAAATTAATCATAAATGCCGATGATTTTGGCCTTCACACAGCGGTTAACGAAGGCATTATCTCTGGGCATACAAAAGGTGTTATTACTAGCACGTCCTTATTGGCAAGTGGTGCTGCTTTTAATGAAGCAGTAGAAATGGCAAAAAAATATCCTAAGTTGGGTATTGGTATTCATATAGCATTAGTAGGCGGGCTAAACCCTGTCAGTGATCCCAGTGAAATCCCTACTTTGGTAACTAAAGAAGGTGTATTTGTTGATTCCTATGTAGAATTTATGAAGCGTATTTATAGTGGCTCCATAAATTACGATGAGGTAAGAAAAGAAATCCGTAGTCAAGTCTCTAAAATTATAGATACTGGTATTAATGTAACTCATATTGATGGACATCAACATATGCATGTATTACCCAGTATCATACCTATCATCTTACAACAAGCTTTACAGCATAATATTAAAGCGATTCGTATACCTAATGAAAAAATGTTTTTCTTAAATGGCATATACAATCCTGTTCGTATTGCTGGAAAATGTGGTTTGAGTACAGTAGCTGCACGAGCGTTACCCATTATTCGTAGTATGGGAATTCATAGTACCCAATATTTTTGGGGCATGATTAATGGTGGACAATTGGATGAGCGTGTTCTGCTATCCATTTTAAAAGAAGTTCAATCCTTATCCGGAACTCACGAAATAATGACTCACCCAGGTAATAATAACTTAGTGCTAAATCAACATTTCAATTGGGATTACCATTGGGAAGAAGAACTATCAGGAATGATGTCTGATCATGTACGTAGATATATCAATCAACATAATATCGAACTTATAAATTATGGGGATCTATTATGAGTAAGATGATGAGACGCGGTATATTGATGTTTTTTTTATTATTGGCCGTATCTCTAGGAATTATTTATTACACTATAGATTTAGAAGCTCTTAAGACAATTACAACGTTTAATCATGAATCATTATTCTTAGCTATATTGGCCCTTGCGTTGGGGATGTATTTTGATGGATTAAGATTACAGCGACTCGTGCGAATAGGTGGTTATCAACTATCGATAAAAGCAGTTCTTCGTGTTATTTTTAGTAACTACTTTATGGCTATGTTAACACCAGGTGCCAGCGGTGGTGCTGTTGCTCAAGTTCTAGTATTAAAAAGTTATAATGTGCCTATAAGTAAAGGAACTCCAATCGTATTAATACGAACGGTTTTTTCTATTATGTTTTTAGTGATTATGTTGCCTTTTGTATTTCTATATGATGCTATAGAAATCCCATATATTTCACGAGATATGTTATTGGTATTCTCTTTTTTAGCTGTTATCGCTACATTAATTGGTACATATATTCTCCAAACCGTATATATGAGGCAATTTGTTTACAACTTAGCACAACGCTATAAGGCTAATAAAACCAAAGACTGGTTAGCTAAACTTGAAACTTTAAATCAAGGTCTTTCATTATTATATAAAAAGCCTGTTCAATCCTTTATTGTATTTATAGAATCAGGATTAAGTCTAATATTCTTATACTGTATAGCACCGGCCTTAATGTTCGCTTTTACTACAAATGTACCAATCATTACGATATTAGATCGAATGATATTATTAAATTTAATACTTTACTTTGCACCCACACCAGGGGGAACAGGTATTGCAGAAGGATTATTTATTTTACTTTTTGCACCATATGTACCAAGTGGTACCGTTGGTATTATAGCTGTTGCGTGGCGTGTAATGGCAGAGTATATTCCATTTTTTATCGGTATGTATGCTGTATTAACTTTATATGGACGTCAATTTGTCGCTCAGGAAACATCAAATTAAAATAAGGAGAATTAGTATGTCAAAGCCAAAAAAGGACAAATTCTATTTAGTTCAAGAAGATATTTTACCAGAAGCAATAAAAAAAACTATTAAAGTAAAAGAAATTCTAAAGCTTGGTGAGGTTAAAACGATTAATGAAGCTGTTGAAAAGATGGATTTAAGTCGTTCAGCCTATTATAAATATAAAGATTATGTATTTCCATTTTTTGAAATCGCCCAAGGTAAAATTGTAAGTATTACCGTATCTATGTCAAATGAATCTGGTATGTTATCAAGTGTATTAAAGGCTATTGCTGATAAAAATGGCAGTATTTTGACAATTAATCAAGACATTCCTTTACAAGGAATTGCTAATAGTAGTATTTCTTTCGAAACAAAAAATCTACAAGGTTCTTTAGAAGAACTTTTACATGATATACGCAATATGAAAGGAATCATTAAAGTAGAAATTTTAGGCCAAGCATAATTTGCTTTGCATTGACTATTAATAAAAGAGAGTAGGACTGTTATGAAGACTGTAAAAATAGCCTTATTAGGATTTGGCACCGTTGCACAAGGAACATTCAACTTATTACAGGATAATGCTAATTTAATTGAAAATCGTTCTGGTGTGACTATTGAGATTTCTAAAATTTTTGTACGTAACCCAGAGAAATATAGTCATATTACCTTGCCTAGTACAGCTAAATATGTAACTAATATAGACGATATTGTTAATGATGAATCTATTGATATTGTCGTTGAATTAATGGGTGGTACTACATTTGCCAAAGACTGTGTTGAATCAGCTTTAAAACATGGTAAAAGCGTTGTTACAGCAAATAAAGATTTATTAGCTGTAGCAGGACCTTACTTATTTGATTTAGCGTATAAAAATAAGGTTGATTTACGTTTTGAAGCATCTGTACTTGGCGGTATTCCAATTATCAGAACTTTATATGAATCCCTTGGTGGTAATCATATTACTGAACTCGTAGGAATTATGAATGGTACAACAAACTTTATATTATCAAAAATGACAGAAGAAGGCTTAAGTTATGGAGCGGTTTTAAAAGAAGCTCAAGACTTAGGCTACGCAGAAGCTGATCCTACTGCCGATGTAGAAGGGTTAGATGCGGCACGAAAGCTTGCAATCTTAGCATCTATTAGTTTTAATCGTCGTATATTCTTCGAAGATGTTACTGTAGAAGGCATTACTAAAATAGATACAGAAGATATTTCTTATGGTAAGGAGTTTGGTTATAATATTAAACTCATCGGCATTGCAAAAGAAACTTCAAAAGGTTTATCGCTCAATGTGTACCCTGCTTTTGTGCCATTAACACATCCATTAGCCTCTGTACGCGGTTCGTATAATGCCATTTATATCAAGGGTAATGGTATTGATGATGCCATGTTCTATGGTCGTGGTGCAGGTAGTTTGCCAACAGGTAGTTCTGTTGTAAGTGATATTATGGAAGTTGCTAAAAATATTGCATTTGAATCTACAGGTAGATTTAAACCATTCTACTTTGATCAAAAAAATATTTACTCTCCAGGTAAAATTCAATCTAGTTACTATATTCGATTAGCTGTTGATAATAAAACAGGTGTTCTTGCAAAAATTGCCACAAAATTAGCAGAACAAAAGATTTCTGTACTTTCCATTGTTCAACGTAACAAAGATCCTGAAACGGCAGTGCTTGCTATTGTTACATCTAAATGCCCACACTCTTATATTTTAAATTTAATTGATTCTTTCAATAGCTTACGCTCTGTAAAAGAAGTAAGCAGTGTAATCAGAATTATGGAAGCATAACCTTATGACTACTATTCGTGTACAAGTGCCCGCTACAAGTGCTAACTGCGGGCCCGGCTTTGACTGCCTTGGACTAGCTTTAAATTTATATAATGTATTTGAATTTACACCTGATGGTAAAGCTACATCTTTTACTTATAGCTTTACAGGTTATGGTGCAGATATTTTGGAAAAGGAAGATCCTAAAAAAAATCTTATTGGTATTGCGATGGAGCAAGTATTTGCAAAGGTGCAAGAACCAATTCAATATGGACATATCAAGTCCGATACATTAATTCCACCTTCACGTGGTCTCGGAAGTAGTAGTACTGCTATTGTTGGTGGTCTTTTATTAGCTAATGAGCTTGTAAAGACACCGCTTTCAAAAGAGGATTTATTAATTATTGCCAATCGTATGGAAGGTCACCCTGATAATGTGGCACCCGCTATTTATGGTAATCTTTGCTGCGCTACAGGTTTAAAAGACAGAGTGTTAAATACTGTAATACCAGTGCCAGAGTCACTTCAGTTTGCCGTAGTAGTACCAGAAGTATTAGTTTCTACAGAATATGCGCGTTCAGTGTTACCAAATCACGTCCCTTTTAAAGAGGCTGTTCAAAATGTAAGCCATGCATCATTGTTTGTAACTAGTTTGATTACAAATCAATTGTCTAACTTAGAGGTAGCTTTAGAGGATAATTTGCATGTTCCTTATCGTAAAACTCTAATTCCCCATTGTGATAAAGTGTTTTCAGCAGCTAAAGCTGCTGGTGCGTATGGGGCAACGATTAGTGGATCCGGATCCACATTAATCGCTTATACAGATAAGGCACATGTACAAACTGTAGCAGAGGCAATGGGACAAATTTTTGATTTTCACGGTATTGAAAACAAAATATACATATTAGAGGCTGATACGATAGGCGCCACAACTATTCAAAATGTGATATAATAAAAAATAGTTAAGGCATATTCCAAAAACTTATGTTGGAGGATTTTATGAATAATTTTAAAACAACAATGTTACTAGCAAGTATGATTGCAATGCTAGTATTATTAGGAAATGCTTTTGGCGGTGCTCGCGGTATGATGTTTATGTTCATCTTATCAACGGGGATGTCATTTGCATCATATTGGTATAGTGATAAGATTGTATTAGCTCAATATAATGCCCAAGAGGTTACAGCTCAATCAAATCCTAAGTTATATGGAATGGTTGAAAAATTAGCGCAAAATGGCAAATTACCTATGCCTAAGATTTATATTATTCCAAGTGATGTGCCGAATGCATTTGCAACAGGTCGTAATCCTGAGCATGCAGCTGTCGCCGTAACAGCTGGCATTCAACGTCTATTGACCGATGATGAATTAGCCGGCGTATTAGGGCATGAGTTAACACATGTCAAAAATCGCGATACTTTAATTAGTACAATTGCCGCCATTATAGGCGGTGCTATATCCACTATTGCACAATTCGGTATGTTCTTTGGTGGCCGTTCTGATGATCGAGATAATAATGCTAATCCACTATTATTGATTGGTATGGTTATTTTAGCTCCATTGGTTGCTGCCATAATTCAAATGAGTATCTCTCGTACTCGTGAGTATTTAGCAGATGAGGGCGGTGCAATGCTCAGTAAAAATCCATTAGGATTAGCATCTGCATTGGCAAAAATTGAGGAATATTCAAAATATGGTACTTTGCCTAATGCTAATAATGCTACAGCGCATATGTTTATCATAAATCCGATGATGGGTATCGGTGCTAGCTTATCAAATCTGTTTAGTACACATCCAAGTACTCAAGATAGAATTGCTAGATTAAAGAAACTTTCCTTAAATCCACATTATAGATTTTAATAATATAGGAGGTATGAAAATGGAAGAGACATTAGTTCTTATTAAACCAGATGGCGTAAAACGTCAACTATGTGGTGAAATTCTTAGTCGTTATGAACGCAAAGGCTTAGAAATTAAAGCTATGAAACTACTTCAAACACCGCAAGAATTAGCAGAAGAACATTATGCAGAGCATAAAGATAAGCCATTCTTTGGAGAATTAGTGGATTTCATTACTTCTGGCCCCGTATTAGCATTTATACTAGGCGGCCAAAATGCCGTTGCTTCTGTTCGAGCTATCAATGGTGCAACTAACCCATTAGATGCCACCCCTGGTAGTATTCGTGGTGATTATGCCTTAACTTTAGATTCTAATGTTGTACACGCCTCTGACTCTGCTGAGTCTGCAGCTCGTGAAATGAAATTATGGTTTCCAGAATATAAATAATTCATAATAGGAGGTACGACTATGGGTAGCAGTGTTTATACAAAAACAGGTGATCAAGGTACAACCGGTCTATATACCGGGGAACGAGTAAAAAAATCTTCTCTTCGCGTTGAAGCCTATGGTACGATTGATGAACTTCAAGCTTTCCTCGGATTAGCTCGTGCTTATGCTAAGAATGTAAGAGTCCAAGCTGAGTTGCTTGATATTGAACGATCCTTATGGACTTTGATGGCTGATATTGCAAGCTTAAACCAAGCACCACAAATTACAGATCAACAAGTAAAACATTTGGAAAAGGTTATCGACCGTTTTGATGCTAAATTAGAGCCAATAGCAGAATTTATTTTACCTGGCGAGAATAAATCTTCTGCATATCTACATGTAGCTCGAACTGTTACTCGTCGTGCAGAACGCGAGTTATGGCGTGTATTAGATGAAGGTGAAAGTGTACATGAGTCTAATTTACGTTATCTAAATCGACTTTCTGATTTATGTTTTATCTTGAGCCGTGTAGAGGAAGAAATCGGAGAAGAATAAACGAAAAAAAGCTATGTCATTCACATAGCTTTTTTCTTTATTAAGATTGTGTAATTTCTTGATTCAATACATCATGAGGACTCGGATAGAAAAAGAAAATATGAGGGATTTGATATCTAAATTTCTCACGTAATAAATCAGATAGTGTAGCTTCAAAATTAATTATTTTTGAAACATCAAAAGAAAAATCCTCTACTAATACAAATAGCTGTGGTTCAACAGTTGGTGCGTTTGGTGGCAATTCAGAAGGATCGATTGGTACATTTACAACTGCACGACATGTTCCAATATATCCACCTTGTCCATCTTCAATGGCAACACGATATGTATTTTCCCAGAGGGTGGACATCATTTTTAGTTTCATATTCATAATTTCCATAGTGTATCTCCTTTGTTATACTAATTATGATACAGAAATTATATATACTTGTATAGGTGCTTTATGAAATCTACAATTATTCTATGCTCCGGAGGGGCGCGTAGTGGAAAAAGTGAATTTGCAGAACAATTAGCATTATCCCTTACAGGTCGTAAAACATATGTGGCTACGGGACAAGCTTTTGATGAGGAAATGAAAGACCGAATCAAGAAACATCAAGAGCGTCGAGGAACAGAATGGGATAACTTTGAAATTCCCCTTCATTTACACGAAAATTGGAAAAAAATTAGTGCTGTAAGTGATATCATATTAATTGACTGTCTTACTATGTTTACATCAAATCATTTATTTGCATATGGTGAAGTGAATCATCAAGAAGATGCTAATCGAATAGAATCAATTATTTTAGATGAAATACATTTACTGTTACAAGATATCAACAATAGCGAAAATAAAACTGTTATATTCGTAACTAATGAAATTGGTTTAGGTATAGTGCCTGAAAATAAACTAGCTAGATATTTCCGCGATATTAGTGGTCGTGTAAATCGTGAAGTTGCTACTGCTGCTGATAAAATGTATTTGACTATTAGTGGTATAACAATTGAATTAAAATCTCAGGAGGTTCATATAAATGGCTAAGAAAATTATGTTCCAAGGAACAAGCTCTAATGTAGGTAAAAGTATACTCTGTACTGCATTATGCCGTATTTTTTACAGAATGGGCTATAAAACAGTACCATTTAAAGCACAAAATATGGCCTTAAATTCATATGTAACCAAATGGGGCGATGAAATTGGTCGTGCTCAAGTTGCTCAGGCTGAAGCAGCTGGTATAGATCCTATTGTACAGATGAATCCTGTATTACTAAAACCAACAGGTAATCAATCATCCCAAGTAGTATTAATGGGAAAACCCGTTGGTGTATATAGTGCGAAGGAGTATCACACACAATACTCCCTAACTGCACTTGATAAAGTTAAGGAATCGCTAGCCTTTTTAGATGAAAACTTTGAAATGATAGTTATTGAGGGTGCTGGTAGTCCTGCAGAGGTTAACTTAAAGGCTAATGATATCGTTAATATGCGCATTGCTAAGATGACTCAAGCACCTGTATTTTTAATTGCTGATATTGATAGAGGCGGTGCGATTGCTTCTATCGTAGGTACGTTAGAACTATTAGAGCCAGAAGAACGAGATTTAATAAAAGGAATTGTAATCAATAAATTCCGTGGAGACATTAAACTTTTAGAACCAGCATTAACTTTCATAGAAGAAAAAACAGGTAAAAAAGTAGTAGGTGTAATTCCAGCTATTGAAAATCTTGATATTGATGAGGAAGATTCTGTAGCATTGGAAAACAAACGAAATAAAGGCTCTAAAGAAATTCAAATTGCTGTTATTCAAACACCTAAGATTTCTAATTTCACCGATTTTGATGCACTAAATTATGAACCTGATATATCAGTGCGATTTGTAGGCAATGGTGATGTAATAGGAACACCTGATTTAATTATCTTGCCAGGGTCTAAAAATACACTAGCTGATTTAACGTACTTAAAAAATTCTGGTTTGGCTGATGAAATTAAGGCTTTAGCGGCAAAAGGAACACCCGTAATTGGTATATGTGGTGGAAATCAAATGTTGGGCACTGCAATCTATGACCCTCATCATATGGAAGGAGATATCGAAGAAAGCGAAGGCTTAGGTCTAGTTAATTCTACGACTACTATGAAGGATCAAAAAACAACTCATCAAGTAACATTTGATGTAGATAATTTACAATTCCTTGATGGCCAATTCTCTAGCAGTGAGCTCGTTGGCTATGAAATTCATATGGGTGATACAACACCAAATGATGAATCCGTTAAACGTTGTTTTACAATTACTAAACGAAGTGAAAGTGCAATTGAGGTGGTAGACGGCTTTATCGATGGTCAACATCAAGTAATGGGCACTTATATTCACGGCGTTTTTGATAATGATGATTTCCGTCGTTTTATAGTCAACCAATTACGTTTACGCAAGGGATTAGAGGAAATGCCTGTCGTATTCCATTATTTTGAACATAAAAACAATGCCTATAATCGCTTGGCAGACATTGTAGAAGAACATTTAGACATGGATTATATCATGTCATTATTAAAGGATAATGGGTGATTTTAATGGATTTACATATACTCTTAGATTGGTTTAAGCAATATAGCTATATTTGCATTCCAATTTTAGCGTTTATTATCGATACAATTATTGGTGATCCTAACAGTAAATTTCATCCTGTAGCATTAATTGGCCGTATTATTACATTTTATGAAGCTGTATTTTACAAAGAAACAGATAATGATACTAAAAAACTTTGGTATGGCGGTATTACGGTTGGTTTTATACTGTTAACCGTATATATCATCGCTTCTTTACTTCTTTGGATAGGTGGCCTTATCAATGAATGGGTAGAGTATGTAATTCAAGTTTTGATTGTATATATAACTATTTCTCCACGTTCATTAGGTGCGGCAGGTTTTGAAATTAACAGATTATTAAAACAAGGATTTATCAATGAGGCAAGAGAACGTGTTTCATGGATTGTTGGTCGTGATACAGATTATCTAGATGAAGGAGAAATCACTAGAGCAACCGTTGAAACGATAGCAGAAAATACAATTGATGGTATTGTTTCACCATTGTTCTTCTTTATTCTAGGTGGGCCAATAGGGGCCATCTTATATCGCACTGCCAATACAATGGATTCTATGTTAGGTTATAAAAATCAAAAGTATATGTTTTTTGGACGTGTAGCCGCTCGTTTTGATGATATGTTAAATTGGATACCTGCACGTATAACCTTTATATTATTTGTTATTTCTGCCTTTATCTTGCGATTTGATGCTAAAAACGCCTTTCATATAGGGCTAAGAGATGCCAAAAAACATCCTAGTCCTAATGGGGGCTATGCAGAGGCTCCTGTAGCAGGCGCTTTACATATTCGTTTAGGTGGATACAATCAATATTTTAAAAAGATGACATTCCGTGAATACATGGGGGATGCTTTAGAATCTTTGAACCGTTTACATATAATACGTTGTATATATATGATGTATCTTTCAACGATACTCATGATTATGATTACATCCTTTGTAACCTATTTATGTATGGAGTAGTAAATACATGACACCTTTCTTTATTGCTTTGCAATTTCTAACTAGACTTAAAATAGTAAATCAAACAGAATGGACCATGGAGGATTTTGGGAAGTCTGTTGCTACATTTCCTTATATAGGTTTAATCATAGGTATATTTTTAACTATCATTTACTTTATATTTTCCCAATTTTTAGCGCCTGTACCATTAATGTTATTCATTGTTATTAGTGAATTTCTATTTACTGGTGGATTGCATGCTGATGGATTAATGGATACCAGTGATGGCCTATTTTCTGGCCGTGAGCGTGAGAAAAAATTAGAAATAATGAAGGATAGTCGTATAGGATCCTTTGGTGTAGTAGCATTTGTTTTTGTTACACTCCTTAAATGGCAATTATTAACAGCCATTCCTATGCCTGAATTTATTCCAATCATTCTTATTATGATGCCACTAATGAGTCGCTATACATTAATCTTAAGCATTCGATCCTATCCATATGCACGTAAAAGTGGAATGGGGCAAGCCTTTGCAGAGTATGCACCAAAACACGTCATTACTTGGAGTACAATTTCTACACTATGTATGCCTCTAATTATTTGTATAATTTTAGCATTCTTATATGCACTAACATTGGGTGTTACAAGCATTTTTTCCATCCCATTCATACCGTTTAATATGGCTATGTTCGGATTAGCATACACCTGCATTGGTTTAATGGAAATCAATATATTTTCTATGATAATCAGCTATATTATTAATCGTATTCTCAACCATTATATTGTTAAACAATTAGGTGGTACTACAGGAGATACATATGGTTTTGTCGTAGAACTAACAGAGGTTCTATTAATTTTAGTCTATATTATCACTTTGACGTTTTTATCAACCTTTTTAAAAGGACCTATTTTTTAATATCTGCGAATAATTAAGTAATTATTATTGATTCTAAATTGTAAGGAGGAATTAGTGACTTATTATGTTCGTGCACCTGGCACATGTGGGGAATTTATTCAAGGCGCAATTGATGGACAATCATTTCTCGTGACCTGTCCAATTAACCGATATTCCTATGCACTTAGTCAAGTAACACATCCATTACCACACTATTATTGCTCCTTACAGCCGAAGGCAAGTAAAGCTTGTAGACTGGTAAAAGACACTTTGTCGATAGCGAATCAGGATAGTACATCTATTTATGTTCGTTCTGATATTATACAAGGTAAGGGGATGGCCTCTAGTTCAGCTGATATTGCTGTAGCAGCTATGGCGACTGCATTATCTCTAAATATAACTTTAACGCCTAAAGAATTAGAAATGATCTGTTTATCCGTAGAACCTACAGATGCTTCTTTTTATCCTGGTATAACCCAATTTGACTATATAAATGGATCGATTTGTAATTTCATGGGTATGTGTCCACCTTTGAAAATTCTTATTTTTGATGAAGGTGGCATTGTTGATACCGTATCATTTAATAAACAAAGAGATTTATTTCAGAAAATTCAAGAAAAAGAACCTATTATAAAGGAAGCTTTAGAACTCTTTACTAAGGGTTTAGAATCACATGACATTACTTTAATAGGCCAAGCCGCAACTTTAAGTGCTTTTGCTAATCAAAGAATTTTATATAAACCTAATTTATATGAGTTCCATGATATAGGTAATGCATTCCAAAGTGTAGGCACAATTATCGCCCATAGCGGTACGATAATGGGCTTGTTATTTCCTAATGATCATAATGCAGTAGAGGATTGTAGACGCTATATTGAAAAGAAATTACCAACTTTACAATATATTGATACTGTGGAAACTACAAATGAAGGTTTAACATATATAAAACGATAAAGGAGGATCCTTATATGCCAGATACACATGGCGGTAATATCTTTAAATTTGCCCACGAACATCATATTAATCCATCGGATGTATGTGATTTTAGTGCCAATATTAATCCATTAGGACCTAGTCAAAAGGGATTAGAAGCACTTAATAAGCGCTTAGATTATATTTCACATTATCCAGACCCTACTAATGATGATGTACTAAATGCAGTAGCAGACGTATATGGTGTAAATAAGGATTCTATTCTCATCGGTAATGGTGCGGCGGAGTTATTATATGCCATAGGTCGATTACCTGAATTTACAGGCTCCTTTGTACCTGCACCAGGATTTTCAGAATATCGTAATTCTATGGATGCAGCCAATATTCCTGTGCGAGATATTTTTTATCGCCAACGACAAGATGAAAAGGGTACCCCGTATTTTGAAATACCTTATTTGGCGTTACAAACATTTGCTGCTAAATTAAAGGGGCAGGATGGGCGTATCATTGTTTTCTTAGGAAATCCGAATAATCCAGATGGTACATTACTCGATAAAAAATATATTGATAAACTTGCTAACATGTTGCATGATGCAAACAGTTTATTAGTTATAGACGAATCTTTTATCGATTTTATTGGAAATGATTCACTTTGTGATAATAGTTATTCTATGCGAAGTCTTATTTATCATCATGACAACGTAATTATTATCCATTCTTTTACTAAATTTTATGCTGTTCCTGGGCTTCGCATAGGTGCAGCCTTTGCTAATCCATCACTTATCAAAAAATTAAGTGCCTATATTCCTTCATGGTCTGTTAATACCTTATCACAGGCTTATATTACAGCTGCCGTGAATGATACCAACTACATCAAGAATACGAAAGACCTATTGGCCAACGAATCTGAGTTTATGTATAAATCGCTATCTGCTATAGAAGATTTCATTGTATATAAGCCATCGGCTAATTATATATTGATTGAAGTCCAAAATCCTACTATAACAGTTGATAATGTGCAAAGAAATCTAGAGAAACATAATGTGTTGATACGCAATTGTGCCAACTATAATGGTTTAGGTGCGCAATGGATGAGGATTGCCATAAAAGATCACAACCATAACGTAGAACTTATTCGTTTACTATCTGCCATTTTTGAGAAATAAGGATTAAAAATGAAAACATTATATATTGTTAGACATGGAGAAACCGAGTGGAATAAGATTGGTCGATACCAAGGTATTACAAATGTGCCACTTAATGAAAACGGTATTGCACAGGCCAAAGCTTGTGGTAATGCCTTAAAGGATGTTCATTTTGATCGCATTCTTTCTAGTGATCTATCAAGAGCTCTTGTAACGGCTGAAACGATACGTGGAAATCGACAACTAGAGATAAAAACAGATGAACGATTACGTGAAATTAATTTTGGCGATTGGGAAAAGCTTCTTTTTACTGAAATAGAAGAACGTTGGCCTGGCCTTATTGATCAAATGTATCGTCGCCCTGATATTGTAAAGGTACCTAATGGTGAAAGCTTTCAAGAGGTGCAAGATCGTGCTTGGAGTGCAGTATCTGATTTTCTAAATGAAAATAATGAAGATGAAACTATTTTAATTACTTGTCATGGTGGTACAATACGTACTATATTATGTAAATTACTCGATATCTCCATCAGTCATTGTTGGAATTTCAGCCAAGGAAATACAGCCATTAATCGCGTGTTTTATAATGGTATGGGTGAATCAGATCACAATATTTTAAACTTGCTCAATGATACAGCTCATGTAGATAATTTAAGAGGACATGTATAATAGCTTCTTTCAAATAGAAGAAAGGAATCTTAAATGCGTTTAGATAAACTATTAGCCAACAAGGCCTTTGGTAGTCGCAAAGAAGTTCATCAAATCATCAAAGATAGACGTGTTACCGTGAATGATATCATTGTGGTGAAAAAGGATCATCCTATAAACATTGATACCGATACTATAGCGGTTGACGGCTCACAAATATCTACAAAACAACTATATTATATTAAGTTTCACAAGCCTGCTGGATATATAACGGCAGTAGAAGATAGGTTACATCCTGTAGTAATGGATTTATTACCTCCTGAATTTAAAAAAATGGGCGTATTTCCCGTTGGTCGTCTAGATAAAGATACAGAAGGTCTATTATTGCTCACTAACGATGGAGTATGGGCTCATTCGATTATCAATGGGCATAAACATGTACCTAAGGTTTATTATGTTGAGTTTCATGGAATACTATCTAAAGAGGGCCTAGAACGCATATCAGCCGGTATAGTTCTAGGCGATGGAATACAATGTAAACCTGCTACGATCAATATCCTATCAGATAAATCGCTAGAAATAACCATTGAAGAAGGCAAATATCATCAAGTAAAACGTATGATAGGGGCTGCAGGTGGTGAAGTAACGTATTTAAAAAGATTGTCAGTAGGCCATATTACACTAAGTGGAATTGAAGAAACTAATACATACTTAGAAATTGGTGACCAAGAAATTGCAGACTTTAAAAAATAGCATGAAAATCTACCCAATATAGGTATTTTATGGTATTATAAAGTGTACTTTATAGACTAGGAGCATGATTATGAATGGTTTAAATCAGCTACAACAGTATATTAAAGAACAAGAGTTAACAAGTGTTATTTTAATCAGTCCAACCAATTTACATTATTTTGCTAGCTTTACTGGTACTACAGGTTTTGCTATTGTCACACAAGATCAGGCCTTTATGATTACCGATTTTAGATATACAGAGCAAGCAACAAAGCAATGTGAAGGATATACGGTTATTCAATACGAAACAACTGTTATGGATACTCTTGTAGATATTTTTAATGACAATCACATCCATGAAGGCCTCTTTGGTATAGAAGGAAAATATATGCCTGTAGATACCTATGAATCTTTATGTGATACGTTAGATGAACGCTTTAATTTCACGTCTCTTAACTTTGCAACACTACGCGCGGTGAAACGTGAAGACGAATTAGAATTGATGCGTAAAGCAGCTAAGATTGGTGATGAAGCTTTTGCTGCACTTTTACCACAATTAAAGGTGGGGATGACCGAAAACGAAGCACGTATCATCTTAGAAACAGAAATGTTAAAATGTGGTTCTGAGGAACCATCATTTGCTACTATTGTTGCATCTGGCAATCGGTCTAGCATGCCACATGGTGTGGCTAGTGATAAGGTTATTGAAGCCGGTGATTTTGTTACCTTTGACTTTGGTGCTGTTTATAAAGGCTTTCATTCAGATATGACGAGAACAATCGTTATGGGGCCCGCATCAGAATTACAGAAAAAACTGTATACTATTGTTTTAGAAGCACAAAAACGAGGTGTTGCAGCTGTTCGTGCTGGAATTACAGGCAAAGAGCTTGATGCAGTATGTCGTAACTATATACGAGATAATGGATATACCAAGGAATTTAATCACGGTACAGGGCATGGTGTAGGATTAGAAATTCATGAGGAACCTGTGGCCAACCCGAAATCCAACACGGTATTTTCCGAAAATATGATCATTACGGTAGAACCAGGCATATATCTTTCTGGTGAAATCGGATTGAGAATAGAGGATAGTGTTATTGTTAAGGCTAATGGCTGTGAAGTATTAACACATAGTCCAAAAGAGTTAATTGAAATAGGTATTTAGAAGGAGAAGAGTTAGATGATTTCCAGTAATGATTTCCGCCCAGGTGTAACCGTTGAAATCGACGGTAATGTATGGCAAGTAGTTGATTTCCAACACGTTAAACCAGGCAAAGGTGCTGCATTCGTACGTACTAAAATGAAAAACTTGCAAACAGGTTCTGTAGTAGAACGTACATTTAATGCCGGTGAAAAAGTGCCAAAAGCACACGTTGATCGTCGTCGTATGCAATACTTATACGAGTCTGATGGTGCTTATACATTCATGGATAACGAAACTTATGACCAAGTTGAACTTACCCTTGAACAATTAGGGGAAGCTAAAAACTTCCTTCTTGAAAATATGGAAGTATCCATCATGTTCTTCCAAGGTATCGTTATCGGTCTTGACTTACCTGTAGCTGTAGAACTTCGCGTTGTTGAAACAGATCCTGGTATCCGTGGTGATACTGCTACTGGTGGTAACAAACCAGCAGTATTAGAAACAGGCTACACTGTAAAAGTACCTCTCTTCATTGAAGTAGACGATGTACTTCGTATTGATACACGTACAGGTCAATACATCGAACGTGCCTAAAACTATTTCATTGATATAGTGGGCCAGATCTTTTAAATGTAATATAGTCCCCCATATATCTTTGTTGAGCTGAGCACTTGTCGTCTATGTCATTATATAGGGACAGGTGCTCTTTTTGAAAGAGGCCTATATGACTAAGAAAATAACTGAGTTAGAAACGGGTAAAATTAAAATTGCTGACGATGTATACGCTACTATTGTTAGTATGACCGCATTGGATACAAAAGGGATTCATCATATGAGTTCTACCTTTAATGACGGTGTAAATACATTTTTTGGACGTAAAAACGCCCATGAAGGTGTAAAAATTTCCTTCAATGATGAAGGGGCTCTTTCCGTAACATTGTACGTAAGTATATCCTATGGCTATCGCATACCAGATATTGCCCTTCGTTTACAAGAACGAATTAAAACGGCGCTCGTTAATTATACGGAAATAGATGTTGAAACTATTGATATCGTAGTCCAAGATATTATTTTTGATGATTTTACACCTGATACATCTCAAGGTGAAGAATAATAGGAGGACCTATGAGCCAAGACGATAAATTAAATTATGGTTTAGATACAGCAACTGTTGATATTGCTGATTCGGTGATTATCGATGTTGCTATCAAACCACTTAGCACAATTCCTGGTATTCATTCTTTAAGCCCTCGCTTATATGATGAGATTGTAGATGGTATTACAAATGCATTTGGTCAAAAAAATCTACCTGGTATCAATGTAAAACATAGAAAAGGATTTTTGGAAATCAATATTTATATCCGTGTTTTATATGGCTACAATGTAATAGATATAGCAAAACAATTACAATCTGAAATTAAACAAACCTTAAAGAACACGCTCGATCTTGATAATGTAAAGGTTGATGTACATATTGAAGGAATTGTGAAAGAATAATAGAGGAAATAACATGTCTAAAAAGAGAAATCGACGTGAAGCACGTCAATATGCATTCCAAGTGCTATACGCTAATGAATTTCACACTTGTAACGATGATGTAATCTTCCCTGAAGGCGAAGTAACTCTATCTATGGATATTGCTTATGCAAATCAAATGATTGACGGTGTATTAGCCCATACAGAAGAAATCGATACAATACTTAATCCATTTTGCACAAAACGTAAATTAGAACTTATGGATAAGGTAGACCGCGCTATTTTACGTCTTGCTATATGGGAGCTCAATTATAATAGTGAAGATGTATCTCCATCTATCGTAATCAATGAAGCTGTACAATTAGCAAAATCTTTTGGTTCTGATGCATCTTACAAATTAATTAATGCTATTCTAGATGCTTATAACAAGAGTAAATAATGAAACAATACTTTCTAGGAATCGACACAAGCTGCTATACGACGAGCTGTGCCATCATTGATGATGAACTAAATATTGTAGGGGAAGCTCGTAAAATTTTGGACGTCAAGTCTGGTATGAAAGGCCTTCAACAGTCTAATATGGTATTTCAACATACAAAGGTACTACCTCGTCTTATAGAAGAGTTAGTTCAAGTTCCGTTATCGGGAATTGGTGTCAGTGCCTTTCCTAGACGGGCTGATGATTCTTATATGCCAGCTTTTCTTGTAGGTCATAGTTTTGGTCGTGCGCTAAGCCATATGATGAAAGTACCAATGTACGAGTTTTCCCATCAAGAAAATCATATATTGGCAGCATTGCGTGACATAGGATCTATCCCAAATCAACCATTCTATGCCTTGCATCTTTCCGGTGGTACAACAGAACTTGTGCTAACAGAATATAAAGGTAAAGGTGTTTTTGAAAGTTCTATCATCGGTGGCTCTAACGATTTGCAAGGTGGACAATTTGTTGATCGCGTCGGTGTTGCGTTGGGCTTACAATTTCCTTGTGGCAAGGAATTAGAACGGCTTGCGTTACAAACGGATACATATGATCCATTACCTTCATCAGTTAAAGAGGGATGGATTAGCTTTGCTGGTCCTTGTAGTGCGGCATTACGCAATATAGGAAATGGTGTCGCTCCTGCATCTATAAGTAAGGCACTCTTTAGTTGTATAGGAAACTCCTTAGAAAAATTATTGACATATCATCTTGAACATACACCAGTATCAACATTAGTTGCAGTAGGTGGTGTTATGAGTAATTCCATATTACGAAATCGTATTAAAGGTTTCTGCAATAAAAATGATGTAAAGGTTTACTTTGCAACTCCTAAGTTTTCTGTCGACAATGCTACTGGTAATGCCTACGGAGCATTATTAGCATCAAAAGAGTAGGTATATCGTGAATATATTAAGTATTACTCAATTAAATAACTTAATAAAACGAACAATAGATAGAGAATATCTTCTTAAAAATGTATATGTTAGCGGTACTATTATCAATGCTAAACGTCATAGTAGCGGGCATGTATACTTCACACTCAAAGATGAGGAATCATCTATTGATGTGACGATGTGGTCTAGTACGGTGCAAAGCAAAGGTCTGGCTAATTCTTTTCAAAATGGATTATTAGTAACTATCAAAGCATCTGTTAATTTTTACAATAAAATGGGACGTTTAAATCTTATCGCTACGGATATGCAAGTAGGTTCTAAAAGCCCATTACAGCTTGAATTTGATGCATTACAAAGAGAGTTGGCTGCGTTAGGCTATTTTGATGATGCTCATAAGCAACCTATACCAGTTTTATCTAGTTGTATCGGTATTGTTACATCTCCAACTGGTGCTGTTATACACGATATCTTACATATTAGTGAACATAGAAATCCTCTTATGCAATTTAAATTATTTTCTGTCCCTGTACAGGGTTCAACTGCTGGCCCCATTATAGCTAAAGGGATTGAGGCCGCTGATAAAGACCCTGATGTAGACGTAATTATCGTTGGTCGTGGCGGTGGATCAATGGAAGATTTATGGTGCTTTAATGATAGAGTAGTAATTGAGGCTATATATAATTCATCAACACCAATTATATCTGCTGTTGGGCATGAGACCGATTATACATTAGCAGATTATGCTGCTGATATACGTGGCGCTACACCGAGTCATGCTGCGGAAATCGCTGTACTTCCATTAGCTACATTGCAACAGAATTTACAACAAAAATTTGATTATATTCAGTACGTAATGAGTCAAACATTACAACAAAAACGCATCGAATTAAGTACGATTTTTAATCGCCGTCTTGGATTTCCTGCATTGCAATTGATTCACAAGCAAAACTCCTTATTGCAATCATATAAAGAAAAAATGCAAACACTTACATCACAGCGACTACAGCAGGAAAAATATAAACTTTCATTAATCACACAGGAATTATCCTTACAAAACCCACTTCATTTAATGGTGAAAGGATACTCCAAGATAGAAAAAGAGGGCAATGTTGTAAAATCAGTGCAATATTTAGCAAAAGGTGATTCATTTAGCATTTCATTGAGCGATGGCTCTATACATGCAGTTGTAGAGGAGGTACTACCTAATGGCAGCATCACTGAAAAGTTATGAAAAAAAATATAAAGCTCTTGAAGATATCGTTCGTCAACTCGACGATGGTGAATTATCTATGTCAGAGCTGTTAAATCAATATAAAAAAGGCTTAACCTTAGTTAAGGAATGTGCAGATATGCTCGATTCTGTGGAAGGCGAAATTCAACAGATTATTGAAGAAGTACGCATTGGAGAGTAAAGCTATGTTAAAAACATATTTAGAGACTAGCAAACAAACTATTGAACAATGGTTAAATACCATATTAAAATCTCCTATACCAGAATACGAACGCCTATATGAATCTATGAATTATAGTTTATTACAAGGTGGTAAACGAATTCGTCCCATTTTAACAAAGGCTGTACTTGAATCTATGAATATGGATGCCTCCTTATATAAAGAATTCCTTTGTGCTTTGGAGTGCATTCATACGTATTCATTAGTTCATGATGATCTACCGGCTATGGATAATGATGATTATCGACGTGGTAATTTAACTAATCATAAAGTATATGGTGATGGTTTAGCAATTCTTGCTGGTGATGGTTTATTGACCTATGCATTCCAACTTTGTTCTGAAAATAAAACCGCATCAGCAAATCAAAAAATCAAAGCGATTCAATGCTTAGCTACTGCAGCTGGCCCTGAAGGAATGGTGGGCGGTCAAGCATTCGATTTACTTTCTGAGGGAAAACATATACCGCTTGAGGAATTAAAAGTCTTACATGGTGGTAAAACGGGAGCGCTCTTTAATGCGGCAATAGAGTTAGGCCTTATCTTATCTAACGCTGAGAAAGAAAAGTATACAGCCTATATGACCTATGCCAATTGTTTAGGATTGCTATTCCAGATTACAGATGATATTCTCGATGTAACAGGAACTATAGAGGAGCTGGGCAAAACACCTGGTAGTGATATGCGTCAAGACAAATCTACTTATGTTTCCTTATTAGGCCTAGAAGGTGCTCAAAATGAAGCGCATAGGGTCGTCCAAAATGCTCATTCGGCACTATCGACGTTAACAGATAATACAGAAATATTAAGTGCTATTATCGATTATTTAATGGAACGTACACATTAATATCTAAAGGATGAAGTCAGATGTACCATGTTTTTGAAGAAATTTGTCATAATTATATAGCGCAAGCCGCATTTTGGGGCTGGTTTTCCGCGCAAGCCATTAAATTCTTGTGGCAATTAATTCGCTATCGTACATTACGGTTGGAACGACTTGTAGGATCTGGTGGATTTCCTAGTTCTCATACATCCTTTGTTATTTCAACGACAACTGCATTATATTTTAAAAATAATGGTATTACAGATTTATTTGTAGTAGCCCTTGTATTCTCCATCGTTGTTATGTATGACGCATCTGGTGTACGTAGGGAGGCCGGTAGACAAGCTCAAATTTTAAACCAAATTGTAGAGTATTTTAGCAAACGTAATATTCCGGTCATCTTAAAAGGTCGTGAAATCGCCTTGAAAGAATTATTAGGTCATACACCAATCGAAGTATTTGGTGGTTTAATACTAGGCATACTGGTTGCGTATATTCAATATTTCTATGTATATAATGGTGTAATATGAGTAATAAAGAACGTTTAGATATTCTTCTTGTAAATCGAGGATTATTTGAAAGCCGAGAAAAGGCAAAAGCTGCTATTATGGCTGGTCAAATTTTTATGGATACCACAAGAATTGATAAAGCGGGTACAAAGGTTCCTGTTGATGCCAATCTTACAGTAAAAGGGAATACCTTACCATATGTAAGTCGCGGTGGCTTAAAATTAGAAAAAGCTATTCAAATATATCCTATAGATTTAACTGATGCAGTTATGGTTGATATTGGTGCTAGTACTGGTGGTTTTACCGATTGCGCTTTGCAAAACGGCGCTTCAAAAGTGTTTGCCATTGATGTAGGATATAATCAACTTGCTTGGAAATTACGCCAAGATGAACGAGTTATCAACATGGAAAAACAAAATATACGCACTGTTACACCTGAGCAACTAGGTGAACTTGTAGATTTTATCTCTATCGATGTAGCCTTTATATCCCTTGATAAAGTATTACCTGTTGCTACAACCTTATTAAAAGATACAGGTTCTCTTGTAGCCCTCATAAAGCCACAATTTGAAGCTGGAAAGGAAAAGGTTGGTAAAGGTGGTATTGTTCGTGATAGATTAGTCCATGAAGAAGTCCTGCAACGTATATTGCAATTTGCTTATGATTGTCGACTTTATTTACATGGTTTAACATTCTCACCAATCAAAGGAACCGAGGGAAATATTGAATTTTTAGGTTATTTTACTAAATCTGAAGATGATGCATTATCAATAACTGATGAATTAATTACAGCAGTTGTCGATGAAGCTCACGCGTTATAGGAGATAGATTTATGCGTATTGGTTTTTTTCCTAACATGGGCAAAAGTACAATAATGGCCGTTTTAAAAATGGCTGCACACATCTGTAGAGAAGAACAAATAGAAGTATATTTACCAGATGATCTTGAAAGACCTGATACTTATAAAGTGTTACAAATTCCTAAAGATCATGTGCTTCCTAGACCAGAAATTTTCAAACATATTGACGTGGCTTTTAGTTTTGGTGGTGACGGTACCATCATTCATTTAGCACGACAAATCTTCTCTTACAATATACCTGTATGTGGTATCAATTTAGGGGAGCTAGGCTTCTTAAATCAAATTGAAGTACATCAATTACAAAGCCACATTAAACGCGTTGCGCAAGGTGATTATACTATTGAAAAAAGAGGCCATTTACATGCCTGTATTGATAGAGAAGATGGTTCTAAAGAAGAATTAGTACCAATTATCAATGAAGTTGTAATTACAAGAGCAGAACCTGCTAAAATGGCACGTATTAATTTAGCGGTTAATAATCAACATACTCAAATGTATCCTTCAGATGGTCTTATCATTTCATCTGCTACTGGTTCAACAGGATATAATTTATCTGCTGGTGGTCCCATTATGAAACCTGATAATCGTTCTATTATTATTACACCTGTGGCGCCTCATTTAATTCAAGGTATTTCGATGGTGTTAGAAGAGCATGACACGATTCAAGTCACTATGCCTGAACGAGAACCTAAATTGCACATATGCATAGATGGAACGTTTGATTATTCTTTTACAAACAAAGAGACTCTACATATTTCATCTAACCCTGTATATTGTTTATTTGTTCGCTTCAAAGATCAATGTTTCTTCGGTACATTATTTAAAAAATTGGCATCTCGTAGGGACGAGTTATTATAAGGAGTGTGAACGCATATGATTAACATCAACAATGCAGTTCAATTTCAACATCTCATTTGGGATCATATCATGAAATCCGCCTCTGTTGTAGTGGATGCAACATGTGGCAATGGCCACGATTTACTATATTTAGCACAACGAGCTAAAGCAGAGTGTCATCTCTATGGTATTGATATTCAAGAACAAGCAATCGGTGCTAGTAGGCAATTATTAGCATCTAAGACGTTACAATCTGATGTGACGATAACATTCCTACATAATTCTCATGATATTGCGTTACATGAAGCAATTAAAGAAAATTGCATAGATTTAATTATCTTTAATTTAGGGTATTTGCCAGGTGGGGATCACCGAATCATAACCCGTCCAAAACATACCATAGAAGCACTAAAAAACGCCTTTCCTAAATTGGCCAAGGATGGGGTCATAACAATTGTTGCTTATCCTGGTACGCCAGAAGGAATGAATGAGAGGGAAGAATTACAGTTCTTCTTATCAGAATTAGAGCAAAATAAGTTCAATGTATGTCATTGGCATCCTTTAAATCAAGTAAATAATCCACCTGAATTATTTATTATACAAAAACGTTAGCATATACTCCTTACAGTATAGAAATTTTATAATATTCCTATAATTCTGCTATACTTAAAATGCATAATGACCTATAAAAGACCCATAATTGGGTCTTTTATTTATTTATAGCACAGAAAAATGTATAAATTATAAATTCTGTATAAATAGATGAACCATATATTATGTGCATTTATAAGTAGTATTTTCGCTTTCTTTTTAAAAAATATAAAACAGTCTCATTATATGCATAAGACGTATGGTCTATACGGTATATACCATATATTAATTTTGAATATATGGTATAATAATGTAGAAAAGATACTATTCTCTTTTATGTGCAAGGTTTTAAAAAAGGGAGATCAAAATGAAACGCTATCGCTACAACAAAATTAAGGAAATTGTCCAGTCTAAGGCGATTGAAACACAAGAAGAGTTAGCAGCAGCTTTATTACAAGAAGGCATTGAAGTAACACAGGCTACCGTCTCTCGTGACATTAAAGAGTTAATGTTAATTAAAATTCCTACTGGCGATGGACATTATCGGTATGCATTGTCTCCAGAAGAAAATGTGGTTCTTTCACGCAGTCGTATAAATAGACTATTCCAAGATTCATTAATCAAGGTTGATCACAGTCTTAATCAAATCGTGCTACATACGATTCCTGGCTCAGCACAATCTGTAGCATTTTCAATTGACCATGCTAAATGGTCTGAATTGATTGGTACACTAGCAGGGGATGATACAATTTTACTTATTGCCCGCTCTGAAGAAGATGTACCTGCAATTCTCACAAGAATTCAAGATTTAATGAAGGATTAATTATATGTTAACGCAAATGAGCATTCGCAACTTTGCGTTGATTGAGCAAATGAATATTTCATTTAAAGATGGCATAACTATCTTTACCGGCGAAACTGGGGCAGGTAAATCCATATTAATGGATGCTTTCAGTATCTTACTAGGAGAACGCGCTAGTAGCGAGTTTATTCGTCATGGTAAAGATAGTTTTGTTATAGATGGCATATTCGACATTGCTAATCACCAAAGTTTATTAGATGTATTAGAATCAAAAAATATTATAGTAGAAGATGATCAACTTATTTTATCTCGATCCTTTAATACTTCTGGTAAATCGATGATATTGGCTAATGATCAACCAATTCCTTTAAAAGCACTTAAAGAAATTGGTCAGTTATTAGCAGATATACATGGCCAATATAGCAATCAAAAATTATTGAATCCAGATTCGCATCATGAATATCTAGATAGTTATAATGAAGTTGGGCTAAAAGCTTATCAAGAATATAAGGAAGCCTATAAAGAATATAAAGCAGCGAAGCAAGCATTAGATAATTTATCTGAACATATGGCGGAGCGTGCTCGTGAGCTTGATATGCTACGCTTTCAGATAGATGAAATAGAAGAAGCGGGTTTACAACCTGGTGAAGACGAAGCCATCGCTGAAGAATTAAAACGTCTAGATAGCTTTGACCATATCGATAAGGTACTTGGCTCATGTTATGATGCATTTTACAGTGGACGTCATCCTTTATTAGATACGGTGAACGCTATAAAGGTAGAAGTAAATGATCTTGTTAAATATGATGATGAGGTTAAAGAGATTTCAGAACTAGTCAATTCTGCATACTTTCAATTAGAGGAAGCTGCACAATCACTAGATCGATATAGAGATTCCATTAGCTATGATGAAGAACGATATGCGTATTGCCAAGATAGAGATTCTACTATTTATGGTTTAAAGAAGAAATATGGTGATACCGTTCAGGACATATTAAATTATGAAGACAAAGCTCAACAACGCCTAGAGGAACTAGAGTCTGAAGTTTGTGAACAAGGTCAGTTGGAGGAGTTGTTAGCGGAAAAAGAAAGTATTGCTAAGAAAGCATTAACTAAGCTTACAACTGTTAGACAAGAAAATGCCATTATAATTGCAAAACAATTACATACTGAATTAGCAGATTTAGGCATGGAAAAAGGGGATATTCGTTTCTATATTGATTCTAGCGAAGACCTTTTACCATTAGGCGCTAAATCTATCGAATTATTGTTTTCAGCTAATAAAGGTGAGCAATTATTACCACTACACAAAGTGGCTTCTGGCGGTGAATTAGCTCGTATAGCATTAGCTTTTAAATCTGTATTCCGTACAGATAATCATAAGACCCTTGTATTCGATGAAATTGATGTCGGTATTAGTGGTGATATTGCATTAAAAGTTGCAGAAAAAATATTGACTTTATCTAAAACAAATCAGGTATTCTGTATAACACATTTACCTCAAACTGCAAGCATAGCAAAACAACATTATCATCTTACTAAACAGGAACATGAAGGGCGAACAATATCTACATTATCACAATTAAATGATGAAGAACGTCTATCACAAATAGCTTCCATGATGTCTGGAAAAGGAATGTCTAACACGGCTCTGGCAGCTGCAAAAGAACTTATTGACCATTTCCATTGACTAAATACGCATAATTACTTATACTTATTATAATAACTCAATAATAAGGTAGAGGTGCGGGTATAAAGAGTCATCATGAGGAGTCGGCAAACAATGAGTCATGATAAAAGGTGTGCTTGCCGAAGTGGGGTGATTGCCAAGTCATCATGCTGGTTGTCTATTTAATAGGTAGACAACTGTCATCAATATTGATATTGGTGGAGTGCTATCATAGATCTTGTTTAATTAACGATGAATCGTATATATTAAGCCAGTGGATAGCTTTCCACTGGCTTTTTTGGAGGTAAATATGATTCGAGTAATGGTAAACGGTGCAGGCGGCAAAATGGGTCGCGAAGTCGTAAAAGCAGTACATGCAGATTCTGAATTAACATTAGTAGGGGGAATCGATCCAACTAAGGACGGACAAGACATTGGTACTGTAGCAGGTATAGAGCCACTACAAATTACAATGGCTCCATCCGTAGACGATGTACTCGGAAATAATAAGCCTGATGTTATTGTAGATTTTACAAACCCTGCAGTTATTTTTGAAAATGCAAAAAAAATCCTTTCTGCTGGAGTTCATCTAGTGATTGGCACCACAGGTTTGACAGAAGAACAACGTAATGAATTACATGAAATTGGTCTAAAGAATCAAGCCAACTGTCTAGTAGCACCAAACTTTTCTTTAGGCGCTGTAATGATGATGAAAGTGGCCGCTGATTTGGCACCATATTTCCCAGATGTGGAAATCATCGAGTTACATCACAATCATAAATATGATGCACCATCAGGAACATCTATTTTGACTGCAAAACTCATTAATGATGCTAAACAAGCTGCTAATGTGACAAGTTCTGAAGACTTGACACGTGAAAGCTTACCTGGTGCACGCGGTGCAAAGGTAGACGATATTACTATTCATAGTGTACGATTACCAGGTTACGTAGCTCATCAAGAGGTATTATTTGGTGGTCATGATGAAACATTGACTATTCGACACGATAGCTTAAGCCGTTTATCCTTTATGCCTGGCGTTGTACTAGCATGTAAGAAAATTACCTCTAAACCAGGCTTAACATATGGCTTAGAACATTATTTATAATTTTCATTAAATAGATTATTTGAGGAGACGAGAGATGAAAAAACCTAATGTAGCAATCCTTGGTGCCACTGGTGCAGTAGGGGCAGAATTTATTACACTTATTGAAGAGCGTAATTTCCCTTATGAAAATTTAAAATTATTAGCATCTTCCCGTTCTGCAGGCGTAGAACTGACTGTAAATGGCAAAACTTATATTGTAGAAGAAGCTAAACCAGAATCTTTTGACAATATTGATATTGCATTATTCGCAGGTGGGTCTATTTCTAAAACATTAGGTCCTGAAGCGGCAAAACGCGGTGCTATCGTTATCGATAATTCTAGTGCATTCCGTATGGATCCAGAGGTTCCTCTTGTTGTACCAGAGGTTAACCCAGATGATATATTAACGCATAAGGGTATCATTGCTAACCCAAACTGCTCTACAATCATCATGTGTTTAGGCTTAAAACCACTTCATGATTTGTCTCCCATTAAACGCATTGTCGTATCTACATACCAAGCAGTATCTGGTGCCGGTAAAGAAGGTATTGAAGAGCTAGAAAGACAAGTACAAGAATTTACTGAAGGTAAAGAAATGACAGCTAATTTGTTGCCTACTGGTTCTGCGCCAAAACACTATCCAGTAGCTTTCAATTTATTACCTCAAATTGATGTATTCTTGGAAAACGATTATACTAAAGAAGAGATGAAGATGGTTTACGAAACACAGAAAATCCTTCACGATGATACTATACAAGTAGTACCAACAACCGTTCGTGTTCCTGTATATCGTTCTCATTCTGAATCCGTATTAGTAGAAACAGAAGCACCAGTATCTGTAGAGGATTTCCGTAAAGCCTGTGCAGCGTTCCCAGGGTTACAAGTAAAAGATAATCCTGCTGAGCAAGAATATCCAATGCCATTGTATACATCTAATCAAAACGAGTGTGAAATCGGTCGTATTCGTAAAGATTTATACAATGATAAAGGTATGAATTTCTGGATTGTAGGGGACCAAATCCGCAAAGGTGCTGCATTAAATGCATTACAAATTGCAGAATACTTAGTAGAGAAACAAGCATTTTAATATCCATCAAGGGGGAGATTACTATGAAAACCTTTGGTCGTGTATTAACGGCAATGATTACATCATTTAATGAAGATGGATCCGTCAATATTGATAATACATTAACCATAGCACATCATCTTTTAGAAAATGGGTCTAATGGTTTAGTCGTTTGTGGAACAACAGGTGAAAATCCTACTATATCCCGTGAAGAAAAAGCAGCACTTTTTAAAGCGGTAGCAAAAGAATGTAGTCATAAAGGAACTATTATTGCCAATGTAGGCTCTAATGATACAAAAGCATCTGTTGATTTTGTAAAAGAAGTATCAGAAATTCCTGGTATTAATGGATTCCTAGTAGTGGTACCTTATTATAATAAACCAAATCAACAAGGACAATATTTGCATTTTAAAGCTATTGCAGAAGCAACTACTTTACCAATCATGATATACAATGTTCCAGGTCGTGTCGGTACTGGTATATTACCAGCTACAGTAGCGCGACTTCACAAAGAATATCCTCATATATGTGCTATAAAAGAAGCTAGTGGTAATGTACTAATAGCTTCTGAAATCAAACGTTTAATGCCTGATGATGATTTCATGGTATATAGCGGTGATGATGGACTTACATTACCAATGCTAGCCGTTGGTGGTTGTGGTGTTGTATCTGTTGTTGGACATGTGGCTGGCAAAGATATGAACGCTATGATTGCAGCCTATGAAGACGGTAATACAAAAGAAGCGTTACGCTTACATCAAAAATTAGGCGATATTATCAAAGCCATGTTCGTTACAACCAATCCCATCCCTATAAAATATGCTGTTCGTAAGCTTGGATTACCATCTGGTGCATTCAATCTTCCAATGTGTGAACCATCTCCAGAAGAGGCAGCATGCATAGATAAAGCATTAACTGAATATCTAAAATAAGAGATAAGAGTATAGAAAACCAGTAACTACATTTGTGGCTACTGGTTTTACTTTATAATAAGCATATTATAAATATTATCTTTGATGACTATAAATATATTTTTGTGTGTCAGATTTTATTATGATATAATCTCACATGGAGATAGTATTTTTAACTATACTCTAGTCTACTGTTAATTCATGATAAACATATAAATTGTGAAAGTTCGAATCGACCATTAGGCGGTTACATTTAATACACAAGGAGTTTAACATGGAACTAACAATGTTAAAAGGTAAAATTCACAGAGCTACTGTGACTCAAGCAGAACTTGATTATGTAGGGAGCATTACAATTGATACTGATCTTTTGAATGCATCTGGAATACGTGAATATGAACAAGTTCAAATTGTAAACATTAATAATGGTGCACGTTTTTCCACATATACAATTGCTGGAGAATCTGGTAGTGGTGTAATCTGTTTAAACGGTGCTGCAGCAAGACATGTACAGGTAAAAGATAAGATTATTATCATGTGCTATGCTCAGCTTAATGAAAATGAGGTAGATACCCATAAGCCTCTCGTTGTATTTGTAGATAATAATAATAAGATAAGTCATATAAAAAACTATGAAAAACATGGTTTATTAGTTGATCAAAACTAACTGTTTTAGATCGAATTACAGTAGACTGTATAGGACTATCTTTGTATTTACAATTTACAAGTAACGGAGGAATTCTTATGGAAATTATAACTACAATAGAAAAAGTACGAAATACAATAAACACTTGGAGAAAACAAGGGTATTCAATTGGATTTGTGCCTACTATGGGATACTTACATGATGGTCATGCTGCATTAATTGATGAAGCAAGAAAAAATAATGACAAGGTTGTTGTATCTATATTTGTTAATCCTACTCAGTTTGGAGAAAACGAAGATCTAAGCTCCTATCCAAGAGATTTAAATCGAGATAAAACACTATGTGAATCACATGGGGTTGACCTCATATTTACGCCTAGCCCAGATGAGATGTATTGCAATAGAAAAGCCTTTGTAAATATTATTGATTTATCTGATACATTGTGTGGCGTTCGTAGACCAATTCACTTTAAAGGTGTTTGTACTGTTGTAGCAAAATTCTTTAATATTATTCAACCTAATAATGCGTATTTTGGTGAAAAGGATGCACAACAATTAGCCATTATACGTAAAATGGTTTTCGATTTAAACTTCCCAGTAAATATAATTGGAGTGCCTATCGTTCGTGAATCAGATGGTCTAGCAAAATCTTCTCGTAATACATATTTATCTAGTGAAGAACGAAAAGCTGCCACAATATTGTATAAAGCTATTCAAGAGGGAAAACAAGCTATTAAATGCGGGATTTCTGCAGATACTATTATTAATACTATGACAAATATTGTTGATACAGAACCATTAGCAAAAATAGATTATATCTCAGTTGTCGATGCTAATACAATGCAACCTGTTCATGAGATTACATCTCCAGTATTGGTCGCTATGGCTGTATACATTGGATCTACACGACTTATTGATAACTTCTCGTTCGATACAAAATAGGGAGGGAAGTTATGAATTATTTCCAAACACTAACGCATATAATCTCCAAGTACTTAATGGTCCTAATCATCGGTTTTTCGTGTCTAGCTTATATGATGCCTGATTACTTCACATGGGCCATAGCTTATACACCATTTTTACTAGGCATTGCTATGTTTGGTATGGGGCTTACAATTAAGTTTGAAAGCCTATGTAACATTCTTAAATACCCAAAAGATATTTGTATCGGCGTACTGGCACAATATACGATTATGCCTTTATTAGCATGGGGTATTTGTCATGTATTTACTTTACCTCCTGATATTGCCATCGGTGTTATATTAGTCGGCTGTTGTCCTGGTGGCACAGCTAGTAATGTTATTACATACATTGCTAAGGGGGATGTACCTCTATCAGTAGGGATGACAATTATGTCGACATTAATAGCCCCTATCGTAACACCATTATTAATCTTATATATTGGTGGTGCCTGGGTAGATATAGCATTGCTTCCAATGATGATAACAATGGTGAAAGTAATCATTGTACCAATCTTATTAGGTGGTGTCATTCAATATGTTTTTAAATCACACATCAATACACTAACCAGTATAAGTCCTATATTTTCAATGATTGCTATTATATTATTAATAGCAGCCATTATTGCAGTTAATAGGGACAAGCTATTAGTTTCTGGTTTACTAACTCTTATTGTAGTTGGTATTCATAATATTCTAGGCTTACTTTTAGGTTTAAGCGTAGGTAAAGTGCTTAAATTAAAATACGATAAAACTACTGCATTAGCGATAGAGGTGGGAATGCAAAATAGTGGATTAGCTGTAACATTGGCAGCCACTAACTTTGCACTAAATCCACTAGCAACTCTTGTAGGAGCTATATTCAGTGTATGGCACAATATATCAGGTGCTATATTTGCTAGTTTACGAAGATAAAAATATCGGTATAACAAAAAGACGGCAACTTACGTTGCCGTCTTTTTGTTATATTCTATCTCTTACAAGACCAATCACAAGGCCTTCAATATGACAATCATCTACAATAATTGGATCAAAATCATCATTTTCAGGTTGTAAACGAATATGTCCATTTTCCTTATAAAAACGCTTAACAGTAGCTTCATCGTCGATACGAGCCACCACAATATCACCATTATTAGCCGTATTTTGATGACGTACTATAAGCATATCACCTTCATACATACCAATATTCATCATGGATTCGCCTTGTACACGGAGCATAAAACAATCTGAATCACCTGTAAGCTGAACCGGTAAAGTCAATGTAGCCTCCAAGTTCTCAACAGCGGTAATAGGAGTACCTGCTTGTACGGTACCGATGAGGGGAACTTGTTTTAAACCAGCACCAAGAAATTCAAAATTATCAGAGCTAGTTGTTTCATTATTGTTCTTAGATACAGAAATAGTAGGCTTATTATCATCTAAAATCGTAATAGCACGGTTTTTATTCGGATCACGTTTAATATACCCAAACTTTTCTAATGTATTTAAGTGGGATTGTACAGTAGATGTAGAGCTAAGACCTACATAAGCACAAATTTCACGAACAGTAGGGCAACGGTATTCATTATGTAATGAATCACGAATAAACTCTAATATACGACGTTGTTTCGTATTAATATCAGTAGCTGGGCGTCTCACAAGAACCTCCAATAATGTACCAAAAAAAGGATATATAAAAGTATATACTATAATTATTTGCTTTATAAGCTTATTATATAGGTATTTTAATACTTTTGCAAACATTTGTTCTAAAACACTTGACCGAACATCTGTTTGTGTGCTATTATTTCATTATAAACAAACAAACGTTCTGAATTTTATGTTCGATGTATAAAAGAGGTAATGTATTATGAAACAAATTATGATTATGTTAAGCATCTGTTTTGCAATGGTAATTGGTTATCAACAAACAACACCAGCGATGGAATCTCATACAATTCAAGAGGTAACAGTTCAAGAAGGTGATACTTTATGGGACATTGCTGCTCGTTCAGCTGGATCTAGTGTAGATATTCGTGAAGTCGTATTTGAAGTTAAAGAATTAAATAATATTTCAAATTCCGGCGCATTGACACCTGGAACAAAACTTAAAGTTCCAGTATATAAATCTGATAGTCCTACACGAGCTATGGACTATATGGCTCAAAATTAAATATATATGAAAAAGGCTAGTATTGATTATATCCTATGAAGGAATAATCAATACTAGCTTTTTCCATTTTATAAATCTATCTAAACCGTTTTTCAAAAATAGTAGAAATAGGATTATCTACAAATTTATTGGCTTCATTAATATAACGCCTCACCATATTAACACTATGATGTCGTGTTTGACGCATTATATTACGCTCCTCAACACCATAGGAAGCTGCTGTTGTAGCAAAGCCATGCCGTAAACTATGGGCTCCATACATGGATGGATCTAAACCTATAAGAGAGGTATATTTTTTTACAATTTCTGCAATAGATTTATCGGAAATTGCAGTTTTGCGTAATGACATTGATTTAGTAAAACCTCTAAAAACCGGTCCAGATGTGATACCACTGGTGGTAAGCCATTTTTTTAAAGCTCGAACCGCATCTAGTGGAGATCCTTGTAAACTTGGAATAGCAACTATAGCGCCTTGACCCTCTTGATCAGCCTTAGAGGAAGCTATAAATATTTCAAGGCCTTGCGAAGAGAACTTTAAATTTTCAACGGTTAAAGCAGCAATTTCACTTCGCCGAAAAGCCCCCATAAAACCGACAAGTAAAATAGCCTTATCACGAAGTTTTTGTATCTTTGGTATATCAATGGTATCCATACACTCTAAAATATCTTCTATATCATCAAGCAGAATAGGGGTTTTACCTTGTTGAAAGGTGCCTTTTAATCGACGTATGCCTCGCAAAGCTTGTTTTACTAACGGAGACATACAAGGATTTTCTCGAGAACCTGAAGCATTATAATTCTCTGAAATAGCACTAATTCGACGTGCAATAGTATTTGCTTTTGCATAATCTGCTAAATCATTAATGTAATTGACAATAGTTTCTGGCGTAGCAGGAAAATAAGATACCTTTTGATAATTACACCAATCTACAAAATCATCCCAATCTGATTCGTAGGCATTTACTGTATTTTCTGCCTTTGAAAGTAAAATACTTTGCTTAGCCTTCATAGATAGTTTTGTACTATTCATCAATGCATCGTTATGACGCAGATAAAAATGTTTTTTTTCTTCTTTAGACTGTGACATATATATTCCTTTTACTAACACTATGCTATTATTGTATCACATAGAAACATGGAATTATGCTATAATTAGATGATTTTGAACCAAATTTCTCGAATTTTATTTGAAAGATATAATGATGAACTTAAAACAATTATTATGTAGTGTATTAATCGGTTCTTGTCTATTTACTAGTGGTTGCAGCTTAATTCCTACGGATGGCACAATTACATATGGCCTATATTATGAGGATCAAGATATCTCAGGATATTCTAGAGATGCTGTTAGCTCCTTAATTCATACAGAGGCTAGTAATAATAAAACAATTACGATAACAATACCAAATCAAGGTACGCGACAAGTAAAAGTAAAAGATTTAGGAATTACGCTTGATACAGCTAGTACGGAATCTAATATTTTTACCTATGGTTATGAAGATGATTTAAAAATGCTCATCATGCATAGGATTACTGCTTTTATCTATAAAGTACATATAAACCCTGTATATAAACTTGATGAAGTAACAGCAAAAACATATTTTACAGAATTAGCAAAACAAATCGATGTATCAGGTCATGATGCGTTATTAACGGTTGAAAATGGCCAAGTCAAGATGACACCTTCAAAAGAAGGAAAACGCGTTGATATTGATGAGACAATTAAACAATTAAAAGCTCACCTAGAAGAAAATAATTTTAACAATATTTCTATAGAATTTACATCTAAAGATACAGTTCGTGTTACAAACGATGATGTAAAACCATTAACAGCTGTTCTAGGTAGTTATACTACAAATTTTGATGCGTCTAACACCAATAGAACTCATAATATTGAGCTAGCATCAACCAAAATTAGCGGTACATTAGTCAAACCTGGTGAGGTCTTTTCCTTTAATGATGTTGTCGGTGAACGTACGGCAGAAGCTGGCTATGATGATGCACCGGTTATTATTGATGGAAAATTAGTACTGGGTATTGGTGGCGGTATTTGCCAAGTTAGCTCTACATTATTTAATACTGCATTACTATCTGGTATGAATATCATTGAGCGGACACCTCATTTTGAACCTGTTAGCTATATTCCTGCAGGACGTGATGCAACCGTTGCATACGGATATTTGGACTTTCAATTTAAAAATCCATATGCTCATAATATCTATGTATTAAGTGTTATGAATAACGGACAACTAACAATATATATCATTGGTGTACCAGAAGACGTACCGAAATCTGTTTCCATCAGTGTTGGCGACCGTACAGATATTCCAAATCAAACGATTACCAAAATAGATCCTTCTGCCAAAGAGGATAGTACAGAAGAAGGTCATATTGGATTTATAATTAATACATATCGTACAATAACATATGGTAATTGGGTCACTACAACAGATGTATTTGAGTCTACATATGATCCAGTAGATACGATTATTACTAAGAAATCTGCAGCACCAGAACCTGCAAAAAAAGACTTACCAAAGAGTAAAACAAAAAGATAAATATTAACATTCTATTAAATATAGCCTAATCTATTGACCGAATGCATAGATTAGGCTATTATTTTAACTTGTAGTAAGGTGTTTATACCTGAAAACGCTAAAATTACACATTTCATTCTCAATAATTATCAATTAAAATTATAAGTTGAGGTTCACTATGGATACAATTTTACAATTTGACCATACAGTCATATTTTATATACAACAACATTTTATTAGTTCTTATTTAACACCAATCATGTACTGGTTATCAAAAATAACAAGTGCAGGTGCTTTATGGATCTTAATTTCTATTATATTAATGATTCAAAAGAAATATCGCGTTATTGGCCTTGGAATGTTCATTTCCTTAGTCTTAGTATTCATCATAGGCGACCAAGGGTTAAAACCTCATGTAGCACGTTTAAGACCATTTGTAGATTTCCCTGAAGTACCATTGGTAGCACCGCCGCCAGCAGCAACGACATATTCATTTCCATCAGGGCATAGTTTTGGATCATTTGCGGCTGCAACAGCATTATACTTAGGATTAAGTAATATATGTCCAACAAAGAGATTCTGGGGCGTTATAGCGTTGATTGGTGCATGTGTAGTAGCATTTGCACGAGTATACTTATTTGTACATTATCCAACAGATGTATTAACTGGATTAGTATTAGGTATTATCGTAGGTTGCATTGCATGGAAAATCGCAAAAGCCTTATGGTCTTGGTGGACTGGTCGTAAAAACGAAGTAGAATACGAACCATATACATTTAAACGTAAAAACTAATAACCTTGAAAATATTGATTGGGCCTAGCTTAGGCCCAATTTTTATGCCTCGAATTACTTCCGATAAATTATCGTTATCGGAAGTAATTATATAAAAAAGAAAAACTAGCCTATATTTCTATAAGCTAATTTACTCTTTTATAATATATCAATCATCATGTTCTGATAAGTATTTCATATAATTATTAAATATCGGCTCATCAATGGTAACTTTATCAAACTCAGGATTAACTAAAATGTTACCATACCTATTCATAAGACCATATGTATCACCAGATTTAACTACATATAAATTATCGTAATACGCCGTGATATCATCAATTGTTTCTGGCAATGTTAATATTATATGACCATCATTAGAATCAATTACATATTTTTTATTTTCTATTGTGGCTATAGTAAATTTATCAATCATATAAATTGGTTTCGATGTATCAATCGTATCATAAGCCATATTAACTAACATTCCATTTTCTGCATTGAAAATATACGCTTTTTCTGCTGTTTTTAACACAAAGCTACGATCACTTAATCTTTTACAGGAATCATATTTAAATGGTATGACTACTTGGTCTATAACATTTATAATACCATATTTATTATGTTTATCCACTGCAATAAAATACTTAAAATCATCTCCTAAAGGTTCTATATAATTGTATTTAGGAGCAATTAATACATTATCATTCGATAATCTAATACCATATAAAGTTTTCCCTTTTTTATCAACAATGGAAAATGGTATGAATTGAGTAGATGGTTCTCGACTATATTTAATTCCATTATAACCATGTCCATATCCAGTACCAGCACCATCCATGAGTTCATAATTATATTTATTTATAGTATGAGTCGCAGTATCTTCGTCTATTTCTATACCATCATTGGTTACATATTTAATATATCCATCTGCTGTCTCTATTTTTAGCAGTACAACCTGTCCAGATCCATTATAATATTTATTTACATTTTCCCATGTGCTTGTAATAGGATTATCTATAACTAATGAACCTGTACTTATATTGTAAAGATACCAAAACTCACCCTTTTTACCATATATTAAATTATCCGAACAATAATAATAGGCACTAACAACGTCATTTATAGCATATGTACCATCAGACTTGACTAGCTTAAACCCATCCTTTGTCAAAGCCCGTGCATACTCATAAGAAAACTCATAATCATATCCTGCTGGTAAATAGACCATCGAATTTAAATTTATATAGCGCTTTTGATTATTATCATAAAATGAAGCGTATGCATATCTCTTTCCAAAATCACCAATGTAATTTACATGTAAATCTTTATAAGGACCTAAAATCCATTGTCCCGTTTCATCAACAATGGTATTTCCTGCTGGTGATTCTAAAGTAATATAGTTTTTTGCATCAACCGTATTGCCCAATGCAAGAAGTATTGCTAAGGCAAGAAAAATTCTCTTCATGAATCTCTCCTTTCGTACAACACAATAATAATAATTATTATTATTTTACCATAGTTTTCAATATATATATTGAAATATATCGAATTAAGTTGTAAAATAATCATATAAGTTATCTAAATTATTCATATTAACTCTCAAGGGAGGTCAATTATATGTGCTGGTGTGATATTGTAAGTAAAGCTAAAATTGGCAGTTTAAAAAATCTCGGAAATGGTATGGAACATTCCCTCCGCTTTTTGGTTGAGGTTATTCTAGGTCTTAGCATTTTACGAGTTATTATTAATTGGATATTCGGAATCTAATAATTACACATAGGATTATATTATTAAAGGCGCCTAGCATTGCTAAGCGCCTTATTTATATCTCTATTTAGTTATTGTATGATACTGTTTAGAATTTTCTACTTCTCAGGCTCATCACTGCAGCTGATGAATTCTATTATAATTTGACATATATCGCCCTCTTCATCAAAGGCCCAATATACAGGATATAATCCATCGCCAAAACCAGATTGTACTATAGGTACATATAGATTAGTATCAGGTATATTAAAATTAATCCAGTCCCCACCAGATCGTTGGAATTTGGGATTTGCTAACGCATTTAGTTTAAATAATTCATCAAAAAAATCGTCATAGATATTACCATCTGGATTATTTTCATACCACTGGCGGTCAAATTCTTTATAAGCATCTACCGTTACTTTATCAACTATGGTTGCCAATCCAGCATCGACAGGAAAACCAATATAGCTTTCACCATCATCTAATTCACTAAGATCTTCATGCCCTTTAAGAGCCAATTCATATTGAACAGGTTTTGTATCTTTAAAAACCACTCTTGTTAGGACATATCTATAATAATCTGTATCAAGTTCAGCCACTTTTGTTTCTATTGGATATGTGCCTGGCTCGACAGTTCTAATATAGCTCTTATTATCTACTGCAGCTAAGTGAGTTAATGGATCACATACTACGATATGCCCCGTAGGAAATACAACATGTCCCATGGGCAAAGTATATAGTTTTTTACCAAATAATTCATCTAAATTGAATATAGCATCGTAATCAACAGTTGCCTTTAATTTGCCATCGCTGCCTAAACGATTAAATGTATCTATCCATTCCTTTGTTATATGACTGGTATTCATTAAGTACTCCTATCTATAAGCTTCCGCTTCGTGTTTATTACGCACATATTGTTGTTCTAGTGCTTCATATGCCGCCGTTTTTTGAATGATTTGTTTAACTACCGTATCCAAATCAGATCCATCAGTATAATCCGCCGATGCATAATAACGAATGCGATGGTGTTGCATCATCTTATACACCTTTTCCTTATTTTTGCTATCTGGATCATATACACCAATAGAATGACCACCATTTATATTCACTAGGCTCATGCAAGGAATATCTGTATCACTATCTCCAATATAAATCATATTACGGAATGGTACCCTTTGTTCTTCAGGTCGTCTGTAATCATTTACACCGGCATCATTTATATCTAATACACCCTTTTGTATGCGGAACAAAAACTGTGTCTTATTTGTATAATTTATAGCTTGTGCTGGCCATACGGCTACGCCTTTATCGTCAAACATAAATGCGCTGGCATAGATTTTTTTGAAAGCCCCATTTTTTGCCATTTCAGTGCCTTCAATCATCTCTTTTAAACCAGAAGATATGATGTAATGTTCAATTTGTACGCCCTGCTTTAACCCGTACTGACGAATACGTTCAAACCATGTACTTACGCCATTATATAAGGATACCTTGCTACCATAATCGGCTAATACCTCTTTCGTAAGAAATTGTTTACCATAAGATTTTGTGGCCATCATGTACATATAGGCTAGGTTATTATCCATATCATGATTTTTGGCAAGCTTATTGGATTCTCGCCAGAACTCATTAACATCTACATTGAGAGACTGAATAAAACCCTGTGCCTGCATATCATCCGGTGACAAGGTCTTATCAAAATCATAGCATATGGCTAAAACGGGTAAATTAGATTCTAAGGTAGATTCTTTTTTATAGGTAATCATAAGACACCTCCTTTAAATAATAAAAATATATCCTTCTATCTATATACATTCCAAAATAGCTTCATTGACAAGCAAATTCAATGAAAAAACTACAATAATATTTTTACCCCTGAAATTATGGGTCAAAAAGGCTATTTTGGATGGGAATATTATATTTAGATGCGCTGCTAATTTTTATAGTATCATTAGGATTTATATGTCCAATCAATAATGAGGATTGAGGATCATGGTTATTTCTGTTGATGCGTACAGCATGCTGATTTGTATTAGCATAACAATAACGGCAAAAATGACTGCATGTATCATACGCCCCTATATCGCCATGTAAATAACAATTGCATTCAGGTCGCGCCGGTCTTTTCTTAGGCACCTTTAACTTTATATTCCACGCCCGTTCATAGCAATCTATGGTTAGGCAACCGCTCGTATCAGCACCAATAGATTTAAAAGTATCGCCTTCACCACATGTTTTTAAGTTCATCCCAAACTGATTCGCAATATCCACCAAGTTCTTCATCAAACGTATTTGTACATCCTTAGGTGGTCGTTTTCCTTCAGGAAAGTTTCGTAATACCTTATCGTATATATCTAGATAACTTGCTACAACTGTATCTGTATATCTGGATAAGGATTTTGCCAATTTATAAAAGCTTTCATAATGAAAATCTACAGAATAGTTGTGATTAACAATGATTGGATCGTAACGCCATACCACAGATTGAGGATTAAGATTATTACTAATAAATTTGAACCCTTCTATAATGCGCTCATAAGCAGGCACATAAGGTTCAATGTCCGTACCATAAGGTGTGATCGTCATATGCCAATATTGACGATACTCTGCAATTTGAGGTAAATATTGTATAAATGGCAGAGGATTCTTCGTACAAAAGGCTATCCCATCAACAGTATTATGATTAATCATATACCGTGTAATTAGATTGGGATTATAAGGGTTACGTACATCTACAAAACCTTCATTTATACGATTAATTAGCCATTGACCATAAAAGGCAGGTATGTCTGTACGTTGTCCAGTTTGTAAAATCATGATAAATCCTTTTCTTTGTATAATTCCATTATATTATATCTAAAACTGCCAATTTGTTAAACATTTCACAGGAATACCACTATAGGTATGATACTATAAGTACAGTAAAATATAAGGAGTTACTATGAACGATACATTTAATCATATCATTCATCCTAAAGAGGATGAGAAAACATTTATTACATCCTATTGGTCAGATCGGGCTCACGATTTTGGAGCCTTACGAGCTAAAGAATTAAAGAGCACTAAACTTAAATTATGGAGAGATGAATTAACGAGTCATATCTTTGATTCTGATCGCTCTTTAAGAATTTTAGACATCGGATGTGGTGCGGGCTTCTTTAGTACTATTCTCTCTCAACTTGGCCATACTGTACATGGTATCGATATTACGCCTAATATGATTGATGAAGCAAATCAACTGGCAGACGCCCTTAATTGTGAGGCTACATTCTCCGTTATGGATGCAGAAAATCTCAGCTTTGATGCTAATACCTTTGATATCGTTGTAGCACGCAATGTAACCTGGAATTTACCTCATCCAGATAAGGCCTATGCTGAATGGTTACGCGTCATCCGTCCAGGCGGATTAATCCTCAACTATGATGCGGAACACGCTCGCAATCACCATGAGTTGCCTAAATCTGTTCACCATGCTCATGAATATGTAAGCGATGATTTAAAAGAACGATGCCATACTATTTATCATATGCTTAAAATTTCATCCTTTACACGCCCTCAATGGGATAAAGAATTACTCACTAAATTAGGTGCTAGCTCTGTATCAATTGATCCTACAGTAGGTCCTCGTATTTACAGCGAAGAAGATGAATTTTATATTCCTGTACCTATGTTCTTGGTGAAAGTAATAAAATAGTATTTATAGTAAAACATTATAAAATAAACCCACTCGATAATAATGATGTATTCCCCTTAACTAGTTGTTAAGAAAAGAAATATCTCAAAAGCACGAGTGGGTTTTCTTTTATTTCTTATTATCCTTGATAATAGAATCATCAAAGTTATAGGTTGTTATAAACTTTGTTTTAGGATTTGTCGCACAACAAAAGCTAATCAATTGCAGATATAGTTATTACTAATATATTAATTACTGAAATACGCTTGAGCCTTACCGATTTCACTACGCAATTTTTCTTCATCAATAGTCAATAATTCTTTATTTTTCATAAGAACCTTGCCGGCTACAATCACTGTATTCGCATCAGAACTATTAGCTGAATATACAAGTGCAGCTATATCGTTATAACGAGGCATCCAATGCATACCAGATACATCATATAATACGATATCTGCTCTTTGGCCTACCGCAATTTTACCTAAGTCCTTATATCCAAGCGCTTTTGCGCCTTCTACAGTACCCATATCCCATGCAGCTTGTGCAGGAATCGCCTTAGGATTGTATAGTCGAGCCTTGTGTAGTGTAGCAGCCAAACGTACTTCTTCAAGCATATCTGCATTATTGTTTGATGCGGAACCATCAGTACCTAGACCTACGGTGATGCCTTTAGCTATCATTTCAGGAACAGGCGCAATACCACTGGCTAACTTTAAATTAGATTGTGGATTATGAGCTACGGCTACATGATTTTCAGCCATAATTGCCATATCTTCTTCTGTAACATGCACACAGTGTGCAGCCAAGGTAGTATTCCAGAACAAACCTAAATCATGCATATGAGCAATTGGTGTTTTACCTGTTGCTTTAATAACATTCTCCACTTCTCCTTTTGTTTCGGATAAGTGCATATGAATACCGCAATTTAGTTCATGAGATAAAGCAATCACCTTTTCCATATATGCATCTGGACATGTATAAGGTGCGTGTGGTCCTAAAAGAACTTTGATACGATCGTTATCAAATCCATTATAAGTACGGAACAAATCTGCATTTTCCACAAGAGCTTGATCAGCTGTAGGAGATACACCGGCAAGGCCACGAGATAATACGGCACGAATACCAGTTTCTTTCACTACGCCAGCAGTTGTATCCATAAAGAAATACATATCACTAAATGTAGTCGTACCAGAACGTAGCATTTCGGCAATGCCTAGCTGTGTGCCCCATTTAATAAGGTCATCATTTAGTTTAGCCTCTGTCGGCCAAATTGCAGTTTCCAGCCAGTCCATAAGCTCTAAATCATCTGCATAATTACGGAACAAGCCCATCGCAATATGAGTGTGTGTATTTACAAGACCAGGGGCGGCTAGTTGACCTTTTCCATCTAGCGTTTCCTTAGCTTGTACAGTTTTTACTTCTTCTGCAGTTAGAATGGACGTAATGTACCCATTTTCAATTTCAATAGCATGATTTGTTAATGTTCCTTTATCAGTAAGAACATCTACATTGGTAATTAATAAATCAGACATTATGCCTCCTTGCATAGATATAACCGAATCCTACTGGACTCGGCTAAAACACTTAGTATTCAAGATTATATTAGTTTACCTTAGTTAAGTAATCGATTTGATCTTGTGTTAACGCATCAAGATCATACCCCATGGAGTTTAATTTAAGCTTTGCAATCTCTGCATCTAATTCTTGAGGTAATACGAATACCTTTGGCTCCATATTTTTACCATTATGTAAAATATGTTCTGCAGCCAATGCTTGCATAGCAAAGGACAAGTCCATAATTTCAGCAGGATGACCATCGCCTGCTGCTAAGTTTACAAGGCGTCCTTCAGCCAATACATACAATTTACGGCCATCAGCCATTGTATAACCTTCAATATTTTGACGCACACGCTCATGGCTTACTGCTAAGTTTTCTAAATCCTGTACGTTAACTTCACAATCGAAATGACCTGCATTACAAAGGACAGCTTTATCTTTCATTACTTCGTAATGTTCTTTCACGATAACATCTTTACAACCTGTTACTGTACAGAAGATATCACCAATTTTAGCAGCCTCTACCATTGGTAATACTTTGAAACCATCAAATACAGCTTCGATAGCTTTAATAGGATCCACCTCTGTTACATATACATGTGCACCAAGGCCTTTTGCACGCATAGCAACGCCTTTACCACACCAACCATAACCAGCAACTACGACATTTTTACCTGTGACAGTAAGGTTAGTAGTACGCATGATGCCATCCCATACAGATTGACCAGTGCCATAGCGATTATCAAATAAGTATTTACAGTTGGAATCATTAACAGCAATCATAGGGAATGTCAATTGATTTGCATGTTCTAATGCATAAAGTCGATGTACACCTGTTGTGGTTTCTTCGCTACCACCTAATAAACGTTCTTTAGCATCTTGTCGTGTAGTGTGTAGTAAGTTTACAAGGTCCCCACCATCATCAATGATGATATGAGGTTTATGATCTAATGCTTTATGGAGGAACATAAAGTATTCTTCATCTGTACAATCATACCATGCATATACAGTAATACCCATATCTACTAAGCCAGCCGCCACATCATCTTGTGTGGAAAGCGGATTAGAACCTGTAACAATAACATCAGCACCGCCTCGTTGTAATACAGTTGCTAGATAGGCTGTTTTTGCTTCTAAGTGAACAGATACAACGATGGTTTGACCTTTGAAAGTTTGTTCTTTTTCAAAACGGTCACCTAGGCCATTCAATGTAGGCATAAAATTAGAAACCCAGTCAATTTTTTTGCGACCTTCCGCAGCTAGATTAATATCTTTAATTAAGGATTGCATACGTACTCCTTCATTTATAAATTAATAGATTATATACATGTTGATGAAAGAACTTTCTTTCAAAATCATTAAGTTCTATATAAATCCATTATGAAAGCTATTTAGCTTCAACAACAGATTGTAAACGAGCAATGGACTCTTGATAATCAGGTGTCAATACACCCTCCTCCGTAATGATGGCCGTAACCAAATCATGAGGTGTTATATCAAAAGCAGGATTTAATACATGAATGCCTGTAGGTGCAGATGGCACGCCTTGGAAAGCTAATACTTCATCATCAGTACGCATTTCAATAGGTATATCCTTACCATGTTTAAGAGTAAAATCAAATGTACTGTAAGGCGCAGCTACATAAAATGGAATATTATGGAATTTTGCAAGCACTGCTAATCCATAGGTACCAATTTTATTAGCTACATCACCCTGTGTTGTGATGCGGTCCGCACCGACAATAATGGCATCGATTAAGCCTTGTTGCATCGCATAAGCGGCCATATTGTCCGTTTCTAAGGTAACAGGAATTCCATCCTCATGAAGTTCAAAGGCTGTCAAACGAGCACCTTGCAATAATGGACGTGTTTCATCGGCGTAAACCATTTCCAATTGGCCTTGTTCATGTAATTTACGAATCACACCTAGTGCAGTACCTAATCCACCTGTTGCCAATGCACCAGCATTACAATGTGTTAAAATGCGTAAATGTTTCTTACCTACAAACAACGTTGCTCCATTAATTGCCATTCGTGTATTGAGTTCTACATCCTCTTTATGAATAGCGATAGCCTCTTTTGTGATGCGGTCCACCACTTCATTCATAGCGTCAAATTGACCGGCTTTGACAATAGCCATAACGCGATTAACAGCCCAGGCCAAATTAATAGCTGTTGGACGAGTTTCTTTTAACTCTTCACTCCACTCATAGAAAGCTGAAATTTGTTCAGAAAAAGGAGCTTCTAACCTATTCGCTTCATTAGCAGCTAAAATGAGACCATAACCAGCAGCTACACCGATGGCAGGCGCCCCACGTACGCGAAGCATCTTGATAGCCTCTGCAACTTGTCGCCAATCGGTGCAATGAATATATTCAACCTGTGTGGGCAGTTTTGTTTGATCTAATAAAACGAGTGCATCATTACACCATTCAATATTTTTCATGAGACCTCCCTCAATATTGTCATATCAAAATTGATAGAATCTCTTACAATTTAAACCCACCATACTCAGCCATACGATGATGTGCTGCATAGTCAGCAGCTATATCAATAGCTTCTATGGTTCCTAAAATGAGAGCTTTCAATTGAGATGCCATTTCTCCCATCATTTCTACCACTTCACCATGAGTAAGAGCGTTTTCAGAAATGCCAGCAGCGTAATTAGTAATCATTGAAATTGTGGTATACGCCATCTCTGCTTCGTTGGCAAGATTAACCTCCGGTACATTCGTCATCCCCACAGTATCCCCACCGAGCATATGGAACATCTTAATTTCTGCAGGTGTTTCAAAACGAGGGCCTTCCGTACATACATAAGTACCACCATTATGAATGGATAAATTATGTTCTTTACCAACAGTTTCGATGATTTCTCGAAGTTCAGGACAATATGGATTTGTTACGTCCAAATGTGCTACTGGACGATCGCCACCTTCATAGAATGTAGTAATGCGATTTTTTGTAAAATCAAGAAATTGGTCGGTCAATACAAAATGACTAGGCTCGAATTTCTTATTTAAAGATCCTACAGCAGTTGTAGAAATAATAAATTTAACACCTAGTTTTTTTAATCCCCAAATATTGGCACGATAATTAATTTTATGTGGAGGAATCGTATGGTCTTTACCATGACGAGCCACGAAAATTACAGTTTTACCTTTATATGTACCTTGTACATAATCAATTTCTCCATAAGGAGTCATCAAAGATTCTTCATGAATGTTTTCAAAGATGGACGGATCATATACACCAGTTCCACCAATAACACCGATTGCACTCATAGTTGCCTCCTATTAAAAATACTCTATTAATATATTTTCTCATATAATAAGAAAACAGGCTATAGGAAAAAGCCTATAACCTGTATATTTTATAGATAATTAACTAATTATAGTCATTTTATCTATCAATCATAAATATTTAGATAAATCTTATTGAATTAAACCTTTAGGCGCAAACATATCTTCTAATTCTTCTCTTGAAAAATGATATTTCTCATTGCAATAATGACATACGAGCTCTGTCGTTTCATCCTCAAGAAGTGCTTTTTTATCGTCTTCACGTAATGTCATAAGCACACCTGCAAAGCGATCACGGCTACATCGACATTTGAAAGATATAGGCTCATTATACACTTCATTAACGGTAAGGCCATCTAACACCTTTTCTACTAGGCCCTTACCATCTGGATAAGCCTTTAAATATTCTGTAACAGGACCCAACTCATTGATGTTCGTTTCCACCATAGCTAAGGCTTCATCGGTAGCATCTGGTAATGCTTGTACGATAAATCCACCAGCTACAACAGTATGATAATCAGGATATACAAGAACACCTAAACTAATAGTAGATGGCACCTGTTCAGATGTGTAGAGATAATACGCTAAATCCTCTGCTACTTCACCACTTTGAATTGGACTTGTAGATGTATAATCTTGTGCCAATTGGGTAAAACGCGTAACTTGTACTTCACCATTATGACCAACGGCAGCGCCCACATCAAGTTTGCCAGCATGCTTTAAAGGTACATCCACATGTGGCTCATCTACATAGCCACGAACTGTATTATCGGAAAATGCATCTACATGTACAACACCTAGTGGACCATCACCTTTAATACGAAGACTTACATTTTCATGGTTTTTAAAATCACCTGCTAGTAATATAGCACCTGTCATAGCACGACCTAATGCAGCTGTTGCTACAGGCCATAAATCATGACGTACACGCGCTGTTTCAACTGTATCTGTTGTAACAGCAATAGACATACGTACACCTTCTCGGGTAGTAAAACGTTTTATATAATCCATGCTATCATTCCTTATTTATACTTATTTAATTAAAATCATACTTTCAATACTGGTATATAGTATATCATGATATATTTACATTTTTCAATTATAGAGAATATATGTTCGTCTAGCTATTTGTTATATCAAAAGAACATATTTTCGATGTAATAAAAACACTCAGTACCATAAGATACTGAGTGTTTATTATGCAACTGTTAGATTTGATCAATAAGGTTAACCATTTCGATTGCACCCATAGCACAATCGTAACCTTTATTACCCGCTTTAGTGCCAGCACGTTCAATAGCTTGTTCAATATTTTCAGTTGTTACTACACCAAACATAACGGGAATACCTGTTTCTAAAGAAACATGAGCAATACCTTTAGCTACTTCATTACAAACATAATCATAATGTGTAGTGGCACCGCGAATAACTGCACCTACGCAGATTACTGCATCATAACGACCTGATAAAGCTACTTTTTTAGCAATTAAAGGAATTTCATATGCACCAGGAACCCAAATTACTGTGATATCCTCTTGTTTAACATCATGACGCAACAAACAATCTTCTGCGCCACCAATCAATTTAGATGTAATGAACTCATTAAAACGAGAACCAATAATAGCAAATTTCTTACCAGTACCAACCAAATTACCTTCTTGAACCATCATGTTATAGCCTCCTATGAAAGTTTACTGTGTATATATTAAATCAGGAAAGAAAATTTAGTCTTCTAACATATGACCCATTTTTTCTTCTTTTGTTTTTAAATAACCTGCATTAAATTTATTAGCCGCAATAATGAGGGGTACACGATTGTGTACATCAACACCCCAATGCTCTAAACCGTGACGTTTTTCAGGATTATTCGTTAATAAACGAATACTCTTGATGCCTAAGAATCGAATAATTTGAGCTGCTAATGAATATTCGCGCATATCTGCAGGGAAACCTAGTTGTTCATTAGCTTCTACGGTATCAAGACCTTGTTCTTGTAATGCATAGGCTTTAATTTTATTGGTTAAGCCAATACCACGACCTTCTTGACGCATATAGACTACAACGCCTTTTCCTTCTTTTTCGATGGCCCGCAATGCATGATCTAATTGTTCACCACAATCGCAGCGTTTAGATCCAAACACATCACCAGTTAAACATTCAGAGTGGATACGTACAAGTACATCATCACAATCTTGTACATCGCCTTTAACAATAGCTAAATGTTCTTTATAATCTAAGTCATTTTTAAATACGAAAATATTAAAGTCACCAAATTTAGTAGGCAATTTAGAACAAGCCCCTAATTCAACCATATCTTCATGCTGTTTACGATATTCAATAAGTTCCGCAACAGAAGCGATTTTTAAATCATGTTCCTTGGCGAATTCTACCAAATCCGGTAAACGTGCCATGTCGCCATCATCTTTAGTAATTTCACAAATAACAGCAGCCTCTTTCAGACCTGCAAGACGACAGAGATCTACGGATGCCTCTGTATGACCTTGGCGCACAAGAACGCCACCTTCTTTATATACTAATGGGAATACGTGACCAGGGCGGCGGAAATCTACAGGTTTTGCATTTGGATCCAATAATTGTTGAATTGTGTAAGCTCGTTCTGCTGGGGATACACCTGTTGTGGTATCTACATGGTCAACGGTAACAGTAAAGGCTGTTTCATGGTTATCCGTATTCTTAGTAACCATTACAGGGATGCCAAGACGCTCTAAATCCTCACGTTTCATCGGTGTACATACGATACCACGAGCATATTTAACAAAGAAATTAATGTTTTCTTGATTAGCAAATTCTGCAGCAATGATTAAATCACCTTCGTTTTCGCGACTTTCATCATCAACAATGATAACAGGTTTGCCAATTTTCATATCTTGAAGAACTTCTTCAATGGTGTTTAATGTATAATTCATGGAGACAACTCCTCCTTTTACATAAATCCATTCTCTACTAATAGAGATTCCATGGATTTTTGGGACTTACTTGTATGTGTAGGCGCATCTAATGTCATAAAATGACGAATATAACGGCCTGTAATATCTGTTTCTAAATTTACCTCTGTGCCAATCGACGCATGGCCTAGCACTGTTTCACTCAATGTATGCGGAATAATAGATACAGAAAAGGTCGATTCCGTTCTCTCCATAATCGTTAAGCTAATACCATCGATTGTAATGGATCCCTTATAAATAACGTAATCCATAATCGATTTTGGAGCAGAAATAGTGAAAACAATGGCATTATCTGTTCGTTTCATATTGACGATGCGGCCTGTACCATCCACATGACCAGCTACAATATGTCCGCCAAATCTGCCATTAGCAGCCATAGCACGTTCTAGATTAACTGGCTGATTCACCTTTAAATTTGTGAAAGTAGTCATACTAATGGATTCAGGCATAACATCGGCTGTAAATTGATAATTTCCAATCGTTGTAGCAGTTAAACAAACGCCATTAACCGCTACAGAATCGCCAATTTTTAAATCGTCAAAAATTGTATTGCCACCGATCGTCAATAATAAGGATTGGGCACCCTTTTTAACGCTTAGAATTTTGCCAACTTCTTCAACGATGCCTGTAAACATAGGAGCCCTCCCTTCCTAAACGATAGGATTCTATACGAATATTATTATCTAGTATTCGCGAACTAGCAAATTCGAGTGTAGGCGCCTCATGTAATGTAGCAAAACCGGTACCACCTACAGCAGCTGTACTATTCGCGCCTCCTATGACAAGATTGCCTATATAGGTAACAATTTTATCAAAGGCCAACGATTCAACAAAGGAACTGATAATAGTGGAACCACCTTCAACAAGCACTGATGTGTATTCTTGTTCCCCAAGATGTTCCAAACACGCTTGAATATCTATCTTCTTAATATCTATAGCTACATCGGTGGTACGTCCTTGACGCACCGATTTTGTTGGGAGTTCCTCTACAATCGCTCCAACATTAGCCAAAGCAATTCTACGCTGCTCTGGACAACCTTTCGCTACATAAATGATAACCTTACGATTTGGTATCGTAAATACCTTTGCATCCGTTGGCGTACGCCCCTGACTATCCAGAATAATAATATCTGGCTGATGCACCTCTAATGTATTATCTATCGAGACATCGTGTCTGTTGATAAGGGCTTCATATAATTCATCTCTAGTGAGCCTACAATTAAGCAATGGATCATCATCCAAGATGGTACCAATACCAACAAGCATCGCATCATGAGACGCTCGCAATATATGTCCGTCCTTACGGGAACTTTCATTCGTAATCCATTGAGATTGACCTGTGAAAGTAGCAATTTTACCATCTAGGGACATAGCACTTTTTATGGTTACAAACGGTTTATGTGTTTGAATAAATGTAAAGAAATGTTCATTCAACTGAATACATTCATCCACACATACATCTGTAGTTACCTCTATACCTGCCTCAGTAAGAATTTGAATGCCCTTACCAGCCACTAGTGGATTTGGATCGGTACTACCAATCACAACGCGAGCAATACCAGATTCTACGACACGCTTAGCACATGGCGGAGTCTTTCCATAATGAGCACAGGGCTCAAGGGTTACATATAAGGTAGCTCCCCTAGCATTGTCTCCCGCAACATCTAAAGCATGCACTTCCGCATGGGCCTCACCAGCCTTATGGTGATACCCTTCGCCCACTATTGTATTATTTTTAACTACGACGGCACCAACCAAAGGATTTGGCGATGTATGTCCAGTTGCCATTTTCGCTAGAGAAATGGCACGCTTCATATATAATTCGTCGTTCATCATAATACCTCAATAAAAAAAGGACTACATACATAGTCCTTGGGTCATCATATATACACATACAAAATATATGTGCTATTGTCTTTTCTCATCCAGACTCTACTGTCGGTATCGGAATTGCACCGATTCATGCCATATAGCTCGCGGACTATAACCGCCGGTAAGGAATTTCACCCATCCCCAAAGACTTATCATATTAATTTATATGTTTATAGTACCACTTTTATGATACTTTCGCAAGATTATACATTTGTATATGAGAAAACTTATTAATATACATCTCAATTATATAGCACATTTAGAAATTGAATTAATTTTGTGATGTATACAATATATTGTGATAAAAGTCACATAATATGCAATCATAAGATACTACTATTTATAGTATACAATGAATTATAATTTTTTAATAACATTGATTATCATATAGAGGTGATAATATGGCAAAAAAACGTATATCAGATGTACTCATAGAGGTATTAGCTAACGCAGGTATTGAAAGAATATATGGTATTACTGGGGATAGTTTAAACTCGGTAAACGATAGTTTACGTCGTAATGGGAAAATTCAATTTGAACACGTGCGCCACGAAGAATCTGCAGCATTCGCTGCTGGTGCAGAGGCTCTATTAACAGGTAAATTAACCGTATGTGCTGGTAGTTCTGGCCCTGGTAATCTCCATTTGATCAATGGTCTATTTGATTGTCATCGTAATCGTGTACCAGTGCTCGCTATTGCCTCTCATATTCCACTATCTGAAGTCGGTCTCAACTATTTCCAAGAAACACATCCAGAAAATTTATTTAAAGAGTGCTCTTGTTTCTGTGAACTCGTTTCTAATCCAAAGCAAATGCCTGAAATCCTATTCCGCGCCATGAATGCCGCAGTTGGCAATCGCGATGTAGCCGTAATCGTTCTACCTGGTGATGTGGCCGTTATGGAAACAGAAATTGATGAATTACCTACATGGCATGCGCCTAAATTGCCACGCGTAATTCCTCAATCAGAGGATATTCTTGAAATGGTCCAACATATAAACAATGGCAAACGCATTACACTTTTCTGTGGTGCTGGTTGTGCCGGTGCTCATGACGAAGTGGTTGAACTTGCTACTAAATTACAAGCCCCTGTTGTACATGCTTTCAGAGGCAAAGAATGGGTTGAGTGGGATAATCCTTATGATGTGGGCATGACAGGTTTGCTTGGTTATACATCCGGTTACCGTGCTATTGAGCAATGCGATACACTAATCATGCTAGGTACCGATTTCCCTTATCGTCCATTCTATCCTGAAAATGCTAAGGTAATTCAAGTAGATATTAATCCATCCGCTCTTGGGGCACGCGTTCCACTAACACAAGGTATCATCGGTTCTGTAAAAGATACATTACACGAACTACTCCCTCACCTTACACAACGAGATGATACAGAATTCATCGATACCGTTCGTAAAACATACACTAAATTCCGCAATGATTTGGACAGCTATGCCGCTGCTGAACCTGATGGCGTAGCAATTCACCCTCAATATTTCGTAAATCGCCTTAATAAATTGGCTGCTGATGATGCCATCTTTACATTCGATGTGGGCACCCCTGTTATCTGGACAGCACGCCATATCAAAACGAATGGTAAACGTCGTATCATTGGCTCCTACAACCACGGTTCCATGGCCAATGCAATGATGCATGCAATAGGCGCTCAAAATGCATGTCCAAATCGCCAAGTTATCTCCCTTTCTGGAGACGGCGGTTTTACAATGATGATGGGTGAAATGTTGTCATTAAAACAATTAAATCTTCCTGTGAAAGTATTCGTATTTAACAATGAAGAACTTAGCTTTATCGCCATGGAAATGAAAGCTTCTGGTTACCTTGATTATGCTACAGACTTCGTAAATCCTGATTTTGGTAAACTTGCTGAGGCAGCTGGCATCAAAGGTATTAGCATTACAAACTCTAGCGAAGTAGATGAAAAAATCAAGGAAGCTCTAAACTATAATGAAGGTCCTGTTATTATCAATGTTCGTGTAGATAAACAAGAACTTGCTATGCCTCCAAAAATTGCATACCAACAAGCAAAAGGATTTAGTAAATACCTGATCAACGCCATCCTTGATGGCCGTGGTACAGAACTAAAAGAAATGGCTAAAACTAACTGGATGAAATATAAATCCTTATACTAAAATCTGCCAAAATAATTAAACTGCAAAACTCTCAAAAAAAAGGTGTCATCAAACGATGACACCTTTTAAATTTATTAGCCAAACAGCGACATTTGTTCGTCTTCTGGCAAATCTCCACAGCATTTTAGTTCTTTCATCGTTTCAATGATGGTAGCAGATACCTTACAACGACGTTGTAAGTCTTTTAACGATGTAAATGGTTTTGCTTCTCGTTCTTCTACAATCGCATCAGCAACGGTTTCACCAAGGGAGTCAATGGCCAAGAATGGCGGCAACAATGCGCCGTCCTTAATGCTAAATCGGCGAGCACCGGAATGTTGAATATCTACGTTTATAAAACGATAACCCCGTTGATACATTTCCATGGATACCTCTAAGGCGGACATCAAATCCTTTTCCTTAGGGCTGGCACCACGGTCAAGAGCTTTAATTCGATTAAATTCTTTCAATTGTGTATTCAAATCACCGGTCATGATCCGTAAATCAAAGGCTTTAGCACGAATTGAGAAATACGCTGCATAGAATGCCAACGGATGATATACCTTAAACCACGCAATACGGAAGGCCATCATAACATAAGCAACGGCATGGGCACGTGGGAATAGATAGGATATCTTTTTACAAGACTCAATAAACCATTCAGGAATATTATTTTCTCGCATTTCTTTTTCAAATTCCGTAGTCGCTTGGCCTTGTTTATTTCTCTTTTCAATGCCCTTCCCTTTACGAACATTTTCCATGACGAAGAAACTGTTTTTCTTATTCATGCCACGATGAATCAAAAAGTTCATTACGTCATCACGAGTAGAAATAGCTTCGTTCAATTTACAAGTACCATTTTTAATGAGTTCCTGTGCATTATCGAGCCATACATTCGTACCGTGGGAGAAACCGGAAATACGAACTAAATCAGAGAATGTTTGAGGTCTAGAATCTTCTAACATGCCCCGTACAAATTTCGTACCACATTCCGGTACAGCAAGGCTGGCTACTTGGTCACCTTGTAACTGTTCAGGAGTCAATCCAATACCCTCAGTTGATGAGAATAAACTGAGCGTTCTAGGATCATCAAAGGGAATTGTTTTTGCATCGATACCTGTCAAATCCTCTAACATACGGATAATGGTAGGATCATCATGGCCCAGAATATCGAGTTTTGTCATACGCCCTTCAATAGAGTGATAATCAAAGTGAGTGGTCAATACGCCACTCTCTTTTTTGTTGGCCGGATGTTGAATCGGTGTAAAATGGTGCACATCCATATCACGAGGACAAACCATAATGCCACCTGGATGTTGGCCTGTCGTATTTTTTACATTTGTAAAACCTTTTGCGAGGTGCTCAAGGAATCCACTGCGAGCCTGAATATTTCTTAGCTCTGCATATTTCTTTACATACCCAAATGCAGTCTTATCTGCAATGGTACCAATAGTACCGGCTTTAAATACATTATCACGACCGAACAATTCTTCTGTGTACTTATGAGCCTTCGCTTGGTAGTCACCAGAGAAATTCAAATCGATATCTGGAACCTTATCGCCTTCGAAACCAAGGAAGATAGCAAACGGAATGTCATGACCATTCGTTTGTAATGGATGACCGCAATTAGGACAGTCACGACGCGGTAAATCGAATCCACCGGCGTATTCACCATTTTCATAAAATTCCGACCACTTACATTCAGGGCAAATATAATGCGGTGGCAATGGATTAACCTCTGTAATCTCCGACATGGTAGCAGCAAAGGACGAACCTACAGAACCACGAGAACCTACGAGATAGCCATCATCTAGCGATTTTTTTACCAGCTTATGAGCGATATAGTAAAGCACGCCATAACCATTGCTGATGATACAGTCGAGCTCATAATCTAGGCGTTCTTGTACAACACGAGGCAATGGATCACCATAAATCTTCTTCGCATTTACATAACACATTTCTGTGAAAGCTTCATCGGCCCCTTCGATTTTAGGTGAATATGTGCCATCTGGCACTGGTTTAATGTCTTCAATACTATCGTTTATGGCACGTGTATTCGCAACAACAACCTCATAGGCCTTTTCTTCACTCAAATATGGGAATGAAGCTAACATTTCATCAGTAGTACGCAAATGTAAATCTGGTTGTTCATCCGCATCAGGGAACCCACAAGCTGTCAACATAATCTCACGATATATCTTTTCCTCTGGTGTTAAATAATGAACGTCACAGGTAGCACATACACGTTTATTGAGGGCTTCGCCCAATTCAATAACCGTCTTATTCATATCGATCAGAGCTTGTTCATCTGGTACGATACCCTTGCGAATTAAGAATGTATTGTTGGTATGTGGTTGAATTTCAAGGTAATCATAGAATGATGCAATCGTTAATAGCTCTTCTTTAGAAGCCCCCTTAACAATAGCCTGCATCAATTCACCTGCTTCACAGGCAGACCCTATAAGAATACCTTCACGATGCTCTTCAATGATAGAACGAGGCAATCGAGGTCTCCGTTTATAGTATTCCAAATGGGATATGGAAATCATTTTATACAGATTACGTAAGCCCACCATATTTTGAGCTAACAAAATAATGTGATAACGAGGCGCCTCATCTTTTCGTTTTACAACGTCTAAGGATAATTCTTTTTCTAAATCCGCATCATCAACGAGATAGCCTTCAACGCCATAAATAACCTTAACACCAAGTTCTTTACCAAGTGCTTGTGCTTCAGGAAAGGCTTGTACAACACCATGGTCCGTAATAGCAACCGCAGGATGGCCCCACTTTTTGACAGTTTTAAATAAATCCTTAATCGATACGAGTGCATCTTTATCACTCATCTTAGTATGGAGATGAAGCTCAACACGAGAATCTGGTCTGTCTTCTGTCCGTTCATTTGTATTGTCTTCTTCGATAGCTTCGATACTACGTATAGATAAAATATAGTCCTTATCAAATCGATCATCAAAGTTGACACTACCTTGAACACGAACCTTTTGCAATTTCTTTAATTGCTTTAATAAGGCATCCCCTTCTTCTGGACTATTCGTAAATTTGATAAACTTCATACTGTTCGTATCATCTACGATGCTACCATTTACGATACTTTTACCAGTCCTAGTATCGCGTTTATCAAGGCCAACGAACACACCTTCAAAAATAACACTTGGTGTTTCTACAGTGCCCATAATGCTCGAAGTCGTACCCTCAATGCGTGGACCTAAAATCATACCCTCATCAGTAGGTGCATCCTTAGGTGCGCGTTGTGGATATTTCTTACCACCTTTGTGTTGATGTCCGCTATTAGCTGAAGATGTAGATGATGAGCTACTAGATACAGATGGATTTCTTGTAGTTACAGACTCATACGATGTGGGGTCTGGATTAAAATAGTCCAATTCTACCGCATCCATAAATGGTACAAACTCATCTGCATAATCAATTTCGTCATCATTGTTGCCAGCAAAAGATTTTCCCCGTTCTGGCATATTCTCTTCTTCTAATTTTTGACGACGTGCTTCTATATCTTCAATAAATTCACCTACACCACAACCACCGGCATAGTAGTATGGTGCAAATTCTTCATCATCGTCAACTACCTTCCATGCAAAGCAGCAAGATGTAGTTGCATTGGTAGGAATAGTATCAAAGGAAATATTTTTTTCTTTATACCAAGCAGCTAATCGTTCTTGTAATGATACTAATGTTTTAAATGCTGAATCTGCTGCTTGTATGGTTACCTGTTTATCATCACAATTCACATAGAAAGCAGGTTTACTATTCTGTTTTGGTACTACTCGATAACGTACTTTCATTTTTATCCCTTATACCCACAATAGGTCAAACATAAATCCCTAAAACGCCACATATCCCCTTTGCTTGTGCGACTATCTAATATTACCTCATATAATCCTTTTAAGAGTACTTTCAATGCTGTAATAGATATACGAGAACTAGCTTCGTAAGCTAATTTTATAGGATATGGTTTTAAGGTTGACCCATTTTCTTTACAAAAATTTTCTACCTGTTTAGCTGTCATACCTGCAGCACGACATTCGCTTACCAATAATTGGAGCCGCAACTGTCCTTCGATATAGCCCATAGCACGATCGATTTCTTTATAGCTAAACATAAACGGAAATAATTCTAATAAGGTATTCACATCTTGTTTTAATAAAGCTTCTTTAAAGGTAAAGATATTTTTAGCTCCATAATTACTGCTATGTTCCATTAAAAAGGATTTATCTATTTTCTTATGATTACCTAATAACAGAAAATATCTATCAAACTCGGTACGCATAAATGCTACAGGAACATCTTGCCATAACTGTAATAGCTGTGATAAATAATCATATCCGTCAGGCGTCAATGTAAATCCATTAGAAGTGCAATAATGACGGATCCACATTAATAAATCATCCCCCTCTAACCGTTTACACTCCTTATGTGGAATAGAATCTAATATCTTTTTATTTTGTTTTAATCGTTTATCCACCATATCGTGATAGATAATAAGTACTGGATTATCACCGGTATAATTCATCAGTAAATCGGCCAGTGCATCCCATTCTTGACTCTCTTTTTGGCCTGCTTTTTTCAAGATAGGTAAATTGATGAGACAAAATACCTTAGCATCGCCAAATAATGAATCCTCCATCAATTGTTCTGATATTTTAGAAGGACCTGCTTCATCATGCAACACGCGCACATCTAGATTTTTATGAGATAAGAAAAACTTTTGTTTCTCTTCTTCTATAAGTTGTGGTTCATTACCATAAATTAGATATACTTGATTCATCGCCAGTCCTCCTTTCATAATCGATAGTCCGGAATATATTGATAGCCCCATAAATGAACATGTTCTGCATCGGGATCAAGGTCTCGCATCGCTCCGCGAGGCATGCTAACAAGCACGGGATGATTCAAATGTAATGCTACAATTTGATTCACCATATACGACTGAGAGGTAATCAAAATAGTGTTCCTCATATCATTTAATTGTAGTTTTTTTTCACCATTTTGTCTATTATAGACCATCACAGACGATATATCATTTTTGTATAAAACAGTATTTTTGCCCGTCGATTGAAATCGTTGAACATGAGCATTTTTTAATGGAATACCAAAACTTTGGAGTCCATTTCTTACGCGAATTTCACTAGCTTTTATAGGAATAGCATCAGGCGTATCAATATATACCATAGCAATTTTTTCATAAGGCTTAACAATAAGAAATGCATTTGACTGTTTCATAGGTATAATATGCAAAATTGTTTCATTCCTATATAAGATGCCACTATAAGCTATAGCAATTATGCCAATTCCCATAAGTACAATTCCTTTTGTGAAAGTTCTAAATTTAAGCTTTAATGAGACTAGGTTAATATATAGTAATCCCACACATCCATAGTATAACACCCCTAATGTGGCAGAAATGGTACCTATCCACCATAGACATATAGAACTGTTAGCGAGATGCGCATTTACATATAAACAGATAGTTAATATCCAGTCGATTACGTTCCACACCATACCTATTGGTATAAGTAAGGATATTATGGTACAACCAAATAACATAACAATGGCTATATCAAGTAAAGGTGTAATAATAATAGCTGCAAAAAGACTGGTTAAACTCAAATAGTGAAAATAATAGAGCTGGAACGGTATCAATAAAAGCTGTGCACTGATGCAGAGTACTAGTGGAGCTTTCACAATCGGTGGCAATACTGTAATCCATCGATATAATGGCATGCCAAATAATAAGAGCCCATAGGTAGCTCCAAAGGATAGTTGAAAGCTCACATCTAATAACAGTAGTGGGTCATACAGTAAAAATAGTATAGCTGTAATTGCTAAACCTTGTTTTGCCGTATACATGCGCCCCTTTATATACGCTAAAGCGAGCCATATTCCCATGATGGTTGAACGCACCACAGGCGCACTAAGTCCAACTAGAATACAATAGAAAACTGACAATACAATACCACCAATCATGGCATACCGTTTTTTGATGGTACATAATCTACAAATTCCATATACAATTGAAAATAATAGCGCAATATGAGATCCCGAAATAGATAGAATATGAATAATACCTGTATATCCAAATTGCCGCAATACATCTTCGCCCAATTCGCCATAATGGCCGCCTAGAACTAAAGAAACACCAAGCCATTTAGTCTTATCAGATAGGTATCTCTGCATCAACGTTTCAACAGTACTGCGTATATGTCCAATTATGTGAAGATACTGTTGATAGTATCCTACATAAGAGGCCAACTTATACGGCTGTAACGTATGTATATCTACTATCTTATACGTCCCCTCAAATATAGATGCCATTTCTCCGTTGCGGATGGCCTTATTTCTTCTATCAATGGTGCCCCGTTCTTCTGTTAAATACAATTTCTTAGGTGTGCCATTGACGATGATGGTGTCCCCCATATGAATAGGCGAGGATTTCTCTTCAATGGTTACCTTAATATGACCATCCGCCTTAATATGAAGGCCTTTTGCCGTATCCTTATGTGGCTCTAATCCAAGCAACATCGCACTGAAGGTTTTATATTTCTTTTCTTCAATTACCGTTGTCTCTACAGGAGAATCCACGAGTAAAGCATACTCTCCTTCTTGTGATATATAAAATTTTGTATGCCCCACATAATGATTAATTTCACGATTAACATGTATATAAGTTGCAATACCTAAGCCACAGGATACTAAAATAGTTACTAGGATATATGTACACGACAAAGATGTATATAATCTATACCGTATGATAGATTTTATAAAGGTATATAGTAAATATACAATTGCTCCCAAAATGCAGTACCAACTTGTATCGAGTAATACATAGTGCGTACTATAGGCATATAAACTGCTAAGAATAATACCACTCAATATACAATGAGCCATCTCGGAATAGGTAATTAGCATATTCAAGGTCAAATATATAGGCAATTTAGACCGTAATTCTGTCCCGTATCTTCTTAAATAATCCATCACCGATACCCTTTACATGCTTAATATCCTCTATGGATGTAAAAGCACCCTTGCTTTGACGATATTCTTCAATACGCTTAGCCATGGTAGGACCAATTCCTGGTAACGCATCCAATTCCTTTACACTAGCCGTATTGATATTTATTTTCTGATTTCTTAATAATGCTTCAGGATTTCCGTGAAAGTTAAATTTGATATGAACATGTTGCCCTCCTTGAACAGTTTCTGCTAAATTAATGGCTTCTACATCTGCGTAAGGCAGTGCTCCACCAGCCCCTTTTATAACATCTCCAACTGTAGAAACTGATGATACCTTATACAGTCCAGGTGACTGAATGGCACCTGTTACATATACGATGATATCTTTTTCATCAGTATTAGACGTTATTTTACCGTCACTCAACTCAAAATTAGAATCTACCTCTTTTTCAGTATTTTCTTTTGACATATCTGCCGCTAATACAGATGAATCTGGCATTATGGTGCTTTCTTCTGTTATAATAGGCCATAGGAAATAAATTCCTACCAAAATACACAGTATTATTACAATCCACTTATGTGACATAATCATTTGTCTCATATAGTCACCTCCTACTGTAAGAGTTTCCATATAAGAAAAATAACTCCTACTTGTGACTCTATTAGTCACATAAGCAGGAGTTTTTAAACCTATGTCGAATATAAGGGCATACTTTCACAGTATTGCCCTATACCTAATGTTAAGGAGTATATAATGAATCAAGTATTATTACACAAGTACGCCCGCACACTGTTACAATCAGGCGTCAATTTACAAGAAAAACAAACACTCATCGTATCTGTTGATGTAGACAATAAAGATTTTGCTGTCATCGTTACAGAAGAAGCCTATCAATTGGGTGCCAAAGAGGTTATCATCAATTGGCGCCATACCCCAATTACACGACAACGCTTATTACATGCTGACTCTTCTGTATTAGAAACACCTGCTAAATGGATTCCTGTTTATTACGAACAATATGTAGAGGAAAAGGCAGCCTTCTTATCTCTTATCAGTGCCAATCCAAAAGCGTTAGCAGGAATTCCTACAGAGCGCATTAGCCTAAACTCACGCAATCTCAACAAGGTCCTATCCTTTTACCATACAGCCATCATGAACTCATCCGTAACATGGTGTGTAGCCGCTGTACCAACAGTGCTTTGGGCTGAACTTCTTGGATATGAAGGTTCAGATGAAGAAAAACTCAACCAACTCTGGCTTACATTACTAAAGTTATGTCGTCTCAATGATGTAGAGGCAAAAGAAACATATGCGCATCACATGGCTAAGCTACGCCATCGTCGTGAAGCATTAAATGCTCTTGATTTAAAAGCATTGCAATACACATGCGAAAATGGTACAGATTTACTTCTCGAATTACCAGAAGACCATATTTGGCAAGGTGGGGAAGAGTTCTCCAAAGAGGGTATCAAATTTAATGCCAATATACCTACAGAAGAGGTGTTCTGTGCACCTCAATGGAATGGTGTAAATGGTAAAGTAGTCAGTACAAAACCACTTATCTACCAAGGCAATCCTATTTCTAACTTCTCCCTTACCTTTGAAAACGGTAAAATTGTTGATTACACAGCTGAAGAAGGGTTAGATATTCTTAAAGAACTCATCGAAACTGACGAAGGATCTCAATATCTTGGTGAAGTAGCCCTCGTGGACCACTATAGCCCTATTAGCCAATCCAATAGAATTTACTATGAAACATTATTTGACGAAAATGCATCCTGCCATTTAGCAATCGGTGCAGCCTATCCAACATGTTTAAAAAATAGCGATGATTTATCGGAAGAAGAGCTCAAAGCACGTGGTCTCAATCACTCCCTCGCTCATGTGGACTTTATGATTGGTCACGAAAACATGAATATTAAAGGCATTACAAAAGACGGCCAACAAGTAGATATCATGATTGACGGTCGCTTATTGGTATAACAGCTTAAATAAAATGGGATAGCATGTCCTACGAAGCGACTTTGGCCCTGCGGAGGCCGAAGGCCGGAGTCAGACCTGGCCGGTGGAGCTTGCGGAGGATGTGCTATCCCATTCAATATTACAGTGTTATTTCCAGTACGCGACCCGTCGATTGATATTCAATAATATCTACACCGGCCGTCTTTAGCATACGTTTTGAAGCCTTAACCTCTTTAGTATCTTTGTACAAATCATCTCGATAAATAACGGCCTTTATGCCACTTTGGATGATAGCCTTTGCACATTCATTACAAGGGAATAGTGTTACATAAATCTTAGACCCTTCTAAAGAACCACCGCGATAGTTTAAAATCGCATTTAATTCACTATGAACGGTATAGAAATATTTATTATCATCTGCCGTATCACGTTCCCATGTGAAATCATCATCACTACAATTTAAGGGCATGCCATTATAACCGATGGATAAGATTTTATTATCATTGCTGACGATACAGGCCCCCACTTGTGTATTAGGATCTTTGGATCGTTGCGCAGCCAAAATAGCAACGCCCATAAAGTATTCATCCCAAGAAATATAATCGCTACGTTTTGCCATAATAACCTCTCTAGACAATAAAGCCCCCTTCTACCTATGTAGTTGGGGGCTTTCATTATATTAACAAATCATATATAGAAATATTATTTTACAACGATATTCACAAGTTTACCTGGTACGTAGATAACCTTAACGATTTGTTTATCTTCTGTAAATTCTTGGACACGGCTAGATTCTTTAGCCAATGCTTCCAATTCTTCTTTCGTAATATTCACAGAAACAGTTAATTTATCGCGAACCTTACCATTAACTTGAAGAACCACTTCTACTTCGTCTACTTTAAGAGCAGATTCTTCATATGTTGGCCAGTTCATAGTATGAACAGATTCAGTTTCGCCAAGTTCATGCCACAATTCTTCTGTAATATGTGGCACGAATGGAGCTAATAACAACACGAGATTATGTGTTAATTCATTAGCAAGATCTGCATTTACAGCTTCAACTTTATCCTTGTGTGCATACATAGCATTTACAAGTTCCATGATAGCACTAATAGCCGTATTAAAGTTAAAGCTATTGTCTAAGTCTTCTGTAACCTTTTTGATAACACGGTGTAATTCACGGCGTAATGCCACTTCGTCTTTTGTAAGGTCACTCGTATGACTTTCTTTTGCTACTTGGTCATACGCATCAACAATACGCCATACGCGACCTAAGAAACGATAGGAACCTTCAACACCTTGGTCACTCCAATCAAGATCGCGGTCAACTGGTGCTGCGAACAAGATGAATAGACGAGCTGTATCAGCACCGTACTTATTGATGATTTCTTCTGGAGAAACCACATTGCCTTTAGATTTAGACATCTTGCTGCCTTCTTTAAGTACCATACCTTGAGTCAAAAGGCCGCGGAATGGTTCGTTAGCTTCGATGAGGCCTAAATCATGGATAACTTTCACAAAGAAACGAGAGTATAACAAGTGCAAGATAGCATGTTCAATACCACCGATGTATTGGTCAACATTCATCCAGTAGTTAGCAATTTTGGAATCGAATGGTGCTTTATCGTTCAATGCGTCAGTGTAACGCAAGAAGTACCAAGAGGAATCGATAAATGTATCCATAGTATCTGTTTCACGATGTGCAGGGCCACCACATTTAGGGCATGTAGCATGCATAAAGCTTTCAGATGTAGCCAATGGAGAAACGGCACCAGATTCGAATTGAACATCTTCAGGAAGACGTACAGGCAATTCTTCTTCTGGTACGAGTTGTTCACCACATTTATCGCAATATACAACAGGAATTGGCACACCCCAATAACGTTGGCGAGAGATAAGCCAATCGCGAAGACGGAAATTAGTTTTACCTTCACCGATACCGCGTTCGTGAAGTGCAGCTGTAATATTTTTACGAGCCTCTGCAGATGTTTGACCATCAAATTCGCCAGAATTAATCAACACGCCATCTTCGTGGTCAGATTCTTCCCATGTATCGAAATTGTAGCTTTCACCATTGTGAGAAACAACAGGTTTAATAGGCAAATCGTATTTATGAGCAAATTCCCAGTCCCGTTCGTCATGAGCAGGAGAACCCATAACGGCACCAGTACCATAATCTACGAGAACATAGTTAGCAATCCAAATAGGCACTTGTTCACCAGACATAGGATTTACCGCATAGGAACCGGTAAACATGCCTTCCTTAGGAACCTCAGTAGAGGTGCGGTCAATATCACTCATATTACGCATACGAGTAATAAAAGCTTCAAGTTCAGCTTTATTAGGCGCATTATCGATAAGGCGTTCCACATAAGGATGTTCAGGTGCCAATACAACATAGCTTACTCCATAGATTGTATCTACCCGTGTAGTATAAACGGATACGCGCTCATTAATAGAAGGTACATCAAAGGAGAATTCTGTACCTTCAGAGCGACCAATCCAGTTTTTTTGCATCAATTTAACGCGTTGAGGCCAGCCATCAAGGGTATCGAGATCATCCAATAAGCGATCTGCATATTCAGTGATGCGGAGGAACCATTGGGATAAATCCTTTTTCTCTACAGGATTATCACAACGCCAGCAAAGACCATCAATAACTTGTTCGTTAGCTAATACAGTGTGGCAAGTTTCACACCAGTTTACTTTGGCTTCTTTTTTATAAGCTAAACCTTTTTTATAGAATTGTTCGAAGAACCATTGTGTCCATTTATAGTAATCTTCTTTACATGTTGCAACTTCACGGTCCCAATCATAGGAAAGGCCCAATGCTTTTTGTTGCTTTTTCATGTTCTCAATATTATCAAGAGTCCATGTTTTAGGTGCAATACCATGTTTAATAGCTGCATTTTCTGCAGGCATACCAAAGGAATCCCAGCCCATTGGATGCAATACGTTAAAACCATTCATTTTCTTAAAACGTGCTACTACGTCGCCGATGGAATAGTTGCGCACATGGCCCATATGCAAATTGCCAGATGGGTATGGGAACATTTCTAAGGTATAATATTTCTCTTTGCTTTCATCGTATTCAGTTTTAAAAGTATGGTTTTCATCCCAGTACTTTTGCCACTTAGTTTCAATATCTTGGGCTACATATTTTTCGTTCATGTAGGTGCCTCCTCAAATCTGTATGTGATTCCTAATCAATAGTATTATTGTACTACTTAGTACTATAAACCGTCAATTTATCTACTTTTTTACTACTTGAACAGCGGGAACGATAGACGCTATATCATTATCAACCTTTTGCTTTTCATTCACAGTCTTAGCATTCGCTTTTGTACGTTCTTTAGATGCTTTAGCTTCGGCTTTCGCCTTTTCTTTAGCAGCCTTAGTCTCTGCCTTAGCCTTTTCCTTCGCTGCCTTTGCCTCTGCTTTCGCCTTTTCTTTAGCTGCTTTTTCAAGAGCCTTACGTTCAGCCTTTGTTAATGGTTTTTCAACAACAGGCTTAGGAGCTTCAGCAACTGGTGCTGTATTAGGTGTACCTTTACCTAAATCAATGCCTTGAATCATTGTAATCGTATTATCATCTTCAAAGCCTTTACGCCATGCAGCAAAGCCGGCCAATTGTAATTCTTTTACTAGGTTTAATTTATATCCTAAGGATTTATTATCTTCAAACCAAATCTTATCGGTACCACTAGTTGTTGGAATAGCTGCATAATAGGACTTTAATGTATCATTCCAAATAATATTAGATGCATAGTTACTAAAATAAGTCGGTTCATTTTTAATGGCCAATGTTTCACCCCGTGCCACACCGCCTGATTCATGCCAAATTCTAGTGTAGAATGGAATGCCAAGAACAAGCTTTTGACTTGGTACCTCTTGCAACATCTTCTCAGCATGATCGCGTACCCAAGGATAACTCGCTACAGGTCCTGCAATAGTACTTTTAGTCCAAGTTTCATCGTAGGCCATCAATACAACGTAATCTACACTATCTGCAAAGGACTTACGATCATATACAAGAGACCAATTAGGACTATTGGAATACCCAGTTACATCAACGGAAGATTGAATATTATACTTGTGTAATTCATCTGCTAAATAAGCTACGAACTTCGTCAATCTATCTCTATCAGCATAGTCTACATTTTCAAAATCAAAATTATAACCACTAAAACCATAAATATAGGCATAATGAATTAAATTTTGAGCATATTTTTTCCACAATGCTTCATCTGCTAAAATACCGCTCGTAAAGCCTGGATCAAAACGATTGGTAATGAGAGGCCACACGTGATAACCATTAGTTTTATAAACTTTCACATAATCAATATCAATATTAGGACTCGATTCCAATCCTAAACTATGCAATTTAAACCAACTAGGAGAAATAATATTATCTCCACTAGCATTTAGTTTTTCTGCATATGGTGCCCCTTGATTAGGCCATGGGTCAAAAGCCCAAGACAATGGCCCTTGAACAGGTTTATTCTGTAATACCTGCATGGTTTCTGGTGCCGGAGAAACTTGTAGTTGACCATCATTTTTAGTATAGGTTACACCTATCAGTGGTGTTGTTCCCTCTAAATCGACGTACTCCATACCATTTCGTTTTGTAATGGGTAATTTTACAGGCTCCCCAACTGCTTTAGGATTCATTGTAATGGTCGTACCATTGAGTTCTAATTGTGGTACGTAGATTGTATAAGACGTCTTATATTGATTCGCCTCATAATTTCGATTCGTCGTATTCAAATATTGTTGTAATGGTACTAGCACCTCTGCTTTCACCGTATTACCTGAAATACTAGATAATACTGCTGCCGCCAAGGTAGTAACCATAGCAAATTTACGTAGCATGGATATCTCCTATTATATATACTTAATTGCTCCTGTTTACATAACAATTTCTATATTATATCATACATATATTGAGTAATATAAATTTGTGCTCTTTGAAAGCATAATTCATAAAACATAAAGGAGTTATTATGCATCAATATTTATTTTTTATAGGGGATTTTCCGATTAGAGCCTATGGTGTTATGCTTGCACTGGCAATTATTAGCGGTGCTTCTGTTGCGTATTTTCTACTCAAAAAGGATGGTCGCGGTTGGCATGAACATATCATCGATTTTTCTATTACCGTTGCCATTGCAGGACTTATTGGAGCCCGTTTATGGGATGTATTTTTCTTTGACTGGCATTACTATTCTAATCATCTCCTAGAGATACCTTATGTATGGCAAGGTGGTATGGCCATTCAAGGCGGTGTTGTATTCGGTACACTGGCCGGTTTTTGGTTTGTAAAAAAACACAATATCGATGCTTGGGCCTTTGCCGATGTATTTGCACCTGCCCTTATCTTAGCCCAATCGGTAGGGCGTATGGCCAATCTATTTAATGGCGACGCCTTTGGTCATCCTACAGGCGGTAATTTTGGGATTCTCTATCCTGAAAGTACCCTTGCGTACCGCACCTATGGTAATCAACCATTATGGCCTGCAGAAATTTGGGAGGGTCAAATCGATATTCTTATCTTTGTAGCCTTATTACTGTTTAGCTCTTTTAAACATGCTAAGGGACAAGTATTCGTTCTATACGCTATTTTATATTCCGCAGCACGTTTCTTCTTAGAATTCTTACGCGGTGACTATGTCAATCTTACGATGGGATTAAAATCTGCACAAATGACTAGCCTCATCGTTATGATTGTAGGTATGTGCGTATTTATCTACTTTGGCTATCTCGACAAAAAACAACAAGCCTTAACTGAGGCTAATGAAGCAGCTATCGAATCACCAACAAAACAAAAAAAACGAAAATAATAAAATCCTTCATTCACGGTTTTCCATGAATGAAGGATTTTTTATATGTATATAGTTATATATTCATCAAAAGTGTATAACCTAAAATCAAAAACAAGCGATTATAATTGTTCTTGAACCTTTAATACTTCAAGCTCTTCTAAGGCACGATTAGCAATAAGAGCATTCTTCTCTTTTTTCTTACGAATCCGTTGTGGCCAAGATTCCATGATACCAAAGTTGACATTCATTGGTTGGAAATTTGAACCTTCATAACCAGAAATATAGTGGCTTAGTGAACCAATAGCTGTAGTCTTAGGGAAGTTAATAAATTCTTTTTCCTTAAGATATCGTGTTACCTGTAAGCCTACCATGAGACCTGATGCGGCTGATTCAAGATACCCTTCTACGCCAGTCATCTGACCTGCAAAGAATAAACGAGTATCTGACTTCAATTGAAATGCATGATTTAACAACTCAGGGGAATTGATATACGTATTACGATGCATCACACCATACCGAATAAATTCAGCATTTTCAAGGCCAGGAATTAGACCGAATACGCGTTTTTGCTCGCCCCATTTTAAATGGGTTTGGAAACCCACGAGGTTGAACATGGTGCCCTCTTTATTTTCCTTACGCAATTGGACAACTGCGTAAGACTCTTCATTAGTCCGTTTATCTACAAGGCCTACTGGCTTTAGTGGACCATAACGCAATGTATCTTCTCCGCGAGAGGCCATAATTTCCACAGGCATACAACCTTCAAAATAGATTTCTTTTTCAAAATCCTTCGGCTCTACCGCCTCAGCATGGGTCAATTCGTGCCAAAATTGCTTATATTCCACTTCACTCATAGGGCAGTTAAGATAATCTGCATCACCTTTATCATAGCGAGACGCTGCAAATACCTTATCATAATTAAGAGATTCTGCCGTTACAATCGGAGCTGCTGCATCATAGAAGTAAAAGCCTGTATTACCTGTTAACTCTCTAATTGCATCACCAAGAGCCTCTGAAGTTAGTGGTCCAGATGCAAAGATGACTGTTCCCTCCGTAGGAATCGTAGTCACCTCTTCATAATGGACAGTAATATTAGGATGACTCTTAATCTTTTCAGTTACCATAGTACTAAATAGATGACGGTCAACTGCTAAGGCACCACCAGCTGGTACAGCTGTTGCATCTGCACATTCCATAATTAACGAGCCTAATCGACGCATTTCTTCCTTTAGTAGACCAACAGCATTCTCTATATTACCAGCGCGCAAGGAATTGCTACAAACTAGTTCAGCAAATTGATCCGTTTGATGGGCCGGAGAACTCTTTACAGGACGCATTTCATATAAATCGACAGCAACACCACGATTGGCAAGTTGCCACGCTGCTTCAGAACCAGCTAATCCAGCCCCTATAACAGTAACTCTATTTTCACTCACTCTTTGTATCCTCTTCTTTCTTTACTGCATCATCGGTCTTTTTCTTTCTCGTTTTTTTAGGCGGTCTAGTCGGACAAGTTTCATTAGAGCAGAATTTTTTCGTTGATCCATTTTTATAGGTTTTTTCGACGATAATGCTACCACAGGTGTCGCAGAACTCATGGGTTGGCTTATCCCATAATGTAAAATCGCATTGTGGATAACGATTACAACCATAAAAGATACGACCGCGCTTAGATTTCCGTTCTACGATTTCCCCTTCACCGCATTTAGGACAAGCAACACCGGTACCAACCGTAATCGGTTTAGTGTTCTTGCATTCTGGGAAGTTAGAACATGCTAAGAATTTTCCATAGCGACCGAATTTATAGACCATCGGATGACCGCATAATTCACAGGTTTCATCACTTTCCATGGATGCGATTTGAATTTTGTCTACATCGCTAGCATCATCTAACTCTTGTTTAAAGATATCATAGAAATTAGATAGTACCTTCACATATGTATCTTTACCATTGGCAATGGCATCAAGTTCTTCTTCTAGCTCTGCTGTAAAACCAGTATTGATGATTTTTTCAAAATAGTTTACCAAGAAATCGACAACTACAAACCCTAATTCTGTAGGAATGAATTGTTTATTATTCATTTCAACATAGTTGCGACTAACAATGGTATCTAGAATTGGCGCATATGTACTAGGGCGACCAATACCTAATTCTTCTAATGTCTTGATTAGACTTGCCTCAGAATATCTAGCAGGTGGTTGCGTAAAATGTTGCTCTGGATCAATGAGCACAGTTTCCACCACATCAGATTTCTTCAACGTTGGTAATTGTGGCGTATCTTCTTTCTTACTATCTTCATAGACTGCACTAAATCCAGGGAATAACACACGAGAACCAATTGCCTTAAAGGTGTAAGTATCATCAATATCTAGTTCAATGGTAGTGGACTCATTTTGTTGTGGTGCCATTTGGCTAGCCATAAAACGATTCCAAATCAGTGTATAGAGCTTTAATTCATCACGACTTACAAAGGGTTCTACCATCTTAGGTGTCAATTCCAGAGATGTTGGACGAATGGCTTCATGAGCATCTTGAGCAGAATCCTTTTTACCATATACATTCGGTTTAGCAGGGCAATAATCATCACCATAGGTTCTTTTAATATAGTCTCTTGCTTGTTCCTGCATATCTTTAGAGATACGCGTAGAGTCTGTACGCATATAAGTAATAAGACCTACATGGCCATAAGAACCAATTTCCAAACCTTCGTATAAATGTTGAGCAATCATCATCGTCCGTTTTGCACCAAAATTGAGTTTTCGAACACCATCTTGTTGCAAGGTGGACGTTGTGAAAGGCGGTGCTGCTTTACGGCTTCGTTTACTTTTCTTAACGGTGGTAACCGTAGACTCTTGATCTGCAATTGCCTTTTTTATAGCCAATGCATCTGCTTCACAAGTAATATCGAGCTTATCCCCTTTTACATGTGTTAATTCAGCGGAAAATTCTTCATTGCCTTTCGTTTTAAATCGACCTTCAATAGACCAATATTCTTGTGGTACAAAGGCATCTATTTCACGTTCACGTTCACAGATGAGACGCACAGCTACGGATTGAACACGTCCGGCACTCAGGCCTTTACAAACCTTTTTCCATAATAAGGGACTTAATTTGTAACCTACAATACGGTCTAACACACGACGAGCTTGTTGTGCGTCAACCATGTTCATATCTACTGTACGTGGATGTTGTAAGGCCTCCGCTACAGCAGTTTTAGTAATCTCATTAAATGTAATACGACAATTGGACGTAGTATCTACATTAAGAATATATGCTAAATGCCAAGAAATCGCTTCCCCTTCGCGGTCCGGGTCAGTTGCGAGCAATACAGCACTACTTTCATCAGCATGGGCGACTAAATCATCGATAACCTTTTTACGCGCTACAAGATTACTATATCTTGGCGTAAAATCATGATCAATATCGATGCCCATTTGAGATTTTGGCAAATCACGAAGATGGCCCATACTAGCTTTTACAATGTAATTAGGACCTAGAAATTTTTCTATTGTTTTAGATTTAGCTGGTGATTCCACGATGACAAGTACTTTGCCATCAGGATTATATACCCGTGGTTGTCTTTGCTCTGGTGGCATCGATGTGGCCACGATAGATTTATCGCGTACAATCCCAACAGGGGTTAACGCTTCTTTGGCTACCTTTTTCTTAACCGTAGCCTTTTTCTTTTTTGTTTCTTGTTTTGGTTCTTTAGGTTCCCCAATAACGATAGATCGTTTAATGGACAAGTATATCACTCCCGATAAGGTTAATATAGCCCTTAGAATGAACCTTTTCTATCATATGTTTCATTTCAAGGTCTAATAAAATGCTTTGTAATCGTTGCAATGGAATATGTGTTTCTTTAATCAAATCCCCTACACTAATACATTGATCTGTAGGAATTTTACTCAAAACAACCTCCCATTCTAACTTAAAGCTTAACACATCGGACCCTTGCGTATCAACTGCACGCGGTTTTAGCTCATAATCATCTATGATATCTTGTGCTTTGGTCAAAACATTAGCGCCTTGACGCATGAGCCAGTGATTCCCTTCGGCTACATTACTCAAAATACTACCTGGCACGACATAAATCTCACGTCCTTCATTGGCCGCCATATCTGCTGTTATAAGTGAACCGCTACTTGCCTTTGCTTCTACTACGATGATGATTTGTGAAAGTCCGCTTATGATGCGATTTCTTGCAGGGAAATGTACGCTAGATGGTGGTGTACCAGGAGGATATTCCGATAATAAAAGGCCATTATGTTTAAGTACCGTATCAAACAATCGTTTATTTTCTGGAGGATACACTATATCTAAACCACATCCCATAACTACTATCACTTGACCATTAGCTGCCAAGGCACCTTCATGACTATGGCTATCTATACCTCTTGCACCACCACTAACTATTGCCACATTGTAAGCAGCTAATTCTTTTCCTATCCGCAAGGCTACATTTCGGCCGTAATCTGAGCACTTACGGGCTCCTACCATGGCAATTTTCATAGTTTCGTCATCTAACAGAGATGTATTTCCACGCACAAATATGACTGCAGGTGGATTATATATCTCCTGTAAGTGTCCTGGAAATAATACATCTAGATATGTAATATATTCTATACGCCAGTTTTTAAGAGCCTTATAAATAGTTTGTAGTCGTTCATTGGTAGCCTCTTTTTCTATCTGCTTATACTTAGTAGAGGGTATGCCTAATATACATTTTAAATTCTTACGATCTCGTAAAGCACACCAAGCCTCATAGGGACCGCCGAAATTATTGACCAAATCACGTATATTAGCCGCACCTAGTGCAGTAATACTCTGCATTGCAGCAATATAGAAATTACTTTCATACTGTTGTTCCATCATGATCTCCTATTCTCGACACATGAAATGGTGTATGCCGATATAACATCGCTTCTGAAATATGTTTCTTTTCTACATATAATGAACCATCCATATCTGCAATGGTTCGACTCACCTTGAGTAATCTATCAAAGCTACGCCCTGTAAAATGAAATCTTTCATACACATCACTAAGTAGATTCCAACAATCATCCTGAATATTACAAAGTTCACGGATGGCGCGATGTGGCATAGAGCCATTTGTTTTAAATGTACAATCTTTAAATCGTTCTAACTGTATATTTCGTCCCCGCTCAACCAAGTCTTTCATATCAGAGCTACTTAAAGAATCCTCATTGGTCAAAAGCATATCATTAAAACTAGGCCGTTCAACAGAAATATATAAATCAATGCGGTCTAGTATAGGCCCAGAAATTTTATTTTGGTATTTCATAAGTTCTGTGGAAGAACAAACACATTCTTTATGAGGATCTCCGTAATACCCACAAGGGCATGGATTAGCGGCTAATACACATATAAATTTAGCAGGATATTCATAGCTATTTTGCAATCGATTTACCGTAATCGTATGCGACTCTAAAGGTTGTCTTAGAGCATCTAAGATAAATCGTGGAAACTCTGGTGCTTCATCAATAAATAGCACCCCATTATGGGCTAATGTAATTTCTCCGGGCTTTGCATTACTGCCGCCTCCTATTATGCTCGCCAAGGTTGCCGTATGATGCGGACCTCTAAAGGGGCGTCTACTGATAAGTGTATTTTTCTCTAATAGTCCAGCCACATCATGAATACGTGTTGTTTCAAACCGTTCATCCCAACTCATATCCGGCAATATAGTCGGTAATCGTTCTGCCAGCATCGTTTTCCCGGCCCCAGGAGGTCCTGTCATCATTACGTGGTGCAAACCTGTAGCCACAATAATCATGGCTCGTTTACCTAACTCTTGGCCATGTACATCCTTATAATCGATACTACTATACGTTTTATCCTCTCTATTAGTACTTATATCTTCAACCGTATAACTATCAGGCTTTATTAGAACTTGTACAATATCTTCTAATGTACGAGCCCCATAGGATGCAATGGTATCGATATAATGAAGTAAGGCTATATTCTCAGAACTTGTAAATACAGTTACTAGCTTTTCATCTAATGCCTTCATAGCCATACTAAGAATACCCTGTGTCTTTTTAAGCCCTCCATCCAAGGACAGTTCACCGATAAACAAAGTTGACTGCAATAAGCTCATTAATTTACGTTTTCTCATCTTAATTTGACCTGATGCGGCCAATACACCTATAGCTATTGGTAAATCAAGACCAGAACTACTTTTTCGTACCTCTGCAGGGCCTAAATTGACGACAATACGACGCATAGGAAATTCAAACCCACTATTTTTAATAGCGGCCCTAACCCGTTCTCTAGATTCTTTTACAGCTTGATTTGGTAGACCAACTATATCAAAGACGGGCAAGCCCTGCGATATATCTACCTCAACGGTAACAATGACGCCATCTAATCCATCTATAGTAGCACCATAGACCTTTGCATACATAATTTAGCCTCCTACAAAAAACATTGAGGCATATAGTGTATAGTTGCTTTAAGATCTTCATGGACATATACCTCAACTACATCAAAGGACAATTCTTTCCATTTGCGGTTTTGAGCACGCAAATCGCGTATAAAATACATTGCAGCCTGTTTGATATGCTTCTGTTTTCGTTTAGAAACAGCCTCACGAGGCAGACCGTGTGTAACACCACGACGGGCTTTAATCTCAATGAAGTGATAGGTCAACCCATTTTTCGCAATGATGTCAATTTCACCTACCTTAGTTTTGTAATTGGTCGTCACGATTTTCAGTCCTTGTTTCTCAATATAATGACGAGCAATGTCTTCCCCCCAATTACCAAGGGCCTTTGCATCTAATAGGTTACAATTTTCTTCACAATTAATCGTATTCATAGTTACCTCCTTGTGTATATAGATGCTTTCGAATACTTATATATACAGAATAAAAAGGTAACTACCCTAATGTAAATAGAAAAGAGGTTCCTAATAGTCACCTAAGTGACCAATAGGAACCTCTTTTTAATAGATTTTTCACTTTTATTTCACAATAGAGTAATCTATATATTTAATTCTCTTCTCGATACCATCCAACAATTGACTTAATCGGTTCAAAACTCTTTCTATGCAATGGTGTCACACCTTGCTGCTCAACAGCCTCTCTGTGGAGTTCTGTATAATATCCCTTATGTATGCCAAATCCATAGCCAGGATACTCTTCATCGAGACTTTTCATATATCGATCTCGTGTAACCTTGGCAATGATTGATGCAGCTGCAATATTAGCGCTTTTACTATCCCCTTTAACAATAGATTCTACAGGAATCATTAAATCTGGTAACTTCATTGCATCTGCTACAACCGCCTCTGCTGGTACATCGAGAGTACGAATAGCTTCGTACATAGCTTGACGTGTTGCTTCGTAAATATTGAGTTCATCAATTTTTTCTGGACCATAGGAAATACAACTTACCGCTACAGCCTCTTGCATAATGATATCATACAATGCTTCACGTTTCTCTTCAGTTAGCTTTTTAGAGTCATTTAGACCTGGAATTAATGTCATAGGCGGTAAAATAACGGCAGCCACCGTAACAGGACCTGCAATGGGACCACGCCCTACCTCATCGACGCCAGCCACATGATATAGCCCTTCATCATAGAACATGCCTTCATAGTCGTACATACCCATCAAGCGTTGTTGTTCTTTTAGCTCTTTTTCTTGACGTTTAATATAAGAGGCTGCTAACTTTTGAACGGAACTACGAGTATCCTCTTGTGCTAATGGCAAAATTTCCAAAGCTTGTTCCGTTTCAAAAAGGGCCTTAATATCAGCTACCTTTAACTTAGCGAAGATATCCTTATCCATGACATGTTTCCTCACCATCTTCTGGATAATACGGTTCTTCATCAACTTGATCTAGTGTAATTGTACCAAGCTTTGTATTGCGATAGTCTTGCAAAATAATGCGGCGCGCCTTATCAAGGTCAACAACACCACCGCTTACAAGGCAGCCTCGACGACGACCAATGCTTACAAGAATTGTATCCACATCGGCCATCTCTTCTTCTTTTAATTTGTAGCGTTCAATCAAGATATTAGGTGTATTCGTCAATAGATGGTTTAACAATTGCTTAATTACGTGCTCTAAGTCATATACATCATCAGAAATAGCACCAGTCATAGCAAGGCGAGCCGCTGCGCGTTGGTCCTCTAATTTAGGCCATAATACGCCTGGTGTATCAAGCAATTCAAGATTTTTACCGATCTTAACCCATTGTTGGCCACGTGTATGACCAGCCTTGTTAGCTGTACGCGTTGCTGCAGAGCCTGCTAAGGAGTTAATCAATGTAGATTTACCCACATTAGGAATCCCTAAAATAATAGTACGTACAGAACGACTGCGAATGCCTTTGGCTACCCAACGGTCAATAATTGGTTTACTGAGGCGTTCTACTGTGGATAAAAGCTTTTTATTGCCCTTACCAGATTTAGAATCGATAGCAAGAACAGTAATGCCTTTTTTAGTAAAGAATTCAGTCCATTCCTTTGTGGCTTTAGGATCTGCTAAATCGACCTTATTTAACAGCACAATGTGTGGTTTTTGACCAATAAGATCAATGATTACAGGGTTCGCACTAGAACGTGGAATACGCGCATCTAATAGCTCAATAACTACATCAACCTTTTTAATATACTCCGTAATCATGCGCGTGGCTTTCGCCATATGCCCTGGGAACCAATGTACGATAGGTGAATCTGCCATAATGTCTCCTTTCTATATATCTTTCATATGTATATATTTTATATCTATATTTTAGCAAAAATAAAAGGCTGCCAACGGCAGCCTTTTAAGAACATTAGCGTTTTTCGCGAATACGAGCAGCTTTACCAGTAAGGTTACGTAAGTAGTACAATTTAGCACGACGAACAACACCACGGCGCATAACTTCGATTTTAGCTAAGCGTGGGCTGTGAAGTGGGAATGTACGTTCTACACCTACACCGGATGCAATACGACGAACTGTGAAAGTTTCACGTACGCCACCGTTTTGACGTTTAATTACCAAACCTTCGAACACTTGGATACGTTCGCGAGTACCTTCCACAACTTTTACGTGTACACGAACTGTGTCACCAGCGCGGAATGTAGGGATGTCTGTACGAAGTTGTTCTTGTTCAAGTACGTTAATAATGTTCATTGTTTCCTCCTGTTTGCAGACATTCAATACCTACACCTTATAGGCAGCGGACTGTCTCAAATTAACAGTAATATATTATCACAAGTCAATGTACAATGCAAGAGGTTGTACACTATATCTTGTATAGATTTATATACTTAATTTACTGTAGGTATATGCAGGACAATATAGCATTAATCTATGCGACATAATAAATCATACAGGTCTTGTCTATCTTCCGTAGATAGGTGCCTAAAACGATGGGCTAACTGTTTTTCTCTATGCTCAACTAAACCTTGAGCCTCTGCTCTACCTGTATCAGTTAATGTCACAACAGTTGTACGTTTATCCATAGTATCTATGTTTTTTTCTACAAACCCTAATTGTATGAGTACATCAAGTTGCTCTGATACGGTAGCCGGTCTGATATGTAAAGTATCAACTAATACGCGTTGACTTGTTCCTTTACCAATAGTATATAGTTCCATGAGAATTCGATAACGTGAACCTTCACGCTTAGCCGTCACATTACGGAGGGCATTGAATAATTCAACATTTGTAATCATAATGGCATCTCCTTACAACCTTGTATACTATTATATATTCGACATACACAGTAGAAATCCTGCATATAGTAAAAGGCAGCCTAAGCTGCCTTTCACTATGTTCATATAATTATATCGAATTTAGAGACATTTAATTGTCTAACTATATAAAATTATATGTTATTTTAATGCACTAATATCGCCGATAATAGCCATTACACTGTACGCTAAGCGAACCAGTTGTAAACGGTTAGCTTTAATAGCTTCGTCTTTATCCATAACCATTACATCTTCAAAGAATGTATTGATAGTAGGAACCAATGTAGCAGGTACCGCCACAACAGCATCATAATCATTTTTATCCCATGCATCGATACTTGCTTCAGATGCTTTAGAAGCGGCTTCGAACAATGCTTTTTCAGCATCTTCTTTCAACAAGTCGCTATTAACACCTGTATATTCTACATCTTTTACAAGATTGTACATACGAGTATAGGCTTGAACAAGCTCAACATTTTCATCGATGCGGTTTACAAGTAATGCGTTCACAAGACCTTCAGCATCAGCAACGGACAATTCGTTGTTAGATAGCAACAAGTCGATCACATGATGAGGAACTTCGCGATCAAGGAAGATATTTTTCAAACGAAGTGTGAAGAACTCTTCAACTTGGTTAATCAATTCCTCTTGTTTATCAGCAGCTACATTCAATAACTCCATAGATGCTTTGAAGATTGGACGCAAGCTGATATTCCATTCGCTACCAAGCAAGATGTTCAAAATACCAATTGTTTGGCGGCGCAATGCATATGGATCTTGAGAGCCTGTAGGGATTAAGCCACGGCTGAAAGTAGCAACAATGTTATCTACTTTATCGATGATGGACAATACTTTACCTGCTTCTGTTTGAGGCAATACATCGCCTGCAAAGCGTGGTAAATATTGTTCGAAAATAGCTTCTGCTACTTCAGGAGATTCACCATCAAGTAAAGCGTACTCTTTACCCATTACACCTTGTAATTCAGTGAACTCTGTAACCATACCAGTTGTAAGGTCAGTTTTAGCAAGCTCTGTAGCGCGTTCCAATACAACAGTTGCATCTTCGTGCAAGCCACATTCTTCACCAAATACACGGCCTAATTTAAGTAAACGTTCAGTTTTATCTGCTAAGTTACCAAGACCTTCTTGGAATACGATTTTAGTCAAACCATCTTGACGGTCGATAAGAGGTTTCTTGCGGTCTTCGTTGAAGAAGAATTTAGCATCATCAAGACGTGCGCGCAATACACGTTCGTTACCAGCTTGAACTACTTCGATGGAATGATCGGAGCCATTGCGCACTGTTAAGAACATTGGCAATAATTTGCCGTCTTGGTCAACCAATGGGAAGTAGCGTTGATGGTCTTTCATTGGTGTAATGATAGCTGCATCAGGAAGTGCCAAGTAGGACTCTTCAAAGCCGCCACACAATGCTGTAGGCCATTCAACAAGATAGTTAATTTCTTCTAACAAATCATCATCCCAAACGATAGATGCATTTTTAGAAGCTGCCATATCATGTAATTGTTTGGAGATCAATTCACGACGTGCGTCTTGATCAACCATAACAAAGTTTTCTTTTAATGTGTCTACATAGGATGCTGCATTTTTGATAGTGATTTCATCAGCACCTAAGAAGCGATGACCACGTGTTACATTACCAGATTTAACAGTAGCAAATTCTACAGGAATTACTTCATCATCAAGTAATGCTACAAGCCAACGTACTGGACGTACAAACTTAGCATCCAAATCGCCCCAATGCATGGATTTAGGGAAGTTAAGGCCTGTAATCAATTGAGGCAACATTTCACTTACGATATCTTTTGCAGGTACGCCTGCAGTTTTAGTTTCAGCGTAGATATAGCCGTCTTCTACAACGAGATCAGTTACATCAAGACCTTTACCACGAGCAAAACCGATAGCCGCTTTTGTAGCATTACCGTCAGCATCGTATGCGATGGATGCAGAAGGACCTTTATGACGTTCGTTAATTTCAGCAGATGCGTCAGCAAGACCTTTCACGATAAGAGCCAAACGACGTGGTGTACCATATGTTTCGATGCTTTCAAAAGGAAGATGGGCATCATTTAATTTTGTTTCAGCCAATTGTTTCAATTGACCTAAGATATTTGGCATAAAGCCGGCAGGAATTTCTTCTGCACCGATTTCAAATAATAAATCTTTTGCCATCTTATTTATCTCCTTTCAAAAGTGGGAAACCTAATTCTTCGCGTTTAGCAAGGTATTGTTGTGCACAAATACGAGCTAATGCACGTACGCGGCCGATGAAAGCTGTACGTTCGCTGATAGAAATAGCACCACGGGAATCAAGTAAGTTAAATGTGTGGGAACATTTCAATACATAGTCGTAAGCTGGTAATACATAGCCCGCTTCGCAAACGCGTTTTGCTTCTGCTTCATACATATCAAATAATTTGAAAAGCATATCTGTATCAGCTAATTCAAAATTGTAAACGGATTGTTCCACTTCGTTGGCATGCCAAACGTCACCATATGTAACATGTTCATTCCATTTAAGGTCATATACGTTTTCTACGCCTTGAATGTACATAGCTAAACGTTCTAAACCGTATGTAATTTCTACGGAAACTGGTTTACAGTCAATGGAACCAACTTGTTGGAAATATGTGAACTGCGTTACTTCCATACCGTCGAGCCATACTTCCCAACCAAGGCCCCAAGCGCCCAATGTTGGAGACTCCCAGTTATCCTCTACGAAACGGATATCATGATCTTCAGCGTGAATGCCTAATGCAGCCAAAGATTGTAAGTACAATTCTTGGATGTTATCTGGAGATGGTTTCACGATAACTTGGAATTGATGATGTTGGAACAAACGGTTAGGGTTATCACCATAACGACCGTCTGCTGGACGACGAGAAGGCTCTACATAACATACAGCCCATGGTTCAGGACCAATTGCATGTAAGAATGTAGCAGGGTTCATTGTACCTGCGCCCTTTTCGATGTCATATGGATTTTGAACGATACAACCTTGATCGCTCCAGAATTTTTGTAGATTTAAAATAATCTCTTGAAATGTCATTGCTGCCTCCACTTTACACAACCGACATAAAATCAACCATTTCGTTACAAACAAAAAAGTCCCTGTAACGAAAAACGTTACAGGGACGAGTATACCCGCGGTTCCACCCTATTTGGCTTGCGCCCTCTTTTTTCTATGTTGGCCTTTACTAACAGATGCCTGCGTTCCTGCCAATGCTCTACAGCGCCTTCAACCAAATGTGAGCTTACACCATCCTCACTCGCTAGAGAGGTTTACTACTCTGCTTCATCGCATATATTATATACGATATTGTAGCAATATAGGGGGATGAATGTCAATCTATAGTTATATTTTATTACCCTTAGCAATACGATCTAAGAATTCAATATAGCTTTGTTTGTTTAATACTGGTATAAATTTATCTAATACATCTTTAGCACCAGCTGCGTCATCATATAGTAAGTCTACAATAGTTATAGCCAAAGCTTGTGCCGTTTTTATGTACGCCACCTCAGGAACAGTGATTTCATATTCTGCACTATGTAGTACACCATTAATACAACCAACCCATGGATGGATAACAGGCATCAAATGAGACACATCACCCATGTCAGTACTTGCTGTCATATGTTCTCCTTGGTATACATTTTCTTCACCAAATATTTGATTAGAATTATTACGTAATAATTCATTCATATGCTCATCATTACGCATTGGTAAATAACCTGGCAAATCTTTTATTACACAAGTAGCACCTACAGCATCTCCACCAGCTTTTAAAGCTCTATTTACACGATTATTACAATCAACAATGGCATCAATATTAGCAGCTCGTACAAAACTTTCAACTTGAACATAATCAGGTACACAGTTTACCAATGTACCGCCTTGATTAATGATAGGATGAAATCTAAAACAATCGCTTTCTTTGAAAGTTTCACGAATAGAGTTTACCCCCATAACACCTAGTAAAGCTGCATTAAGAGCATTGATTCCCTCATGAGGGGCTGCAGCTGCATGAGCTACTTTACCATGATATTCAATTAGCTTGGCAACAAAGCCATTAGATGTGCTGCCAAGTCCCATTTCCCCTACTGAAGACCTTGCTGTTTCCACATGCATTTGCATAGCCATATCAATATCGTCAAAAGCACCTTCATAAATTAGTTGTTGTTTACCACCTAAATATTTAATTTTGCCTTGTTCACGCAATTTATTACGATAGTCGACCTCAACCATTTCCTCTGCCGGTACAGCAAATAAAACTACATCTCCAGCCAATTCATGCATAATAGATTGTAAACCTATTGCAACAGCAAACATATTGGCAATTTGAATGTTATGACCACAGCAATGAGCCGCACCCGTTAAATCATCAGCACGAGGGTGGCGAGGACAAAGAATGGCATCTAGTTCACCAATCATGGCAACCGTATATTTACTGTCACTACCTTTTAAGCGACCTTTGACACCTGTTAGTGCATGATTAGAAGTATAAGGAATCCCAAGTTCATCAAACATATCACGTACTTTTTTAGATGTTTTTACTTCTTTATATCCCAGTTCTGGCTCATCCATAATGGATTCAGCTATTTCACGCAAACGCGGTTGTGCATCAATAATAGCATCACATACGCGTTGTTTTAATTCTTCTTTTGTCATACGACTCATATAATCTCCTTTGTAAAATCGACCGTATCGAAATACGGTCGATTCTTTAATCACACAGAAATATGCTAAACATTGTTCAGTAAACTATGTATCATATTAAATTAAACCTTCTAAATGAAGTACAATTTGTGCTAATGCGGTTGCACATATGAAAGTCCCTGCTGTTACAGCAAGTGCAACAGGAATAATACGCCAAGATAAACGGCGGAATGCACCAAGGTCTTTACCTAATGATAAACCTGCATAGGCAAGCACCGGTGTCGTAGTAGCTAAGAATGTAATATGACTAGTTTTTTCGATAACCCAAGGTTGTCCTGGCATTCCAGGTAAAGAGATTAGAACCCCAACTAAAGACACCCAGAATACCATAGGAAATTTATTAGCATAAGGTAAACTAGAAATTACGGCACCAATTGTAGCAATACCTGCTAAAATTGCTACGCCCAACAAACTATCACTAAATACATGTTTACCGTCCATTATATTTCCAATAGCAGTAAGGATGGCAGAAATACAAACAACTATAACAAATTGTGTTAATTTTTCACTTCTACTCATGATGCGCTACCTCCTCTGCTAAATCTTGCTCCCGTGTACGACCAGTAAAGAAGTTGTAAGACTTTTCCATAATTGGCAAGGAAATAAATAAACCAAAATATACACCTAATACAGTAGTCAACAAATTAGCAGCTCCAGCTAGAGCCATAATTTGTTGTTCATAAGCAGGATAAACGGCAACAATTGGTGCTGTAGCAGCAGCCATCATACTTGCACTACCTACGCCAGCCCCCATTGCAAGAGCTAGTGGATGAAACCAACCTGTATTAGATAATAAGCCAGCTAATACGGAGGACCACATGGCACCTATAAGAACGCCACAGATATACATGCCCATAACACCACGGCCTTCAGGAGAGCTAAAACCAAATTTATCAATTATAATCGCTACATTTGGTTCACGGTCTACAGAATAACAAGCACCTACAGCTTCGCGACGCATACCTACTAATAGTGCTACAGGTAAACCAAAGATAATGGTACCTAAGAAGTGACCTAATTCTTGAACTAATAAAGCCCAGCCAGCGCTTGCTAAAACACCAAGGTTTGGACCAATACCAAGACCTACTTTTACCATTAAGATCATTACTGCAATACCAATATAATCGGCAGAATTTTCCATTTGTTTTATTGTAAGAATTTTGAATTTTGGAATTGAAATTAATAACCCTAAAATCAAAGCATACAACAATGGTAAAAACACAACAGGACCGAGTCTTTTAATCCCTATGAATTCTGCGACTACGGTAAGCACAAGTGCTAAAAAATGAATTCTCAGGTTCCCCAAAAGCTGCATAATGACCTCCTATACTTAATACAAACATAAATATGGCACCATTATAATATATTTTTATATAATAATAAATATTTTTTGATAAGTATACATGTATACATGAGAAGATAAATAATTTTAACTATCATGACAATATTTTTAACATCAAATCAACTTTTTGAGATACAAAAAAGGCTGCTATAGAATGCAGTTTTACGCATTCTATGGCAGCCCCTAATCCCTAAAAATGAAATTTTCACAAACCCATGATTAATATAAAAGTACTTGATAATAAAACCAGTCATTATTACCATCAGAATTTAATACATAAGTAACATATGTAATATAATTACAAAAAATATAGTCTTAGGTATTATATACAAATATTCCTTCCATAACTCTTTTTTTAAAGCTATATAGTTATCACCATTGTAATGAAGATAATCTAATGCACTATTATTGCGTACATATATAACAATAAATTGCCATATAACAGCAACTATTAATAATACATTTGAAATCCAATAGTAATTTATAAGATTCATATAATAAGCTAAAACACCTAATATAGCAAATACACTTTCTACTATTTTTACTTTTTTAGTCTTTCTTATACGATATATATTAACTAAAATTTCTTTTTCACTATGTATATATCCAAACGATAAAAATAATATAGTAGCTGACAAAATTATTAGTCCAGTCATAACATCTAGTCCAGCCCCTCCTTAATTTTCGCTCCTACTATTCCTAATTATTTCTATCTATTGATCTTTAGTTCTAAGACGTACATAATTATCTTTAAACATTTCAATTTATCATCTAAACATACATCCATTCTGCAAGAAGTAGTAACGCGTAGTGTCACTTCAGTTGCAGTCGCATATAGCATTTAAACTATTTTTTATAATCTATCCGCAATAGGTATTTCTTTTCTATAAAAGTATCTTAAATCTAAATCTTTATTTGTCCAAAATTCAGATATCTGACTTCTAATAAGCCAAAAATCTTCCTTACAAATTATACTTTTATCAATAAAACTTAAATTGCCTTGAATGGCATCCCAAGCAATAATATAGTAATCATGACCAGAAATAGTAATTTTTATTGCTATATCAATACTATTTATTTCATCTGAATAAAATGTAGTAAACTCATCATTAACAATACTAATCTGTTCTATGATTCCATTAATATTATTTGATACTATTTGATGGTAATCAGTATCTTCACTCATTCTAATACAACGTTTTATTTCAAAATTAGGATATTCATCATACTCTTCAGTTTCTATATAGTCATTAACAATCTCAATATATGAATCCTGAATTTGTATATATATCACTACATCATTATTCTCATCTAATCTTTTTTGACTTCTATCTGGAGTAAATCCAAATAATTTTTGAGAAAAAATATTATCGACATGTTGATTCATTATACCTACAAGTATATCTAAACTCTGTTTATTTATATGATTAATCATAATTTCTACACTACTCTACTTCTTAATGATGTATTACCGATTTAATAGCTCTTCATTACAGGGCAAATAAGATAGCCATAAAAAATAACAATACAGTAAATATAGAAAATAAATAATAAATCCATTTATTATCACTATTTTTAAATATTAGTGAAAACAAGTAAGTACTATCTGAATATCTTTATGTTTTACTCTTAGCAAATATCATATACAGATGAGCAATAAAAATTAGATTCAATACTTCATCAATATAGTTAGAAACTATTCCCACAACAATAAGAAAAATTGGATAACTCCATGCTGGTATAGATGAAATAGATTGTATACGTCTCATACCAGCTAAAAAATACCACGAGATACTAAATACACCAAGTAAATATATCAAAATATAATAAATTAAATAAGATCCATAACTGATGTTCTCTATAGCATTAAGTCTACTAAATAAGAAGATATCAAGATAAAATCCTATTATGGACATAAAACTATATGCAAAAAAATTTCCACCACTCAATCGAATTGAATAGTCAAATCCTTTTATATGAAATTTATATCCTAATATAATACAAAAAAAAGAAAATACTGGTATAATCCACCAAGTATAACTTACTAAAAAATCATGTAACATTATAATTTCTCCTTTACGGTTGCTCATGCCTTATATACAGAGTAATCAGTAGACTTATGATTAATACAGGGAAAATAATATCACTCATAAATTTAGTATAGTTGTCTGTCAAAATTAAAATAATTTTGGTACATGCGGATATTAAAAATAGAATTGGGCTCAACATAAATAAAAATCTATTTCTGATTATTTGTTTCCCCAGTAATGTCTGTATTGCAATCACACAAAAGAAGACAAGATAAAATAATTGGCTCATATTACTCACTTATATAATATTAATTAAACTGATAAACAAATTTAACTTATATCCTTAAAACTGTTTATATCCCAACTGCTTTTCAAAAATATCCTGTATATAATAAAAATATTTAAATACGGAACCAATAATAATAGGACCCAGAGACCACTATATAAACTATCGTGTAATCTACGAATACATAATATCAAAATTGATAAAATTATATAAAAATACAGGACATAAAATATACCTATTGATATAGGTGTAAGTATTTCTATTCCTGTCTCATCTTTAATCATAAAAAGTATTGAGATAAAATTTACGATTAAGCTAATAATCATACCAAATGATCCTATACCAAAATAAGCCTCTACTCTTTTAGCTCTGCCTTTAAGACAAAACGACTGATGTATATAAATATCCCTCATATACTCTAATAATCCATTTTTATTCTCTAGAGTTATCTTGTTATTTAAATAACCAACAGATTTCGTTAGTGAAATCAATTGAACACTACTATTCCCATATCGATTTTTACTATGATTACTTGGGAGTAAGTATAAAAACATTGTTGGTATAAATATAATACCTACTTCTCTTAGCAAAATTTCTTCAAAAAACACTATATTTAAACCATCAAGTACAAATAGATCATACATATAATATCCATATATACTACAACTTATTATTAACCATAAGTATAGCCATTTTCCTGATAATCCAAAATCATGTAATCTACGTCTGCTTAACTCTATAACTAAACATACACCCATAAGTTTAAAGATATAACGTAAATAATACATCTCTATTAATTGGATAGACAAAGTGTTTATAATTGCATTACCAACAAAATAAGTAAAGAATAAACCAATCAATATAATAAGGTAGGCCTTCTTATTTATTCGTGTATTATGGAGTAAATCATATATATTTTGTTTTATAAGTTGTATCTCTTCACTTATCATCTATTTTATCTGACGCTTTTTACACTAAAAAAATTAATCAAAATTCTAACAAGTATACATAGTCACCTAAATCATCATATTAGAAACATAAAGTCATTTTTATTTACTTAATTAAGTGAGTAAATTTATTCATCTCATACGCTTCAAAATAAGAATCCGTATCTGATATACCTTCATCATAACCCAAATTAACTTCTACCTTTCCTTCATTAGTAACAGTAATTGTTATAGAAGATGGTATTTGCATTTTAGCAGATTTAAAGTGCATATATAACGCACGAATATATTGAGCCATATCCATGGTACCTTCGATATAGTTATCCAAATTAATTCCTGGATTTGATAAAAGTTGACCAGAGTAAGCTATGCCTTCTAAATTGATATAATAAAATCTAAAATCAACAGACTCTTCAGTAGGAACTCCATGTAGAAGTATTACATCCCAATCCTCACTATCAATCATTTGATATAGTACAGTTGCACTTTGTTTAATTAAATCATTTGTATGTGTATGCCAGGCTTCCATATCTACATCCAGTGATTCCTTGTTTAAAAAATCCTCTTGTGCAGTATTATCTACTTCCGAACTATCTATTTCTTTTTTATTTTTTCTAAATATGTTTTTCAAAACGTTTTTCATATAACTCTTTATTTTCTACAAAAAAGGATTACCTAGTGGTTGTTTTAATAAGTCATTTCTTTCTTTATCATCAAGAATCCAAATATTATCGTTAAGTCCTAAAGTTAGATATTCCCATTTTAAAACCTCTTCTAAATCATATTTCTGATTAAAATTACCATACTGAAATGATATTTTAATGCCTAAAGAATCATCAACAATAACATTCATTATATTCCATAAATAGTCTTTGTTTATTTTATGCTTTGACAATGCGAATATCAAATGTAGTAGTTCATCCCAATATGTTTCTAATTGTCTAGCATTATCAGATTTTTTCAGAAATTGATAAGCATTAATAAGTTCATTACCATTTACAATATATAAACATATTCTAGTATTTCCATAATCTTTATCAATTTCAGCATGGAAATATAATCTATTCCAAGTATTACAAATTGAATTAGCTATATTATTAATATAGTTAAATATAGTATTACTGTTTTCAGACACGATTGATATTAAATACCTCCACCTTAGAAACCAGAATAAACATCTATTCTAGTTTCTGCTCTGATTTTCAACTAAGTAGATTATAACTTATTAAATTTAAGAGCTTTCTCACAATCCAAAAATTTCTTTCAATATACCAAAAAATACTAGCCAAGCAACAAAACCTGCACCATAAAAATCATAGTGAATCTCAGCACCAATCATAAAATCATAAGCCATTCCATATATAATGGATGTTAATGTAAATAATGCAAATCCATAGAAAAAGAATTTTTTTATAACAGCCATTTTAATAATTTCCTTATATAAAAAAATAAATTTACTAAAAGAAATAAAATAAGAATCAAATCATAATTGCCATATATATAAGTAATTCATGTGATTGAATACTAAGTATATCGGTCTATTTAGGAACACTTTTATTACTATTTTAATGTAAAGCTAATAAATCTACATCGTTATACTCTAGTGTCAATAAATTATAGTTTTGATCTATTGAGAATGTCCCTTTAAGACCTCCTGCATCAATAAATGAGTAAGTATTATCATCAATTTTATAGAATTCACTTTCTAAAGGTACAAAATATTTATCTAATGCTAAACCTACCTTCTCCGCATCTTCTTTAGAGCACTGCAAAACATCCTGTATTCGTTTAAAAAATGGCTTATGAACATTTTCTATTCTGTCTTCTAGTATTTTATTAACCTTACTATAAGTCTTATATCTATAAATCAGATATAAAATAGCTAATAATAAAGCGATATTCTCCTTCATAGTTCCCTCTAGAGTCTTAGTTACTTTAACTGTTACAGACTACATTTAATATAACTTTATATCACCTATATAATACTCATCCTGTATATAGCTCATATTCCCTTCTCTCTTAATCTAGTATAGTTGTAATTTATTAATCTTATATTTATATCACATTATATAAGAATATTAATAAATTTTAAACCACCTACCAAAGATTACCAGTCATCTTTAATAGGTGGTTCATTTTATTCACCCTTAGCGATACGATCTAAGAGTTCAATATGTTACTGTAAATTACGCTTTCACCACAACAGATACGCCATCAGGAATAACTGTAATGCTTGCATCTTTACCTTTTAATTCCAAAGCTTTGTTCAATGCTTCATCAAATGTGCTAGCATGTTGCAAATGCATATCTGTAAGCATCTTAGGTTCGCATTGGTCTGTTACAACGATAACTGTAAATTGATCTAGAATACGAGCCAAGATTTGCATTTCCCATTGGTCTGGAATTGTTTCATTACGAGGCACCTTAGCAATGCGATCTAGTAATTCACGAGGTGTTTTTGCATTTTTAAGGTTTTCATATAGAGATTCCCCACCATGACCATCATTACAAGCGGCAATCATGATGATAACGCCATCTTTTTTACAAGATGCTTCTGCAGCTGTCATACCTTTTACTGCTTGATATACGTTTTGGTCTAATGGATACCCACCATTTGTAGTGATAACGATGTCTGCTGATACAGCTTTCACACTGGCTAGTTCAGACACAAAAGCACAGCCTGTTTCATGCGCCTGTTCCATATCACCAGCAAAAGCATTTATAATATGTTTTTCCGCATCGATGACAACATTTAAAATAAATGCTAATTTCGCAGTACGACCCGCATATACCATATCCTTATGAATTGGATTGTTCTCGATAATACCTGTACGAGCATATGGGCTGTTGATAAATTCAGCACAGTGATTTGCCATTACAGTCACTTCGGAAGCAATGCCTGGCAATACACTTTTTCTACCACCGGAGAAACCAGCAAAGAAATGTGGTTCAATGAAACCTTCAGAAATTAATAACTCCGTTTCTACAGCTAATTTGTTGATGATGCAATCCCCACCGGATGGCAATACGCCTATTTTAGTCATTTGGCTAGCATCACCAGAGATATGGTTTACAATCTTTTCATTGGCTACGATTTCAGGACCAAATTTATCTACCATTTCTTCATGCGTAGTAGGACGATGGAAACCAGTTGCTAGTAAAATAGTAATATCGATGGATGGATTAGCTTCACGAATACGACGAAGTAGAATCGGCATCGTAATTTTACTAGGCACTGGACGCGTATGGTCACTTGTGATGATGACCATGTTGGATTTACCCTTAACCAACTCTTCCAAGCGTTGGCTACCGATAGGATTATCTAGCGCATGTTCTACCAATGCCTCTTGTGAAAGCTCAGCCTTATAGGAATGGGCTTTAGATTCTAATACACCTGCGATATTTTGATCAGGAATATTGATATCTACAAATCCTTTTGCATAAGGTACATTAAATGTTTTCATGGGAATCACTCCTTAACTTAACACTAACAAACTATAAATAACCCGCTACAACAAATCAATCCTCCTTCTTACGCAATTGTCGTTTAAGGTCTAACAAACTCATATCATTTTGCTTAGCAATGGCAGCCAGTGAATCATATTCATATTTATGTCTCTTTACACCAAATCCACTGCTTGTTTTGAAAACAATTCTATTGCCTTCCCAATCTATGTCTCCTGTAGACCGGTTCAAAATATATCGATTACAGCGATGGTATCGAATACCAAGGCTCGTAGTATGTCTAAATATTAAATCTCGCACCTTATCCATGTCGCCTTCCTTACAAAGGACCGTCAGCATCGTACCAGATCGTTGTTTTTTCATCATAATCGATGTGGTAAACACGTCTAGTGCTGGTGAAAGTAATAACTGTTCTACTGCATAGCCGATTTCTTCTGGCGTCATATCGTCGAGATTACAAGACATTTCAATGATTGTGTCTTCTAAATCATTGTTTATTTCAACAAAAGCGCGAATACAATTCGGTCTTTCAAATTGTTTCGTGCCAAATCCATAAGATACCTTTGCTGGTGTCATAACTGGCATATGGCTAAAGGCTGTGCCAAAATACTTGGCTAACGCTGCGCCTGTAGGTGTGCATAACTCCCCTTTAATTTGATAATCTGCGTACATTGGAATACCAGATAACAATTCCATCGTTGCTGGTGCTGGCACAGGCAGTTCTCCGTGAGCACAGTGAACCGTGCCAGTTCCTACATGTATAGGAGAGATGATAATCTCATCAAACTTCAATGCCTCTAAGAGTACACAAACGGCTACAATATCTGCAATAGCATCGAGCATGCCCAGCTCATGGAAATGAATTTGCGTTACTGTAGATTTATGAACCTTAGCCTCCGCTTGAGCCACTAACTGATATACGTTTATAGCATTCTGTTTACACGTATCGGAAATAGATAAGCTATTAATTATATCCGTTACATCTTGTAAGCCTCGGCCATGCACGTGATGTTCACTATGTATATGGTAATCTGAATGTTCTTCATGCGTATCTGTCTCACCATATTCCTGATGAGCATCGTGATGGTGATGATTAGTATTATGTTGGTCATGGGGACTACCTTTATGATGTTCAGACTCTTCTATACCATTAATCATTACCGCCACGCGATAGCCATCTAAGCCTTTATCTTCTTTCGGAATAAGTGTATAGGTAACATTAGGTATCCCTATTTGATTAAGTTTTGCTATCCATATTTCAGGGTTATCTACTAAACCGAGTAATGTCGCGGTTAGCATGTCTCCTGCAATGCCCATTTGACAATCTAAAAATAATCGTTTCATTTACTTTCACCTATATGATTAATCATGTTCGCCGTATAAGCAGCACCAAATCCATTGTCTATGTTGACAACCGTAACACCGCTAGCGCAGGAATTGAGCATCGATAATAACGCCGTAACACCACCAAATGACGTACCATAACCAACACTAGTTGGTACAGCGATAACAGGTACATCCACAAGGCCCCCAACAACACTTGCTAAAGCCCCTTCCATGCCGGCAATGACAATGATAACCTTAGCAGACATAATAGTATCTAAATGTTGTAACAAACGATGAATACCCGCCACGCCTACATCATAAATTCGATTCACCGTATTGCCGTAAAACTCGGCTGTAACAGCACATTCTTCAGCTACCTTATAATCACTTGTACCGCCAGAAACAATGGCTATACTTGATTCTGTTTTCTCCGTAGGCATCTCACCAATATAGCCGATATGAGCATCCTTGATATATGTCAATGAATGCTGCTTTTGAATCTCTGTGGCCACATCAGGTGCTAAGCGTGTAATTAATATGTGACCTTGCCCATTAGACTGCATGGAGGAGATAATACCCACGATTTGTTCACTAGTTTTACCAGCACCATAAATAACCTCTGGTACACCTTGTCGTAATTGACGATGTAAATCTACGTTTGCATACCCTAAATCCTCTATCGGTTTCATCTTTAGCTTTAATAAGGCTGCATCCACATCTACCTGTCCATTTTTTACTTGCTCTAAAAGAGATCTAATATTATCGCTCATGAACGCACCTCTAAATCTAATACAACCTCATCAAACATAGATTTAAAAAATGAGAGAATCACAATCCTATTTTTAATAACAATAGCTATTTGATTCTCTGGAACTTGAATTTTGGCAGTATTTCCTATCAGACGAACTCTAAAATCTGATAAACCTAACGAAAATAAATACCCTTCCGCTTTTTCAATATGTTCTAAATCAAGACCTGTTATGTGCTGCCCTGCTTGGAATCTTGTAGCTAAACAAGCGTAGGATGGTTTATTCCAGGTAAATAAATTAGCCTGTTTGGCCAACTGGCGAATCATAGATTTTGTTAAGCCACAGTCTCTTAGTGGCGACTTAACAGATAGCTCAGCTATTGCTTTCATACCAGGTCGATCATCTACCTCATCACTGGCGTTGGTTCCATCGCATAATATGGAAAATCCATCGCGTTTAGCCTGTTCACTTATCATTGTGAATACATGATGTTTACAGTAATAGCATCGATCACTTGGGTTGCTCATTACATCATCATGTTCGAGTACATCAATATCTATGATTTCTAAGGGAATATCGATACATTCTGCAATTTTCTTGGCATCATCTAATTCAAACTGTGGCACAAACTGAGACTTAACAGTATATGCTTTGCATGGAATGCCAGATTGTTTGACAGCATATGCTAAATAGGATGAATCTACGCCACCCGATAGGGCTATTGCTATGTTACCAAGACTCGTTAAATACTCTACCAAATTCATAACTTATATAACCTTTATTAATTCTCTATACTCTATAGTATTATAAAAAGAAAAGAAAAATAGAGTCTCAAACAGGGACTCTATCAACACTTCCTTTAAATTCAATTAAACAACTTACTTATGTATGTAGTATATACCTTTTAATTTATATTTTCTAACTCATAAATAAGATAAATGTTCATGTATTACATTGTTATTTTTCTATATAAGAAAACCACCTATCATAAATAGGTTTTCACGGCCTATCCAAGATAAGTGGCTTATAATTTATAAAAAAATGTGATAACAAATCCCAAATAGTATATCAAATCAGGTATTAGTATTTATTATATGCTCATTAAAAATTTTACACTCTGCAATGGTTTTCCAATTTCTTGTTCCCCATAAGCAAATAATACACGTTCTAGTTCTTTCCATACTGTTCCAGGCAATTCAATAGGTTGCGTATCCCCCCATTGATAAGTTAATATGCTCGGCATGGCTTTACGCAATGCTATGGATGGATTCATATGTCTCCCCATACGCAGTTCATCCCAAAAAACATCTATACCATCTCTAGAAACAAAAGCCTCACCTTGTGGCATAGCACCTGCTAGAGAAAGCATTTGCCAACCTAATATAATCGTTCCTAAACGTACATTTCTTTTTCGAATAGATTTTGAATAATTTACTACAACATCAAAAACCTTACGATCAACATCGTACAAAGCAAAGAGTTCTTGGATGAATTCACTTGCTACAGCCGCATACGCAATATTATTAAGATTCGTATCTAGTGATTCTACCACATAAGAACCATCAATTTGTGTAACTTTCACAAATTCACCATCTTGTACAACTGTAATATACATGGCACTAAAGGGGCGCAAATACGATGCATTACGCAGTGATTGTAAACGTTTATGCGGTAAAGATGCCCTAATAATACCTAGTGATGGTGTTATAAAGGTAAACACAGAATAGAGCTTATATTTTTTTCGGCTCACCACTATGGCCGGTGTATTAAAGCCACCATTAAGATTGTTCATGTTCATCATCTTCTACAGCTTCTGGCTTGGGCAATGGCGTAACACGCAAGCGAGAAATGCGATATCCTTGCATTTTAATAACTTCAAAGATATAACCATAGGCATCTACTGTATCGCCCACAATTGGAGTCCGTTCTAATAAACCGAAAATATAACCACCAATTGTATCCGAATCGGAATCCTCGATGTTTACATCCATCATTTCAGAGACTTCATCAACAAGAACCTTACCATCAAATTCAAAAGAACCATCTGAATAGCTCATCGTAGCAGGTAAATGAGATTCATGTTCGTCTTGAATATCCCCTACTAGTTCTTCGATGATATCCTCAAGACCAACAAGGCCTACCATACCGCCATATTCATCTACAACGATAGCTTGATAGATTCGACGAGTCCTCATATATTGGAGCAAGGTAGATAATTTCATTACTTCAGGCACAGTTAAGATATCCCGTTTAATGTTGCGCAAATCTTTCATCGCTTGATTAGGACGTTCCATTAAGTCTTTAATATGTACAAGGCCTATGATGTGATCCTTATCTTCTAGGCACAATGGATATCTAGTATGAGACGTTGAACGCACTACCTTCATGGCCTCTTCAAAGCCATCCTCTACAAAGATACATTCTACATCCTGACGTGGTACCATTACCTCTTTTGCCATACGTTCCACGAAGTTAAATACATTATCAATCAACTCTGACTCTACTTGATTAAGTTGACCTTCCTCATGACTACGAGAAATCATCATACGAAGTTCTTCCTCTGTATATACGAGATCAAGCTCTGTTAAATATTTTGTTTCATAGAATTTAAGAATACCATTAGAAATCTTACCGGCTAACCAAACAAAGGGATATACAATGCGACCAACGCCAACAACAATGCGACTATGGGTATTAACATATCGCGTTGGAAATGATAAACCCAATGCTTTGGGTACAATTTCACCAAATATTAAAACGATAAGACTAATAATTAAGAGCAACAGTAGGTCCAGTACATTATGTATCCAAGTACCATGGAAATTAAACACCGCCATGATTTCAGATACCATGCTATTAAATATATATGTCCCTGTTCCTGCTAACGCAAGAATAAAAAACAAAATTAAAAATTGTGTAGTATTAAGAAAATACTCTGGATTTTGATAGAGTTTCAACAAAAATTGTCTATCTTTCTCTAGCAAAATTGTCATATCCTCCACATGTTCCTTACGTAAACGAGCAAAGGAAAATTTTGCTACCACTAAAAAGTTTATTAAAAATATAAATATGATACCTAGCACTATAGGCAACAGGCCATCAACTGAATCCATCTTTAATCCTTTCTACAAAAATACAAACCCCAAACATTGTAAATATCTTTCTTAATTATTTATAGCCCAACTCTGAAAGCATCCCAGATTTATTACGCCAATCCTTCTTAACCTTCACCCACAAATCGAGATATACCTTTGTGGCTAATAGTTTTTGAATATCCGCACGAGCCTTGGCACCAAGTTGTTTTAACAAAGCACCTTTTTTACCGATAATAATCCCCTTCTGAGAATCACGTTCACAGTAAATAGTAGCGCGAATATAGGTAGTGCCATCATCTCGTGTTTTCATTTCATCCACATCGACAGCGATAGCATGAGGAATTTCATCCCGGGTAGATAAGAGGATTTTCTCACGAACGATATCGGAGATAATTAAACGTTCTGGTTGGTCCGTAATCATATCTTCTGGGAAGTATTGAGGGCCTTCTGGTAAGTTTTTACTAAGTACATTAAGAAGTTCCTCTAGATTGTCCTTATTCTTTGCAGAGATGGGAATCACGCCAGCAAATGGATACGCATCTTGATACGATACAATGGCTTCTAATAGCTGTTCTTTTTGCAGTGTATCAATTTTATTAACTACTAAGAACACTGGTACCTTCACGCGCTTTAATTGCTCGATAATAAAATTATCCCCAGGACCACGTTTTTCATTACCAGCCACCACAAATAAAACTGCTTCTGTTTCTTTTAAAGATTCAATGGCTGCATCGACCATGAATTCACCCAATTTATGTTTTGGTTTATGAACACCTGGTGTATCCATAAAGACAATTTGTTTTTCTTCATCCGTATACACACAGATAATACGATTTCGTGTTGTTTGTGCCTTATCGGACACGATGGCAATCTTGTCGCCAATCAAGGCATTAATCATTGTTGATTTACCAACATTCGGGCGCCCTACAACGGCAACAAATCCAGATTTAAAATGTTCTGACTTATTCATTATATGGTTGATCCTCTCGTACATATCCTAAATTGGAAAGCACAAATTCTTCTTCTGTGCGCATTTCTTTTTTGTCTTCATCGGTCATGTGGTCATAACCTAAAATATGTAAACAACTATGTGTTGTTAAATAGGCGAGCTCACGTTCAAAACTATGTCCGTATTCGATGGCTTGTTCACGAGTTCGTTCTAGGGAAATAATCATATCGCCCAGTAAATGATGCTCCTCTTCACTACCCTCATAGTCATCACCTTCATTGAGGGCAAAGGACAGTACATCAGTTGGTCTATCAATACCGCGATATTCCTTATTGAGCTCGTGAATTCTCTTATTATCGCATAATAAAATGCTCAACTCATCATCTTCCAGACCATATACACGACTTACCTCGTCGCAAACCTTTTGTATAATCTCCTCGATTTTAGAATCTTGCTCTATACCATCATCATAGCTAATTTGTATATGCATAATTTTTATTCTTCCTTTGAAAGTTTTTGATGGTACGCATCATAGGCTTTTACAATGCGACCTACCAAATCATGACGCACCACATCTTGCTCTGTAAAGTACACCATATGAATACCAGACACGCGTTTTAATACCTTTTCGGCTTCATTAAGGCCAGATGTTACGCGCGGTGGTAAGTCAATTTGTGTTTTATCACCATTGACGACCATTTTAGAGTTATTACCTAAACGAGTTAAGAACATCTTCATTTGCTCTGCCGTCGTATTCTGTGCTTCATCCAAGATGACAAAGGCATTTTCTAATGTACGACCGCGCATGTACGCTAATGGTGCCACCTCGATTGTGCCCCGTTCCATAAAGCGTTGTACTTGTTCAATACCAAACATTTCGTGCAACGCATCATAAAGCGGACGTAAATATGGATCTACCTTATCTTGTAATTCGCCGGGTAAGAACCCTAGTCGTTCACCAGCCTCTACGGCAGGTCGCGTCAAAATAATCTTATCTACATTGCGGTTCTTCAAGCAAAATGCGGCTAATGCAACAGCTAAGAACGTTTTACCTGTACCGGCAGGTCCAATGCCAAAGGTGATTGTATTCTTGCGAATACTGTCTACATATTGCTTTTGACCTTCCGTCTTTGGCGTAATGCTTTTACCGCGCATCGTTACGGATAAAGTATCCTCGAACATAGAGTGAAGGGCATCCCCTTTGCCATTCATCACCATCTTAGCCGCAATACGAACTTGAGATTCTGTAATCGTACTGCCTTCTTTATAGAGGAATACCAGTTCCTCTAATGTCCGATACAACGCCTCTACTTGAAGCTCGTCCCCTTTTATGACAACTGTATCACCACGGGATACAATATCCGCAGGAATGACTTCATTCATCATTTGTAAATATCTATTGTGTTGACCTAGTATAGATTGTGCTAAGTCATAGGTAGGAAAGATAAATACCCGTTCACTCATACTTGTCCCCCATCTATAAATTTACGTACTGCTTTACCATTTAAATAATCACATAAATCGCCTTGATGTGCATCTAGTTCATCCATCATATCGTCGATTAAATCCTGTACACGCCACCAGCCCATAGACCAATTGGTGAATAATGTATTATCCTCTGGGGCACGACCCACTAATCGTTGCAACACGATATGTGGATGGAGATGGCGTAAAAACTGAACAACGCGCTCCGCATACTCCTCGGCGCTAATCAAGGTAATTTGACCTTCTTCATACCATTTAGCCATCAATGTATGTTTCACAATATATAGGGCATGTAACTTTACTTGGTCAACACCAAGGGATGATAAAATCTTGGCCCCTTCAATGGTATCCTCCATCGTATCCCATGGCAAATTGACAATCATATGTGTGGTCACATTGAATCCATAGCGCTTAATGCGGAGCACCGCATCGATAAACTGCGCCAAATCATGACCCCGATTGATCTTCTCAAGTGTATGATAATTAACGGTTTGCAATCCTAATTCAATGTAGATATCCTTATGAAATCGTTGTTGTATGTCCTGTAATACATCTAAATACTCATTAGAAATACAATCAGGTCTCGTAGCGATTGCAATCCCTACGGCTTCATCAATACAACCTTGTTCCATATAGGATTTAAAATCCTCAAGAGGTAAATAGGTATTACTAAAGTTTTGATAATAAGGTATAAATTTTTTAGCCTTATATTTAGGTCCGATGTGTGCAATATTTTCTTCTAATTGCATGCGCACCGTCATCCATGCAGGTCTATTTTCATAACCAGCACCGATTTCCCCACAGAATGTACATCCTCCAACACCAGCTGATCCATCTCGATTAGGACAGGTTAAAGGTAATGCAACAGGTAATTTATATACCTTTTCACCATATGTTTCTTTATAAAATTTTGACACCATCCGGTACCGTTTCGGTCTCGTTGTATCTGACATAACACTCCTCTATATCATTGTATGTTTTCAGGGCGAATGAATGGGGTCACCTCTTGATTCACATCTATAATCACTGTGAAATCCCCTTCTGGTATATATTGAATTCCTAAATATGTTGCTGTTTCACGGCTCATGGTCATTTCCACATATTGCTGACGAATTTTACGCCATTCTTTAAACGTATAATTGGGAATAAATTTTGATGCTACTTCTTCATTTCGCCAGAATGTTTCGCCAACTTGTAGCAATTCCTTCGTTTGTTTCGGCAATCCTACTGCTTCGCTGCGAACCTTGCCGCGATAACTTACCAATGTATCGTATTGCAATAATTCTGCAGCTATCGTATCACCTTTTGCAAGGAAGAAACGATATAAGAATTCAATTTGGTCTATATCCTTAAGATTAACCTTATGATTACCTTCCTTAAGCCATGCTCTCGTCATATCACAGAAATAACTAAATGCATCCGTTTCACCGTGAATCAATTGTTGTCCGATATAGCCAAATGTTGTTCTAAATCGTTCACTATTATAAAAACGCTCAAATACATCTTCAAGATATTTCAAGAAACGTACATCATCATAAGGTAGTACATGCGTGCTTAGAACCTCATATGGAGCCAATGGATCTGCTACATACTTGTATTCACGCATCCGTCGTACACCAGATCCTTTTAGCAATTTTAAGAATCCAATTTGTAATGCATGAGCTTGTAAGCTAAATAAATCGTTAAAGGATTGTCCAAATCGATTAAAATCCTCGTGCGGCAATCCTACGATAAGATCCATGTGAACATGCGTACGCCCAGCTTGAATAATAGGACGTATAGATTTTTGGATGTATTGCCAATCATTATAGCGATTGATAGCATCTAATGTTTTCTTATGCGTACTTTGTACACCTACCTCGATTTGAATGCGTCCAGGCGGCATTTCACAAAGAATGTTGGTTTCCCAGTCCGTCATAAGCTCTGGTTCCATCTCTAAGTGGAAATTCATATCTGTATCGCTGTCTCTCATGAACTCCATAAGTGGTCTATGATGATGAGGTGCACAGTTAAAGGTACGATCTACAAATTTGACCTGTTTTACACCATGGTCAATGAACCATTGTAACTCCTGTAAAGTACGCTCTTGCGGAAAAAAACGCACTGTATTCTTATTGCCCGACAAACAATATTGGCATGAAAAAGGACAACCACGAGAGGATTCATAGTAAATGATCTTATGCTCTAAATCGTCCATATCTTCCTCTGTATAAGGGAATGGTATGGTAGATAAATCACGAACCTCTACGGCCTCTGCCGAACCTAAAATACTCCCATTCCTACGTCCCCTCACGCCGGGAATCACAGGGTCTAATCCATCATTACCAAGCTGTAAGGCTGTTACAAGAGCATGGAATGCTTCCTCACCCTCACCTTGTACAATATAATCGATATTCGGACACCGTTCTAATAGTTCATCGGCTGTGAAAGAAACCTCTGGTCCGCCCAATACGATTTTAATATCGGGCCGTACGGCTTTCACCATATCCACCACATGCAAGGTCATTTCAATATTCCAAATGTAGCAGGCAAAACCTAGGACATCGATATCATGCTCTGTAATATCGCTAAGAATATGCAAAACAGGCATATTAATAGTATATTCCACTATATCGTATGCCTGTCCATGGGCTTCACCATAAGCCTTGAGATATCTCAAGGCTAGTGAAGAATGTATAAATTTTGAGTTTAATGTTGATAGAACTACGTTCATAGTACCCCTTTAGCATCATCGAATGGACTTGCCACCGTCTTGTCATAATAGATATATTATACCATTAAAACAAGCCTAAGATAAAGGAGATAATAGCCCCTACTAGGATGACCACGCCTACGATGGACAAGATGATGCCGCCAAAGAATACGATAGCTGCTAAGATTGCAGCTAATACAATAATCATAATGATACGGCTTAGCCAACTAGAACCGCCAAAATGATATACCTTCACACGAGGGCCATAGTCTTGAAATTGCTCATACCCACTTCGGTCTTCTTCTTTTTGAGTAGGTGTAAATTCAACATGTACAGCATCCCCTTCTTCATCAATGGTAACCCCATCAAAATCGCAGCGCTCTGTATCGCTTAAGACACGTGTCTTAGTTTCTTGTTCTTTATTTTCATTCATTGTATTTTGGTTATTCATGATATATTCCTTATCACAAAACTATTAATCAATTTTATACAATTTATTATACCATAAGCCTAACAAAAACGAAATATCCTCTATGGTTATTATACACCATAGAGGATATGACAATGATTATATTAAACTTTGAAACAAAAGGAGTTAATAAACCTTAGTCTTTCAAGAATTTTTGTAATAATTCATTAACCAAGCCTGGGTTTGCACGCCCTTTAGATTCTTTCATCACTTGGCCAACTAAGAATCCAATAGCTTTGCCATTGCCGCTCTTGAAGTCTTCTACTGGTTGTGGATTATTAGCAATAACTTGTTTAACGATTTCTTCGATAGCACCAGTATCAGTAATTTGAACAAGGCCTTCTTCTTTTACGATAGTATCTGCATCCTTACCGGATTCCCACATGGATACGATAACCTTTTTCGCAATTTTACCAGAAATAGTACCTTTCTCGATAAGGGCAATCATGCCAGCTAAGTTTTCTGGGCTCACCTTAGATTGAGCAAAGGTTAAGTTATTTTCATTAATCATCTTAGACAAATCACCAAGCATCCAGTTAGATACAGTCTTAGGATCTGCACCAGCTTTCACAGCCTCGTCTAAGTAATTAGCAGTCACCTTAGCCACTGTAAGGATTGTAGCGTCCTCACGAGATAAATCATATTCAGATACAAAGCGTGCAATTTTAGCATCTTGTAATTCAGGAAGTGCATTACGAGCCGCTTCGATTTCTTCGTCAGTAATAACGATTGGTACCAAATCAGGTTCTGGGAAGTAACGGTAATCGTTTTCTTCATCCTTTTTACGCATGCCAAGTGTAATGCCTTGAGCATCATCCCAAGTACGAGTTTCTTGATCTACTTTACCGCCTGCTTCGATAAGCTTAGCTTGACGCAATGCTTCATATTCGATAGCCTTTTGAATACCAGTTAAAGAGTTAACGTTCTTAGTTTCTGTACGTGTACCGAATTCAGTAGTACCGCGAAGACGAACGGATACATTACAGTCACAACGCAAGGAACCTTCTTCCATACGACCATCAGAAACCTCTAAGTATTGCAAAATAGAACGTAGTTTTTCTACATACGCTTTTGCTTCCGCACCAGAACGAATGTCTGGTTCAGATACGATTTCCAAAAGAGGTACGCCTGTACGGTTATAGTCTACATTGGAGGAATTAGAATCGGAAATAGTGTTACCACTATGGACCAATTTACCAGCATCTTCTTCCATGTGAATACGCGTAATACCAATGCGTTTTGTTTCACCATTAATTTCAATATCCAAATGCCCATTCAAGCAGATTGGCAAATCATATTGAGAGGTTTGATAGTTTTTAGGCAAATCTGGATAGTAGTAATTTTTACGGTCAAATTTATTGAAATGTAAAATATCACAATTCAAAGCTAAACCTACTTTAATAGCAAATTCTACTACTTTTTTATTAAGCACAGGCATAGCGCCAGGCAAGCCAAGGCAAACTGGGCATACATGTGTATTTTGGTCGCCACCGAATTCAGTAGTACAACCACAGAATATTTTAGACTTGGTTTTGAGTTCTGTATGAACCTCTAAACCAATGACTGTTTCGTATTTACTGCTCATAAAGAAACCTCCCCTGTGGGTGCAACTAATTGACAATCAGGTCTAGCTTGTTCGAATGTGAAAGCCGCACGTAACAATGTTTCTTCACCCATTGCAGGACCTAATAATTGCAAGCCGATTGGTAAATTATTGTTGCTCATACCAGCAGGAATACTGATACCTGGAATACCTGCTAAATTAGCTGGAACTGTACAAATATCTTCTAAGTACATAGCCAATGGATCATTGATTTTTTCGCCAAATTTATATGCTGTATTAGGAGCTGTTGGAGCTAATAACAAATCAACCTTGGAGAATGCTTCATCAAATTCATTTTTGATAACGCGACGTACTTTAAGAGCTTTCAAATAATACGCATCATAGTAACCAGCGCTCAATACATAAGTACCGAGCAAGATACGACGTTGTACTTCTGGACCAAATCCTTCTGTGCGAGATTTAGTAGACATTTCTACCAAATTATCTGCAGGCACACGCAAACCATAGCTTACACCATCATAACGAGCTAAGTTGGAACTTGCTTCTGCCAATGCGATAATATAGTACGCAGATAATGCATATTTTGTGCTAGGCAAGGAAACCTCAACGATTTCAGCACCTAATTTTTTATATGTTTCAATTGCTTCATCAATAGCCTTGCGTACTTCTGCATTAAGACCATCGCCAAAAAATTCTTTTGGTACACCAATTTTTAAATTCTTAACATCGCTTACAAGAGCCTTTGTGTAATCTACACGTTGACCTGGGATAGATGTAGAATCTTTTGAATCATGACCGGCAATGGCATTTAATACCAATGCAGCATCAGTTACATCTCGCGTAACAGGGCCAATTTGGTCCAAAGAAGATGCAAAAGCGATTAAGCCATAACGAGATACATTGCCATAGGTTGGTTTCATACCTACTACGCCGCAGAAAGATGCTGGTTGACGAATAGAACCACCTGTATCAGAGCCTAATGCCCAAATAGCAGAACCGCTAGAAACAGCCGCCGCACTACCACCAGAAGAACCACCTGGTACGCAGTCTAAACTCCAAGGATTAGCCGTTTTTGCTAATGCAGAGTTTTCTGTAGAGCCACCCATGGCAAATTCATCCATATTGAGTTTGCCCAAACTAACATAATGATTAGCATTGAGTTTTTCAATAACAGATGCATTATATGGGGGAATAAAGTTCTCTAACATTTTAGATGCACAAGTTGTAGGGTGATCCTTGATACAAATATTATCTTTAATCGCACCTGGAATACCTGCTAATGGAGAAATAGTTTCCCCTTTAGCAATGGCTTCATCTACTGCTTTAGCAGATGCTAATGCTAATTCGTGGGAATCAGACAAATACGCATGTACTACCGGCTCCACTTTTGCTTTGTGACTAATTACTGCATTTGTTAATTCTACAGCACTGATTTCTTTATTTACTAATTTAGTGTGTAATTCATGAATTGTTGCCACAGTGAAACCTCCTATTCTTGTACAACGCGTGGTACTTTAAAGTATCCGTCTTCTTCTTCAGGTGCATTAGACAATGCCAAATTATGATCTAGAGATGGTTTTAATTCGTCTTCTCTCAATACATTATGTAAAGGAACAGCATGAGCCATTACTTCTACACCGTCTAATTCTAATTCATTTAATTCTGCTACATACGTTAAGATATCTGATAGTTCCTTCTCAACACTAGCCATTCTATCTTCTTTTACTTCTAATCGGGACAGTAAAGCGATTTTTTTAATTTCCTCTTGGCTGATTTTCATCGGTCCACATCCTTTCATATCTTTTAATTATAAAGCATATGACATATATTTTCAAAATATAGGATTAGTTTTCACCTAAATCTTTAAGTAATTCTAAAAATTCTTCTTCATTAATAACGCGAATACCAAGTTCGTTCGCCTTTGTCAGTTTGCTACCACTATCTTCACCAGCTACAACAAGTGTAGTTTTCTTTGACACAGAACCCGTTACCTTAGCGCCATGTGCTTCTAGTATTTTACCAGCTTCACTGCGGCCCATAGATTCGAGTTTACCTGTAAGAACGACGATTTCCCCATCCATTTCATTACCAGCTGCCTCTTGTACATCTACGTTCATTTTTAAACCAGCTGTAATCAAGCCATTGATAATTTCAATATGTTGAGGATCCTCACGATATTCGATAATGCTATCTGCCATAGTTGGACCAATTTCTTCTACCGCTACTAATTCATCTTTAGTAATAGTCAGGAATCTATCCATAGACTTAACTACGTTGGCAATCGTGCTAGCCGCTTTTGAACCTATAAGACGGATACCAAGGCCAAATAACACTCTGTCTAAGCCACGAGTTTTAGAATCAGCGATAGCTTTTACAAGATTATCTGCCGATTTTTTGCCCATCCGGTCCATACCCATAATCGATTCCGTAGTTAAATGATATAAATCAACTACATTAGAGATTAATTTCTCATTGATTAAATTTTCTACAATGCTTGGACCAAGGCCGTCTATATTCATAGCATCACGAGAAGCAAAGTGAATAATTTGTTCCTTTTCAATAGCTGGACAATGTTTATTGGTGCAGCGAATAGCAGCCTCACCTTCACGGCGCACCGCAGGAGATTCACATACAGGACATTGATTAGGAATGGCAAAAGGAACCTCATTGCCAATTCGTTTTTCTGGTAATACGCGAATCACCTCTGGAATGATTTCTGCAGCCTTATGAATAACCACGTGGTCACCAATGCGGATGTCTTTTTCAGTAATGAAATCTTGGTTATGTAATGTGACGCGACTTACATTAGTGCCAGAAACGAATACAGCTTGTAATTCACCTGTAGGAGTTAATACACCTGTTCTACCAACATTAATAGTGATATCGTTGATAATAGTCTCTACCTCTTCTGGAGGGTATTTATAAGCCGTAGCCCATTTAGGATCTTTTGCAGTGGTCCCCAATACATCTTGATCTGCAAAATCATTGACCTTAATAACCATACCATCCGTATCGTATGGTAATTCATGACGTTTTTCGCCCCAATAATTAATAGCCTCAATCACGTCATCTACAGTCTTACATACTCGATAATGAGGGTTTACAGAAAAATGGAAATTTTCTAATGTATGCAATAATTCCTCTTGTGTGTGAATATGTGCGCCACTTTCAGAACCGATAGCATACGCAAAGAACGCAAGATTACGACTTGCTGTAATAGCAGGGTCTTGTTGACGCAAAGAACCTGCCGCTGCATTGCGAGGATTGACAAAGGTCGGTAATCCTTCTTCGTCTCGTTCTTCGTTGATACGTTTAAATTCGCTATGTGGCATATATGCTTCACCACGAATTTCAATAAACTCTGGTGCATTTTCAAGATAAAGTGGGATGGATTTTATGGTGCGCACATTGGCTGTTACATCTTCCCCCACCTTGCCATCACCACGTGTGACAGCACGAACAAAGATACCATTCTCATAGTGCAAATTAACAGCTAAACCATCAATTTTCAACTCCACCACATAGGCCTTTGTTTGATGTCCCAATTCCTTCGTTACCCGTTGATCAAAGGCGCGCACTTCATCTGCACTAAATACATTGGATAAGCTAAGCATGGGTCTGCCATGAACGACCTTTTCAAAGGGACCGTCCGCCTTAATGCCAACTCGTTGAGTTGGAGACGATGGCACAATATACTCAGGATGCGCCGTTTCTAAATCAACGAGCTCACGATATTTTTGATCATATTCAAAATCGCTCATCGTCGGATTATCTTTTACATAATATAGATACTGAGCATGAGTCAATTCTTTTTGTAATTGTTCTATTCTATCTTTAGGACTCATAATTATCCTCTATTTAATCATTTAAACGATTGATTTTATGCTAACCTTTTTTCACAGGTGCAAACTTAGCCATAACTACACGTACACCTTGCGTTGGGAATTCGATGGTCAATTTCATACCAGCCCCTTCACCGGATACGTTTACGACCTTACCATTCCCCCATTTACTGTGAATGGCCGTATCTCCAACCTTCCAATCAGCTATAACCTCATTACGAATAATTGGTTTTGTTACAGGACGACTTGTAACAGACATATGTCTTGGTACAGTTTGTTTAATATCATCCGGAACTTTCCGTTTTGCCCGCAAACCATCAACAAGTTCAGCTGGGATTTCATCTATAAATCGGGATGGTAAATAACTGCTAGTACGACCAAATACAGTACGTGTTGTAGCATTAGAAATATATAATTCCTGTTCAGCACGCGTAATGCCAACGTAGGCTAGACGTCGTTCCTCTTCGATTTCCTCAGGGTTCATCAAGGTACGGCTATGAGGGAACAAGCCCTCTTCTAAGCCACCAAGGAATACAATAGGAAACTCAAGGCCTTTAGCGGCATGCAATGTCATCAATGTAACCTTAGAATCCTCTTGTTCAAAAGAATCTACATCATTAACAAGAGCCACTTGTTCCAAGAAATCTTCGACTGTACCAGTTGGATTCGTATCTTGAAAGTCCTTAGCCACGGATAGTAACTCACCTATATTCTCCGCACGAGCTTGATCTTGTGGGTCTGTACTTTCCTCTAACTGATATAAGTATCCTGTTCTATCAAGAATAGCTTCTAAGATATCTAAAACGGATTTATCATCCATTTCCGCAACAAGAGTAAAAATAAGAATACCAAACTCTTCTAACTTTTCCTTAGTTTTACCCTTAATACTATCTACGAGATGCAATTGAGTTAAGGTCATAAATAAGGATGTACCATTTTCACGAGCATAGTCCTGTAATTTAGAAACCGTTGTAGCACCGATACTACGCTTTGGTACATTAATAATGCGCAATAGACTCAAATCATCAAAAGGATTATATAATACGCGCAAATAAGCTAGCACATCTTTAATCTCTTTTCTATCGTAGAACTTTGTGCCCCCTACCATAGTATATGGCAAAGCACGCTTAATCAACGCTTCTTCTAGTACACGGGACTGGGCATTAGTGCGATATAAAATGGCCATATCACCATAAGGTACACCGTGGATATCGTGTTTTTTTACGATAGTATCACCTATGAAAGCCGCTTCTTCATGTTCAGATTGAGCTGTAAAATGTTGAATTTTAGCCCCTTCTGTTTTATCAGTCCAAAGGTTCTTTTCAGGACGGCCTTCATTATTATCGATAACGGCATTAGCCGCATCCAAGATAATTTTAGTAGAACGATAATTCTGCTCTAATCTAATGGATGTACAATTTGGATAATCCTTTTCAAAATCGAGGATATTTTGAATATCTGCACCACGCCATGCATAAATACTTTGGTCAGCATCACCTACGACGGCGATATTCTTCCAATGCGATGATAACAAATAAGCCAATAAATACTGTGCATGGTTTGTATCTTGATATTCATCAATCATGACATACTTAAATCGTTTGCTATATTTATCAAGCACAGCTGCATTAGATTGTAGTAATTTTACAGCTACTAATAATAAGTCATCAAAGTCTAACGCATTATTTTTACGTAACTCTTTTTCATAGTATTCATAAACATCAGCTACCTTTTGTTGGTAAAAGTCCCGTGCTTGTTTTCTAAAATCAGAAGCAAACATCAATTTATTCTTTGCATCTGAAATAGCGCTAATCATAGCTCCCACGGGATAATATTTATCATCCAAATTTAGAGCCTTTAAAGCTGCCTTTATAACAACCTGTGAATCTGATGTATCATAAATTGTAAAATTGCTATTGTATCCTAAAAAATTATCTAATTCAAAGCGTAAAAATTTAGCACAGAAACTATGGAATGTACTTAGCCAAATACGATTAGCAACATCCCCCACAAGTCCTTCAACACGACTTTTCATTTCTTTAGCCGCTTTATTGGTGAATGTAATGGCTAAGATTTCATAGGGATTTACACCTTGCGCTAATAAATATGCTATACGTACAGTTAATACCTTTGTTTTCCCTGACCCAGCACCTGCTAAAATCAATAGTGGTCCTTCTGTATGTTGTACAGCTTGCTGTTGCTCCCGATTCAAGCCATCTAACAATGATTGCATGGTATCTCCTTATCTATAACATAAAATGAGTAATTATAAATTGTCATCATATATAATAAAAACGTTGCAAGAGCAACGTTTTTATTACTATATATGTCGATATCCTTTATTATTTCATAGCTCCTAAAATTGGAGGTACAATTTGTTTCTTACGAGACATTGTATTTGGTAAGAATACGGCATTGTCTTTTACATCTTTACCAAATGCATTAACAACAACGGATTCTACGTCGCCGCTATAGATCAGTGTTGTACTTTCATCAAGAATATTGGTAACCATAATGTAAGATGCAGCATAGCCGTTAGCAGTACGTAGAGATTCTAGAGCAGCTACTAATTCAGCTTGTTTAGCCAATATATCAGTTGTATCCATTACAGAAATTTGACCAATAGAAATCGTTTGGCCTGCTTCAGAGAATTCCTTCATATCAGTACGCACGATTTGATCATTTGTTAAATCAGAAATATCTGCACCAGCTTTCAACATTTCTAAACCATAAGATTCAATATCTACGCCAGCAATAGCAGCCAACTTATGAGCCATTTCTTTATCTGTTTCCGTGCATGTTGGAGAGCGGAATAATACAGTGTCAGAAATAATGGCAGACAACATTAAACCTGCAATATTTTTAGGAATCTCTTGATTGTTTTCAATATAAAGTTTCGTCAAAATTGTATTTGTACAGCCAACTGGTTCCATGCGAATAAATACAGGACCATCAGTTTCAAAATCACCTATACGATGATGATCGATAACACCACACATGTTCATAGATTTGTAGCCATCAATAATTTGTTTTGATTCATTGTGGTCAGTCAGATATAAATTGCCACCATTAGGAGCAAAATCTTCCCAATTAGTTACGATTTGTGGATGTTCAAAACCAAAGTGAGCCAAAACATATTTAGTTTCTTTGTTAGCATCACCAGCACATACAGGAGTAGCAGCTGTACCCATTTGTGTTAATAAATTAGCATATGAAATAGCAGAACAAATAGAATCAGTATCAGGACTTTTATGACCAGCCACAAATGTTTTTACTTCACTCATGTTTATACCTCTTTTATATAAATATTTCACAATATCGCCCATGCGATAATTAAATCATTTTAACTATCATATTATACCACAAAACATCTAAAAAAACACGCCTATAAGCTATGCTATAAGCGTGTTTTATTTGTGTTATGAAATTTGGATTTAGTGATTCTTTTTACCTTTCGTAAAGAATCCAGGGCCAAGTTTTTCTATGATGATGAATAGCATTGGAATGATAAAGATACCAAAGAGTGTAGCTGTTGTCATACCTGCTACTACTGTGATACCCATTGATGTACGAGCACCAGAACCGGCACCAGTGGAAATTGCCAATGGCAATACACCAAAGATGAAGGCAAAGGATGTCATCAAAATTGGACGCAAACGAATCTTAGCTGCTTCGATAGCCGCATCGACGATATCCATACCGCGTTCATCTACACGAATCTTCGCATACTCGATAATCAGAATGGCGTTCTTCGCCGCCAAACCTACCAAGGTTAATAAACCGATTTGCATGTAAATATCATTTGCTAATTGGAATCGACCGGTAAAATTCAACAAGAATGGTACTAATGCAGCACCAATCATACCAGATGGTACAGAGAATAGTACGGCAAATGGAACCTTCCAGGATTCATACAATGCAGCAAGAATTAAGAATACAAATGTCAAACCAAGACCTAGAATTAGGAGTGTTTGAGAGCCGGCTTTTAACTCTTCACGTGTTTGGCCGCCCCAATCATATGTATACCCTTGTGGCAATGTTTTAGCAGCTGCATCTTTCAATGCTTGGATGGCATCACCAGAGGAGTAACCATTAGCGGCAGAACCACCAATTTGGACAGCCATGGCATTATCGAAACGCGTAATAGATGATGGTGTACCAGTTTTTTCTTTCGTAATATAGTTAGCAACGGAAACCATTTGTCCCTTGCTATTACGAACTGCTAGCATATTCAAGTTATCTGCATTTTGACGGAATGCGTCATCTGCTTGAACAATAACCTTATAGTTTTTACCATATGATGTATAATCGTTAACTTGGATACTACCATAGAAGCCTTGCAAAGCAGTAAAAATATCAGGCAAAGCAACACCGTCTTTAGCTGCTTTTTCTCGATTAATTTGGAACTGCAAAGAAGGTGTAGCAGTATCAAATGTAGTATACACTGTTCGGATAGCTGGGTTAGTACGAGCTTCTGCAATGAAAGCTTGTGCCCGTTCAGCCATTACCTCTGCACTATCACCAGATTTATTGATGATATACATTGTAAAACCACCAGTATTACCAAGACCAGGAATAGATGGAGGATTCAATGCTACCACACTCGCTTCTGGTACATTTTTAGCAGCAAAGCCAAATACAGCACCAACCATGGCATTAACAGATTGATCAGAAGACTTACGTTGATCCCAATCTTTCAATACTGCAAAGGAAGCCCCAGCACTTGATTTTTGACCGCCACCTAAAAGGTCAAAACCAGAAACGGTAAATACTTGCTCTACATTATCTTTAATACCCGGTGTCTGTTCTAAGAAATCTTTGATTTTATCAAGAGTTTCTACAGTACGAGCAGACGTTGCACCTGGTGGTTCGTTTACTGCAATTAAGAAATATCCACTATCCTCCGCCGGCACGAAACTTGTAGGTAAGAAATGGAATACAATGCCTGTACCAGCCGCAAAAACAAGTAATGTAAGAATAGTTAAGCTCAAACGATGGCTTAATCGAGCTAGTACCTTACCATACCAATCACTAAATCGTTCAAGACCATGATTGAATTTATTAAGTTGACGATGAACGAAGTCTTCGCGTTCTTTTTGTACATGTGGTTTTAACATAGTCGCACAAAGTGCAGGTGTTAACACTAATGCCACAATAGCAGAAATAGCTACAGATACAGCAATCGTCAAAGCAAATTGCTTATACAATATACCAGTCATACCACCCATAAAGGCAACTGGAATAAATACGGCAGATAATACAAAAGCAATACCGATAACTGGACCTTGTACGTTTTCCATGGCTTTTATAGCTGCCTCTTTTGGAGATAAGCCATTATATTTTAATTCATACTCTACAGCTTCTACTACTACAATAGCATCATCCACGACAAGGCCGATGGCCAGTACCATGGCAAATAGAGTCAATGTATTGATAGAGAAGTCCAACAATACAAACGCACCAAATGTACCGAGTAGAGATACAGGAACCGCAATCATCGGAATCAATGTAGATCGCCAAGACTGTAAGAATACGTACACGACGATAAGAACAAGTACTAATGCTTCAAAGAATGTATGCTCTACTTCATTAATAGAAGCACGTACGAATTTAGTATTATCTACAACTTCATGATATTCCAAATCTTGTGGGAACGATTTAGATTGTTCTGCTAAGATTTTTTGAACATTTGCAATCGTTTCTAACGCATTCGCATCATTTTGTAAAGAAACGGCAAAACCAGCAGTTGGTCGATGTTCAACAAATAGGATTTCACCAGATGGAGCATTATTATCTCGATAGGAAGCTTTTGGAGTAAAATCATAACCCTTAGCCCCTACATCAATACGAGCAATGTCCTTTAAATGTAATACGGTACCATTAGAATTTTTGATAACAATATTGCCAAATTGTTGCTCTGTTACAAGACGACCATCAATTTTAATCGGATATTGGAATGCTTGTTCCCCATTTGTAGGGTTCTTACCAACTGTACCAGCTGCAGCTTGTACGTTTTGACTCTTAATAGCAGCTGTTACCTCTGAAAGAGTAACACCTAATTTTTGCATCTTACTAGGATCCAACCATATGCGCATTGCGTAGTCGGAACCAAACTCTTGAACAGAACCAACGCCTTTTACCCCTTTAATGGCATCCATCAAATAGTTAGTACCATAGTTTTTAAGGAATGTACTATCAAATGTACCATTAGGAGAGTTCAAGGAGAAAATATATGCCATATCACCGGATGATTTCGTAGTTGTTACACCAACTTGTTGAACCTCGGATGGCAATTGTGCAAGTGCTGCTTGTACACGGTTTTGTGTATTAACCGTGTCCATATCGGCATCGCTGCCTTGATTAAATTGGAGTGACAAGGAATAGGTACCATTACTGGAACTTGTAGACGTCATAAAGTCTAAATCCTGAACCCCAACAATTTGTGTTTCAATAACACTAGCCACAGTATCATTTACGACTTGAGCAGTAGCACCTGTGTACGCAGTGCTAACTTGTACTGATGGCGGAGAAATTTGTGGATATCGAGCTATCGGAAGGTTAACCATTGAAATAAGGCCAGCCAAAGTAATCATGATGGCTATAACAATGGCAAAGATAGGTCGATTAATGAAAAATTTCGACACGTCCTACCTCCTATTGTTTAGCTGTTTCAATTTGAGATTTACTTAATTCTGTAGCCTGTACCTTTGCACCATTTTTAACCTTAGTCAAACCATCTACAACGATTTGATCGCCATCAGCAAGACCAGATTTAACAATTGTGAAAGCCCCAGTCGTACCACCAAGTTCAACAGCCTTTTGAGATACTGTACCGTCTTGACCAATTACGTAAACAAAGTTTTTATCCATAATTTGTAAGATTGATTTTGTTGGTATTAAAATTGCATTTGATAGTTTTTCACCAGGAGAAACAATAGTAGCAAACATATTTGGTAATAATAGATGATCTGGATTAGGGAAGGAAGCTTTCAATACGAGTTTACCAGTAGAACTATCTAATGATCTTGCAGCTTGTACAACAGCACCTACACCACTTTTATATTCCTCACCATTAGCAAGGAGTAATTTTAGGTTAGTACCACTACTTTCATCACCAGAACGAGTATTCATGAAGTCTAAGTACTCTTGTTCTGTCATGCTGAATTCAACAAAAATAGGATCGATAGAATCTATAGTCACCAATGTAGTGGACCCAGCATTAACAAATGTACCTAAATCGACATCATCCATGCGTAATGTACCAGAGTATGGAGCATAGATGATAGTATCACCCAAGTTATCTTGTGCAATTTTCAATGCTGCTTGTTGCGCTTCATATGCTGCCTTAGCTTGCTCAGTCGCTGAGCGTTGTGTATCAACACGTTGACGCGCAATCGCATCTTGATTTGCCAATACTTCATAACGATTCAAATCTAGCTCAGCATTTTGATAATTTGCATTTGCTTGTGCCACATTTGCTTCTGCTGTTGCTACACTAGACTCATATTGACGAGAATCAATTCTAAATAGCGGTTGTCCCGCTACAACTTGGTCCCCACCCTTAACAAATTTTTCAACAACATAACCAGTTACACGGGCATGAACAGCTACAGAGTTCTCTGCTACAACTGTACCTGTAAATGTTTGGTCCACTTGTGCATTTTGCGAAACCACTTTATAAGAGTTTACGGCAACATCTGATGCTTGCTGTTGTTGACTACCACAGCCTGCTACCAGTAATGCGGATACCGCCAATACTGCTAACATGCGTGAATAACGAGACTTCATTACATGTTCTCCTTTTCATAACACAAAATCTATAATATCCAAATTCATAAATATCTCAATTTATTGTACTTGATTCCAAGTCGATAGTCAAGATTTCTATATACTATAAACCTTGATAAAACCTAAATTTTATCTATGTTTTTATTCGTTTAATTGTGTGCAATTTCACTCTATAGATTCTTGACATAAGTAAGAATTTGTGAACAAAACAAAAAAAATACCGAGAATATGAATCAATTAATATGATACATATTCGTCGGTATATACACATCTGATATGGTGGAGATGAGGAGAGTCGAACTCCTGTCCAAAAGCGTTGCCATATAGACTTCTCCGAGCGCAGTCTATGATTTACATCTCAAGTACCTTTCGCACACAGACAAACTAGAGTACTCCAGTTCATGTTGTCTCGCCTAATTCATATGAACGACTAAATTAAGCCAGCCTACGGTTTGACGTCCATTCACACTTGGTAGGCACAAGTATGAAGGACGTAGCTTATGCAGCTAATGCAAAATTTTCTTCTGCGTTTAAATGTTTTCCCACCGTTTAACGGCCCAATGGAACGCCGACTCGCTATCTATACCACACTCGCCCCTGTCGAAACCTTTACATCCCCATGGGTTTGTTGGTCTAATTATCATACCCCTATTACATCTTCATGTCAACCCTATCATATATTCATATCAACTAGTAAATCCCTAAGAGTATTGGCTACATAATCAAGTTGCTCTTGACTATGAGCGGCTGTGACGGTCATGCGGAGTCTACTTTCACCAACGGGAACAGTCGGTGGACGTATAGCGGTAATAATGATACCTCGTAACTCTAATTCATATGCTAGTGATAAAGCCCTCTCATTATCCCCCACAATAATTGGAAATATTGGGGTTTCATCATCACATTCAATTCCCATTGACTGTAATTTATTGGCCATATATGCGGTGTTTTCATTTAATTGTTCCACTACTAGTGGTTCATTTTTAACAATAGTAAGTGCTTCTAAGGCGGCTCCGATATCAGCAGGTGATAATGCTGTAGAGAATATAAAGCTTCGACTGTAATTAACTAGATATTCAATTAATTCCTTGCGCCCCGCAACATAACCACCAACAGAACCTAACGCCTTACTCAATGTACCAAGTTGTACATCTACATCGGTAAGTCCAAAATGATGTGCTGTACCTCTGCCATTGCCTAATACACCTGTAGAATGAGCATCATCAACCATAAGTAGAGCATTGTATTCTTTTCCTAACTCATATAGTTTATCTAATGGTGCAATATCTCCATCCATACTAAATACACCGTCGGTAATAATCATTTTATGAGAGGATTTATAATTCTTAAGAATATGCTCTGCATGCTCTATATCTTTGTGATTATACCGTTCAATACGAGCCCCACTAAGACGACACCCATCAATGATACTGGCATGGTTCAATTCATCGCTAATGATGATGCTATTTTTATTCATCAGCGCCGTAATCGTCCCTACATTAGCCATATAACCAGTGTTAAATACAAGTGCTTGCTCTGTATGTTTAAAATCTGCAATACCTAGTTCCAGTTCGTTAAACAAAGGGAATGTACCAGATGTAAGTCGGGCTCCACCAGAACCAGTTCCATATTGTTCAACCGCATATTTAGCGGCTTGTTGAACACGCAAATCATGGGTAAGACCTAAATAATTATTAGACGCCATCATAATAAATTCTTGATTATTACGTTTAACGCGTACAGCATCTATCGGCTCATAGACCTTAATACTTCTTTTATTCTGTTCTTTTTCTTTCGCTTCTAACTGGGCCCTAAAGTTTTGATAATAATCCACGTTACCACCGTACCAATACTGTTATATTCTCTAAATAATCAACAATTTCATGAATAGGCCTGTTTATATCAACAAAAAATACACGACCTCCAATAGGGTTCCCCATATCCTTCATATTAGGAATGCGATGATATACACCATTACAAGCTACATATCCTACTGTATAATCTGGATCGTCGGACCAACAAAGTTCGCCCACAATCCCTGGACAAGATTGTACCTTAGTGGCCAGTACGAGAGCTTCACGCATATGTACATTCATAGGTCTTATTTCAGTGCCACATGCATCCATATGACTTACGCGAACACCGCGCATATTGTCTTGGTCTAACCGCACACCTGTATTAGCATCCAGCAAAATAGCGCCACGCATATTACCTGGTAATTGTCCAAGTTCCGTGAAAGCCTGTTCTACGGCCTTATTGGTCACAACAGACTGTAATAACTCTTTTGCTAATTCATGCGATTCTTTTACAGACTCAGTCTGATGTTCATCAATAGCGATACAATCAACGTAAGCAATATCTTCATCGTGAACCGCATCTATACGAATATTTATAAAATCTGACTTGCCTTTACTATGCTGCAATGCACGATGAATTAAAGAGGCCGCTACAGATTCTAAATCATGTTCTTCTACTATGCGTTCAGCACCTGATATATGGCGGCCTCCTTCTTCATGCGGACCACCTTCTGCACCACGCATACGAATACTGTATAACCCCATCATCGCACGACCTTTCGTGGTGCACTATGTATAGCCATTGACACAACCTTTTTAAATACGGCCGTCATGATAGGTGCCATGATAGCAGTAAAAATCATACCAGGTACAGCAAGCATAACCATGGCAAGAGCTCCTTTACCAACATAGACGGATAGAGTTAATCGAGCTACCGTCGAAGCAATAGGACCACTTAAAATAACGCCAAGCATATGATTTTTGCAAATCCACAATAAGAAACCCACAACTAATCTAAATTGCATAGCAATAGCAACACTTAGAAAATTTTGTGTCCCCAATGCTAATCCGATAAGGCTGGATAAACAACCGCTGATGATATACTTTTTAAACCCAAATGCCGCACAAATAGCAACAGCTAAAGGTGCCGATAGCTGAAACTCAATGCCAGGCACAAGATTAGGAATTTTGATAGCACCCAAAATTGTTATCATCGCTGTTAGAATACCGATTTCTGTGATTTGCCGAACTTGACTCATTTGCTACACCTCATCATACACATGCATTGTTAACTATAAAAACTATATATTTGTTTACATTATATGAAATTATGTGACATTTATCAACCTTCATTTAAATCAATAAGTTTACAATAACCATAAAAAACAGGGACTGAAAACAGTCCCATAAAATAGTTAAAAATTGATTGTATTAAAAACCTGTAATACAGATCCATAATAGGAATTAAAATCTGCTGTAAAATATCCGCCATTGTACAATGCATTGATATACGAATACAGAGATGTAGCATTCGTCATGCCATCCTCTCTATAATAGGTTAGATAATTACCAAAATAATTGGCAAAATCAACAAAATCAGTAAAATGTCTCCAACTACCATCTGATGCTGTAACACCGCCTAAATTATGGTGAGTGGCTTGTAGTTGAGATGTAAACCCACCAGTTTCAATGTACCATTGAGTATATATAAATTTAGGATCTACATGCACTCCGTTTTCAGCTGCTTTTTGAGCTGATATTTTTGCCAAACTATAAAAGTATTGATTAACTTCCACTAAACATCCTCCTATTATATATCAGTATTTTTGTTGTTCTTTCAAACGTTTAGCAATATCTCGTTTTGCATCTCGTTCCGCCATATCTTGGCGTTTATCGTATAACTTTTTACCTGTCACAAGGCCTACGGTTACCTTTACATATCCACGACTAAAATGAAAGTTCAAAGGAATTAGAGAGAATCCCTTTTCTTTCACTTGTTGGAATAATTTTTTAATTTCTGCTTTATGCATTAATAGCTTACGAGTTCGTTCAGGTTCGTGATTGAAGCGATTCCCTTGCTCATATGGGCTGATATGAACCCCATAGAGAAGCATTTCCCCCTTATCAATACGAATAAAGCTATCTTTAAGGTTCAATTTACCTTGTCGAATCGATTTGATTTCTGTTCCTGTCAATGCGATACCAGCCTCATAGGTTTCATGAATATTAAAATCATGACGTGCCTTGCGGTTATCAGCAATTAATGATGGAGCATCTTTCTTTGCCATAGTCACCTCACAATACTTTTAACATATATTCTTATCGTTTACGTTTTTTTACTTTCTTCTTAGAATCTTTACGACCCTTTTTAGATTTTTTCGGACCAGATATGTTAGAACGTTTATCTCTAGTTTTTGAAGATTTACTTTGGCCCTTGCCTCTTCGTTTTAATTGCTTTGAAATACCAGAACGCCCAAATGGTTTCTTTTCCCTAGCACCTACATAGCCTTCAGAATTTTTCATTATTTCCTGAATTCTCATGAGATTGTCTACTTCGCCTAGAACAAAGTCGATTTGACGCTTTTCTACATCGGCTTTCACCAGTGTAACCGTTACTGTATCACCCAAATGATAGATTTGACCAGTACGTTTACCGACGAGCAAGAAATGCTCTTCATCGTAAAAATAGTAATCATCAGTCATCATGTTCATATGGACAAGTCCATCTATACCATTATCTAGTTCTACGAACATTCCAAAGGACGTAATGCTAGAAATCTTGCCTTCAAAGACTTCGCCAATAAATGGAACCATGTATTGGGTTTTCTTTAAATCGACTGTGTCGCGCTCAGCAGCTACAGCCACTTGTTCACGTTCTGAAGAATGCACAGCAGCACGTTCTAAAAATTCTGTTTTAGTATCGCGGTTTGCATATCCATCAGGCCATCCCATATCAGCTTTTAATAAGCGATGTACCATGAGATCTGGATATCTTCTAATAGGCGATGTAAAGTGTGTGTAGCATTTCGAAGCCAACCCAAAATGACCTGCATTATCTATGCTATATTTAGCTTGTTGCATGGAACGCAATGTCATGATTTGTGCTACTTGTTCAACATCAGTTCCCTTAACAGCATCGAGAATTTGTTGGAACACACGAGGTTCCAATTCATCGAGTCGCAATCGAATATCTTGACCTAAATAATTGAGTACCTTTTGATACATACTCATCTTTTCTTCGCTCGGTGTTTCATGGATACGATATACACTCGTACGGTTTGTATTCTTTAGATGAGTAGCTACCGTTTCATTGGCGATAAGCATACATTCTTCAATAAGTCGTTCTGCTAATGTCCGGTCGCGACGTACAATGCGCAATGGTGTGCCTTCTGTATCTAAAAGCACCTTATATTCAGGGAAATCAAAATCCAATGCACCACGACGACGGCGCATATCATTTAAAGTTTTTGCGATGTCGGATAAATTGTGAATCATCGGCATAAGAGGTGCCAAGTCATCAGGAATAATATCTTCGGTTAATGCTTTATAAATCTCTTTATAACTGCAACGGCGATTCACATGGATGATAGATGGTTGAATCCGGTAATTAACAACCTTACCATTTGTATCAATTTCCATCATACAGGTCATGGCATACCGATCTTCGCCAGCGTTTAAGCTACAGATACCATTGGATAGTACCTCTGGTAACATGGGGATAACTCTGTCTACTAGATAGACAGATGTACCGCGTTTATAGGCCTCTCTATCGATAGCCTTTTGTGACAAAACATAATGGCTTACATCGGCAATATGTACACCTAATTCATAGTTACCATTATCGAGTTTACGACCACTTACGGCATCATCTAGGTCCTTTGCATCTTCTCCATCGATGGTAACCATTGGCACGTCGCGTAAATCCCAACGTTTAGGATCATCTGTAATGGTTGTGTTGATATGTTGACTCGCTTTCACAACCTCGTCTGGAAAAGAAAATGGCAAACTATAGTTAGCCATAATACAGTTAATATCGAGGCCTACGTCACCTTTATAGCCCAATACTTCTGTAATGACACCTTCTGGTTTCTTATCGCCTTCTGGCCATTTGATAATTTTTACAAGCACCTTAGCACCACTACGAGCATCTAAGGTATCATGTAAGTCAACGTAAATGTCTGTTCCCAATCGTTCATCATCAGGGATGACAAATCCAAAGGAATGCTGTCTGTCATAGGTGCCTACAACGGTTTCATTAGCCCGTTCTATGACTTCAGTCACTACGCCTTCACGTTTATGGTGTGAATCACTAGATGCAACAATGCGTACCCTAACCTTATCATTGTGCATAGCAGTTCCCTTATTTTGTTCAGCTATATATACATCTTCTTCATTAGGTGCCGTTATAACAAAGCCAAAAGATTTTCTATACCCCTTGTAAATGCCTTCAATGATTTCTGTATCGTTATTAAACGCATACACATCTCTACGGATAAAGCTTAGACGGCCTTCTTTTAATAGCTCTTTAGCCGCATCCATAAAGGCATCTAATTCACGACCGCCCTTAATATGACAATCCATAGCCGCATCCTCTATATGATATGTATGGGGATAAATAGATTTATAAAAAGCTAACACCTTTTCCTTCATACAAACACCTCCTTTATATATTATTTCGTATAAATTTCAAACTAAAAAAAGAAAAGCCTGCTAGGCAGGCTTTCAAATTAGTATTGGTTAATCATTGCCCCTAGAACTAAGCTCAACACAGCAAAGATAATACCTAAAAAGATTGTGCAACGAGCTAAAAACCCGTCTAAACCACGTGCTTTACCGCCGAATGAAGAATCAGCAGTACCAGATACAGCACCACCCATACCAGAACTTTTACTGGATTGAGCAATAACAACCACAATCAATAATACAGACACAATGATTTCTAAAACCATTAAAAAATTTGTCACAATAGTCATCCTTCCTGTGTAGAAACATCTAATACACGATGCTCTAAAAACTTCTCTAATTTACGTTTAACCCTTTGTAAAGCATTATCAATAGATTTGATACTGCGCTCAGTACCATTTGCCATTTCTTGATATGATTTACCGTCTAAATAACCTTCTAACACTTGCCACTCTAAATCACTTAAAATATGACCAATGTTTTTCTCTATATCATCTAATTCCTCTTGACTGATGATTAATTCCTCAGGATTTGTATTGCGTGCTGATGAAAGCATTTCTAACAAGGTCCGTTCGGATTCTTCTGTGTACACAGGCTTATTTAAAGAAATATAAGAATTTAGTGGTGCGTGCTTTTGACGCGTTGCAGATTTGATAGCCGTAATAATTTGCCTTGTAATACATAACTCTGCAAAGGCACGGAAAGAGGCTAATTTATCATGTCTAAAATCACGAGTAGCCTTATACAGACCAATCATGCCTTCTTGAATAATATCATCTCGATCGGCGCCTACGAGAAAATAGGTACGCGCTTTGGCACGTACAAAATTTTTATATTTATTGACTATATAGTCGATTGCAAACTCATTTTGCTCTTGTTGAGCTATGACCACAACTTGCTCATCGGTCATTTCCTTGAAATTGTAATCGGACTGGCGCATATGAATATTGTTCATAGGTCCTCCATACAATCACATATTGTAGAAATACCAATATATGTTATTATACTTGAATTATATATGTTCTGCAATATTTATGAATTAGAAACTAATTCTCATCACTGCGTTATGTCTATCTGTACTACTTATTTAGTACCTCTACGTATGGCTTCTAATTTTTCAGCCACATCGGGAGCTAAATGGTCATATACTTCATTTCTTCTAAGTACCATTTGATCACGGTGATGCTTATGAGTATATTGTAATCGTTCCTCTTGTTTAGCAAGACGCACATCATTTTGCAACTCTCTTGCAGGTATCCTAAGGCCACCAGAACCTAATATTTGATTCTGTTCGGCACCATCAGATGTTACAACATACACATTTGTATACTTGCCCTTACGCAAGAATACCTCTCGTTCAATAAAGGAATCTGCCGTTTCACCATCATCAGTATAAACTTCTATAAACCCTTTTGTTATCTCTTCAATGCTCGCTATTGATTTAGTATATTTACCATCAAAAACAAGAATGACTTCATAACCTTTAAATTTACCATAGTTTAGTAACAGATTACGCAATTCCATACGTGCGTGTTCCAAGGATTCATTAGCCAAATTTTTTAAACTTTGCCATGCGAAGATGACATTATATCCATCAACGATTAATATATCCTTTAACATAGAGCACCTCTATTTTGCCTTTATAGTCCGTTGACGAACTGCTTCATACATAAGAATAGCTGCCGCTACAGATGCATTTAAGGAATTCAAATTACCATACATAGGAATAGTAACTAGGAAATCACAAGCTTCCTTTACAACGCGACTAATTCCCTTGCCTTCATTTCCGATAACAAGAACTGTAGGTATTGTTAAATCAGCTTCATATAAGGTACGGTCACCTTCCATATGCGCCCCAAGAACCCAAAAGCCTTGTTTTTGCAACTGTTTAATCGTTTGAGCTACATTGCCCACTTGGACGAGTGGAATTTGCTCTACTGCACCAGCTGATGTTTTAGCGACTGTAGCATTGATAGGTGCATTATGGCGTTTTGGAATCAATACGGCTGTAGCCCCCACGCATTCAGCGGTACGAATAATAGCCCCCATGTTATGGGGATCTTCTACACCATCTGTCAGAATAAGTAATGGGGTCTCTTGATTAGATTCTTGTAGCACTTCGCCAAGTTCTTTAAACTCTACCGCATTTACAAAGGCAATTACACCTTGATGTGGTACGTCTGTTTCATAGCGATTCATTTGCTTAATAGGCGTAGGGCGTATCTCAACCCCCTTCGATTTTGCAAGGCCTACAATATCTGACAAACCCGTTTTAACCTTATCTTCACTAACTAAAATCCGTTGTATTGAGCGTCCTGCTTTTAATGCTTCTTTTACGGCATTTCTGCCTACAATATAATTATCCATGTGAAAGTCCTCTTAATGTAATAGAATAGGCCTCTTGCATTAACTCGTTAAGGCGGTCTTGCTGACCTGATTCATATAAGAACCCAAGGACTGCTTCAAAGGCTGTACTATTTCGGTATTCTCGAACGGAGCTGCTTTTAGGTACATTCACATTACTATTGCGAGCTCGCCTAGCAATAGTTTGTTCATCTTCTGTAAGAATCGATTCCAATTGTTCAAATGCCTTAGACTGTGATTTTGCGCAAATAAACTCGGTAACTAGAGTATGTAAAACCTGTACCTTAGAAATACTCATTTCTACCACACGTTGTCTAATATACATGGAATAAACAGCATCACCAATATATGCCAACATGACAGCATCTGAAGCTATCACTTCAGATGCTGATTTAGGTACAAAAGAGCTATGCTCTGTATCCAAAAGTATTAATTTTTTAATGGCTTCTTGTTTCAAGAATTGAAATTGTTTAAATTTCACGCTTTTTCCACCGTGCTCCTGTTGGAGAATCCTCAATAGTAATGCCAATTTCCGCTAATCGATCACGAATGCAATCCGCAAGAGCCCATTGCTTTTGTTCACGGCATGCTTGACGAACAGAGAGAATAACATCCATCAATTGTTCGTATTCTGCTGCGTCAGCACCAGTATTACCTTCCCAAGCTTTTTCTAATACGCCAATGACCTCTGTCATAAATTTGAAGATACGTTTTACCTCTGCGATAGCATCTTGGCAAACAACACCTTCTCTACCTGTTACAACTTGATAGTAAATATTAATTTCCTTAGCAAGACCAAACATACTAGATGTAGCTAATGCAGTGTTGAAATCATCACTCATTGCAGTTTCAAATTCTTCTTCATATACTTTAGCCTGTTCTAATAAACGTTCTGCATCTTCACAAGAACCAGGCTCACATTTTTCAAGGTATAATAAATTTTCAATAGCTGTATTAAGACGTTCTAAGGATTTATTAGCTTCTTCTAATCGTTCATCAGAGAAATCCAATGGGCTACGATAATGTGTGCTTAATAAGAAATAACGCAATGCATCTGGACTATATTGTTCTAAAATGTCTTTCACTAAGAAGAAATTATTCAAAGATTTAGACATTTTTTCGGAATTAATAGTAATAAAACCATTATGTAACCAGTATTTTACAGATGGATGATGTCCAGAACAACCTTCGGATTGAGCAATTTCATTTTCATGATGAGGGAATATTAAGTCACTGCCACCGCCATGGAAATCAAACTCTTCTCCTAAATATTTTTGGCTCATAGCGGAACATTCAATATGCCAACCCGGACGACCATTGCCCCAAGGACTTTCCCAGAATGGTTCGCCTGGTTTGGCAGATTTCCAAAGCGCAAAGTCCATAGGATTCTTTTTACGGCCATCGACTTCGATACGGGCACCAGCCTCCATATCATCTAAGGTACGGCCAGATAATTCACCATAATGCTCGAATCTTTCAACGCTGAAATACACGTCGCCATCTAACTCATAGGCATAGCCCTTTTCAATAAGGGTTGCAATCATTTTAATGATATCAGGAATATGTGTAGATACACGTGGATATACGTCAGCACGCTCCACACCAAGTGCATCCATGACTTCAAAGTAGCTATCAATATAGCGATTAGCAATTACGTCCCACGCTACGCCTTCACCATTAGATGTATTAATGATTTTATCATCTACATCGGTAAAATTTTGTACATAAGTCACTTTATATCCTACATGCTTCATGTAGCGACGGATTACGTCCCAAGTTACGAAAGGACGAGCATTGCCAATGTGAGGATGATTATATGGTGTTACGCCACATACATACATCTTCGCTTCACCTGGCGTTACTGGAGTAAACACCTCTTTTTGGCGCGTCATTGTATTATAAACTGTAATTTCTCTCATCGTTACCGATGCCTCCATGTCCTATAAAATAAAAAAAGACCTCTCATCTCATACAGAGACGATGGTCCGCGGTTCCACTCTGTTAGGTATCACAAAAATACCCACTCAACGCATAACGGCGCGTGACCGGACAAACCTACCTATAATCGGAATGCCAGCTCATGAATGCATTTCGTCTACCTATCCTTAAACCCTTTCACCATCGGTTCTCGCTAAAAAGTTAGTCGTAGAGTACTTCTTTCAATCTCTGCTGTTAATGTATAACCTCTATTTAGATATGAAATAATTTTACCAATAATGCTAAAGAATGTCAATAATTACAAGAAAAATCCCTATTCTTCTCCCCCATATATACGCCCATATAGCAACTGTATGAAACATATATTAAGTTATGAGAATAGAGATTTTATCACTCGATATGTTTGATAGCAATTATCAAATATATCGAGTGTAGACAGATTAGAAATATTGGTAATTAAGCATACTCTAATTTGTCTTGATTATCATGTTTTCTGCAAATGCCTGCGAAGATAGAACCTGTAAAGTTCTATAGAATATATACAAGAAAGGCTCTCACAACAAAATCGTGAGAGCCTTTGAATAGACATAATATAATGATTATTTAGTTAGCGCACTTACATTGTCTAAGTTATGTAAGCATTTCTCTTTACCTAGTAAGGTAACGATATTATTCAAATCTGGGCCATGCATTTGACCTGTTAAAGCCACGCGAATTGGCATGAATACAAATTTACCCTTCAAAGCAGTTTCTTTCATAACGGCCTTAATAGTTGTTTTTACGACCTCTGGTGTAATCTCATCAAGTTCAGCCAATGCATTGCGGAAAGCATTAAGAACAGTTGGTGCAGTTTCTTCGTTCAATACAGCACGCAATTCTTCTTCATGACCTTCTTCGAGGAATACTGTTTCCCCCATGAACATACCAACATGGTCCTTAATTTGAGCACCATAGCTAATATGATCACGGAATGTAGTGCATAGCAATGTCAATCGATCGATATCTTGTTGGTTCATGCTATCTGGAGCAAGGCCAACCTCTTTTAAATGAGGTAAGCAAAGATGGAATAATTCTTCATCGCTCAAATTCTTCATGTAATGGAAGTTGATATGATTCAATTTATCGATATCAAATACGGCTGGATTTTTTGCTACACGATCCATGGAGAACGCTTGAATCAATTCATCTTGTGTGAAGAATTCCTCTTCCCCTTCTGGAGCCCATCCAAGAAGTGCTAAGAAGTTTACAAGTGCTTCTGGTAAATAGCCCAATTGTTTATATTGTTCAACAGATGTAGCACCATGACGCTTGGACATTTTCTTGTAATCTTTACCGAGAATCAAGGAAATGTGACCAAAAACCGGCACATCCCAGCCAAGGGCTTCGTAGATGGCCATCTGGCGTGGTGTGTTAGATAAATGTTCTTCTGCACGAATTACATGAGTGATTTTCATCATGTGATCGTCCATAACAACGGCAAAGTTATATACAGGAATACCATCAGATTTAACGATAACGAAATCACCTACACCATTGGATTCGAAGGACACATGACCACGAACCATATCATCGAATGCATAGGTTTTATTCAATGGTACACGAAGGCGAATTGTCGGTTTTCTACCTTCTGCACGGTATTTTTCTTTTTCTTCTTCTGATAAATGGCAGCAATGACCATTGTATTTAGGAGTTTCACCGCGTTCCATTTGGGCTTGACGAACTTCATCTAGTTCTTCAGCGGAGCAGAAACATTCATAAGCTTTATCTTCATCAAGTAAACGTTGTGTTACTTCTTTATATAAATCAAGACGTTCTGTTTGACGATACGGGCCATTTTCACCACCTACATCAACACCTTCATCCCAATTCATACCAAGCCATTGTAAAGAAGCTTTGATATTTTCTTCACTTTCACGTGTGGAACGTGCCAAATCAGTATCTTCAATGCGCAATACAAATGTGCCTTCTTCCTTACGTGCTAATAGCCAGTTAAATAGAGCGGATCGAGCCCCGCCAATATGAAATGGACCTGTTGGACTTGGTGCAAAACGTACCTTCATAATTAAACCTCTCCTTCATATACGGAAACTACCGCCTGTGCTGCAATACCTTCACGACGCCCGATAGCGCCCAGCATTTCATTGGTAGTAGCTTTAATACTAATGCGATCTAATGGGATATCTAAAACGGCCTGTAAATTCGCCTTCATCGTATCGATGTGAGGTTTTAATTTTGGTGTTTCAGAAATAACCATAATATCTATATTATAGGCTTCTAAGCCTTGTTCTTTCAACAGGGAATTAACATGTTTTAATAAAATCATGCTAGAAATCCCTTTATAAGCATCATCTTCTGGTGGAAAATAATAGCCGATATCCTTTAAACCAGCAGCACCAAGTAAGGCATCCATCAACGCATGAATCAATACATCTGCATCGGAATGACCGTCTGGACCAATGGGTGATTCAATATGAACACCGCCCAAAATGCAAGGACGCCCTTCCTTTAGTTGGTGGATATCATAACCATAACCTACACGCATACGTTGCTCCTTAATGCCTAAATATCGTTTAGCTACCGCTATATCGTTTGGTGTGGTAACCTTGATGTTCTCATAATCACCATCCAAAATATACACATCTTTGCCAATATACTCAACTAAGGACACATCATCCGTTCCCAAATAAGCATCACGCTTAGCCGTTTCCTGAGCCTCTTTGAATATATCTTTTAGAAAACCTTGTGGCGTTTGAATATTCATCAACTCATTGCGATTCAAGGTTTCTAAAACCTGTCCATCGATATCAACACGCTTAATAGTATCTGTAGATGGTACACCAATAGTTACTGCACCATGAATGCGAGCACCTTCAATTACAGATTGAAACAACTCAGGCTTTGCTAAAGGACGGGCCCCATCATGAACGAGAATGATATCTGTATCATCACTAACAGCCTGTAAACCTGCATATACAGAATCTTGCCGTTCTTTGCCCCCCTTAATTATTTGTATCGATTTTGAAAGTTGTAATGATTCAATATGTTGATTCATGTAGGATGCTTCACCATCAGCAACAACAAGTATTACTTCATCAATATCCTTGACTTGATTAATATGACTTAACGTCCACTGAATAATTGATTTAGAACCGAGTTTAATAAATATTTTATTCTCCTCATGTCCCATGCGACGACCAGCTCCAGCAGCAAGAACGATACAACTAACCTTACTCATGCTTACCTCCATCAACACGTGCGAAGATCATGCGTCCTGCACTTGTTTGCAAAATAGATGTAACCATAACCTCTACCTCTTGTCCCACATAAGGGCGACCATCTTCAACAACGATCATAGTACCATCATCTAAGTATGCCACTCCTTGTTGTACTTCTTTACCTTCTTTCATCACTTGAACGCGAATCCATTCACCGGCAATGAGGACTGGCTTTAATACATTAGCTAATTCATTTAGATTTAAAACCTTAATTCCTTGTACACGGGCAACTTTGTTTAGATTAAAATCGTTAGTCATTAGTTTCCATTGTTTTTCTAAGGCTAAACGCATGAGTTTTGAGTCAACCTCTTGTAAGTCATCGTAATCATCCTCTACAATTTCAATAGTTACCACCTTGGCATCTTGCATCTCTTTCAAAATATCTAAACCACGACGTCCCCGATTTCGTTTCATTGCATCTGCAGAGTCAGAAATAATTTGCAATTCATTTAATACAAATAGAGGTACCACTAATGGACCTTCAATGAAGCCTGTAGCACATAAGTCCTTGATTCTCCCATCGATGATAACAGATGTATCAAGCAGTTTAGAGCTTCCATTATTATCGCTTGCCTTATTGGAACCAAACACCTTAAAGCCTTTTGATTTTTTTGTGCTTAATTCGCCACGTTTCCATTGTCTCATATAATTCAAGTACATTTCAGGTCCTTTTCGGGCCATTAATCGCACACCGCTATAACCAAAAATGGCACTCAAAATGATGGAAATATACGGACCTATAATAGGAACTTGATTAAATGCTACACCAATTAAATTAGCAATAATAAGACCAAATAATAAACCAATGGTGCCTGCAATTAACTCTTGATTAGGAATATGGGTCAATACACGTTCCAATCGTCTCGCAATAACTAAACCTTGTTTTAAAATAAAAGACGACACAAAATAGCCGATTATAATACCTAAAATTGTACCCACCACAACTACAGCAATTCGCGCTACTGTTAGCGACATATCACCAAAACTTGCAAAGTGCGTTACTAAATAGGGATCAATAATAGGGGCTAAATTGTCCATGCCTACGTATGCAGCCGTCCCAATAAGGATGGCAATAACATACCGTAAAATGCCATAAATCATGGCAACACCTCCTTTAATACTATAAGAGTTTATATTGTATGAATTAGCCTTCTATGAATTATAGAGTGATGTACTATTATGAAAATACGAGCTGCATAGCCTGTGCAATAGACGTAACGCCACGAACTTGAATAGAATCATCATTATGTTTAATTTGTTTATAATTTCCATCTGGAATTATAAACTTTGTAAAACCTAATTTCTTCGCTTCATTAATCCGTTGTTCAATACGAGGAATGCTTCGTACATTACCAGTCAAGCCCACCTCACCAAGAATAATCATATCATGAGGAACCACACGATTTTTAAGATTAGAAACAATAGCTACCGCCATCGATAAATCACAGGCTGGTTCATTAACCTTCAAACCACCTATAACGTTGACGTATACATCCTTATTGCCAAGTGTAAAACCACATCGTTTCTCCAATACGGCTAATAAGACGATTAAACGGTTCAAATCATAACCTATAGCAGTACGTCTTGGCATTCCAAAAGCAGTAGTAGCTACTAAACTTTGAACCTCTACCAAAATTGGCCGTACACCTTCTAGATAAATCATGACGGCGCTACCACTTTCATCATCAGAACGCTCTGCTAATAAAGCTGCCGATGGATTAGCAAGCTCTGTTAAACCATCTTCAATCATCGTAAAAATCCCTGTTTCTGAAGTTGATCCAAAACGATTCTTAATGGCCCGTAAAATGCGGAACTGATAAGAACGTTCGCCTTCAAAATAAAGTACAACGTCTACCATATGTTCGAGCATACGAGGACCAGCTATATTGCCTTCCTTTGTCACATGTCCAATGATAATAGTCGGTATATTCTGTTCCTTACAAAATCGCAATAAACGAGATGTACATTCCCTAACCTGGCTAACACTACCTGGTGCAGCTTCAATATCAGCAGTATACATTGTCTGAATTGAATCTATAACCAATAAAGATGGACTTTGTTCTAATGCGACCTCAAGAATATGGTCTAAGTCGGTATCAGCTATAACATGTAGACGATTGCTATTGATATGTAATCTCTCAGCTCGCAACTTTAACTGTAGTTGCGATTCTTCACCAGACGCATACAATACAGTACCAACTGTATCGGCCACAGTTTGTGATACTTGTAAGAGTAATGTAGATTTACCAATACCAGGATCTCCACCTAATAGCATTAAAGCACCAGGAACAATACCTCCACCAAGAACTCGATCAATTTCCTTGTACGTTGTTGGAATTCTTGACACAGCAGACATCTCAATATCCGGTAAAGCTACAGGTTTTGTTGTATTTTTTCCTACACCACGTGCGGTCGGCGTACGACTATGTTTTGTTTCCTTTACCACTTCTTCCACAAGTGTATTCCATTCACCGCATTGAGGGCATTTGCCCATCCACTTAGCAGATTCTGCGCCACAATTATTACAAAAGAAAACGGTTTTAACCTTTGCCATACAACCCCCATGAGTAAAAAAGGTCATGAATGATAATTCACTCATGACCTTATATGCATAATTTATACTACGGTCAACTATTATCACTAATAGTATACCATTTTGACATTATATTTTATATAACAGTCTATCAGAAAACGATATTTATTCTCTTTTATTTAAAAGTTGATACAATAATTTGATCACCTTCAATATCTGCTTTGATTGTAGAACCGTTCTAGTGCTTTGATTCTATCTTTAAATTGAGCTGCTTCCTCTAAGTTCTCATTGCCTATAGCCATTTCTAGTTGATGCCGTAATTGTTTGATTTCATAATCACATTTTATATGACATCACTCCTTCCGTAATGTCTCTATCATGGAAGCGTATAGATTTCTTATGGCATCATTTCTAGATTCATAATCTACATGTTCAATAATACTAGCAAATGCATTATGCATCATTTGGGCCTCACGCTTTGTCATTTTATTGTCTTGTAAAAGTTGGAATAAAGATTGATCAACATCACGTAAATCAATCAAACGCTCTACTCGATTAGGTCCTTCATAAATACGATATGTCGTAACAGCAGGTACCATATCAGATGACTCTGGCTCTAATTTACGAATTAAAATATAGCCACCTAAGCCACGTCTTGACTCAACGTCAAATCCACGTTCATTGGAAAAACGTGTACTCAATACATAGCTAATCTGTGAAGGTGCACAATCTAACTCATCGGCCAACTCATTTCGTTTTAAAATTAAATTTTCTTGTTCTTCTCTTAATTTATTAAGAATAAATTTTTCTATTTTATCAGCTATAACACTCATAATAACACCTCTTTATCTCTTTGTCTTTTTGTTCTTTCAATATAAGTTTATTATATTTGACTATTTGACCATTGTCAAATAATAAGCCAAATATATTGGGTCTTTTATTTGACTAATCGCTAAATAACTATCTCTAGTACTTAATTAATTCTATCTATAAGAATACATAAATCTGTCTATGAATGGACTAATATATAAATTCAATGTATAATAGTTAAGATATATTATGATGTATACGAAAGAAGGTGCTACAATGGCAGATGCATTAGGTCATCAATTATTACTAGATTTATATTCTTGCAATGAAGAATCTCTCTCTTCCGCTGCAACTGTACAGGAAAGCGTAGCGGCTGCATTTGAATTAGCTGATGTAGAATTAAACGAAATAGACTATCAAGTTATGGATGACGAAATTATCGTATTAGCTATTGCAAAGCAATTTCATTTTACATTGCATGCTTATTCAGAATTAGGCTATGTAGCAGTTGATTTATTCTCCTTCAATCGTGCTCTTCCACTTACAAAATTTATGAAATCCTTACGCCAGTCCTTTGGCTCTGAAAAGGTAAAAGCTACTACCGTACAACGTGGTGACTTTGGCAACGAACGTGATATGAAACCTCGTCGTAAAACAAAGATCACTACATTAGGTCGTGTATTCCGCACACGTATCCAATTAAAACAAACAGGTGGTAAACTAAAAAAACAAAGTGCTAAGGTAATTAAATCCTTAGCTAAAAAAAGCGGATTAAAAAAATAATATACAAAAGGCCTGGTTCAAAATGAACAAGACCTTTTACTATGAAAAAAGCTAGAGAAAACTCTCTAGCTTTTTATTTATGAATCTTTATATAGTATGACTATGTAAGATATAGACTATCTACGAATAAGCATTTCCTCTAAATCTAAAGTCATAACGATATCATCGGTATCTTCACATAGATACTCTGCATTGGCTTCGATTAATTCTTTTTCTGTACCATAACCATATGTGACACCAATAGAAATACAACCTAATTCATTACCTGATACCACATCGTATTTTCTATCTCCTACCATATATACAAGACGACGCCCTGTATCATCTGTTAATGGATTGCCGCATAAGTCAATCGCTTTTTGAAGAATCTCTTTCTTATGAATCAATCCTTCTTTATGATTAGCACCAACTATTACATCAAAATATGGCGTAATAGAGAAATGGTCTAAAATTTCTCGAGCATATATTTCTGGTTTAGCCGTAGCCAAAGCAACTGTATAATGCTCATTTTTCACCTTTGCTAACAAATCAATAATATTTGGATATAATTGATTTTCAAACTTACCAATAGTGCCGTATCGTTCACCGAATTTCTTATATACTTCTTCAGCTTGCTCTATAGTCATCCCACAATATTGTTGTAAGGAATCTACAATAGGTGGTCCAAGAAATAATAATTGTGTTTCATATGGTGGTATATCATAACCAAAAGCTTCTAAAGCGAACTCAAGACTTTTTAAAATGCCTTCTTTAGAATCAGTTAGAGTACCATCAAGATCAAAAATTATAGTCTTATTCATAATTATTTCTTCAATGCCTCTTTTAATGTATGCCATGCCAATACTGCACATTTTACCCGAGCCGGCATATTAGAGATATTTTGTAAAGCCATAGCATCTTCTAAATCTTCAAGTTCAGATTCATCAGTTACGTCTTTTTTAATCATACCTAAGAATAATTCTACTAAACGCAACGCTTCTTCTACGGGTTTACCTTTGATAATATCAATCATCATAGATGCAGATGCTTGACTGATTGCACAGCCAGAACCAGTATAGGCAGCATCTTTAATGATACCGTCTTTCACATCAATTTGTAGTGTTAAGTCATCACCACAACTTGGATTGTGTCCGTGCTCGGAAGCGGTAAACTCACTTAATTCACGTTTATTACGTTTATCTTGGTTATGTTCCAAAATAAGTTCCGTATACAATTGATCCATTTCCATATGAATGTCTCCTAATCTTTAAAGCCCATTACTGAACGGACAGTCTTTAATACTTCTAAGAATGCATCTAAATCTTCTTTACGGGTGTACAAGTACATGCTAAGGCGTGTTGAAGCAGCTACCTTAAAGAATGCTCCCAATGGTTGTGCACAGTGATGACCAGAACGCACACAAATGCCTTTAGAATCCAAGATAGTTGCCACATCATGAGGATGTACGTCATCAATGGTGAAAGCAATAACACCATGTTTCTCTCTTGGATTAGAACTACCTAGTACTTGTACATGTGGAATTTCAAGCATCTTAGGTAATACATAAGATACTAAACTTTCTTCATGAGCCTCGATAGCATCCATACCAAAAGATTCTAAATAATCAATCGCTGCATGTAAGGACACTGCACCATGAGCATTTGGTGTACCAGCTTCAAATTTATATGGCAATTCATTAAATGTAGTAGATTGTTCTTTTACATATTCAATCATATCGCCACCAAGTAAGAATGGTGGCATTTTTTCCAATAATGCACGTTTACCATATAGTACACCAATACCTTGTGATGCACACATTTTATGACCGGAGAATACAAAGAAATCACAATCTAATGCCTGTACATCTACCTTCATATGAGGCGTAGATTGAGCACCATCAAGAACGACAACAGCACCTACTGAATGAGCCTTAGCAATTAGTTCTTTCACAGGAAATTCCATACCAAGTACATTACTCACATGAGCAAAGGCCACAATTTTAGTGCTTTCATCGATTTTATCAATCTCACCATCTTTCAAATGGCCAGAATCATCTAAGTACATATACTCAAGGGTAGCACCTGTTTTCTCAGCCACATATTGCCATGTAACAAGGTTTGCATGATGTTCTGCAACAGTTATAACGATTTTATCGCCTTCTGAAAGAAAATTAGCACCATAACTATGAGCAATGAGATTCATAGATTCAGTTGTATTACGGGTAAATATAACCTCTTCTCGTTCACGAGCATTGATAAATTCCACAACGCGATCACGAGCATTTTCATAAGCTTCAGATGCTTCAATAGCGAGAATATGAGATCCACGATGCGGATTACCATTATGATGAAGCATATGATCTGTAAGGCGACTGATTACCATTTGAGGAATTTGTGTAGTAGCACCACTATCTAAATACACCAAGCGATGCCCATTATGCTCCTTCTGTAAAATAGGAAAATCTTTATATGCTTCTGTAATAGGTCTCATACTAATTCCTCTTTAAATTTTATTACGCACTGCAGTCAATGCGGCTTTCTCAATCACTTCATCACCAATTCTATCAATAATTGGACGAATCATAGATTCTACGATGATATGTTTAGCTTCTACCTCACTAAAGCCACGGCTCATGAGATAGAACAATTTATTTTGATCAATTTGTCCTGCACTAGCGGCATGATTCCCCACTACATTATCTTCTTTACATAATAATAAAGGTAAAGAAATAGATTTTACAGTAGGATCTAACAATAAACATGTGTCTTCTTCAGCACCTTCTGAGGCAACAGCACCACGAAGGAAGTCCAATGTACCACGGAAGGATTTTTTTGCAGTATCGCTCAAAGCACCTAAAGTATGGATATCACTGAAGGATTTTTTACCACCATGACTCATAAGCATAGCAATATCGAATTTTTGCTCTTTATTACCTAAATAAGCAATATCATGTACGATTTTACTAGATTGACCTTGTAAATCATGCTCATAATGCAAGAAGTTTTCTTTACCACCAATTTCAACATTGATATATTCAACATCTGCATTATCTTCAAGTTTAGTATAGCGATGTTCGATATGTTGAATCGTATCGTCTAAAAGATTTACTTTTTTAACGACAACCTTAGCATTCGCTTTTACATCATATTCATTAAAATATTGAACATTTGTTGTATTTGCTAAACCGCCATCTAAGAAGAATTGAACCTCAAGGTTTGCCCCTTCTTCTACGATAAATTGGAAACGACTTGCAATACGTGCGCCTGCATCAATACGAATACCTACTATTTCATTAGCATTAGCAGGTACATGTACAGCATAACCTTCTGCACTATTCACTAATTGTGTTAATGCAACATCATTTGCACCTTTATAATTTGGATTTATCAAAGCTGTACCAGTTGATAATTCACTTATAATCGCATCATTACCTTTTACCAATACAGATTTAGTTTCTTCAGATTCTCCCAAAAGACTTGCTGGAGTATGGTTTACACGCAACCATCTAAAGGTAGGTCTAGGAAGTTCATTAAATAATAATTCGCTCATAGTACCTCCTTAACCGATAGAACCTTCTAATTCAAGATTGATTAGATTATTCATTTCTACTGCGTATTCCAATGGCAATTCTTTAGAAATTGGTTCTACGAATCCACGAACAAGCATAGCACGAGCTTCTTCTTCACTAATACCACGCGTCATAAGGTAGAAAATAGCTTCATCGGAAATGCGACCAATTTTAGCTTCATGACCTAAATCGACATTATCATTTTCTACAATGATAGCTGGAATTGTATCGGATTGAGAAATCTCATCTAACATCAAAGATTCACAAGATACAGTCGCTTTTGCATGTTCTGCTTTAGGACCAATTTTCAAAAGGCCACGGTAAATAGCAGCACCACCAGATTTGGAGATAGATTTAGAATTTACATTACTTGTTGTATATGGTGCATTGTGAACCACCTTACAGCCCGTATCAAGGAACTGACCTTCCCCAGCGAAAGTTACGCCTGTAAATTCAGCATGAGCGCCCTCACCATTAAGAATACTCATTGGATACAAGCAAGATACACGAGAACCAAAGGAACCAGATACCCACTCGATAGTACCACCCTTACCTACAACACAACGTTTTGTATTGAGGTTATACATGTTCTTAGACCAGTTTTCAATTGTAGAATAACGCAATGTAGCATTATCTTTAACGAACAATTCAACTGCGCCTGCATGAAGATTAGATACATCATATTTAGGAGCAGAACAACCTTCGATAAAGTGAACCTTTGCACCTTCTTCTACAATGATCATAGTGTGTTCGAACTGGCCAGCACCTGGTGCATTCAAACGGAAATAGGATTGCAAAGGAATATCCACTTGTACGCCTGCCGGAACATATACAAAGGAACCACCAGACCATACGGCGCCATGAAGAGCAGCCCATTTGTGATCAGTAGGTGGAATCAATGTCATCCAATATTTTTTTACAATTTCTTCATGCTCATGAAGAGCTGTTTCGATATCTGTATAAATAACACCTTGTTTTACAAGGTCTTCTTGTATACTGTGATATACAACTTCAGAGTCGTATTGAGCGCCTACACCAGCAAGAGATGTTTTCTCTGCTTCAGGAATACCAAGACGATCAAAAGTACTCTTAATATCCTCAGGAACTTCGTCCCAATTTTCTTTCATATCTACTTTTGGCTTAACATAGGTATAAATATTTTCCATATCTAAGCCAGAAATATCTGGAATCCAATTAGGAATTTCCATGCGATTATAAATCTCTAAGGATTTCAAACGGAAGTCAAGCATCCATTCAGGTTCATTTTTATTAGCCCAAATTTCACGGATAATTTCTTCTGTTAAACCAGCATCAGCAATATAGGAATATTCAAAATTATTCTTTATATCATAGACGCCACGGTCCATATCCGCAACTTGGGTTTTCTTTCTTTCTTCCATGTTGCCTCCTATGCTAATGCTTTGTATGCGTCGTAACCTTTTTCTTCAATTTCACGAACCAAAGAAGCATCACCAGTCTTAACGATTTTACCGTTGATCAAAACATGTACAAAATCAGGTTTTAATTTTTGTAAAATTTGATTGTGGTGAGTAATGATTAATACTGCGTTGTCTTCATTGTGGAATCGATTAACACCTTCGGAAACGATACGAACTGCATCGACATCAAGACCGGAGTCAGTTTCGTCAAGAATTGCCAATTTAGGATTTAAAATGGCCATTTGAAGAATTTCATTTTTCTTGCGTTCACCACCGGAGAAACCTTCATTTACATAACGTTGTGCGTAAGATGTATCAAAGGATAATTCATCCATTTTTTCTTTCAATTCTTTTTTGAAAGCTAAGGCACGTACATTTTCACCTGTAATAGTGGATTTAGCCGTACGAATAAAGTTTTCTACTGTAATACCAGGTACAGAAATTGGATGTTGGAAAGACATGAAAATACCCGCTTTTGCACGATCATTTACAGCATCTTCCGTAATATCATTACCGTCAAATACAATAGAACCTTTATCAACTGTGTACAATGGGTTACCCATGATAGCATTTGCCAATGTAGACTTACCAGCACCATTTGTACCCATTACAACGTGAACTTCACCTTTATTTATTGTCAAATCAATGCCCTTAAGGATTTTTTTATCTTCTACGGACACCTCTAAATCTTTTATCTGAAGTAATTCAGCCAAAATATTTCACTCCTTCGTATCAGCAATACTGATTTAAGATTAAAACTTTATATTCACATAGAAAAACGGCGGTACGCACAAAGCTGACACCGCCGTATTATCTCGCCACTTTAGCAAGTATGTGCATAACAATCTACACTCATTATACATTCTTCTCTAAATGATAGCAAGATATTCCTACTAAAATATACAGGAATTAAAAGAATATCAAGTATTACATATATTGATACGTTTTTATTGGTATTCATTCTCATCTATTTTAATTCTCAATATTAAATTACAGATTAGAAAAATCTAAGGTACTAAACAAATCATCATATGTTTCAGCACGACGAATTTGAGTCACAGAACCATCTTTGTGTAATAGCAACTCTGCTGATCGTAATTTACCATTATAGTTGAAGCCCATGGAATGACCATGTGCACCCGTATCATGGATGATAATTCGATCCCCCATATCGATTTTAGGTAATTCCCGTTGGATAGCAAATTTATCGTTGTTTTCACATAAAGAGCCAGTAACATCATATACATGATCCTTAGGCGCATTTTCTTTCCCCATTACAGTGATGTGATGATAAGAACCATACAATGCAGGGCGCATCAAATCAGCCATACAAGAATCAAGACCAATATAATGACGATAAATATCCTTTTTATGAATAGCTGTGGAAACAAGATAACCAAACGGACCTGTTACCATACGGCCACATTCATAAGCTAAAGCAACGTCATTAAGACCATTGGCTACGAGGATAGAATCATATACTTCATGAACACGTTTACTCAATACTTCAAAATCTACAGGTGTTTGCTCTGGTTTGTACGCCACACCTACCCCACCACCAAGATCAATGAAATCTACGGTGATACCGAGTTCTTTTTTTATATCGACAGCAAGGTTAAAACAAATTTCTGCGGTCCCTACCAAGCCTTCAACATCAAGCTCATTAGATACAACCATCGTATGAATCCCAAAGTGTTTTACGTCTTTATCTTGTAATATTTTATAGGCCTCAAATACTTGGTCGCGAGTCATACCATATTTGGCCTCTTCAGGAATACCAATAATTGTATTGCCACCTTCTTTTAAGGAACCTGGATTATAACGTACACAGAATGTATCAGGTAAAGAACCGTGATTCTTTTCTAAGTATTCAATATGTGTAATATCATCAAGATTAATAATAGCACCCAGTTCTAGTGCTTTTTTATATTCTACATATGGTGTGTCATTCGATGTAAACATAATATCCTGGCCAGTAATGCCTACTTTTTCACAGAGCATTAACTCTGCCAAGGATGAGCAATCCGCACCAACTCCAAGATTTTGTAACAAACGCATAATATATGGATTTGGTGTTGCTTTTACAGCGAAGTATTGTTTAAACCCTTTATTCCAAGAAAAAGCAGAAATAAAGCGTTTCATATTGTCTACAATACCTTCTTCATCATAGATATGAAATGGTGTTGGATATTGGGCTATAATTGCCTCTAGTTGTTCAGATGTAAACGGAACAGTTTTTGTATTCATAATACCCTCTCTGCATAAATAAAGACCCATCAAAATGATGAGCCTATATCCTAATTATTTAAATAAAGCTTTATCTAAGCTAAAACGACCAGCCCCAGCAAAGAACAACATAATCGCACCAAAGCCCATTTGAGATGGATAGTCCCAACCGAAGAAATTTCCGCTCAAATGTAAGAGTGTAGCCGTTGCCAATGTACCAATCAGCATTAGAGAACCTATACGCGTAAATAGGCCAAGTGCTACGAGAATACCACCCACCATTTCAGCAAAAGCTGCTATAGTTCCTAGTATTTCATAACCACCAGTTACGCCAAGAGGTGCTAACATAGCCCCAACATTATATAGTCCTTGAGATCCACCTAGCCATTTTAAATAACCATGGTAGAACATAGATGCGCCTATTGCTAAACGATAGAATAATAAGCCAAAATTAATATAATTAGGTTTACTTTTAAATAAAAAGTTCAACATAGTATCACCTCTACAGTATATAGATAATTTTCGATGTAATTATTATAAACCGAACAACAACACCTGTCAAACTAAGACTCATTCAAATTCTATAGAATTATACCACAATGTACATACAAAAGCAATTTATCTCTACCTATATAAACCATTCTCATACTATAAAAATATTCCTAATGAACCTGAGAATAAACCATTCTTGATTCATTAGGAATATTATGATGCTTAAATTTTAATTTTTAGCGATTGATTACATCATGCCGCCCATGCCGCCCATTGGAGGCATAGCAGGAACTGCAGCATTTTCTTCTACTTTATCAGCTACGATAGTTTCTGTAGTCAATACAAGAGATGCGATGGATGCAGCGTTTTGAAGAGCAGAACGAGTAACTTTTGCTGGGTCAACGATACCAGCTTTTACCATGTCGATATATTCTTCAGTCAATGCGTTGAAGCCGATGCCAGCATCAGTATTTTTTACTTTTTCTACTACAACAGAACCTTCAAGACCAGCATTATAAGCAATTTGACGAACTGGTTCTTCAACAGCACGTTTTACAAGGTTGATACCTGTTTGAACATCACCAGTAGCTTCCAATGTATCCAATGCAGGAATGATATCGATGAAAGTAGTACCACCACCAGCTACAATACCTTCTTCTACTGCAGCGCGAGTTGCATTCAATGCGTCTTCGATGCGAAGTTTTTTATCTTTCATTTCAACTTCTGTAGCAGCACCTACTTCGATAACTGCAACACCACCGGACAATTTAGCAAGGCGCTCTTGTAATTTTTCACGGTCGAATTCAGAAGTAGTTTCTTCAACTTGTGCACGGATTTGGCTAACGCGTTTAGCAATAACATCTTTATCACCTACACCATCGATGATAGTTGTTTCGTCTTTGGTGATGCGAATTTGACGAGCTGTACCAAGATCAGTAAGTTCTACGGAATCAAGTTTACGGCCCATATCTTCAGTAATTACAGTACCACCAGTCAAGATAGCAATATCTTCAAGCATAGCTTTACGACGGTCACCAAAGCCAGGAGCTTTAACAGCTACAGCTTTGAATGTGCCACGCAAACGGTTTACTACTAATGTAGCCAATGCTTCGCCTTCTACATCTTCAGCAATGATAAGAAGTTCTTTACCTACTTTTACCACTTTTTCAAGTGTAGGCAACATGTCAGCAATAGCGCTGATTTTACGGTCAGTAATCAAGATATATGGGTTGTCCATAACAGCTTCCATGCGGTCAGGATCAGTTACCATGTAAGGGGAAATGTAACCACGGTCGAATTGCATACCTTCTACTACGTTTAATGCAGTTTGTAAGCCTTTGGATTCTTCTACAGTAATAACGCCATCGTTACCAACTTTTTCCATAGCTTCAGCAATTAAGCCACCGATTTCTTCGTCAGCAGCGGATACGCTAGCAACTTGAGCAATTTCAGCTTTACCAGAAACTTTGATGGAGCGTTTTTTAATTTCTTCCACCAAAGTTTTTACTGCTGTTTCAATACCTTTTTTCAAGATCATTGGGTTAGCACCAGCTGCTACATTGCGCATACCTTCTTGAATCATAGCTTGAGCCAATACTGTTGCAGTAGTAGTACCATCACCTGCTACATCGTTAGTTTTAGTAGCAACTTCTTTTACTAATTGTGCACCCATGTTTTCAAATGGATCTGGAAGTTCGATATCACGAGCAATAGTTACACCATCATTTGTGATTGTTGGAGAACCGAATTTTTTATCCAATACAACATTACGACCTTTAGGTCCCAATGTAACCTTTACAGCATTTGCTAATTGGTCAACGCCACGACCCAATGCGCGACGAGCTTCTTCATTAAACAAGATTTCCTTTGCCATATGTATTACCTCCTAGATAGTATCACTATCCAATGTAACGAAATATATGTGCCCTTAGGCAATATAGAATGTATCATTAGTTTTTATAGTCATTATGACTACAAATTAGCAATTATAATACTGCTAAGATATCGCGTTCGCTAATAATCAAGTGAGTAGCGCCATCGATTTCTAATTCGCTACCAGCATATTTTGCAAACATAACAGTGTCGCCAACTTTAACCTCTGGAGCTACACGTTGACCATTGTCATATACTTTACCAGCACCTACAGCTACAACTACACCTTCTTGAGGTTTTTCTTTTGCTGTATCTGGAAGGAAAATACCACTTTTAGTTTTTTCTTCTTTTGCTTCTAAACGGATAATAACGCGATCAGCTAATGGTTTTAACATATGATGTCACTCCTTATATATCATTCATTATTTGTTAGCACTCAACAACATCGAGTGCTAATTACAAGTATTATTATAACCGATGGTAAAATAATTGCAAGCATTATTTTTGATTTTTTGACTATTTAGATTTTTAAAGACTTATTCATATATAAAACATAAAAGAACTACCATAAGTTATTCCACTTACAGTAGTCCTTATTAATCTATTTTTCAGTTTGATCAATTAATAATCTACATATATCAGCTATAGAACTTCTCTTTTTCATACTTAAAACTCTAATTCGATTGTAGGCTTCATCCTCACTAATTTTATATAGATTCATAAGGATACCCGTTGCCTTTTGAATCAACTTACGTTCTTCCAGAGACTTTTCTAGGTCTGCCATTTGTTGCCGTGATTCTGCTTCATCTAAAAAGCGGCCTCGTGCCATTTCTAATGTAGGAATTAATTGTTCCTCTCGAACCGGTTTTATAAGATATCCGTATACACCAGACTCACGAGCCTTTGCTACCAAGTCCTGTTGACTATAGCTTGTAAGAAGAACTACTGGTGCCAAATGATTGTATCCTATTTGACGAGCCGCTTCTATGCCATCTAGCTCAGGCATTTTTACATCCATTAACACCGCATCAGGTTGTAAGTCCTTACACATCATAATAGCCTCTACACCATTGCAGGCTTCCCCCACCACTTCATGTTGTTCGGACTCTAATATATCCCGTAAATCCATTCGTATAAGAGATTCATCATCGACTATCAAAATACGCATTCAATTCTCCTTATGAATATGAATTGTTACGACAACACCTATAGTACCATTTTCAATCGTCATAGTACCTTCTAATTCATGGGTCACCAGATTGTTTATGATTTGCATACCCAAACGCTTACTTTTAGCCATATTAAAATCTGATGGCAATCCTTTTCCTGAATCGGTAAAGACAATACGTATAGAGTCCTCTAAACTCGATACTTCCACGGAAATCAAACCATCTTCACCGGCTAATCCATGAATAATACTATTGGAAATTAGTTCATTAAATACCAGTGAAATATAGCTCGCTTGGTGAGATGAAATAATACAATCATCTCCATGATAACGAAATTCTACATGTTGATAACGCTCTACCATACTTTGACGCAACAAGCGACAAAGCTCATCGTATATGGATCGTATAGAAATATAATCTTCATCATAGTGAGATACTAAATCATGTACTAAGGCCATACTCTCTATTCGAGAAATGCCTTCTTGTAATGCAGCTTTCACCTCCGGCAAATTAGAGCGTCTCGCTTCCATCCGTAATAAGCCAGCTACGGTTTGCAAATTATTCTTTACACGATGATGTATTTCTTTAATGATTGAGTTCTTAACAAGTAACTCTTGTTGCTGTTTACTTTCACGCGTACAATCGTGAAGAATCAAAAAACAACGACATTCATTACGCCCCATAGCTATAGGAATCATATGCTGTCTGAGTACCATATTATGATAAATTTCTTCTGATACAAAGTCATTTCTATCCGTAAGCACACGATGAATAGCAGATATTTTTAAAGAACTACCAAAGATAGATGTGCCTACTAGACGACGATCAACGCCAACGATATCTGCTAAATGTAATGCTGTATCATTGCCATATAAAATAGTTCCATTCTGATCAAAAATGATGAGCCCATCCAAATACGATATAGGCTCATACTCTTTAATTTGTTCATCTGTAGCAGTCAACATTAATCGCTGCATCGTATCAGCTACAATAAAACCTCGTTTACCCTCGGTTCCATTAGTAGGCGCCGTATAGGTGAAAGAAATACCACCAATAGTTTTACCACCATTATCGACAATGGGAAACAAATACTCAAATCCATTCTGCGTCGATTGTTGAATACACTCACCTGTATTTATGAGTTTTTTCCACATATCAGAGCCTTGTATACGAGATGTTACTAATGAGTCTGCCACCTCGGAAATACACATCATTTCACAAGGCGCATCATCCGTAATATATGTAAATAATACAATTTTATGCTTACTTACAGATTGACCAAAACGAATCATATGACTGATATGAACCAATAAAGAGGCCTGTAAACTTGATAAGCTTGTTTCCTTTACTAACTCATCATATATATGTACAGTCATATTATTTACCTTCTACCCAAGCCACAGTACCAATAGGAACACTTGGCTTAGCATTTAGGTGTAGATCACAAAACTTACCGGCCTGTGCCATATAATAAGCACGACAACCAATCATGGCTGCATTATCAGTGGATAGAATTTTACCTGGCTTATAATAAGTAAAACCTTCTTCCTTACACATCGCTTCTAGTGCTACCTGCAAACCTTGATTCGCTGATACGCCACCAGCAATCGTTATGTTTGTTTCCCCCAATGTATGTGCTGCATCTTTTGTCTTATCCACAAGAACATCTACAATTGCCTTTTGAAAGGATGCCGCCACATCAGCTTGATGTATGTCTTCCCCCTTTTGCGATTTACTATTTAAGTAATTGAGAACCGCCGATTTTAAACCACTAAAACTAAATTCAAAATTTCCCGGTTCACTAAGCGCCTTTGGAAACTCAATAGCATTGGGATTTCCCTCTTTAGCAAGAGCATCTATATGAGGTCCTCCAGGATAGGGGAATCCCATAACACGAGCAATTTTATCAAAGGCTTCTCCCGCCGCATCATCTCGTGTTTGTCCGAGAATCTGGAATTCTTCATAGTCTTTCACATGAACTAACATAGTGTGCCCACCAGAAACAACAAGGCTTAAAAATGGTGGTTCTAGTGTGGGATTTGCTAAGAAATTAGCAAAAATATGACCCTCCATATGATGAACAGGCACCAACGGAATTCCTGTAGCAAAAGATAGACCTTTCGCAGCGGCCACACCGACCAGTAAGGCCCCTACTAATCCAGGCCCATAGGTAACCCCTATATGATCGATATCCTCTAATTTTACATTAGCATCCTCTAAAGCTTGGTCAATCACAGGTATTACTTGTTCAATATGATGACGGGATGCAATTTCTGGCACTACACCACCAAATTTTCGATGGATTGGTACCTGACTTGATATGACATTAGAAAGTACTGTACGACCATCCTTGAGTACAGCTGCCGATGTTTCATCACAACTACTTTCTAATGCTAATGTGTATACACTCATTTTACTTCCTCTTTAACAAGGGACATGATGTACGCATCTTCTTTGGGCTCTGAATAATAATCCTTACGCATACCTTTTACAGTAAACCTTAATTGACGATATAAGGATAAAGCAGACAAATTAGACACACGTGCCTCCAAAAAGATTTCATGCATGCCTCTTTTAAAACATTCCTCTATTAATGCACTCGTTAATGTAGCACCATAACCTTGTCGCCTAGCAGATGGCCGAATAGCAATATTCGTGATTTGACCCTCATCATAAACGAGCCAAGCCCCTGCATAGCCTACGACACCGTCAGCATCCTCTATGACATAGTAAAGCTTCTTATCTTGATTAGATAATTCTGTTTCAATAGAATCTAAACTCCACGGCACAGAAAAGCATTCTGCTTCAATAGCAAAAATTTCCTTTCCATCCTCAATTGTAGCTCTCCGCACTATCATATTATTCTTCACCTGCCGCTTCAATTACCGTTACTGTAGGTTCTTCTTTCAAACGAAATGGATTATCCTTATGTTTTTCGTCCCACAACACTTCAGCTTCAGATCTTCGAATATAGTGAGGCACCATAGTCATAGGATCTGAACTTTGACCGTCTGCAATCATAGTGCGAGCACTCAATAATAAAGAACTAGCTCTAGGAATACGATAAATAGGATCAGAAATGATTAAATTTCTATCCCCCTCAACTAATGGTGCAATACGTTTAATCCCGTCACCTACAAAAACAACACGTTTCTGTTGACTCTGTAAACGATCGACTAGAGAGGCTGCTTCCACTACAAAAGGTTCTTCAATCATCGTTAGTTTACTGCCTTCATAGGTGTAAAAAGCAGCATATACATGTTTTTTCTGTGCATCTATTACGGTGCAAATCATATCTGTAGTATATGGGATATTACGTGCTAAGCCATCCATAGTCATAACGCCATATAAAGGTATACGCAAAGCATAAGCCATTGCCTTTGCTGTCCCCATGCCAATTCGCAACCCCGTAAAGGAACCAGGACCACTCACCACAACAATCCCCTTTAAATCAGAATGCTTTATATTTGTCATTTCTAACAAGGTTTGAATATGAGGTACTAATTGCTCGGAGTGGGTTAAACCAGCTTGTATGGTAATTTCGCCGATAAGCTGGCTTTCATTCATAACAGCCACACTAGAAACGACTGAACTCGTTTCAATTCCCAACCACATATATACCTCCTATTTCCACTAATGTTTCATGATCTATCAAATCACTTTCTAATGTAATTGCTCTAGAATGTTCATCTATAGGCACAATGCGAATCCACAGTGTTTCTTCCGGTAATTCATCACTAAATTTATCAGCCCACTCAACAATAGAGATTTGATCCTCTGTAAATTCATAAAAGCCTATATTTTCTAGTTCACTAACATCATCCATTCGATATAAATCAAAATGATATATTTCACCGGCTAAGGTCATATACGTGTTCATCAAAGAAAATGTGGGACTTGTAATTTCTTCTGTAACACCAAGCCCCTTTGCAATGCCTTGTGACATATGCGTCTTGCCAGTACCTAAATCGCCAACTAATGCCATACACAGTGGATTACCATTCTGTTTTACCCAATGTCCTAATCGTTCGCCAAAACATTGCGTATCTGCCACAGAATACGTTTCTAATGTAACTTTATATTTACTCATGAAAATGATTATATCCTTTCGCTTCTAATAAGCGTATTTCTTTAGCCTTCGTCACCGATTGCACCACCGGTTCACCTTCAATAACTTCACCAATCAATGTAATAGAACCCAGGTTTTCCAATGCTTGTGAAAGTTCCTTCGGAGCCGTAAATACAAGCTGAAAATCTTCGCCGCCTAATAAGGCATAATCAAGTGGATTTGTTTGTAATGCTTCTGCTAGTTTATATGTTTCTTCATGTAAAGGGATAAGTGTTTCATCTATGATAATTGACACTCGAGATGATTTTGCTATTTCATTAAGTTCACTACTTAAACCATCGCTAATATCATTCATGCTGTGAACACCTAATTCGCGTAATGTAATACCTAGCTCAATTTGTGGTTCTGGCCTTTGATGACCAATCCGCGTCATCGGATACCCGTCCAGATTATAGGATAATGAGCCAAGGCCAGTGGCCGCATAACCAATATAGTTCGTAACACCAACTACATCACCTGGTTGGGCCCCACTTCTAAGCACCGCTTTACCTTGAGGAATCTCCCCTATAATGGTGATAGTCCATACCATAGGGCCATCTATACTAACCGTATCACCACCGATTAAATTTACATGATAATGTTGGCATTGCTCTTTAACGCCTCTATAAATTTCTTCTAAGATCCGAGTATCAATATGCCCCGGTGAGGCAACAGATAATACAACTTGGCGTGGTATTCCCCCCATAGCCGCAATATCACTTAAATTTGCTGTCATTAAACGGTACCCAACATCATAAGGCATCATATACTGAAAGCTAAAATGAACGCCTTCTACCATCGTATCAGTACTTACCAGTTGCTCATATCCTTCAGTAACCTTATATACAGCACAATCATCCCCAATACCTTGAACAACTGTACTAGGGTCATATATTGTATCTGATTCAATACTATGTATGAAGTTAAATTCACCGAGATTTTTTAGTTCCACTATATCACCTTTTTAATCTTTTATACTATATGTATTGTAACACATATAGGAATGCAAAAAAAATCGACTCCTTTTACATAAGGAGTCGATTTAAAGCTTACTTTTTAATTAATTGTTCCATCCGTTTAATAGGATTCTTCGTATCGAAGGAACCAACTACTGGAACCTTTTTACCATCGCATACAAAGAGCACACCATTGATATTGTCAAAAGAAGTCAATGTATTTACGATAGCAGCCATTTGCAACTTAACGGTGAGCTCTCCACCTTTACCAGCAACAAAGGCTTTATTTACCTCTACTGAGGCAATGTTGTCTTTAACAGTAACAGAAGTAATCTCTATAGACTTATCAAAAATGGGATACTTTTGTTGACGATCCGCTTTTAACATAGCCAGTAATGCAGCCTTTGGTGTTACCTTATCAGCTGACATATCTACGGATTGTTGCTTTACACCCGTCCCGTCCTCTATAGGAACGAAAAACACCATTTTTACAGATTCACTGGACGCTTTAGATGTTTCAGCATCTTTATTGACCTTAACAGATTGGCTTACATTTGTAGAACCTGTATTAGTCATTTGGTTTGGGGTACATCCCGCTGCAAAAGCAAGGATACCTATACAAGCAATCACAGTGATTTGATTTCGAATATTCATCCTTAGCCTCCAAAGTAATTAGCAATACCAACAGCAATACGATTTGCAAAATCTTGTTCTGTTTGATCGCTTTTTAATGCACGTTCTTCATTAGGATTAGAAATAAAACCTAATTCTACAAGAATTGCAGGCATATTTGAATGTCTCAATACATACAAATTACCTTCTTGGATGCCTCGGTCACCATTAAAGCCTGGTACATTAGCAATTTGGCTTTGTACCTTTTGTGCTAAGCGAGCATCATTACCAGTCTTAGCATAGTAATAAGTAGCAATACCACCAACAGTTGGATTGTTAAAGGAGTTGATGTGAATACTTACAAAAGCATCAGAATTATGTGCATTAGCAATATTGACACGTGCCCCTAATTCATCCACACCACTCGCGTTAGGTCCATATACATCGACATCTGTTGTACGCGTCATGTATACTTTAGCACCACGAGCCTCTAAAGCAGATTTTAAATACTTAGAAATTGGAAGCGTTGCATTTTTCTCTTGGTATCCAGTTGGACCAATAGCCCCTGGATCACTCCCACCATGACCTGGGTCAATCGTAATAACCTTACCCGCTAATCCACCAGATGTAGAATATTTACCAGACCCTTTACTACCAGCAATTCCTGTAGAAGGAGATGGTTTCTTACCATAATTGACAGGTTTTGGAGCCACACCTTTTTTCTGAACATCTACAACGATTCGATACGGTTTTTGATTAACTGTATCCTTCTTCAAAGAAAATACCTTTATATCACTTGTATCTAAAGCGGATGGAGTTTTAATGGTAACTGCCACGTCTTTGCCTACTTGTGAAAGCTGTGCTGAACTAGCAATGGACGAATCCATAATAATATTACTTTTTGCCATTTTCAACTTAGTATTCTTTAAAGTAACCGTTGTCGTTTTTCCATCTTTACTGATAGATGCAGCTGCTTTTACTGGAGCCGATAAATCCATAACCATACGTACATACGGTACTGGTGCATCAGTTCTCGTCACCCAACGAGCATCCTGTAAATTAGCAGCCTTTGCTTGGCTTAACAATAGCGGTAGAGCCATGAGAAAAGCAAAGCAAATTAGAAATAGTTTACGCAATACATTCACTCCTATCTAACTGACATTTATTTGTCCAAACCATAGTGATGAGCTAGCATCCCAAAACGCTACGACTCATACTTAGAATCTATCTATAAAATAATGATTGATTATAGATAGATTATTTCATACAAACATGAAGATATGTATACGGATTACACATATTTATCATCGTTCTGTAGAAATTTGCCATTCATTCCCATCCGTACTAATATGAATACGTCCCATCGTATCTGTACGATAAATGGCGATATTGTGTTCATTCAAATGACGCAATGTTACATCATGAGGATGACCATACTTATTATATAACCCAGAAGAAATTAATGCACTCTCTGGTTTAACAGATTTTAGAAAATCTTCAGAACTGCTTGTTCGTGAACCGTGATGACCAACCTTTAAAATACGAGCAAATAGCTTACTATTTTGCTCCTTAATTAATCGTTTCTCCTCTTGTAGTTCAGCATCACCAGTAAATAACATAGAGAACTTACCAAAAATAAATTTACCAACAATAGAATTATTATTTAAATCTGGTTGTCCTTTTTTATCAACTAAAGTTTCATCCCATGGCGCATAAACTACAAATACTGCACCATGACCAAAATCAACAGTACTGCCCTTCTTTAAAGTAGTTCGTTGAATGTTCTTTTTCTCAATCCACTTCTCATATGTTTTATACATATTATTATCCACAGGAATGCCATCATCATATACATGTTCGATAGGCATTGATTTGGCAATCGCTAGAAAGCCTCCCATATGATCGGCATGTGGGTGTGTTATTATAACATTTTTAAGCTTCGTAACACCCATGTTTTGCAATTGTCCCACAATATTTTCACGATGTTCAATATCGCCCGTATCAATCATGCTATATTCGTCGTCTACCTTAATTAGTATTGCATCACCTTGACCAATATCGAGCATATAAATGTCAACGTGACCATCTGCCGTTGTTTGATGCGTATCAATAGAGTATCCAGATTGAACCGATGATGAAACTGCCGTAGCCGCCTTTGATACATCACCAGAAGAACATCCTGCTATGGCAAACAGGGGCACTAAAAGAGTAATTAATAATACTAGAATTTGTTGTATTCTTTTCATATTACTATCCTTTCAGTAACTCCTGTAATACTACGCCTACATTCCGACTTACATCACTTGGCGTATAGCCCCAAGGTTTTTCTTCGCATAGAATATCTGCACTTCGACTATGTACATATACACCTAATAAGGCTGAAGATTGTAACGAATATCCTTGCGCTACAAAAGACGTAATAATACCGGTTAAACTATCACCCATTCCACCTGTGCCCATACCGGAATTTCCCTGTCCATTAATGTAAATCTCGCCAGTTGGAAATGCTATTAAACTCGGAATGCCTTTTAATACAAGAACCACATTATGGGCCGTTGCAAATTGAATAGCTAATTCCACATAATGTTTCTCAATATATGAAATAGATTTGTCGATAAGGCGACTAAATTCACCTAGATGAGGCGTCATAATACAGTCCTTGAACAGCATATCTGCCTCATAAGTAATGGACTTGTCATCATGAGTATACACATGTCCTATTGTACCAAGAGCATACAAGCCATCTGCATCGATAACCATATGTCCTACTTGCTGTTCTAAAATCGTATTAACAAGTTCTTTAGATTCCGCTGTGCGGCCTAGACCAGGTCCAATAGCAACTACATCATAGGTCTCTAAATTAATAGAGTTCTTCTCCTCTATTGGCAAGACCATTACCTCTGGTATGCACTTAGACTGTACAATAGATTGTACATTTTGTGGAACCGCTAAGGAAACCTTGCCAGCACCACTTTGAACTGCCGCCTCGCCACTCATAATAGGTGCTCCAATCATAGAGGTTGAACCGCCAATAATGAGAACGTTACCATTAACACCTTTATGTGACTGTGGCATACGATCACTGAGTTCTAATGATGCCAAGCGGTCATACAAAACATAATGGGATGTGTTAAATGGTGCCTCTGATCCCAATGCTAACTCCCAAGGCACACCCAAGGGTGCGATAATAACAGTACCCGCCAAGGATTTTCCAGGATATAATAATAATCCCTCCTTAATGGATCCAAAGGTTACTGTCGTATCATAAAATAATGTGTAATCAGAAGCCTGCCCCGTAGTGGCATCAACACCAGCCGGCACATCGATAGCCCACAAAGAAAATCCATGCTGATTGCGCTCCACATCAATATCATGTAGTACAGAGATTACAGGTTCTCTTAATTCACCTTGAAATCCTGTCCCCATCAATCCTTCTACAACGACGTGAACGCGAGACCAATCATTAAAACTTTCAAATGAGACAATATCAATCTGCATGGCCTGTACCATGGTAAGCTGTTTGTTAAATAATTCACTACCATGAGATTCATCGCCTACTAGCGCAATAGAAACGGGAATACCTTGTTCCATCAAATGACGGGCCGCCACAAGTCCATCAGCACCATTATTACCTACGCCACATACAAATAGAACCATTCCCGTAAATGGATCCTCGTGAAAGCGATTTCCTTTTACATCCACCAAGGCATCGGCAATACCTCGTCCTGCATTTTCCATGAGCAATTCCAAAGGCACATGTAAATGACGTGGTAAATAGGCATCGATATGTTGTGATGCTTCTCTCGTTAAACTATACATAGATTACCCCTTTAAAATAACTGTACTCATAGCATAATCTTTACAATGACTTATGGAAATAATAATCTTCGAAAGTCCTTGTGAATCTAATATCTCTCTAAATGGTCCTGTAATATATAGTTTCGGTGCACCTAAGTCGGTATGCCCCACCTCTATATCTTGCCAGGAACCATAACGTAAACCTGTGCCTAAAGCCTTTAAAAAGGCCTCTTTTGCCGCATAGATTCCCGCATAAGACTGATACATCCCTTTATGTTTACTTTCACAATAAGCAATTTCTTGTGATGTATAGACCCTTTTATGAAAGCGTTCTGATCGCTCTATCGCATGTTGAATACGATTTATTTCAATCAAATCCGTACCTAATCTCATCATCTAACCCCTTAAAAATTCGATTGTCTATCTATTTATTATACACAATTTGACTGTATTAATCATTGATGAACTGCATACATTAATAATTTATCAAACTGTAAATAGCAACATTATGACCTGCATTAACTGCTGCATACATCATATTATGGCGCATATCCATATCTTCAATTTCTAGGGCTTTGGGGAAAGGCGTAATTTTAGATACTGCACCATATTTATCAATGGTTACCACCGTAGATAAGGTAGCAAATATCGTACGACCATCATAGGCAAAAGCGCCATTATTATTAAAGTCATTATGATGGGCATCAATTTCTTTAGACTGTATTAATTCAAACTGGGGTGTATAATAGTTAATCCGTCTCATTGTCGCATTAACAGGTACAATGGAGACAAACTGTTTTTTCTTTATATCATACCCAAGATTAAATACCCGTTCCGGTATAGTAATCGTTTCACCAATAGTCATAGTATCAGCATCTATAGTGGTGATACGGTGCCCATTAACCACGGCATTAGTGGTATATAACAAGTTAGTATCTGGGTTATAGGTAAGAGTATTCATATGTGCAAGTTCTGTAGAATTGCGAAAGCGATAAGTCCCTACAATATCAAAGGTCTTCGGATCTAATTCATATATGATTTGTCTTGAATTTTGAGAATTAATACAAGCCAATACAAATACATCTTTTTTTGAGTTATAGCAAAATCCTTGGCATTGATTAACAGAGCTATCAATTAGTATTTCTTTTAATAGTTTTAGATCAACCATTGTTTTAGTCTCTTCTTGTTGATGTAAAGTATATGTTGTTGGTATATAATCCATAATATGTTGTATATCCATAGTAACCTCTATCATCCTATGCAAGCCATATAAACAAAAAACAGGTGATAAGATTACTCTTATCACCTGTGCAAGCATTTCCGCTTGTATTTGGTGCCGGAGGTGGGACTTGAACCCACACGGTGTTACCCGCTTGATTTTGAGTCAAGTGCGTCTGCCATTCCGCCACTCCGGCATCTCGGAACATTTGTAATTATATAGGAATTACTAATGTCTGTCAACAAAAAATTTATATTTTTTCCATAATATTTGTTACTGTATGCATTGCATCATCATCTTGTTGTTTCCAAGTCAAGGTTACACCTGTAATATAGCCCTTACGAGCGTATTCAACATCAGTAGGCACAGCCTCTTTTCCGCAATCTAAATCACCTGCCAACCAATAGTAATCTTGCCCTCTAGAATTAATACGAGCATCGATTATATTACTGTAGGTCTGTAGACCTTGCCTCACCATTTTGAAATGATCCCAATCACAAGCGCCACGCAATGGGAAATTAACATTTAGTAAACCAGCAAACTTGCCATTTACATAAATCTTTTCAATAAAATCATGAATAAATGGATGCATTTCATTACCACGCTCAGTAGAGTAACGTTCAACAGATAATGCAAGGCCAGGAATCCCATAAAAACAGCTTTCCATAGCGGCTGATACAGTTCCTGAATATAATACATCAGAACCTAAGTTAAAGCCATGATTAATACCAGAAATAACAAGATCAGGCATATCATCAGTTAATAAATAGCTAAGGCCAAATTTCATACAATCCGACGGAGTTCCTGTAAGTGCATAAAGGCGAGGATTTTCATCCTCGCCATTGTACGCATCTAGTTTTAAAGGAATCTCAGTCGTCAATGCATGGGATTTTGCACTTTGCTCAGTAGCTGGTGCTACAACGGTAATACGATAATATTGACTTAAATACGTCGCTAATTGGCGTAAGCCATCAGCTAAAATGCCATCATCGTTACACATTAATATATGCATATTCACTCCTACAGATTCTATTTTTTATTCTTATTCATATTGCCCATACGGGTTAATTTAACATCATCTAAGCCAACTGCTCTTGTATGCACCGTATGAGACCATTCCTTGTTATGACGACGGAACCAACCTAAAATATTTACTGGTACCCAAGAGTATACAAAAATAGGATATAGCAAATAATAAAACCAAATTTTAGGTGGTACCTTAATTTTTAACAATACAATAAGTGGGAACAAATATTGACCAATACCAATAATTTGCCATACAGACATCGGCATAATTTGATACAAAATATTTGTATAAATCGGCACATATGCATTGATATATGAAAATACCAAATATATTGTTGTTAACAACAAGAAATATGGCTGACTAACCTGTAAAATACCATCTAATATAACAATATTACCTTGCTTAATACCTGCTGCAAATAATTTAGGAATATAACGATCTGCGCAGTCAAATTGACCTTGTGCCCAACGTAAACGCTGTTTACAAGAAGCCATCATAGTCGTTACTTTTTCATCATACACAATGGCATCGTGAGCCCATGTAGTTTTAAGACCATGTGTTAATAGCTTCATAGAGAACTCCATATCCTCTGTTAAGCTTGTGCAATCCCAACCGTACTCTTTAATAATTGATGTGCGAATACACATACCTGTACCACCTAATGCAGTAGATAAGCCAATGCGGTATTTCGCCAAATGCCACATATGATTAACCATCCAGAACATGATAGAAAATGTACCGGCAACCCAAGAATCTGTTGGATTTTTAGAGTTTAAGTATCCTTGGATTACAGATTCACCTTTTTCTAAATGATCATTCATTTCTAGCATGAATTGTGGATGTACAAGATTATCGGCATCAAAGATAAGAAATGCATCATATTTCCTATCCATTTGTTCTACCCGATCAAACATCCAGCCCATGGCATAGCCTTTGCCGACCTCTTCTTTATTGAAACGCTCATGCACATTAGCACCTGCAGCACTAGCTACTTCAGCAGTTTTATCGGTACAATTATCAGCTACAACAAAGATATCATATAACTCATCTGGATAATCTAAACTTTTTAGATTTTTTACAAGTTCTCCAACAACCGCTTCTTCATTATGAGCACACACAACAACGGCAAATGAATTTTTCGGTGTATAGTTTTTATGAACTCTAGAACGCCACATGCCTATTACGGCAAGTACGAAATAATAAACCGTATAAATTACGATTATTACCTGCATAGGAATCAATATCAGATCCAGTAGGTAATCCATAAGACAAACCTCCACAGTCTATTTGCGCACTATATTTAACGCCGTATTAAACAGACCAAACAACACATATCCAGTAAAAATCATAACAGCCCATGTATGCCAATCATATACTAAAGCACCGATAACGACGAGAGCTACCAATGCTACGGCAATCTTACTGATACGAACTGCACTATGCCCCTTAAAATCAGGATATTTAACTTCACTAACCATAAGAATACCAACGAGAATCATGGACACAAATAAGACAAACTGAGGCACTTGCACGCCACATAATACATAGGTAGCAGCTAAGCAACCGGCTGCTGGAATTGGTAGACCTTCAAAATAACCATGTACTTCATCAGTTTTAATATTAAAGCGGGCCAAGCGAAAAGCACCTAGTACAGAAAATGCTAACAAAGGTACATATCCAAGCCACCCTAATCCCTGTAAATCACTTATATATAACATATAGGCTGGAGCAACACCAAAACCGACTACATCAGATAAAGAATCTAATTCACGTCCCATAGGGCCCGCTACGCCTAATGCACGAGCTACACGGCCATCTAACCCATCCGCAAGTAGAGATAATAGCACACATATAGCAGCACAAAAGGTATTTCCTGTAGCAGATAATGTAATACCGATAACACCAAATGCTAGATTAGCACTGGTAAATAAATTTGGAATGATTGATTTATTCATGACGGAGCCTCCCGATAATTGTATCGCCACCAGTAATATGTTGACCTTTTTCGATACAAATTTCTACATTTTTATCCATGTAAATTTCAGTACATGAACCGAATTTAATCATACCATATAACTGACCACGTTCTAATACACTATCAAGATCTGTCCATGAAACGATACGTCGCGCTAATAATCCAGCAATTTGTGTTACAAGAACTTCTGTTTTATCGTTCTCTATGCAAATTGTATGACGTTCGTTTTCAAATCCCACATCTTCTTTAAAAGCAGGCAAAAAACTGCCCATCGTATAATGACGATATGTAATTTTACCTTCAATAGGAGCACGATTTGCATGCACATCAAAAACAGATAAAAAGATTGTTACCTTTTTACATTCTCGATGTAAATACAAGTCTTCATATACGTCTTCAATTTCCATTACCTTTCCATCAGCTGGAGATAAAATAGCATCCGGATCAGTTGGAATATTACGTTTTGGATTTCTAAAAAAGTTCACAAAGAATAATGCCAAAATAAATGTAATAATTGCGATACTATAATGTCCAAAACACGCCGCTATAATCGTAATGAAGAGCATTACCCCGATTAAAGGAAATCCTTCTTTTATAATTGGTCCTGTAGGCACAACTTAACTCCCCTATTTATTCTTAATAACAGTCCACATAAATTTCGGTATGGCCAACATACGGCCAATACGTTTAGGTTCTAAATATAGTCTATATAACCATTCTAAACGATTTTTTTGCATCCACTGTGGTGCTCGTGGAATGTTTCCAGCCAATACATCAAAAGACCCTCCTATACCAATGGCAACAACGCCTTGTAAAGAGGATAATTTTTCTGAAATCCATTGTTCTTGTTTTGGCACACCTAATGCAACAAATACAAGTTTAGCACCCGTATCTTCAATATTTTTAATAATACGGTGTTCCTCAGCTTCATCAAAGAAACCATCATGAATCCCCGCAATATTAATAGGCCCAAACATTTCTTGTAAATTAGAAACAGCTTGTTCTGCTACACCTGGTGCCGCACCTAAACAATATACAGGAATTTGCGTATCTGCAGCAACCTTAAACAATTCTTTAGTAACATCAACACCAGTAACACGTTCAGGTACTCTTTCCCCCATGCGCTCTGCAGCCCATAATATGCCAGCCCCATCAGGAACAACTAAACTAGCGGAATTCAAGATCCCGTGTAACACGGGATCCTGATTTGCTAGCATAACCATTTCAGCATTGGCAGTTGCTACAAGATGTAGCCCTGGTTGCTTTGTCAACTCTATAATTTTTGAAACTGCTTCGTCCATAGTGATGCAATCAATAGGGACAGATAATACCGAAATACGTTTACTCAAAGTAATACTCCATTATAAACCACTATAGTTAGGTGCTTCTACGGTGATACTTACATCATGTGGATGACTTTCTTTCAAGCCTGCTGCCGTAATTTGAATGAATTGAGTGTTTTCAATCATTTCTTTAATATCATGGCAACCACAGTATCCCATACTTGCACGTAACCCACCAACCATTTGGAAAATTGTATCTGCCAACATACCTTTATAAGGTACACGGCCTTCAATACCTTCAGGAACTAATTTCTTAGCTTCTGATTGGAAATAACGATCTTTACTACCAAGCTTCATAGCACCTAAGCTACCCATGCCACGGTAAACCTTATAGGAGCGACCTTGGTAAATAACTTGTTCCCCTGGGCTTTCATCAGTACCAGCAAGAATATTGCCCATCATTACAACATTAGCACCAGCTGCAATGGCTTTTGCAATATCGCCAGAGTATTTAATGCCCCCATCGGCAATAATAGGAATGCCATAACGTCTTGCCACTTGAGCAGACTCATAAACCGCAGTAATTTGAGGTACACCAATACCAGCAATAACGCGTGTTGTACAAATGGAACCAGGTCCAATGCCAATTTTAACAGCATCAGCACCAGCTTCAATAAGAGCCTCTGTACCAGCTGCAGTTGCCACATTACCAGCAATAACAGGAATATGTGGATATGCTTGCTTAATTTCTTTTAACGTACGCAATACACCAGCAGAATGGCCATGAGCTGTGTCAACAATGATAACATCTGCTTTAGCTGCTACAAGAGCATCTAAACGATCATACATATCCTTAGATACGCCGACTGCAGCACCAACTAAGAGGCGACCACTAGAATCTTTAGCAGAGTTAGGATATTTTGTAGCTTTTTCAATATCTTTAATTGTAATTAAACCTTTTAAATTCCCCTCTTTGTCAACTAATGGTAATTTTTCAATGCGATGTTGACTCAAAATGGATTTAGCCATCTCCAAGGAAGTCCCTTCTGGAGCTGTTACTAAGTTTTCCTTAGTCATACATTCGCCAATTTGACGGGTTAAATCAGTTTCAAAACGCATATCGCGATTTGTAATGATCCCTACTAGTTTACCATGTTCTGTAATAGGAACACCAGAAATTTTATATTTGTGCATCAATTCTTCTGCATCAGATAGAAGATTTTGAGGGCTAAGGAAAATCGGATCAACGATAACACCATGCTCAGAGCGTTTTACCGTATCAACTTCATGAGCTTGTTCCTCAATGGACATATTTTTATGGATAACACCCATACCGCCTTCACGAGCCATGGCAATAGCCATACGGGACTCAGTTACAGTATCCATACCAGAGCTAATCATTGGAATATTAAGTGTAATATCGCGTGTCAATTGTGTTTTCAAGTCTACTTGATATGGTAACACATCAGATGCAGCAGGTACCAATAACACATCATCAAAAGTTAATCCACGCATACCAAATTTATCGTCTCTCATTTATTTTTCCTTTCTCGTATAATAAAAAACAAAACTACGACCCTCACTAGCCCTCACGGGCTAGAGAGGATAATCGTAGCTTTCATTAGCGTTCAGACCGCAAAATGCCGCCTTCCATAAAATCATCTTTTTTCATATCTACAAAAATAACTTTTACAGCTTCTGCAGGTACGTTTACGATTTCTACAGTAGCTTTAGTGATTGCTTCACCTAATTGTTTTTTTTGTTCTTTTGTACGACCTTCTACAAGTTCAACATGAATTAATGGCATAGGGCACCTCCATAAATACAATAATATTGTTTTTTCTATTATACGAGAATAGGCCATTATATACAAGGGGAAAGCTAGATAAAACCTAGTATTATCACACCTTATATGATTATTAGCCTTACCTCTTAATTATACAATATTCTAAGAAATTTTTCACCAAATCTTTTTTCTAATTCCAATTTCATATACTTTTCTAATTGTTCGATGCCAAATTCACGGATATAGGACAGTACATCATTACGGGCTTGTACCAATATATCAATATCTTTAATAATATTAGCAATCCGTAAATCAGGCAGACCAGACTGGGCTAAACCAAACAATTGTCCAGAACCACGAAGTAATAAATCTTGTTCTGCCAATTCAAATCCATCATGCGTCGATTCCATTAGTCGCAATCGTTCTTGACTTACATCACCCTTTGAATCACTAACTAAGATACAATAGGCTTGTATATCGCCGCGACCAACGCGCCCCCGTAATTGGTGTAGCTGAGATAATCCAAACCGCTCCGCCCCTTCTATACACATAATCGTCGCATTAGGAACATTAACGCCAACCTCAATAACCGTGGTGGATACGAGTAATTGAATGTGCCCCTCATGAAAGGCTTGCATTACTTCATCTTTTTCTTTGGGATTCATGCGACCATGTACGAGCCCCACCTCAAAACTTTTATAAAAATAATCTTTTAGTTCTAAGAAAAGTTCTTCCGCTGCTTGTAAATCAAGCTTTTCAGACTCCTCTACTAAAGGACAAACTACATACACTTGATGTCCTATGGTCATTTCTTTACCAAAAAACACACGCAATCGCTCTTTATAAGAACTATCTACCACATATGTTTTTACCGGTTTACGCCCTGGTGGCATTTCTTTAATAATAGATACTGCTAAATCACCATAAACAGATAAGGTCATCGTCCTTGGTATAGGCGTAGCGGTCATAATTAGAACGTGTGTATATACACCTTTATGCTGTAATGCAGCACGCTGATTTACACCAAATCGATGTTGCTCGTCAATGATAACTAGTCCTAGATTTTTAAATTGTACCTTATCTTGAATGAGTGCATGGGTTCCAATTATCAGTTGAATCGTTCCATTTTGCAACTCCTCATAGATTCTATCTTTTTCTTTTTTAGATGTAGAACCTGTTAGTAAGGCAATATTAATTGGTAAATGTTTACAAAGCTCAGTAATCCCTTCATAATGCTGTGTGGCCAGGATTTCTGTAGGCGCCATGATAACTGCTTGGTACCCGTTTTCTACGGCTTTCACCAGACTCAACGTGGCTACAACGGTCTTACCAGAGCCTACATCACCTTGTAATAAGCGTTGCATAGGCCGCTCATCTTGCATATCTTGTGAAATTTCAGATATAGCACGCTCCTGATCACCAGTTAACTGAAAGGGTAGATTTTCCTTACACTGTTCCATTAACACTCCATCAGGCTCCATCTTGGGTCCCACATGACATTGTTCCTTATTTCTAAGAAGTACAAGTCCGGACTGCATGATAAATAGTTCTTCATAAGCTAATTGATATCGTGCTTTTTCATAGCTTTCACTACTAGAAGGAAAATGCATCTCTTTAAATGCATCATATCGATTCATAGTCATATGATTCGCTCTAATTTCAGGCGGCATAATCTCATCCATTGTGTGGTGTGCATCAAACCAATTACGAATAGAGGAACGCACAACATATTGCGATACCCCCTCTGCTAAAGGATAAATGGGTACAATTCCCGTATCAGGCATAGCATCAGTGCCAAGGTTTTCAATTTGAGGTGAATTCATCTGCATAGAGCCGTATTGGAATTCTGCCTTGCCGTACGCATAGAGGCGTTGCCCTTTTTTGTAAAAGTTCTTTTTATAGCCTTGATTAAATAAAACAATTTTCATAGGCCCTGTACCATCAGTAATGGTAATATCTAATATAGATAGACGTGGACGAGGTTTTTTCTCCATAATGGATACGACTGTCCCCACAACACCGGCAGTAACCCCATTTTCTAACTCTTTAATAGAAAAAATCTTTCGTCTATCCTCATAGGAACGTGGAAAATAGACCAACAAATTTGATACATTGTTGATGCCTAATTTATGAAGTTGTTTTTCTCGACCAGGACCAATCCCTTTAATAGAGGTCAAAGCTTCGTTTATCATAATGCCTCACATATAAAATAGTTATGAATATAATGAAGCTATATCCATTTTTATAAATCTCTTGCCATAGCTCATACATTTCGACTACAATATTAGCTATAGTATACCAAATATTGTAGTATATTTCATAAAATCTCAATGTATGTAGTAAAAACACTTGCTTAAACCTTGTCTTTATGATAATATACTTTTGTTATGTTATAGATTAAGCTTGGAGGTGGAAACTATGGCAAACCTTTGCGAAGTATGTGGCAAATCCACATCTAGCGGTATGAACGTGAGTCATTCTCACATTCGCACAAGAAAAACTTGGAAACCGAACATTCAAAGAGTACGGGCGGTTGTAGACGGTGCTACAAAAAAAGTAAATGTATGCACACGCTGCCTTCGTTCTAATAAAATTACACGCGCGTAAAATAAATAGTACATGTACTCTTAAACAAAAAGACCGTTACCAAATGGTAACGGTCTTTTTGTCGCCCTATTACAGCGTAATATTTGGAATAAAGTAATCTTTAAATAATTTTATAGCATATTGATCTGTTAATCCTGCCACATAATCGACAATATCAACAGTGGAATACACACCATTTCGTTCTACATAGGTTTCTATATCACTTGGATGCTCCATAAAGTATGTAAATAAATTTTTTACTACATGAGCGGCCTTATTACGGTCAGGAATTAATGCAGGTGCTAGATATACATTTTTAAACATAAACTGTCTAAACACATTCATCGTGCTTTCAATATCAGCAGACATCTGAATCGCTGGCTTATCCAACGATTGTTCAACCATATCTTTCACCATGGCCGTAATCATACTAGACGGAGTATCGCCAAAATAAAATCGCACTTCTTCTGGTAAATCGTTAGCTTCTAGCATACCAGCCCGTTGTGCATCATCATAATCGTGACACAAGTACGCAATACGGTCAACAATACGAATAATCTGCCCTTCCAATGTGGTCGGTATAGTCGGCCCCGTATGGCCTAAAATACCATCACGAACTTCTCTCGTTAAATTAAGCCCTTGACGATTGCCATGTTTCTCTAACACTTCAACCATACGTAAACTCTGTTCATTATGATTGAAATGACCTACCAAGTCACGCAAAGCATATTCACCGACATGACCAAAGGGAGTATGGCCCACATCATGCCCCATAGCAATAGCTTCGACTAAGTCTTCATTCAGTCTAAGAGCACGTGCTACAGTACGCCCTATTTGTCCTACTTCAAGAGTATGGGTCATTCTCGTTCTATAATGATCCCCCGGTGCAATATATACTTGTGTTTTATGTTTTAAACGACGAAAACATTTGCTATGTATAATTCTATCTCGATCGCGCTGAAACGCCGTACGCAGTGGATCTGGTTCCTCATCTATATCTCGTAATGCAGCACTACTTCTAGCTGCATACGGGGATAATAGCAAATCCTCCCGTTCTTCTATATGTTCTCTAATATTCATAGTTCCTCTTCATCAATATTGTAAACATCATGGTATTTGATAATAGGGAAGGCTTGCGCCTCCCCTATTTATTTTCCTTCAGACATACGATTTTTGTCTACTAATTGCATAACAAGAGATGCTGTTTCTTCAATAGATTTATTTGAAACATCAAGTACTTGACAATGTAGACGACGCATAATAGCCTTAGCATACTCTAATTCAGAATTAATACGCTCAATAGAAGCATAATTAGCTTCATCCTCTAGGCCGATTGCACGTAAACGTTCGCTGCGGATATTATTCAATTTATATGGGTCAATGATTAAGCCTACTATTTTTTTAGATGGAATTTTAAATAATTCCTCAGGCAACGGCACCTCTGGTACCAATGGTAAGTTGGCAGCCTTAATTTTTTTATATGCTAAAAACATAGATAATGGTGTTTTACTTGTACGGGAAACACCGATGATAACAATATCGGCCTTTTCAAAACCAGAAGGATTCTTACCATCATCATATTTTACAGCAAACTCAATAGCTTCTACCTTTTTGAAATACTCTTGATCTAATTTATGAACCATACCAGCAGTCATACGCGGCTTAGTAGATGCTACTGTACCTACCGCATCTAGTACAGGCCCCATAATATCAACAGCAGGGATATTATTTTCTGCTGCTTTTTCATGTAAATAACTGCGCAAAGAACTAGAGACAATTGTATGGCAAATTACATGATTACCATTTTTAGCATCTGCTATAATCTCATCAATTTGAGCTTCGTCTTCAATATATGGAATGCGAACAATTTCAATTTGTTCCTTATCGTACTGACTTGCTGTCGCTCTTGCAACAGCCTCTGCCGTTTCACCTAAAGAATCTGAAATCGCATAAATTATTTTTTCAGCCATTATTTATACCTCTTGAGTACTACATTCTAAAAAAGCTTTAGTTACGGTCGTCTTAGATACACGTCCAACCACCTTTAACCGCCGCTTTGGATTATCTTGCGATTCATCATCTTCTCTAACAACAACAGGGAGGCAATCGACTTCGTAGTCAATCATCTTTTGCGCTGCTACAGCCAAGGAATCACTAGGTTCTACAACAATTAATTTACTAACGGGTGTCATAATCATAGATATAGGCATCGTATGTGGATCTGTTTGCCCCATAGAGGCACGCAACAAATCTTTGCGAGATACAACCCCTTGTAAATATGAATCTTCACAAACTAAAATTGTTCCCACATCCTCTGTGAACATGGTTACAATCGTATTATATAAATTAGTCTCAGGCGACACGATAACGGCTTGTGACAGTGCATCATGTACGCTATAAGATCTTAAAATCTCAGCAGTTTGATTCTTCGGCGACAATCCTACATAATAATAACCCACATTAGGTCGAGCCTCTAACACACCAATCATAGTGAGCACCGCTAAATCTGAACGCAATGCTGACCGTGTTACATCTAAATGCTCTGCTATAGCACTACCTGTAACTGGTCCATTTTCTCGTACAATATGAGCTATTGCTTCTTGTCGTTTTGAAAGTTTCACACCCGTCCCCCCTTTCACATATAAGTATTATATCCTATGTATCAATTTAGAAAAAGAGGAGGCTTATGCGCCTCCTCTTTTTGTTATTAAATAAAGTATGTCTTTATTACCATTCAAGGTCTTCTACTTCTTGGCGACCACGACCTGTAAGTGCATCGAGCATCATACGTTGTTCAATTTGAGCTACCATTTTCTTAGTATTCTTAACAGCATCTGGATTTACAGAAATGGAATCGATACCACTCTTAACTAAGAATTCACAAAGTTCAGGATATACACTAGGTGCTTGACCACAGATAGAAACAGTTTTACCGTCTTTATGAGCCACTTCAATTAAATGACGAATAGCACGACGTACTGCTAAATTGCGTTCATCATAAATATGTTGAACCGTTTCATTATCACGATCACAACCAAGAACTAACATAGTTAAATCATTAGAACCAATGGAATAACCATCTACAAATTTATTGAATTGGTCAGCCAAAATAATATTGGATGGAATTTCAGCCATTAACCAAATTTTGAACTCTTTACTGCGTTTAAGACCCTCTTGTGCCATCAAATCAGTAACTAATTCAGCCTCTTCCACAGTGCGGCAGAACGGAATCATTACTTGTAAATTTTTGAAACCATATTCATTACGTACCTTTTTAATAGCTTCTAATTCTAATTTGAAAGCTGGTAAATATTTAGGATCGTAGTAACGAGACGCCCCACGCCAGCCAAGTAATGCACTGGATTCATGTGGTTCGTATTTGTCACCACCTTTAAGGTCACGGTATTCGCTGGATTTAAAGTCACTTAAGCGAACTACAACTTGACGAGGTGCCAATGCTTGACACACTTTACGCATACCTTCAGCCAATGTATTTACAGCAAAATCACTACGACCTGTTTCAATGAGGTGTAATGGATGTTCATGAATGAATGTAGTCCAAATGAACTCTTCACGCATAAGGCCAATACCATCACAAGGTAATACACCATATTTTTCTGCCAAATCAGGATCACCTAAGTTCATGTAAACCTTAGTGCCTGTTACTGGAATATATTCGCTAGCAACAACAGCTTGTTCTTGAGGAGCTGCAGTTTTAACTACATCTTCAAGGACGCCATCATAAACAATGCCATTTGTAGCATCAACTGTAATCATTTGACCATCTTTAATAGAAGTAGTAGCTTCATGGCTACGACTCTTAGTACCAACGATACAAGGAATACCAAGTTCACGGCTAACGATAGACGCATGACAAGTCATGCCACCTGCATCTGTAACGATAGCTTTCGCTTTTTTCATAGCTGGAACCCAATCAGGTGCTGTCATAGCTGTAACAAGGATTTCGCCTTCTTTAAATTCATCAATATCTTCAGGATTGATGATGACATGTGCCTTACCAACAGCTTTACCAGGGGATGCTGGTAAACCTTTAACTACAATTTCACGATCTGTAGTAGTGGCAACCGCTGTATCCTCTACTTTTTCAGACTTATCCTTTCTAGACCATACTGTTTCTGGACGGGCTTGAAGAATCCAAATCTTATCATTTCTTTCATCTACGCCCCATTCCATATCCATGTAGCAACCATAATGTTTTTCAATAGCTTTAGCATATTCTGCTAATTCCAACACTTGTTCATCGGAAAGAACTTGTTGTTTCGCTTCATCAGCAGGAACGATTTCTTCTATGCAATCGCCATCAGCTTTACGTACAAGGCGAACGTTTTTATCGTTAATCATACGGTCAGTAATAACCATTTTTTGTTTATCTACACGGAAATTATCTGGTGTTACAGTACCTTGTACTACATATTCACCAAGGCCCCAAGAACCTTCAATCAAAATATTGTTGTCATTACCTGTTACAAGATCAACAGTGAACATAACACCAGCAGATTTAGAGAATACCATCATTTGTACAGCTGCACTTAATGCTACTGTCATGTGGTCGAAGCCTTGTTTTACACGGTAATATGTTGCACGATCAGTAAATGTGGATGCATAACATTCTTTTACTTTTTCAATGATTGTATCTGCACCACGCACGTTCAAATAGGTATCTTGTTGACCTGCGAAACTAGCATCTGGTAAATCTTCTGCAGTGGCACTAGAACGAACAGCAACGAAAGGATCTTTTTCGCCTACTTTTTCACCTAGTTCTTCATAGGATTTGCGAATTGCTTCAGCCAATGCTACAGGCATTTCTTCTTGACAAATCATACGGCGGATTTTTGTACAAACTTCGCGAAGTAATGCAGAGTTTTCTACATCATCTAAACTATCTAACTCTTGACGAATACGATCTTCAAGACCAGTTTCTTTCATAAATTCACGATACCCATATGCAGTTGTTGCAAAACCATAAGGTACGGGTACATTTGTAGAGGAAGTTAATTCACCTAAGGATGAGGATTTACCACCTACTAAATTTACATCTTCACGTTTTAATTCATCAAACCATAATACATAAGCTGTTTCGCGATTCATGTGAGAACCTCCTATTTGCAATTAGTGCAACACATTAAACCTTTTACATATAAATAGTATACCTTAATTTAAATTATGTCAATTTTTATAGGCATTAATATACTAATTAATCTGAATAGAAACTAAAAAAGATGATTGCCTAATAATAGACAATCATCTTTTAAAAGTTAATATAGCTATTACTTAATTGTTATTTCTGCCTGGCTGTAATAAGAAAATATACATACCTAAAAAAAGAAACTCAGAAATCTCTTCATTTATGAATCTACTTAATAAAATTAATATTATAAAAACAGGGTATACCAAAAATGGAATCCCGATATCAGAAGCTCGTCTCATACCTGTCATAAAAAAGAAAGTAAAACCATAAATACAAAATGAATACCCAAGAATATTATATATTAATCCCTCGCTAAATGTATTAGCATACAACGCACTATGGCCATACTTTAAAGATATAACAGCTACTACAAAAGAAAATCCACTTCCGAAAAAGAAAAGTAAGCGTCCTAAGGGAACTCTAGGATTTATAAACTTAACCTGATTTATCGTTCCAAATATTATTAATAATATAGAAATTATAATACCTATTGGAAGCATGGCAAAACCAAACCAATTAATTATTTCCATTTATCGCACTCCTAGTGAATATCTCATATAAAATACTACTTAAAATTAGGCACTAACTCTGTATTAAGTATTACTCTATATTTTACTTACTCATTCGTTCTTCCAGGCTCTAATAAGAAAATATACATGCCTAGAAGCAGAAATTGGAAGATATCTTCGTCAATAAGTCTACTTAAACTAGTAACAACAATAAATAGAGGATAGATCCAAAATGGAAATCCTATATCATAGGATCGTCTCATACCGGTCATAAAAAAGAAAGTAAAACCATATATACAAAAGGAATACCCGAGAGTGATATACATAATACCCTCGGTAATGGTTTTAGAGTCCATTGCTGCTGGTCCATATTTTACTGAAAAAAATCCAATACCGAGTGCAAATGTATTCCCCACAAAGAAAAATAAACGTCCTAATGGAACCTCAGGATCTAAATATTTAATATGTTTTATCTTCCCATAAATTAATAGAAATATAGATATAATAATACCTATTGGAATTGTATTGAATCCAAGCCATTTTATTATTTCCATTGATTATACTCCAAATACCATTTTCATCAGAATAATACTCAGAAAAAAAGATAAATTAACCCAAAATATACCAGTATTACTAAGGTTGAAATATAGTGCTAAAAAATAACCACCACATACAGCTATTAAACTTAATACAGCAAGTGTGATTTCATAGTTTTCTAAACGACTGTTTTCTTTATATCTTTTATATAAAACATAAGCCACATAAATAATCCATAACCATGGAACAAATTCAGGTTTCATACATATACCATAGATAAATTAATAGATTTTATATCTATTAACCAACCATTCTCTCTAATTTTATAACAAAATTAATCTATAATTAAATTTTAAGTTATAAAAAATAACAGATAGCTAATCATATCAGCTATCCGTTATTTCTATTGAATGTTGTAACAAAAAAGAGTATCAACTCATTAGTTAAATTTAATTTTGATAAATTTACGTTTACCAACTTGAACAATCATGCCATCTTCAAGGACTAGGTTTTCTTCGCCGTATTTTTCACCATTCACTTTGAAAGCACCAGCTTTAATGGAGCGGCGAGCTTCACCATTGGAAGCAGTTAAGCCAGTATCCGTACAGAATTGTGGTACGAAAATAGCTTCGCTAGGTGTATCCATAGCATATTCAGGAATATCTGTTGGCAATGCATGTTGTTGGAATACGCGTTTAAATTCATCTTCCGCTTCCTGAGCTGCTTGTTCACCATGATATAAACGAACGATAGTTTTTGCCAATTGCATTTTTGCATCACGTGGATGCAATGTGCCATTTTCCAAACGTTCTTCCATGTCGTCTTGATCTTCGATAGTCATATCCGTAACAAGCATGAAATAACGCATCATCAATTCATCAGGAATAGACATGGCTTTACCATACATATCTTTAGGTGCTTCATCGATACCGATGTAGTTACCCAAGGATTTACTCATCTTTTGAACGCCGTCAAGGCCTTCGAGCAATGGCATAGTAATAACTACTTGAGGTTCTTGTCCTGCCAATTCTTGCAAGTGACGACCCATAAGTAAGTTGAAAGTTTGATCTGTACCACCAAATTCAACATCTGCATGCAATGCTACAGAGTCTTGACCTTGCATCAATGGATACATAAATTCATGTACACCAATAGGACGACCTTCTTTGTAACGTTTATCAAAGTCATCGCGCTCCATCATACGTGCTACTGTATAAGAACTTGCCAAGCGAAGTACATCAGCGAAGTTCATGGATTCAAGCCATTCACTATTATCGCGTACAATTGTTTTTTCAGGGTCTAATACCTTAAAGATTTGTGTCTTATAAGTTTCCGCATTTTTTAATACTTCTTCCTTAGTAAGTGGTGGGCGTGTTACGCTTTTACCAGTAGGGTCACCAATACGAGCCGTAAAACCGCCGATTACAATAACCACTTGATGGCCAAACTCTTGGAACAAGCGAAGCTTACGAAGTGGTACAGTATGACCTAAATGAATGTCAGGAGCCGTAGGATCGAGGCCCAATTTTACGATCAATGGTTTATTCTCTTTAATGGAACGTTCTATTTTTTTGACTAAGTCTTCTTCATTAATTATTCCAGATACGCCATGTGTAATTTGGCGAACTTGTTCTTGTGCTGTAATCATGGAAATCCTCCTACATAAAATCTGTTCTCTATAGTATACCATTATAAGTAGGCTTTCACAATTATATATAGTGTTTGTTTTATGTCGTTTATGGTATAATGTTTATAACTGCGTAATATATTTTACGTTATATTTACTTTAAAAAAGAGGTGACTCTATGAGTAATAACTCAAATACGAGAACTCGTCGTAAAACTACTCCTGATTCGAGCAATCCAAAGACATCTACCAAGAAAACAATTTGGATGATAGTTTTATTATTAGTTCTAATTGTGGCAGGTGGTGGCTGCGGATTTATTAGTGCTACCATGTCTAATCTTCCAGATGTATCTAATGTAAGGCCATCTGCATCTTCTCAGATTTATGATGTTCACGGTAATTTAATTACCACTGTTCATTCTACCGAGAACCGTTTACCTGTTCCAATTAACGAGGTACCAAAGGAATTACAAGATGCTTTTGTAGCTACTGAAGACTCTCGTTTCTACAGCCATCATGGTATCGACCCTATCGGTATCTTACGGGCTATCTGGGTTAACATTGTGCATAGTGGCGTATCTGAAGGTGGTTCCACAATCACGCAACAATTAGCACGTAATGCATTCCTATCCCAAGATAGAACATTTAAACGTAAAATCTCTGAAGCTATGTTAGCAATTAAAATTGAGCAACATTATACAAAACAAGAAATTCTTGAAATGTATATGAACCAAATTTATTTCGGCCAAGGTGCTTACGGGGTTCAATCTGCTGCTCATATTTACTTTGGCAAAGATGTGCGCGATTTAACATTAGCACAATGTGCTATGCTAGCAGGCTTACCGCAAAGCCCTAACTACTATTCCCCATTCAACAATCTAGAGGCTGGTAAAAAACGCCAAGCTGTTGTATTGGGACAAATGGTAAAGTATGGGTACCTTTCACAAGAAAAGGCTGATGAAGCTCGCGAAGCTGATTTAGGCTTGATTGCAAAACAAGAACAAACTCATGAAAACAACAATGCGTCCTATTTCATCAACTATGTAATTGCTCAAGTTTCTGAGAAATATGGTGATGATGCTATTTATAAAGATGGTTTAAAAATCTATACCACTTTAGATATGGATGCTCAAAATGCTGCTGTAGCAGCAATGCAAAACTTGCCTAACTACTACACAGATAAAAATGGTCTACATCAACCGCAAGGTGCTATTATTGCAATGAATCCACATAATGGTTACATCGTTGCTATGGTCGGTGGACGTGGCGATGACTCCTTTAACCGAGCTACACAAGCGGAACGTCAACCTGGCTCTGCAATGAAACCTTTTGTTTACTTAGCAGCTATTCAATCTGGTAAAACGCCTGGTTCCATTATTGATGACAGCCCTGTTGACTTTAATGGTTGGCGTCCTCAAAACTATGAACGTAACTTTGATGGCAATATTACTTATCGCTATGCGTTACAACATTCTCGCAACGTACCAGCTGTAAAAATTGCGGACGAAGTTGGTATGAGCCGAATTATCGACTTAGCTAAGAAAATGGGGATCACCACCCTTACAGATGACGACAACAACTTGTCTACTGCACTAGGTGGTTTAACTCAAGGTGTATCACCGTTAGAAATGGCACAAGCTTATGGTGTACTTGCTAATGGTGGTATCAGGGTACAACCAACAGCTATCGTTAAAATCGTAGATCGTAATGGTCAAGTTGTTGAAGAAAACTCCATCCAAGAAAAACGTGTTGTAGAAGAAAAAGATGCTGCTATTATTACAAATATGCTAGAGTCTGTTATTAACGGCGGTACTGGCGGTAATGCTGCTATCGGTCGTCCTGCAGCTGGTAAAACAGGTACAACAGATGATTCCAAAGATGCTTGGTTTGTTGGTTATACTCCTGACCTAGTTGCTGCAGTTTGGATTGGCGATGACTACGGTTCTGAAACATTGCACGGTATTACTGGTGGTAGTACACCTGCTGTAATGTGGGGACAATTCATGTCTGCTGCATTAGCTAATACACCGGCTACAGACTTTAATGTACCTGCTAGTGCACAAGCTGCAGTTAGCGAGGGCTATTTCAATCCTGTCAAACAAGTACAGAAAAAAGATGACAAGGATAAAAAAGATGACAAAGATAAAAAGGATGATAAGGATAAAAAAGAAGAAATCTCTAAAGATGATGATTCCTCATCCAATGTAGAATCTACTGATTCTAAACCTAGTCAGTCTAAATCTAAAAAAGAGAAAAAGAAAGATCGCTAGTCTTAGTAGGTTAACATACAAAGAGGCAAAACCAAATGGTTTTGCCTCTTTTCTCATACAAAAAAGTAGCAGATTCTAAGAATCTGCTACTTTAGTATCTCTACTCAAGATGTGGATATACTATTTAAGAACTACATTGGTAGCACCGGCACCACCTTCATCGTAGCCGGCCGTTTCAAAGTGAGCCACCTGAGGCAAGGTACGAAGATACTGATGCACACCTTCACGTAAGGCACCGGTTCCCTTACCATGAATGATACGCACTTGATTTATACCACCCAATATGGCTTGATCGATAAATCGACCAACAGAAACTACTGCTTCATCCACGGTTTGACCTAAAATATTTATTTCTGTACGCACCTCTTTTTGACGTTGAACAGCAGAACCACCTGCTCGTTTACGAGTTTTAGGCTGCGGTTTGAGATTATCTCGTTGAATCTTATTAGATTCTTCCCTCGTAATAGATTGTAATTCACTTACTTTCACAGTTGCAGATAGACCATTAATATCTACAGTAACGCGATTTCCCTTAATGGATAAAACGGTACCTAGGGAACGCAAGGATGTTACGTATACAACTTGTCCAGTAGCAACAGCATCGATGGTCAATGTATTACGTTCATCATCTACAGGTGCATCTGGTACGTGAACATTAGAAATACCTTTGCGAGCCTCATTAATAGCAGATTGACGCTTATCCTTATTCGTTTCAGAGAACTGTGATTTCAACTGTTTAATGATGGATTCCCCTTCTACACGGAGACTGCGTTTCATAGCTTCCGCATCAGCTTGTGCCTTCGCTAGAATCTGTTTACGTTTTTCATTAAATTGTTTCTTTTCTTTCTCTAATTGACCGCGCATGCGACGTGTTTCATCTAATTCTTTTTTAAGTGCTCGTTCCCGTTCCGATGATTTACGAAGTTGTTCATTCAAATCAGATAAAACGGTTTCCATTTCACTACTACCAAACTTAGACTTATAATCCCGTGCACGATTCACAATATCCTTCGGCAACCCTAATCGAGCTGCAATACTTAATGCATGACTACTACCTGCTACGCCTATATGTAATCGATAGGTCGGCTTTAATGTACGCTCATCAAATTCAACATGACCATTCTCGATAGAGGCCGTATGGTACGCATAGTTCTTTAACTCATTATAGTGAGTGCTGACCATCATGAGCGTCCCTTTTTGACGGAAGAATTCTAGAATGGATACCGCCAAAGCACTCCCCTCTTCTGGATCAGTACCAGAACCAAGTTCATCAAGTAGTACTAGGTCATTAGGGCCACAATGTTTAATAATAGAAATTACTTGCGTCATGTGTGCAGAGAATGTACTTAAACTCGCTTCAATACTTTGTTCATCCCCTATATCGGCAAAGATGTTGTGGAAAATCGGCAATATCGAACCGTGGTCTGCAGGAATAAATAAACCACTTTGATTCATAATAGATAATAGACCTAATGTTTTTAAAGAAACTGTCTTACCACCCGTATTAGAACCAGTAATCAATAAGATACGATAATCCGTACCTAATCGAATATCCGTAGGGACAACCGTATTAGCAGGAATTAATGGATGACGAGCACGCATCAAAAGCACATCACGACCTTCACTCAATGTGGCTTGTACTGCCTTTTGAGCTATAGCGAGTTTTGCTTTACCATAGACAAATTCAATATGGGATACCTTTTCACAAGCATCCATCAAATCATTACTATGTTGTTTGATAAGGGCTGAAAGTTCCTTATAAATGCGTAGGACCTCTTGTTCCTCCCCAATCAAAGCCTCTTGTAAATCATTGTTGAGTTCCACTAATCGCATTGGCTCAATATACAGTGTTTGACCCGTTGCAGAACGATCGTGAATCAAACCATTAAAATATTGACGATATTCCTGTTTAACAGGAATTACATACCGATTGTTGCGTTGCGTAATAATCGCTTCTTGGAAATATTTATGATTGTCCTTATCATGTAATATAGATTGAATATCGTGTTTAATACGATCTCGCGTCTTACTAATCGTATTCCGTAGGCTCGCCAATTTAGGTGATGCTGTATCAAGCAATTCCCCTTTATCATCGAATACGCGTTTCAAACGTTGTTCAACGCGATCCATATTTGGCATATCTTGCATCCACAAAGATAACAATGGATATTCCATATATTTTGTTCTAAAGAACTTAGTCATACGCTTATAGGCACCTATAGTAATATATACATCCCATATAGCCTCTCTTGTAAGAACAAAATCCTTGCGGCTCTTTTTACAAGATTCACGTATATCCCTTGTACCTCCTAGAGGCTGTTCAATTTCAGTCTGCCATGAACGCAACGCCTCTGAAGTTTCATCTAAAGCCTCTTGAATCTGCTTTCGATCCGTCATCGGTGCTAATGCTAATGCCATTTCTTTAGCAATAGTAGAACCACAATGATCGGCTAATTCTTCTTTTATTTTTATAAAATCTAATACATCTTCATTAAACAATGTACTACCTCGTTCTATAAAATACCTCTAAAATAATGTCCTCGCGTAATAGATTCGCCTTGTGAATCTATTTTCTTAGGCGGTGCATCCATAGTACCATTAGCTATAGCTACGTATTGAGATACAATATCTTGCACGTAATTTGGTTTCATATGACGTCCATCAATGCGTAATATGGATATGCCTTTTTGTAACAACATAGGGACATAGGCTCGCATATCCATTTCATGACTATTCATAATATGCATTCGGCAATATGGATCTGTACGAAGTGGGAATATTTCCCCTTTTCTATCCTTTAAGGAATAGGATTCTGTAACACACGGCACAGGACAATTTACCTTGCTACCAGTTCCCACAAAACTAGCAATGGCACAGTATTCGGAAATCATCATTTCTGTATAGCCATGAACCATCGTCTCAATAGGGACGTGACTATGTTTAGCTATTTCCGTAATTTGTTTTAAGGTCAACTCTTGCGATGGATTTACACAACTTATGTGTAACTGTTCCCAGAAATGCAATGTAGGTGTATTGAAAATATTAAGGCCTGTATCAGCCTCAATGGCACCTGTATATCCTAATTCACGGAGCCATAATAAGGCTTGTGGCACGTGAATAGAAATACTATCTGGATGAGCCTGTACGATTGCCTCTAATGTATGTTTATATGCTTCTACTTCATCATCTTTCACAACTCGTGGTGTAGCAAAGGTGCAAATCACATCAGATTGATCACATAAACGGGCCACCTCATCATATATAGATAATGCATATGGTGTACGACTCAGTCTATCACCACCAAAAACGATTTTCTGTGCTCCCCCAGCAATTGCAGCTTTCACACCTTCTATTTCATCAACACGCGCTGAAATCATAGGACAAGTATCATAGGATAACTCGTGTTGCGCCTTGAAATCATAATCTACATCGCCTGTTACTTGCAATGTTTGCCATGATTCTACATGATGTGTAATTAACGCTGTTTCTAATGCAGTTACGGCATCACGACGTAGTGCATTAAGAACGCTAGCAGGCCACATATAAGGGCCATCAGGAATATCTACATAAGAAAGCCTAAATAATGTATTACCCAACCGACCTAACTGTTCTGTTACCTTCTCTAACGATGTGGGTACTTTATTAGCAATAGCTGGCACATACTCATTTGTAACAGTCACACTAAGACCAGAGTCTAGGATGGCAGTTAATTCAGTATAATTTGTTTCACCATTAGAACCAATACTGAGATATACAGACATATCATATTTACGGGTAAACTCTTGTAAGCCTCGTGACTTTGTATTCTTTGGTGTAGATGCTAAATATAATTGACCTACTGCTAAGCCCTCTGCAGGTCGCCCTTTATACAGCGTATCGGATACACATGTCCACTCATCATCTACCGTATAATAGGTAACACTGCCATTGGATTGTAATATTTTAACTAATGAACCTTGTTCAATAGGTTCTGTTAAGGATAAGTAAACTTCCCCTTTTTTCGTATACGATTCGCCGATTGGCTTACCCTGGTGATTTGGCGCCACTACGGTCATCATTTGTCGACCTACCGTATCTTCTAAATAGGCTGTGGAAAATCCACGATTAAATCCAGAGGCTAGTGCTTTACGTTGATTTTCTTGAATGGACGCCTTATCCAATATTTCTCTATATGTGCCTATCACTTGACGTACATAGGAAACCTTTTTCATACGACCTTCTACCTTAAAGGATGTAACACCAGCCGCTACAAGTTCATTCATATGCTCGCTGTAGTTAAGATCCTTTGGACTCAACAAATAGGCTTCATGTTTAGGTAACACACTTTCACCCTTAGAATCCAATAATTCATAAGGTAAGCGGCAAGGCTGTGCACAAGCACCTCGATTACCACTGCGGCCACCGATGAAAGAACTCATCAAACATTGACCTGAGTAACATACACATAATGCACCATGTACAAATACTTCAATTTCTGCCTTACAATGTTTGCATATATGTTGAATTTCCTTAAGACTTAATTCACGAGCCAATACAACGCGAGTAAAGCCTAAACTTTCGTAAAACCGAACCGCATCTAGTGTAGCAGCCGTCATTTGTGTACTACCGTGAAGATGGATGTTTGGTGCAACACGTTTTGCAATGTCTGCAACAGCTAAGTCCTGCACGATGATGGCATCTACACCAATAGAGTCTAAATCCTTAAGATAATTTTCAAGCTCCCCTAGTTCAGTGTCTCCAATTAAAATATTAACGGTTACATATACAGACACATCTAGAATATGCGCCAATCGCACAGCTTCACGCAGCTCATCAATGCCAAAGTTGGCTGCATGAGCCCGTGCATTAAAGACCTTGCCCCCTAAGTATATAGCATCCGCCCCAGATTCCAAGGCAGCCATAAAATTTTCCATCGTACCCGCTGGTGCTAATAATTCCATAATAAATCCTTTCTGACTCATTACCTATTCCTACTATTATACAACAGGGGATAGATAGACATAAAAGGGTTTACCATAAGGTAAACCCTTTCACGATGATTTATCGTAATTTACAATTTTTAGTTGCTAATGCATCAATAATCGCTTGGATAGTACCATCAATGTCTTCATCATTTAATGTACCTTCCATGGATCTAAATTGTAAATTATAAGCTAAGCTGCGATAGCCTGCTTCAATATGTTCCCCTTCGTAAACATCGAAAATGGATACAGATTCTAAATAGTCCCCACCATTTTCTTTGATAAGATCTATAATCTCACCACTAGCAACAGATACTGGCGCTACGATAGCAAGGTCACGACTTATACCAGGGAATTTACTGAAAGATTTATATCTAAATGCTGGTACGGTAATAGATAATACAGCCTCTAAGTCAATCTCAAACATGTATACCTTGCCTGGTAAATCAAAGTTTTTAACCGCTTGTGGATGTAGCTCACCATAGTTAGCAATCGTTACACCATTAATTGTGTAATGCGCACTAACACCTGGATGATAGTAACTTTCAGTAGAAGGTTGAATGTCAAATTCAGTTAAACCTAATTTCGCTAGTAAACCGTCTACCACGCCTTTTACATCATAGAAATCAGTATCTCGTTGTGCTTGATTCCATGAGGCCTCTGTAACCTTACCCATCATAATACCACATGCCATAGGGCGTTCATGCGGTACTTCTGTTAATGGCAATGCCTTTGGTTCATACACATTAGCCGTTTCAAATAACCACAAATCTTTGTTTTGTTGTGCAATATTGCGTTTAGCTGCTTCAATAACAGCTGGCACCAACGTAGTTCTCATATATGGGAACTCTTCAGAAATAGGATTTAAGATTGGAATAGCTGTATAACGACTATCACCTTCAGGCAACATCATATTAGATAAACCATCTTTGTGCATGAAACTAAATGTAATAATTTGGCTAAGACCTGCATGTGCTAAGTAATGAGTTACCTCTTTAGTCAATGCTTTTTTAGGTGTCATACCGCCAGAGGATAATAGAGCCACTGGAATTGTTGGAGCAATATTGTCATAGCTTACAATACGCGCTACTTCTTCTGCAATATCAGGCATACCTGTTACATCATCGCGCCATGTTGGTACAAGTGCCTCGATGGTATCACCAGATACAGTAATACCGAATTCAAGTTTTGTTAAAATATCTATCATTCTATCTTTTTCAATAGATGTGCCAAGATAGTCATTGATTTGTTCTGCTGTGAAAGTTACAGTACGTTGTTCTACTGGTTCTGGATATACATCAATAACGCCAACACTCACCTTACAAGAAGGACAGATTTGTTGTAACAATTGTGCAGCACGATCGATAGCATATGCTGTATATTTATGGTTTACACCGCGTTCAAAACGGCCAGATGCTTCGGAACGCATACCTAAAGCTTTAGATGTACGACGAATGGATGGTCCATTAAATACTGCAGCTTCAAACAATACATTAGTAGTTTTATCTGTTACTTCACTTGTAAGGCCACCCATCACACCAGCTACGCCGATTGGGCCCTTTGTATCCGCAATAATGAGCATGGACTCATCGAGTTCACGTTCATTGCCATCTAATGTAGTAAGCGTTTCACCGGCTTTTGCACGACGTGCAATAAGGGTATGGTCCGCTACACAATCATAATCATAAGCATGCATTGGTTGACCTAATTCAAGCATAACGTAATTTGTTACGTCCACCACATTGTTAATAGGGCGAATACCGCTGTTACGCAAACGATTTTGCATCCACAATGGAGATGGTTCGATGGTAACATTCGTAACAAGACGAGACGTAAATCGTGTGCAAAGATCATGTGCTTCGATAGCTACAGATGCTTTACCTTCGATAGACTCACCAGTTTCATTCACCATAATAACTGGGAATAAAGCCTTTTGATTTGTCATGATACCGAATTCACGGGACAAACCTACCATAGAGAAGCAATCTGCACGATTAGCTGTTAATTCAAATTCATATACAGTATCATCAAGCATAAGTGCTTCTTTAATATCTAAACCAATCGGTGTACCTTCAGGGAAAATATAAATGCCTTGTGCTTCTTCTGGTCTTACCAAATCAGAGGAAATACCGAATTCAGCAACGGAGCAGAACATGCCTTCTGATACAACACCACGTAATTTACCTTTTTTGATTTCTGTACCATCTGCCAAACGAGATTTATGATACGCAACTGGTACGATTTGACCAACAGCCACATTCGTAGCAGCGGTAACGATTTGCTTAGTAACTTCTTCCCCATCTTCAGATAAGCATTGTACTTGGCATACTTGTAATTTATCTGCATCTGGGTGTTTTGTAATTTCTACGATTTTACCAGTATAGATTTTTTTCAAACCTGGATCCATAGAAAGTACTTCTTCTACAGGAATACCTGCTTGTGTCAATTCATCCGCTAATTCTTGGGCAGGACGATTTAGATCAAGAGGTACGTATTCATTCATCCATTGTAAGCTTGCTTTCATTTCTACCTCCTAAAACTGTTCCAAGAAACGGATATCATCTTCAAAGAATAGACGTAAATCGCCAATACCGTATAACAACATAGCAATACGTTCTACGCCCATACCAAAGGCAAAGCCTTTCACCTTATTAGGATCATAGCCATTGAGCTCAAGCACACGAGGATGTACCATACCACAACCAAGAATTTCTAACCAACCTGTATGAGAGCATACGCGACAGCCTTCGCCACCACACATTACACAGGAGATATCTACCTCTGCAGAAGGTTCTGTGAATGGGAAAAAGCTTGTACGGAAACGTACCTTAGTTTCATCGCCAAACATATGACGTAAGAATGTTTCAATGGTACCTTTCAAATCGGCAAAAGTGATGTGTTCATCAATAATCAAGCCTTCTACTTGATGGAACACAGGTGAATGCGTAGCATCATAGTCCCAACGATATACCTTACCAGGTGCAATCATGCGAATTGGACTATTAGGTTCATGACGCTGCATGGTACGTGCTTGTACAGGAGATGTATGAGTTCTAAGCAAGAAATTTTCTGTAATATAGAAAGAGTCTTGCATATCGCGTGCAGGATGGTCTTTTGGTAGATTAAGACATTCGAAATTGTAATAGTCTTGTTCCACTTCAGGACCTTCTTCTACGGTGTAGCCCATTTTCATAAAGAAATCTTCAATCATTTCATTAACAGTAGTCAAAGGATGAATATGACCTGTTTTTGGAGCTCTACCAGGTAGAGTGATATCGATTTTTTCCTCTTCTAAACGAGCGTTCATAGCTGCTGTTTCCATAGAGGACTTGATTTTATCGAGTTCTGCTTCTAATGCTTCTCGTACAGCATTCACAAGAGCACCCATCTTAGGGCGTTCCTCTGGGGATAGTTTACCCAAGCCTTTTAATAAAGCTGTTACTTCACCTTTTTTACCTAAATATTTTACGCGTACATCTTGCAACACTTGTTGATCAGTGGCAGCTTTGATAGCTGTTAACGCTACCTCTTTTATGCGTTGTAATTCTTGTTCCATACAACAGTCCTCCTAAATTTCAAAGTTCATCCCTCATTATATCAAATTTGGGTCGTCTTCTTCAATGAATCGCCAAGGTAAATCAGGCAAAGGACGCTCTTCTAATACAAAAAAGGTTCCTCTTGCAAGATGAACAAGTTCACCTAGTTCATTGTAAATACGTGCCGTAGCCACCATAGTAGTTCGTCCATTATGTTCTACATTTGCTACACCACGCAACATAGTTCCACCTTTAACAGCTTTCACATAATTACCACTAATATCGATGGTATTTACCGATTTTCCTAAGGTAAAGCATGCAGAACCCATCACACTATCAGCAAAGCCGATACAAACGGCACCATGTAAATGACCTCTAAAATTACAATATTCTGTTTCATTGGTTTGCAAGGTCATTTCTGCATGACCAGGTTCTACTACGGTAACCTCTGAATCTTTCACCCAAGAGAATGGATTTTGATCACGTAATTCATTAAAATATTCTAACAGTGTTGTAGCCATTTGTTTCTCCATTCACAATACATAGTAATGCAAACATAAATACACATTAAATAACCATATAAAATGGTGCGTCACATCATACTTATTGTATCATGCAACGCACCATATGCGAATAGTTCTACTTTATTCTATTATTCGTAATGTAATGCATCAATTGGGTTTAATTTAGCAGCCTTACGAGCTGGATAAATACCGAACACCAAACCGATAGCCATCGAGAAGGCAAAGGATAACACAATGGTTGGTACCGATATAACCGTGCTCATACCAGAGGCTAAGCTTATGAGTTTTGAAGCCCCTATACCAAGTGCAATACCGATGAGCCCCCCCATGAGACTGATTACAACAGCTTCAATTAAGAACTGTGTAACGATAACGAAGTAAGTAGCACCTAAGGCCTTACGAATACCAATTTCACGAGTCCGTTCCGTAACGGATACAAGCATAATATTCATAATCCCTATACCACCTACTACGAGGGAAATGGCTGCAACAGCACCTAAGAATAAGGTTAATGTGCCTGTTGTCTCTTCCATTGTTTCCATGATAGAGTTCATATTTTGAATGTTAAAATCATCAAGGTTTGTATCCTTAATGCCATGTCGCACACGCAAAAGATTTTCTATATCAGACTGCAGACGATCAATACCGTTTTCATCCTTAGCTACTACGTATAACATACGTAGATAATCGATTCCATCCACGCGTTCCATCGCAGTTGTATAAGGAATGATTACCATATCATCTTGGTCATTCCCCATAGCACCACTCCCCTTGCTATTGAGTACCCCAATAACACGGAATGGAATATTTTTAACGCGAATCTCAGCACCTACTGGGTTTTCATCACCAAATAGATTTTTTGCAACAGTCTTACCAACTACAGCAACGCGTTCACGATTCTGTATATTTTTATTAGATAAAAAACGCCCAGATTTCATCGTCCAATTATTAACATCCAAATAATTAGCGTTAACACCAGACACAGAGGTAGTCCAGTTTTTATTTTGATAAATCACTACATAAGCACCGTTAGTCATCGGACTCACGGCCTTAACACCATCAAGTTTAGCAATAGCTTCGTAGTCGGCTACCTTTAACGACTTCATAGAACCTGCTGTTGGTCGCACCCCCGGCGTACGAGGTGCGCCAGGCATAACCATCAATAAGTTTGAGCCTAGACTAGAAATAGAATTTTGAATGTCTTGTTTTACACCATTACCAATCGACACAAGGGCAATAACGGCAGCAACGCCGATAATAATGCCTAGCATGGTCAAGATAGATCGCATTTTATTAGCAACCAAGGATGCCCAGGCCATTAAGAAACTTTCTTTATACATGTGTCACCTCCTGTACAGGAGTCATATTAAGATTTGGCTTATCTTCTACTATATAGCCATCACGGAGCACAACATTGCGACTAGCATAAGTTGCAATATCAGGCTCATGAGTTACAAGAATAATAGTGCGCCCTTCATCATACAGGCCTCGAACGATATTCATTACATCAATAGTAGATTTTGAGTCCAAATTCCCCGTCGGTTCATCGGCCATAATAATGGCAGGATCATTAGCTAAAGCACGTGCAATGGCCACACGTTGACGTTGACCACCAGATAACTCTGCTGGTAAATGGTCCATGCGGTCTCCTAAACCTACAGAGCTAAGCAAAGCCTCTGCACGAGCAGTTCGCGTTTTTTTATCAACCCCTGCATATACCATTGGCAACGCTACATTTTCAAGAGCAGTTAGTTTTGTTAATAGATTAAAACTTTGGAATACAAAGCCAATTTCTTTATTTCGCACGTATGCCAACTCATCATCACTTAGGTTAGCTACTTCGTTTCCATTCAAGCGATATGATCCTGATGTTGGTCTATCAAGGCACCCTAAGATGTTCATAAAGGTAGATTTACCAGAGCCAGAAGGCCCCATAATAGATACAAAATCCCCCTTTTGTACCTGTAAGTCAATACCATGTAGAACGGGAACCTTTAATTTACCATTAACATAGGTCTTCGTAATACCTTGAATATCAATTACTGAATTATTCATAGTTCACCTACGCTTAAAATGGTCCACGAGAATTGTTTTTAGGACTTGTTACATCACCACTGATAATAATTTCATCCCCTTCGGATACCCCTTTTAGGATTTGAACATTAGTATCACCCGTTACACCTGTAGAAACAGCTGTTCGGACAGGCTGTCCATCCTTGATAACATAGACATACTCACCTTGTTTATCAGTACGCACTGCAGTAAGAGGTACTACCAATGTATTTTTAATATCTTCACCAAAAATAGTTGCACGAGCGGTCATAGATGGTAAGAAATTGTCGGAAATATTTTCAGGGATCTGAACCTTAACAGTATAGTAAACTACACTCGTACTAGTTGTACCCATATTCCCTTTATTCCCTTTTGCTACTTCTGACACGTACCCTGTGAAAGTTTCACCCGGCTTAGAATCTACAGTAAACTCTACTTTAGCACCTTGTTTAATATTACCAATATCCGTTTCATCAACAGTTAAGTATATTTCTAGATTCTTTAAATCCGCAATCGTAGCAATAATCATTTGTGTAGAAATACCAGTACTAATTGTTTGACCCGCCTTGAGTGGTGTACCTACAACGGTACCAGTCATAGGTGCTGTAATCGTAGCATCACTTAAATCGGCAGCCACTCTATCATAAGTGGATAAAGCTTGTTCATAAGCAGTTACAGCATTGTCATAGGTTTGTTGTGATACCGCATTTTGATCAATCAGTGCTTTATATCTGTTCATATCAAGAGCTGCTTTATCAAGAGCTGCTTTTGCATTATCAACTTGTGCTTGTAATTGACGAGTATCTATATAGGCAATTACTTGCCCTTGTGTAACCTGTTCATTTTCTTTAATTAATACTTTTTCTAATTTACCAGCTACATTAGTAGATACGTCTACATAATTGACAGGATTAATAGTACCTGTAGCACTAATACTAGTTTTTACATCGCCTTTTTCAACTCTACCGGTTGTGTATTTTTGGTGCGTTTGTGCACTATCATTCGTATGAACATAATAATAGCCACCACCGCCTAATAAGCAAATGGCAATAGCACCACCTATAATACGTTTACGGTGTTTTTGAAATAATTCTTTCATTATTTACTCCTTAACATTTGAGTATTCCACTATCATGCATTACATTGTACTAGAGTTTTAACGATTATACAATATAATTTTACAATATTCTATTAATGACTCAAAATAGAGATTAATTCATACTGTTGTTTATCAATACCAAAACGCATATGTTTAGCTTTTTCATACGGTATCGCACGAATCTGTCCATCAATATACCCTGTAATACAGTTATCTATATTCTGCACTAAGCAATCGATAGCTAATTCACTCATACGAGCAGCCAAAATAGCATCCAATGCAGATGGTGCGCCGCCACGTTGTAAATATCCTAAAACAGTCAAACTAGGATCAAAGTAGGTGTGATTCTTAATATACTCTTTTACCTCACCACTTTCATAAGCACCTTCAGCAACAAGAATAATACTATACTCTTTTCCTAATTGGTGAGTCTTGTTTATATGTTCACACACTTCATCTAAAGGCATAGGATATTCCGGTACTAATACTAGTTCTGCACCACTAGCTAAACCAGATTGTAATGCAATATGCCCTGCATGACGTCCCATCACTTCAATTATAGCAACCCGTTCATGAGAATTCGACGTATCACGAATACGACCTACCGCATCAACAACAGTATTGATAGCAGTATCAAATCCAATCGTATATTGTGTGCCATTCATATCATTATCAATTGTACAAGGAATTGTTATGGTTGACTGGCCTAATCGCATCAAAGATTCTGCACCAGCTTGTGAACCATCTCCACCAATAACGATTAAATGATCTATACCAAAGTCTTGTAGTATTTGGTAAGCTCGTTTTTGTACATCTAAATTCTTAAACTCCGGATAGCGTGCAGTTCTAAGTATAGTACCACCAGTAGTAATGATTCCGCCTACATCACGAGCATGCAAAGGTCTTATCTCATTATTAATAATACCTTCAAAGCCACGCTCTATACCATATACACTAAAACCTTCATGTATTGCTTTTCTTGTGATGGCCCGAATGGCTGCGTTCATTCCTGGTGCGTCTCCACCGCTTGTTAGTAGTGCTATTTTTTTCATGTCTACGTCCCTTCTGCTGATTTGTACCAGCTCGCATTTCTTTAGACACTGTAGTTCTTTGTGTTGATGACTTTGTCTCTTTGAACAATCTTGTTTGTTTAACTAATTTTATTTGTTTAACAGATTGCCGTTCATTATCTTGTTCTGTTCTAACCAATTTGTGTTGGTCTACAGTTTCAGTCGATTTGGGTTGTCGTCGCGTCTTAAATTGAACCTCAAGAGCTTCAAATTGTTGCTCAATGGCCTTCATAAAATCATAGGTTCGTCCATTAGTCGTATCCAACACATAGTCACATTGTTTATATACTGGTTTCCACGATTGAATCATATTATGTACAAAAGCTGAAACATTTGTGTAATCCATTGTTGGTCGTTTGCCAACACGTCGATTAACACGGCTCACAATTCGATATTGTGCAGCGCGTATACCTATGATAAAAGAAAATTTCTTTAAGGATCTAAGAGTTCTCTGTTCTATCGGAAAGTTTCCACCTACACTGATAACGGCCTCATGGTATAATGAAACCTTCTTGAGTACATCTAATTCAGCACGTCGAAATGCTTTTTCACCTATTTTTTTAAAAATTTCTGCAATGGGCAGCCCAAAACGACCTTCTAATACTCGATCGGTATCCACAAATTGCCACCCTTTCAAATCTGCTAGATTGCGGCCGAAATGGCTTTTACCACTGCCCATGGATCCGATAAGAATAATATTTCGTTTTACTATCATGTTACTATTGCCCCTTATTTATACGTTAAAATTTATTTTACTATAAAATAGCCATAAAAACAAAAATGAACATATAATAATGAGAATAATTCCGCATTATTATATGCTCATTTAACTTATGGTTCCCGTGGAGCTATCTTACATCGAAACGATATGCTATTTCCCTGTGTATCTATAGAGCATATTTGAACTGTACAAAAAGCCAATGTATGTTGAATGGTATTTAACCATTTTAAAAAGGACTGACTAGAACCTACCAAAGTTATATCTAATATATTGCCTTTCTTAGAGCTACTCGTTACTACCAATGGTTCGCTTCTGATACTCTGATATACTTGATCCTCCCAATATTCACGGTTTGATAACGATTGCACTAGAGCATAAGTATCAGACTCTACAAACTGGTGCTGTGTTTTAGTTTCCATTTGATAGAACATAATAGTATCTTCTATAGCTTTACATTGCTCTATATAGTATCCATGAATTCCTATTGAGACCATCGCTACAATCAGACTTAAACTACAAGCTAGGGTGATTTTCTTTAGAATTGGTGTCATGCTGCTTTGTATGTCCATCCAAATGGAATGTACACTGTCCACTCTCTTTTTCCACTTGTTGTTTACCATCACATGTTACCTTTCTCATATGTGCTTGTACATATTGTCTATAATTATGGTATACATCCTCATTAATAGCAGTTCCATCAACAGAAAAACCACTATCCGTAAATTCAATATGTTGTAATGTAATACCTCCATTCATAGCCATTGCAGCATCTAATATAGTTACAAAAAGAAATTGACTATCCCATGTATTCTGTTGTTGTAATAACGTTGAAAGCCTCTCTTGCGCATTATGATACTGTTCACGTATTAATTTAGATTCTGAATTCATCTGTACACTTTCATATAATGTTTGCTGCTCTAAATATGCTCTATAGGAGTGAATAGCCCACCCAATACAAAAAGCACTAACCATTATAATCAATCCCGCCGAAATATATATGTACAGCCTATTCCTATGTAGAAAAATATACCACCGCAATGAACGGGGCATAAAGTTTAGTAAAGTGTCATTACCAACCTTGTCCAATCCAACGTAACCCCCGTGTAGCCATACCAATTGCCATATCCCAGTCCAACTCACCTAGCTTACAACGTGTACGCCCTCTACCAAGAAACATCATCGGTAGGTATTCAGTATTTCCATATACCTCTTGTAATGCACTAATATCGATACGTTGCTCTTCATTTAAATCATCAATATTATAAAAATGAACACCTTTAATTTCTTCTACACCAAATTGTTGCAACGCTTCTTCTAAATCGATGAGTGCCGAACTTATATCTGCACCATTCACCTTGACGATACATTCCTTTACACATATGTCTTTCCACCACGCCCACAAATGCATGCCTTCTGGTTCAACAATCCCCGTAACCGTACCAGTTCTATGCAATAAACCATATGTAACGGGTAATGGCCAGCAATCAATCGTATCCACGGGTGCACATGTTTCTCTAATACCTTGGCGAAGCAATTCTAATTCATGCCGATCTACAGCAGCTAAGAATAAATAATAATGATGCCGAGGATATTCTCTGCGACACGCATCTAATTCAAATTCATGGTCTCCAAAATTAAAGGTATCTTCAATATTCCATTTAATAAATTCTTTTACGTCAAAATCGTGAGGATCATAGGTGGCTAAGGTCATTTCTGTTTGTATACAAGCTACCACACTGTAGGTCCCTTCTAGTAAATTATATGTAGTAATAAATTCAGCAATATCCTCATCAATCGTACTAGACCGCTTCATCTCCATCGCATCGGTAATAATCATCGTCTTATTCTCAATATGTGCGGTTGTCCCTACAATTCGATCCTTTGTAATACAAAGGCCTGTATGTTTTTGCTTATGTTCCTTCACTGCGTTTCCTCCTTAATATGGTTTTATACTAACAATTTCTAAACTATGATTTTCTGTCTCTCTAACATATATATGAACGCGACTTGTTACACCTTTAGAAATAGCATAACTCATCACATGTTTAGGTTCTGTAGCTCTTGGATCGGATTTAATATATATATGATTATCATCATAAACACCTATATCGAGATTTTCTCTATAATCCCATTTGTTATTACTTTCACAATAGGTGTTAAACCACCGTGCACCATTCTGTGCAGCATATTGTGATTTAATAAGACGCATTTCATCTCTTGTATTGCTTAATGACAATGTTGTTAAGCGATTTATACCTAAGATTAAAGCCAATACTATAAACATTACATATATAGCGACATAGGTAACCATCCCAGAAGAATGGCTAGTGGGTTTTCTTATACCAATCAAAATGTGTTGAAACACCTGTGGCCACCTCATAGTTTGCTATGCCTCCATATCCTTTTGCATGTTCTGTTTCAGTATTAAATAGATTATTAACAGACCACTGTAGACTGACAACACCATTGGAATTCATTGAAAATGGTGTATCTGCATCGAGTCTGCGCTTATCATCAGTGCCAATAATACGACTGCCACTTAAAGGTTGTAAACTACCATCACTTAATTTCCTATATAATGCGCGCCTTGTTACTGTAAATGCAGTGCGTCTAGTATCATTAATAGATAATATATGTCCCTTATCATCAACGGATGTCTTTGAATCATTCCAAATAATATGAGCTACAATGGCGCGTCGTGTATAACGTCCATCTTCTAACATCGCCAAACTATCATCAATTCGTTCTGTCCATATAAAACAAGTCATACATATAGTCATCACCATGATTAGCACAAAGGAACTTATTAAGATACTAATGACAATGGATGGCAAAATAAAGCCTCCAACCTTTTTCAAAGCATTATTTTTAATGATGAGGTGGGCCAAGAAATGTGGATATTTCATATACAACAGCTCCATTATCAATAGCTTGTACGCGATATCTCAAAATAGAGATACCATTAATTTCTTCTTCTACAAGACTCTTTTTAAATACTATATGAGGTAAATTATGGTTTCCAGATACTGGGGTAGCCATTATATGCGGCGTACCACCTGAATCATACAAAGCCTTACCTTCCTCTATATAAGACACCGTATCTTGCAATATATAATCATCAATATATGCAGTTTTTACCATTGTCAAGGTATCACTCAATACATAGAGTATTGTAGGTAACAATAGCAACACTAGGGTTACAGCCATTAGTGCATCACCATATAAAAAACCGCTTTGTTTAGATAATGTTACATTATTCTTTCCAGTCATATGGCACTTAGCATACATCTCTAAATCATAATATTTCCCAGCGCACACGCCCTGTTTGAACAGCAATCCATATGCGATTTGTTGCGCCTGTTTGAGTATCTTGTAAAATAAATTCGGTTCCATCATACGGTAATCCATAAGCAGAAAAATAAACCCGTTTCATAGTATGTGCACTTTCAATATGCTGTGGTAATTCCATTTCTACATGGTGCAACATGAGTCCCTCTTGTATAGAATAAGAATGTTTTTTCAATATAAACTCACCTTGTGCCATCCGATCATCTCGATGACCTAACATAGACCATAGTTGGGCTTTCTTAATAGCTAATACGACCTCTTCTGTACTTCTATTTAATTCATGACGCGAAGGCATTGTAACAATACTACTGACTCCCATAGCAACCAAAGAAATCACTATGGAGATAGCAATAATCCATTCTACTAATATAGAGCCATTACAGTGATTTGTATGTGTTGTATCAAATACCAATATAACGCCTCCCATTGATTATAAAAATGCAAGCTACTCCATGCACCAATACATAGGAAGGGGCCAAAAGGAATATATCTGCTACGAGTGTTACGAGTAATATATAGGCCAGCGAGATAGAGGATACTAGTCAAAAAAGATACATATACCATAACGAGAATTTGAATACTTGTTAGCCATATGGATATGGCACTTATCCATTTAATATCACCCCAACCAAGGCCACCTTTACTTAGCATCCGTAATGCTACACTTATACAGGCAACGATGGAAACATGTACACAGGTGTCGATGACTGCATACTGTTCACTAATGCTATAAACGATACCTATAATAGTCAGCGCAAGGGCCCCTTCATCGGGTAATATATAATATAGCTTATCAATGGTAGCACCTATTACGAGAAATAGTGAAAAGAAGCTATAACATATAATTTCAAACATAGTGTAATCTCTAAAAAATAAAGGGATTACTATTGCCAGTATCGATATGGCTAGACAGATATAAACCTTTTTCCCTTCCATATGACAAGTCCTTATGTTTCAGGTGCTGTAACAACTACAGACTTCCCAGAATTACCTGTAACTTGTTCATAAGAAATAACATATTCTTTTCCTTTTGTAGTCTTAACATGTTCAGTTAAATAACCTTCTTGATACAACTTTTCTACAGTTGGAGGCGTATCTATGCTTTTATCAATCATATAAAGTTGTGTCGCATTGCGAATGATTTGAATATCTGCCACTTGTTTTGCATTCTTTGCCTTATCTGCAGCAGACATAAATTGAGGCATTGCAATGGCTGCTAAAATTGCAATAACAGCTACGACAACCATGAGTTCTACTAGTGTAAAACCGCCCTGTTTAGATTGTTGTAATCTCCGAATACTTATATATTTCACAAACTGATTTTCTAGCTTAGTTAAATATTCTCTACAATAAGTAAGCATTTGTAAGTCTCCTTTCATTGACCACTTAATGAAGATATAGATGTAAATAAAGGATACATAACAGATATAACGAGAATAGCAATACCCACACCCATGATAGTAAGGAGTATTGGTTCCATGAGACGCTCCATCCTCGCAATATATTGAGTTAATAAGGATTCATAATAATGACTGCAGTGATTAAGCATGGCAACCAACTCACCGCTTTCTTCTCCAACTGCTACCATTTGCCAAATAAAGGGATTGCCTATAGATGCTGATTTTAAACTTTCACAAAAGGAGTGCCCTTTACAAAGCATGGCATATACATGATTACTACAAGTTTCACCATACAAATTTCTCCATATATGTTTTGTAATATCTATGGTATTAATAATAGAAATCCCAGAATCTAACAATAAGGCCCAAATATGTAAAATATTTGTATAATACAGAGATGTTAAGAACGTGTTATGTTGAGCCAACTGCCATAATCGTCTATCAAATCTATATCGTATTGCAGATTGTTTGAAAGCATATATCAACAATCCGATAACAACGGCATGTATCCCCACATATATCAATGGATGTTCTCGAAGGGAAGTTCCTAATACAAATAAGCCTTTTGTCATCCATGGCAATTCTATATGCATAGTTGCAAATACACGGGTAAACGATGGGATGATAAACAATATAGTTACCAAAAAGAATACATTCATAAGAACAAGTAAAAATAAAGGATATGAAATCGCACTTAGAATCTTTTGACGATATTTACGTTCTCGTTCGTAATAGGATGCTATATATTGTAAAGATTCCCCTACATTCCCTGACATTTCACCACTTTCAAGCAGCGCTAATGCTATAGGAGGAAACCCCTTTTGTCGAAGTACCTCTGATAAAGATTGACCTCGTTGTATACCCTCGTATAATGAGCGATACAGCATCGTTTTAGAACCTTCCGTCAATAATTCTAATGAACGCCGAAGTGAAATACCAGATTGAAGCAATAAACCAAGTTGATATGCGGTGGTACTCACCTCTTTATGACTCCAACTCACCGATTTAGTAGATGATTGGGAGATACTACAAATGACATATCCCTCTAATTTTAGTTTAGTTCTTACCTCTTCTTTGGAATCGGCCCATAGCGATCCTTGTATTCTTTTCTTATCCGTTGTTATTACTGTATAGTCATAGGCATTCATGTAATCCCTCTATGATAGTTGTTGTTCCAATAAAGCATGTAATTGTTGGGCTGATCCATATTGTGTTTTTGCGTCACGCACAGCCATCTCCAATGTTTTCATAGGCGACTGTGTCTCCTGAATCGATACAATTTGTGGTTCCTTACGATTCCTAATTAAATTTGCTACTGCATTAGTATTTAGTAAAATATCCCGTATTGTGATAAACGATGTTTCCCACCGTAACAAACGCTGACATATAACGGCGCGCAATACTTGCGAAACTTGACTGCGCACTTCATCTTGTTGCTCGCCGGGAAATAGAGATATCATACGATGTACCGCCATTACAGCCCTCTGCGTATGCATCGTAGCTAATACAAGATGCCCAGTTTCAGCTGCATGTAAAGCAGCTTCTAAGGTGTCTCTATCCCTCAGTTCTCCAACCATGATTACATCGGGATCTTCGCGTAATGCATCACATATCCCTTGTGACATAGAATCTACATCGATACCTAATTGACGTTGATGGATGATTGAATGGGCTGGTATAAACTCGTATTCAACGGGGTCCTCTAGTGTTACTATGTGTTTATTCATAGTTTGATTAATATATTCTATGCAACAAGCCAAGGTATACGACTTTCCACTGCCAGTAGGACCTGTGACAAGAACTAATCCATCATGATACTCACAAATCATCTTTAATACATCGCTGTCTTTGGAGGAATCAAGAGAAAGATTAGCGTGACACAATAATCTCAATGTTCCACAAATACTATGATTTGCCCTATAAATATGGGCCCGAATACGAGTGCCATTACTGGTAAAAGCATCATCTACAGAATGCCAGGAATCATGTGTAATACCACAACGACACAAAATATCTGCAATCATATCATTACTACATATACTCGAAATAGACTCTAATCCTTTTGAAGCCCGTATATAAATGGGTCTATCTAGTTCAAGGTGGATATCCGTAGCACCTTTTTCTAATGCAAAAGAAATTACATCTTCTAAAGATATAATGGAATGCGTTATAGCAAAATTATTACTTTCACAGTAAGATTCCTGCACGGTGTACCTCCTCTAAGGTTGTAATACCAGAATTAATTGCTAGATGAGCAGAATCTTGGAGCGATGTGAACATATACTGTTCTACATGATCCCAATCAATATCACTAAAGGGTATTTCCAGATATTCAAATAAGCCTAATCGTCCTTGATAGGAATGTGTTGTACTATCGATTCGTCTCACAAGGCGCTGCGATAGTGATCCAATGAGTGTAGCATGTAAAAGATACGGCTCTACCCCCATATCCACAAGACGACCTATGACGCCTAATGCCGTGTTTGTATGAACTGTGGTAATCACACGATGTCCTGTTAACGCAGCCTTAACAGCCAATTGTGCAGTCTCATTATCACGAATTTCACCAATCATAATTGAATCTGGATCCTGCCGTAATACGGTTCGAAGACCTTTAGAAAAGGTAAAGCCAATCTTTTCATTAATACCTATTTGAATAGCTCCTTCAATGGTTGCCTCTACAGGGTCCTCTAAGCATATCAATTTAGTTTCTTTTAAATTTAACATGCGAAGCATGGCATATAAGGTAGCAGTTTTACCACTGCCTGTAGGACCACAAATTGTAATGAGTCCATAGGGCCGTTTTAATAACACTGCGATTTTTTCTTGTAGCTTCACATCCATCCCCAGTTCTAATAGATTTTTGTGTACCCCTTCGTTGCCCATCAATCGGCATACAATCGCTTCGCCATATAAACTGGGCAAACTAGATACACGCATAGTGACAGCGTAGGATTTTACTGACCATTCCCATCGCCCATCCTGCGGTAATCTCTTTTCGCTAATATCCATGCCACTGAATACCTTGATGCGGTTCACAAGCATATCTGCATCTGTAGCATCAACTAGCATATACTCGGTCAATAATCCATCAATTCTAAGTCTTACTTGTATGCCATTTAATATAGGGTCAAAGTGAATATCACTAGCACCAACTGTAATGGCATAAGTTATGATTGAATCTAATGCAACATCTACATACAAGGTCACCCCCTCCTTTATACCTTGCGGTGTGTTTATACATCACCTTTGCTTATTGCACTAGGTAATTCTCCATAGTAAGAAAAAGTCCTGTTTATTTTCTAAAATTCCACAAAGCGTGTACCGAGTAGCTAAAAAACATCAAAAAAAGAGACTCCCTTGAGTTTTTACTACTCAAAGGAGTCTCCTTTATAGTTTTTCTATCCTAAAAAAGAATAGAATTTTTTATTTCTTCAAATTGTAGAATACGGCATCACCTTTATATTGTGCAGTTTCATATAACATTTCTTCAATGCGAAGCAATTGATTATATTTAGCAACACGTTCAGAACGAGCTGGTGCACCAGTTTTAATTTGGCCCGCATTAACAGCTACTGCGATATCTGCAATAAATGTATCCTCTGTTTCACCAGAACGGTGAGAAACTACGCATGTATAGCCAGCGCGTTTTGCAGTTTCCATAGCATCAAAGGCTTCTGTTAACGTACCAATTTGATTTACTTTTACAAGAATGGAATTAGCTACACCAAGGTTGATACCTTTTTCAAGGCGTTTTGTATTAGTAACGAATAAATCATCACCTACGAGTTGAACACGCTTACCAAGGCGTTCGGTTAATACTTTCCATCCATCCCAATCTTCTTCTGCAAGGCCATCTTCGATGGATACGATAGGATATTTATCGACTAAGTATTCATAGAAGTCAACCATTTCGCTAGCGCTCAATACTTTGCCTTCGCCTTCTAGATGATATTTACCATCTTTATAGATTTCACTGGAAGCTACGTCGAGAGCTAATTTGAAATCTGTACCAAGTTCATAACCTGCACGTTTAATAGCTTCGCAGATTACTTCCAAAGCTTCTTCATTGGAAGCTAAGTTTGGTGCAAAACCGCCTTCATCGCCTACAGCAGTGCTAAGACCTTTATCATGAAGTACCGATTTTAATGTATGATATACCTCTGCACAGCTACGCAATGCATCGCTAAATGTTTTTGCCCCTACTGGCATAATCATAAACTCTTGAAGGTCCACATTATTATCAGCATGAGCACCACCATTTAAGATGTTCATCATAGGCACTGGTAATTCTTTAGCATTAAAGCCACCTAAATATAAGAATAATGGCAAGTCTAAAGATTCAGCAGCCGCACGTGCTACTGCCATGGATACACCTAAAATTGCATTAGCACCTAAATTAGCTTTGTTGTCAGTGCCATCAAGTTTAAGCATCAAATTATCGATTGCTACTTGTTCAGTTGCATCATAGCCGATAATAGCAGGTCCAATCTTAGCGTTTACATTGTCTACAGCTTGTAAAACACCTTTACCTAAATAACGGGATTTATCACCATCGCGTAATTCTACAGCTTCGAACATACCTGTAGATGCACCAGATGGAACTGCAGCAGTTGCAATTGTACCATCTTCCAAACATACCTCTACTTCTACTGTAGGATTACCGCGAGAATCCAAAATTTCACGAGCTACAACTTGTTCAATTACTGCCATAATAATACCTCTTATTTATATACTAAATTAATCTACCAATAAACTTTCACCAGTCATATCATGTGGTTTGTCAATATGTGCCAACGCCAACATGGTCGGTGCAATATCACATAATTTACCAGATGCAAGCTGGTTATGCTTATGCTGTTCACTTACTAAAATCAATGGAACTACATTTGTAGTATGCGCTGTATGAGGTTTTCCAGTCTTATGATTGACCATTTGCTCTGCATTACCATGATCGGCGGTAACTAAAAGCTGTCCTCCAACCTCTAATATAGCCTTTGCAATACGTTCTAATCCTGCATCCACAGTTTGAATTGCTTTAACCGCAGCCTCGAAATTACCTGTATGCCCTACCATATCTGGGTTTGCATAGTTCAAGATAATCATGTCGTATGCTTTACTATGAATAGCATCTACCACCTTATCGGTCACTTCTGGAGCACTCATTTCCGGTTGTAAATCATAGGTTGCAACCGCCGGAGATGGCACAAGAATACGTTCTTCCCCTTCAAAGGGAACCTCATTACCACCATTGAAGAAGTACGTTACATGTGCATATTTCTCTGTTTCAGCAATGCGCAACTGACGATAACCATCATTAGAAAGAACAGCACCTAATGTATTATTTAATGTATCCTTTTCATAAACAATATGCACAGGCAATCCATCTTCATACTTTGTCATCGTCGCCATATAAATGGATATAGGCTCGCGCTTAAAGCCATCAAAATCTGGTACAGTTAAAGCCTTTGTCAATTCACGGGCTCTATCAGGTCTAAAGTTACAGAAAATAACTGCATCACCTTCAGAAATAGTTCCCTTTGAATCAATAACGGTAGGTACTACAAATTCGTCATTCACACCAGCAGCATAGGATTGTATGATGGCTTCGCAAGCAGAGTTAGCCATATTGCCAACGCCATTGACGATAGCGTTATAAGCTAGTTCTTCACGATCCCATCGATTATCACGATCCATGCCGTAGTATCGACCACTAAGAGTAGCAATTTTACCACAATCTATGTCAGCCATAAAAGATTCTAGCTCCTTAATATATGTAGTTGCCGATTGTGGTGGCACATCACGTCCATCAAGAAGTGCATGCACATATACTTCTTTGATGCCTTCATGTTTAGCACCAGCAATAACAGCCTTAATATGTTCTAAGGAGCAATGTACATTGCCATCAGATACGAGGCCAATAATTTGTAATTTACCACTTTTTGCTTGGCTGTATAACTCTTTTATTACAGGCTTTTTATAAAACTCGCCACTCTCTACGTCCTTTGTAATACGCGTTAAGTCTTGATATACAATACGGCCTGAACCAAGATTGAGATGCCCAACTTCTGAATTACCCATTTGCCCTTCTGGCAAACCGACTGCAAGACCGGAAGCTTGTAATGTTGAATGAGGATACGTATCCCACAAGTAATTAAAATAACTTGGTTTTGCTTGTACTACGGCATTCGTCGTATCTGTTTGGTCCCCCATACCAAAGCCATCTAAGATGACTAGCATTACGGGCGCCTGTAATTTTGCCATATTTATACCTCTAGTATATTAGTTACTTAATTCTTGAGCCGCCATGATTATTTCTGTAAATTCATCAACAATCAGTGAAGCGCCTCCAACAAGGGCGCCATCAATATTAGGCTCACTTAAAATTTCACGCGCATTATTAGCTTTTACGCTACCACCATATTGAATGCGAACCAAGTCCGCCACATTTGGTGTATATAATTTAGCAATATATTCACGAATGGATTTACATACTTCCTCTGCTTGATCTGCAGTTGCCGTTTTACCCGTTCCAATAGCCCAAATCGGTTCATAAGCAATAATCAGTTTTTCTACTTGATCCGCTGGAATATCTTGCAATGCACGTTTTAATTGTCCATGAATGAAAGATATTGTTTCATTAGCTTCTCTCTGTTCAAGGCTTTCACCAACACATACGATGGGTTGTAAGCTATGGAAAAAAGCACTCTTAATTTTTTCATTCACCATCGCATCAGTTTCACCATAATATTCACGTCGTTCAGAGTGTCCAATAATTACATAGGAAACACCAATCTCCATTAACATAAGAGGAGAAACCTCACCAGTAAATGCACCTGCATCATGATAATCCATATTTTGAGCCCCTACGCTGACCTGTGTATTTTTTGTTAACGACACAGCTCTCTCAAGCGCAGTAAAAGGAGGGCATACAACAATCTCACAGTCCAAGTCTTTATCACCTAAGAAACTAGTAAATGCTTCTATCAGGATTGATCCGGATGCAATGGTTCCATTCATTTTCCAGTTTCCTGCAATAACTTGTTTTCTCATATTATGCCTCAGTTAAGGCAGCAATACCTGGTAAAACCTTACCTTCCAATAATTCAAGGGAGGCACCGCCACCTGTCGAAATATGACTAATTTTATCTGCTAAACCACTTTTTTCAATAGCAGCTACGGAATCGCCACCACCAACGATGGTCATAGCATCAGATTCGGCTACAGCTTTTGCCACTGCATTAGTACCAGCAGCGAATTTTTCCATTTCAAATACGCCCATAGGACCATTCCAAATGATTGTTTTCATATTAGCCAATGCTTCTGTATAGAGTTCACGTGTTTTAGGACCGATATCTAAAATCATCCAGCCATCTTCGATTTGATCAACATCAACGATTTTAGTATTTGCATCGTTGCTAAAAGCATCAGCTACTACAGCATCTACAGGTGTCAATAATCTAGCACCTGCAACGCGTGCTTCCATAACTAAATCTGTAGCGATAGCATCTTGACCATCTTCATATAAGGAACTACCGATGTTACAGCCTTGAGCCTTAATGAAAGCATTCGCCATACCGCCGCCGATAATCATAACATCTACCTTAGGTAATAGATTGGAAATAACAGAAATCTTATCTGTTACCTTAGCACCACCGATAATGGCAGCCATAGGTGTTTTTGGATGTACTACAGCTGCACTTAGTGCATCAATTTCTTTTTTAAGTAAGAAACCTGCACCCATAGGGATGTAATCAGCAATGCCAACTACAGATGCTGCATTACGATGAGATACACCAAATGCATCATTGATAGCTACATCAGCAAGAGAGGCTAATTGTTTAGCAAACTCAGGATCGTTTTTAGTTTCTTCATTGTGGTAACGCAAGTTTTCAAGCATCAATACATCGCCAGGTTGTAATGCTTCAACAGCTGATTCAACCTTAGGACCAACGCAATCATCTACAAATGCAACTGGTTTGTTGATAAGTTCAGATAAACGTTTAGCACAAGGAGCTAATGTCATATCCGGTTTACGTTCACCCTTTGGACGACCAAAGTGAGATGCTAGAATGACCTTAGCATTATGGTCGATTAAATATTTGATTGTTTCTAATGCACCACGGATACGAGTGTCATCAGTGATAACACCATCCTTCATAGGTACATTAAAATCAACACGTACAAATACGCGTTTATTATCTACATTCATATCTAAAATGGTTAGTTTCATCCTAGAAATTCCTCCAATTATAGACCTTTGCTAGCTACGAAAGCTGCCATATCGATAAGGCGTTCAGAATAACCCCATTCGTTATCGTACCAAGAAACTACTTTCACCATGTTGCCATCCATAACCATTGTCAAATCAGCATCAACAATAGAACTACGAGGGTCGGAGCTAAAATCACAAGATACCAATGGCACATCAGATACGCCTAGGATACCTTTTAATTCACCAGCTGCTGCTTTGCGGAATGCTTCATTGATTTCTTCTTTTGTAGCAGGTTTTTCAAGTTCGCAAACAAGATCTGTAGCGGATACATCTGGTGTAGGAACGCGCAATGCAAAACCATCTAATTTACCTTTTAATTGAGGCAATACTTTAGCAACAGCCTTTGCTGCACCAGTTGTTGTAGGAATGATGGACATAGCTGCTGCACGAGCACGGCGAGGGTCTTTATGACGTGCATCAAGAATTTTTTGGTCATTAGTATAGGAATGAATAGTAGTCATCATACCGCGTTTGATGCCAAATTCATCGCATAATACCTTAGCAAATGGAGCCAAGCAGTTTGTTGTGCAAGATGCATTAGAAATAATATGATGTTTTGCAGGATCATACATATCTTGGTTTACACCCATAACCATTGTTAAGTCTTCGTTTTTACCAGGTGCAGAAATCAACACTTTTTTAACTGTAGGTTGTTCTAAATGAACTTTTGCTTCTTCTGCATCACGGTATTTACCAGTACATTCCATAACGATTTCAACGCCTTCTTCAGACCAAGGCAATTTAGAAGCATCACGATCATGGAATACGCGGATTTTTTTGCCATCTACATAAATATTTTCATCGTCAAATGTTACTTCATTAGGGATTGTACCATGTACGGAATCGTATTTTAACAATAATGCAGTACCCTCATTATCACCAGTAGCATTGATAGCCACAACTTCAACATCTGGATTATTAATTGCCGCACGTACTACACATTTACCAATACGACCGAAACCATTAATACCAACTTTAACTGCCATTGTTTTGTCCTCCTCAAAAGAACTATATAATACTAAAAATAATAAACTAAATTATAATGCAGGAATATTTAATAATTGGCGCATACCTTCTGCTGCTTGGTCATCTATTATGAGGATTCCCTTTTTACAAGACCTCATAACGCTGATAATAGCACCAGCTTTATCAAAGCCACCTGCTACAGCTACGACATGCGGTATATTTACTATATCCCTTAATGAAAGCCCTATGTTGTTCGTCGCATATACAATGGAACCATCCATAGAGCAATATTGGCCTAATGCTTCACCTACAGCATTGCCGTCCACTAATTGTTGACGTACACCGTCTGGTATATGTCGCACATCAGCCATATGAAGCGCCTGACCAATACCAAAAACCAATATATCAGTCCTGTGAATCACTTCGCTAATTTCCTTAATCTGTGGTTCCAATGTTACAAGCATGTCCAATGAATCCTTTGACAACCCATCAGGTAAATGCAGCATCTTATACGAACCGTGCCATCGTTCTGCTAATACAGAGGCGATTACATTCGCTTGATATTCGACTACTTCACCAACACCCCCACGGGCCGGTACAACAATAGGGTGTAATACACTACTAGGCATTTCATCAGCCATTGCCGCCATAGTACTACCACCACTAACGGCTACGACAGAACCATCTGTAACCATCCGTTGTACTACCTTAGCAGCTGTAAATCCTAATCGCTTGAGCATTAATGAACCTTCACTAGGTGTAATAATGACATCATCGATATGTAGTGCATGTTTCAACTGTTGTTCTAATTCACCAACACGCTCATATTCATGTAGGATGCCTCTCAATTTAGGAACTAAGTCTCTGCCTTCAGCACTCAAGTAAATCCCCGGCTTAGAAATCTCTACTAATCCATTGCCACGCAAGGCGTCAACATGAGACCGCACAGCACGTTCAGAAATATCTGTCGCCGCTGCCAGACTTCTACGACCAAGAGGCTCTTCATAGGCTAAGTGACTCAATAACTTGTAGCGATCCTTTAAGACTGTCATCAATTCTGGTGCTATACGCTCGCATACCATTAACAACTCATTCATAGGGTTCCTCCTTTACCCTTTGACAAGAGTAACGATATTCGTCCCATACAAACGAAATCAGTCCCACCATAAATAAAAAAATACTTCTACATAATTATTTTATACCTTATTACAACTTTATTCAAGTAAAAAACGCCCTTTCGGGCGTCTTTTATTTATAAACAGGATATTATTTCAATACTAGCCATTAAATTATTTTGTACCGAAGATACGGTCTCCTGCATCACCTAAACCAGGTAAAATATAACCATGGTCATTCAATTTTTCATCAAGAGCTGCTACATAAATAGGTACATCTGGATGTTCTTTATTAACAACCTCTACACCTTCAGGAGCTGCAACAAGGCACATCAATTTAATGCTCTTAGCACCTTTTTCTTTCAACAACGTAATCGCTGCAGCCGCACTACCACCAGTAGCAAGCATTGGATCTGTAACGATAAAGTCACGTTCTCCCACATCAGTAGGTAATTTGCAATAATACTCAACAGGTTTTAATGTTTCTGGATCACGATATAAACCTACATGACCAACCTTAGCTGTTGGAATCAAGCTAAGCATACCATTCACCATACCAAGACCAGCGCGCAAAATTGGGATGATTCCTAGTTTTTTACCTGCAATGCGTTTACCCGTCATTTTTGTTAATGGTGTTTGCACCTCTACATCTTCCAACGGTAAATTACGAGTGATTTCATACCCCATCAACAATGTAATTTCATCTAATAACTCGCGGAAATCTTTTGAACCTGTTTGTACATCACGCATCAACGTAACCTTGTGTTGAATCAATGGATGTGTCATAACATTAACGTTCATGATTGTGCCCCCTATTATATAATCCGACCCTGAGCTTCTCTATCTCAGTCTTTATCTATTCATACATACTCTATCACATATTTACAAATCTTGCCATATAAATATATCCAATATATGCACAAAAAAGGTGAGCGAGAATAGCTCTCGCTCACCTTTAATTCAGTTAAACAATATCCATCCTAGAAATTATAAGTTAGGATACAATGGGTATTTTTCACATAATGCTACTACGCGTTTTGCTGCATCTTGATGTTTAGCTGTATCTTCTGGATTTTGCAATACAACTGCAATAATGTCAGCAATTTCTTTCATATCATCTTCCTTAAGACCACGTGTAGTCAATGCAGGCGTACCTAAACGAACACCACTTGTTACAAATGGGCTTGCTGGATCAAATGGAATTGTATTTTTATTAGCAGTAATGCCAATTTCATCTAACAGATGTTCTGCTTCTTTACCAGTTAAACCAGTGTTACGCACGTCTACAAGCATAACATGTGTATCAGTACCACCAGAAACGATAGTTAAACCTTTAGCCATTAATTCAGCAGCCAATACTTTTGCATTTTTGATAACTTGCTCTGCATATTCTTTGAATTCTGGTTGTAATGCTTCACCAAAAGCAACTGCTTTAGCAGCGATTACATGCATCAAAGGACCACCTTGGATGCCAGGGAATACAGATTTATCAATAGCTTTTGCATATTCTTCTTTGCACAAGATCATACCACCACGTGGGCCACGCAATGTTTTATGTGTTGTAGTTGTTACGATATCAGCGTATTCTACAGGGTTTGGATGTAAACCAGCAGCTACAAGACCAGCAAAGTGAGCCATGTCAACCATAAAGATTGCGCCAACTTCATGAGCTACGTCAGCCATTTTTTTGAAATCGATTTGACGGCTATACGCACTACCACCAGCGATAATCAATTTAGGTTTTGATTCTAACACGATTTTGCGGAATTCATCATAATCAATTTGTTGTGTTTCAGCATTTACACCGTAAGGAACAACATTGAAATATGTACCAGACACGTTTACAGGAGAGCCATGTGTTAAGTGACCACCATGGGACAAATTCATACCCACAATAGTGTCACCAGGTTTTAACATAGCAAAATATACAGCAAAGTTAGCTTGAGACCCAGAATGTGGTTGTACATTCGCATGTTCTGCACCGAATAAGCGTTTAGCGCGTTCAATAGCCAATGTTTCTACAACGTCCACATGTTCGCAACCACCATAATAACGTTTACCAGGGTAACCTTCAGCGTATTTGTTAGTTAATACACTACCTTGAGCTTCCATAACGGCTTGGGATACGATATTTTCAGAAGCAATCATTTCTAATTTATCGCGTTGACGCATTAATTCTTGATCGATAACTGCTTTAATATTAGGGTCTTGTTTTGCTAAGAAACTCATAGGAATCCTCCTTAAAACATATGTAAATATAATGTAATAACTAGTTAAGTAATGATGTATTATTTTTCAAGAGCAGAAATTTTTTCAATACGACGTGCATGACGCCCACCTTCAAATTCGGTATTTAACCAAATCGTAACAATATCCTTGGCAAGGCCTGGTCCAATAACCCGTTCCCCCATAGTGAGAATATTTGCATTATTGTGTTCACGACTGGCATGAGCGGAAAAAGTATCGTGACATAAAGCAGCACGAGCACCAGCAATCTTATTGGCAGCAATGCCAATACCAATGCCTGTTCCACAAATTAAAATACCTCGATCTGCGGTACCATCTACAACAGCATGAGCTACGGGTTCAGCGATATCAGGATAATCGCAAGACTCTGTACTATGTGTACCAAAGTCTTCCACTTCATGCCCTAATGTAGATAATAATTCCTTAATTTCTTGTTTTAAATGTAATCCACCATGATCACAACCAACAGCAATTTTCATAGCCCTATCTCCTATTCTTTAGATGACGCTAACCCGGCTTTTACAAGATTATAAATCTGCTCAGCACATTGATTATACACTACTTGATCTGAACCAAATGGGTCTACCACGTCCCCAGCACCATGCCCCCAATCAGCAAGCGTTTTAATTTTATATTCCTCAAAGGGAAATTGACGAAGCAACACGGATTTATGATCCTGTGTCATACCAATAATTAAATCCGCTTTATTTACAAGATCCATGGTAAGAGGTCTTGATTCGTGACCAGAAATATCAGCGATAGATTGAATCGCAATCACAGCTTGTTCTGTAGGCTTAGCACCATAGGCAGCAAATAATCCAGCTGAAAACACATTCACATCTAGACCTTGCTCATTTGCTAAAGCCCGCGTAATACCTTCTGCCATAGGACTTCGACAGGTATTACCAGTACATACATATAAAATATTCATAATAACATCCTTACTACCACAATATTTGTGGCTATTTATACATTATAGCAAATACATCCAATATGTAAAGACATTTTTCTATTATGAATGGACATAATAAATTCTACATAATTACTTATAAATAGATAATCTGTCCACCACAAGCTTTGTCCATTCGATTCATTACGGCTACACCAAGGCCTGAATTTTCAACGCCTTCTGCCAAAATATAGTCTACACCACATTCATTAAAATAATGTAATGATTTATAAAAATTATGGGCTAATCTAACTGCATCACCATGATGTCCGTATACGTGAAATTCGCCCTGCACATTGCCCTTTAGTAGATCGTATGTTTCTTCACTAACAAGGAATGCACCTCGATTATTTTCTTGTTCCCGAATAACCTTTGTAAAAGCATCTGCTACATCAGCTGGAGTCCCTATAAAGGCACGCATAGGAGCATCAGGAGCATAATGTTTATATTTCATACCTGGCGCCTTTGGTGCTTCATTTTGAGATGATAAAAAGGGATCATATACCACGTTCTCTACTACAGTCTCTAGCATTTCTTTAGTGATACCACCAGGTCTTAATATGGTTACACCATCTTCTCGAACCTCCACAACTGTAGATTCGACACCAATTGTACAGATTCCTGCATCTACAATATAAGGAATGCGACCGTTCATATCATCATATACAGCCTGTGCCGTAGTCGGACTTGGGCGACCTGAAATATTAGCACTAGGGGCTGCAATTGGAACCCCCGCTAAAGATAATACTTCACGACAAATATCATGATCAGGACACCGTAGTGCAACTCGATCTAATCCTCCAGTAGCACGATCAGGTACTAGGTCAGATTTTGGTAAGGTAATCGTCAACGGCCCCGGCCAAAAGGCATCAATTAATTTATATGCCGTATCGGGGATCTCTTTCACAAGAGGCTTAATACTGTCAGCATTTGGTACATGTAATATTAATGGATTATCTGAGGGACGTCCTTTAGCGGCATAAATCTTATCCATAGACGCCTCGTCAAGCCCATTAGCACCGAGACCATATACGGTTTCTGTAGGAATAGCAACAACCTCACCACGACGCAAAGATTCTGCAACTAAGTGTAAATTTTCTGTTGTAAGTTCACTAATAATCTTAGTTTCCACAATCTCATCCTTTCACACGTGCCGTTACAACACGATTGATACCAGATAAATCGGCTACAAAGGCTGTTTCTCTATATAAACCAGTTGCGTCTAATAAACATTTTACCTCATCGGCCTGATCATACCCTACCTCAAAGGCCACTAAACCATGAGGTTTAAGATAATGCTGACATTGATTAGCAAGTTGTCGATAGAAATCAAGACCATCTTCACCACCAAATAATGCAATATGAGGTTCATTAAGAACATCAGAAGACAAGATTTTTTTATCCTCTAAACGAATATATGGAGGATTAGACACAATTACATCAAAAAGTTCACCATGATTTTCTAAATAAGAAAACATGTCTGACTCATAAAATTCACTGCGATTTTCTAATTTAAAAGACTCTTGGTTCTGATTCGCCACTATGAGTGCATCTCTAGAAATATCTAAACCTACACCTGTTGCAGCAGGCAGGTAATGTAAAAGACTCAATAAAATTGTCCCAGGGCCGGTACACATATCAAGAATTCGAATAGAATCTTGCTGATGATAAGCACCTAATACATACTCCACTAAGGTTTCCGTATCAGGACGTGGAATTAAGACCTTATCATTAACGGCAAAGGTAAGTCCCATAAAATCCTTTTTCCCTGTCAAGGATGCCACACTATAACCTTTGGCACGCTCAATAACTAATGGTCGAAATCGATCAAGTTCTTCTTGCTCTAGGGGTTGATCATAATTCGTATATAAATAAATACGATTTTTGCCTAAAACGTGAGAAAGCAGTACTTCCCCATCAAGTCGAGGTGTATCCATCTCCTTGCTTTGAAAGTACTGCTCTGTCCACTGGAGAATACGACCGATTGTCCAAATCTCCTTATGCATTTGTGTTAGCCTCCTGCATTTTAGCTGCTTGATCTGCAGCATTTAAGGCTTGAATTACTTCATCAAGATCGCCATTTAACACAGCATCTAATTTATAGAGTGTTAAGTTAATACGATGATCTGTTACACGGCCTTGTGGATAGTTATACGTACGAATACGTTCACTTCGATCACCAGTGCCGACTTGGCTCTTACGATCCGCAGCCATGCTAGCTTGAGCCTCTTGTTCAGCTTGGTCTTGTAATTTGGCACGCAATACACGCATAGCTTTATCCTTATTTTTAAGCTGAGACCGTTCATCTTGGCACGCTACAACAATACCAGATGGTAAGTGTGTAATACGCACAGCAGATTCTGTTCTATTAACGTGCTGACCACCAGCGCCACTAGCACAATATGTATCAATTTTAAGATCTTTATCATTAATTTCGATATCTACATCTTCCATTTCTGGCAATACCGCTACGGTTACGGTAGATGTATGTACGCGACCTTGTGTTTCTGTTGTTGGTACACGTTGTACACGATGTACACCGGACTCGAATTTCATCTTAGAGTATACACTTTCCCCATCTACAGAGAAAACAACCTCTTTAAATCCACCGAGTTCTGGTACATTAGAATCGATGATTTCACAGCGCCAGCCTTGGCTTTCTGCATATTTTGTGTACATGCGGAATAAATCACCTGCAAACAAAGCTGCTTCATCACCGCCAGCACCACCACGAATCTCAATGATAATATTTTTATCATCATTAGGATCTTTTGGTAGCAAGAGAATTTGTAACTTTTCTTCCAATTCCTCTTTTTGTGGCTTTAATTCTTTTAACTCTTCTTGAGCCATTTCACGGAACTCTTCATCCATCGATTTATCTTCGATAACTTCCATAGCCTCTTCAAGGCCTTGAAGAACCTTTTTATATTCTCTAAATGTTTCTACAGTTTCAGATAGTTGAGAATGTTGGCGTGTCAATTTACGCCATTCATCTTGACGTGCAATAACTTCAGGATCACTGATGCGCTGCTCAAGATCCATAAATTTATCTTCGATGACTTGTAATTTATCTACTAACATATGTAACCTCAATCTTAATGTATATCATCTTCATAAGCATCTTCTTCTGGAGGACGTACCTCCTCTAATGCGCGAATTGCTACCTCTATTTGATCTGCTTCTGGTTCTCTAGTCGTCATATATTGCAATGCTAAACCAGGTTTAACAAGAGATTTCACAAAAGAGCTTTCACTACGTCCTGCAAAACGAATGAATTCATAGGCAATACCTGCTACAACAGGCATCAACAACACGCGTGATACGATGCGTTCTAGTAAATTAGGCCAGCCTAAAAAGGCAAATACAAATATACTAACTACCATTACAATGAGAAGAAAATTCGTGCCACATCGCGGATGTAATCGAGATTGAATACGCACATTTTCTACGGTCAATGGTAGATTATTTTCATAAGCATGAATGGTCTTATGCTCTGCTCCATGGTATTGGAATACGCGTTGTATATCCTTTGTTAAACCAATGCCCCAAATATAGAGTAAAAACAGAGCCAACCGTATAGCACCTTCCACAAGATTCAAAATAAAGTGATTATCTTGAATACCAGGAATAAATTTAACTACAAATGTAGGAAGGGCTACAAACAAAGCAATTGCAAATAGAGTTGAAAAAATCATGGTTATGACAATTTCACTATTAGACATTTCTTCCTCTTCATCACCAGCTGCTTTTGCAGAGAAGGATAATGCCTTCATTCCGATAACGAGAGATTCATATAAGGCAACACAGCCTCGTAAAAATGGTTTCTTTAATATAGGATATCGATCTTGAATGGACGTTGTTGCTTCCTTTTGCACCACAATAGAACCAGAAGGTTCACGTACAGCTGTTGCCGTATATCCTGGCCCACGCATCATGACGCCTTCAATAACTGCCTGTCCACCAACGAACTTCTTAATACGTTCTTTTGCCAACGGATTTCCTTTCATAAACAAATAGAGGCAGAGCCCAAAGCCCTGCCAATAATTGTTTCGCTACATAAACTATTATTTACCGTAACGTTTGTTAAATTGTTCGATACGACCACGAGCTTGAGCCGCACGTTGTTGACCAGTGAAGAACGGATGGCATTTGGAGCAAACGTCTACACGAAGGTCTTCTTTTACAGAGCCAGTTTTGAATGTGTTACCACAACCGCAAGTAACTGTAGCTTCTTTATAGTCTGGATGAATACCTTGTTTCATTCTATACACCTCTTTCCAGCAATCAATATTATTCTTATAGATTATAGCACGATAGGACGCACAAATCAAGAAACTACTCTTTAGAAGCCTGTTTTTCTTCAATCGCTTCCGCCAAAATAGTTTCTAAATCACTTTCATTTAAAAGATTGCGCAATGCAATCAATTCTTCTAAGGAAAGAGTAATCCCTTTTTTCATGCTTGTATATTCGCTATCCCAAGCACGAAGGTCAAATTTAGGATTATATTTTCCCCAGCTTGTACATGTAAGTTGTTTTTTCCAGCCATCTTTATCTTCAGATAATGTACCGATAACTTTGAAAATCTCGAAATTAATAACAGCCATTCTTGCCTCCCTCCTCACCTAATTACAGTGTACACTATGTGTCAAGTTTATTTTCTTAGTTCTAAAACAGATACGATATATTGTAAACTAAATTATCTATATTGACAATTATTTTTTATAGTCACTGTAATCTTCAATATCAATAGAAACTGTTGGAGGCATAACATCAGCGCCTAAGGAGTTTATATTCTCTTGCCAAGATGCACGTGCAGCATTAATAGCTTCATTATATGCTGTATCAATAGATTGAACTGCATTAACTAACAACGCTTCGTCCTTCACATCGAGTACACGACGACGCACGCTGCTCAGCATATACCCAAAGGATTCTTCTGTTTGAACGAGCATAGAGATTTCTTGTATCAAGGTTTGTCCAATAGTGCTAGAGAAGTATGTGTACCACATGTAAGCTAATTCTGCATCTGGGAACATCCAATATACACCAGATTTAGGTATATCTGTACCTAATGCCACATCTACATGGTCACTATGACGAGTAAATGCTAAATAGTAGGCACCATTCTCGCGAAGAGCTGCTCTTCCTAATTCAGATACACGACCATCAAGACAATAAATACCATCCTGACCCAAGGCAACATCAGTTTGACCGCCAGGTAATAAGATAGAGCGTAAGGATAAGCCATAATTTAATACAGTAAATACTGGTAATTGAGCAAATACACCATGAGGCAATGGAATATAATTAATAGCTTTCCATTCATCACCTACTCGTTCTTGAAGGCCTACACGCATCTTTTTAACATCATACTTGCCATAAGTAATTTCATAAGCCCCCAAAGGAACCCATTCACGAATAGACTCCACACGCTTTTGATTCAAAAAGAATTGTAAAGCCATATTATTTAAGCCTAATTGATTTTGAGCCATCGTAGCAGGTAAGAATAATTGAGCGGTACCTTCCGGTACTAAATTATGCAAACCATTAGCTACCTCTTCTACGATATCTTCAGAAGATTGGAACATACCAACCGTACCTGTAAAGATATGATCAAAATAGCTGCGATGAGGCCATTGATTAATAATTTGAGCCATTGGGTACAATCGAGAAATAATACTATAACATACAGGAGATGCTGTATAAAGTACAACCTTTTTATCCTCATAGGATTGCAAGATTTCTTCTATCATCCCAGCATATTCCTCTACATAAGCATAAAGGACGAGTTCCCCTGTTTTACTATGAGCTTCAATATTTTCACGAACAGGCGTCTCCCACATAGCTCCTACATCAAGACCATCTAAAATACCTGTATCACTAATGAAGTCAAAAAGTTCTACCGTAAACGACGGACCATACAAGGCACGAAATGTATTCAAATCATAAGGAACTGAGCCAAAAGAATCAACCGTAGATTTTTCAGCTAACGCATATAAATCCTCAGGTGTAACACCCCACTCACGAGAGCTAGCATTGCTAGAGAGCAATTGATCTAACACTTTAAAACGCATTAATTCATTAACAATATCAATACCCTCAATGCCATATTGAGCACAAAGAGCAATTAGTTCTTCATTATTCTTTTTCATATTAAACCTTTCCTGCTGATGGACAAAGATGATTTAAGAAACAAGTTTCACATAGTGGTTTACGCGCCTTGCAGACACGTCGGCCATGATAAATAAGCCAATGGTGCGTAGCCGCCCATTTTTCCTTAGGTATAGCCTTTTGTAATTTTTGTTCCATTTCTTCCGGTGTCTTAGCAATACCTAATTTTAATCGATTCGACACACGAAACACATGAGTATCTACAGCGATAGCAGGTGTACCAAACAATACAGACACTACAACATTTGCTGTTTTCCGACCCACGCCAGGCAATTTAACGAGTTGATCAAACTCACGTGGCACTTCTCCATGATATTGTTCTACCAATATCTGACAAGTGGCAATCAAATTCTTTGCCTTTGATTTATACAAACCACAATCCTTGATAAGAGTTTCTAGTTTTGTAACACCAATCTCTAGCATCTTAGCCGGATGATTTAATGCTGGGAACAATCGTTTTGTGACAATATTTACTCTTTCATCTGTACACTGTGCAGATAAAACAACAGCCACTAATAATTCAAATTCATTTGTATATTCAAGGGCAGGTTTAGCATCAAAATAATGTTCTTCTAACAATGCTAATTGCTCTGCCTTTATTGCTTTCGTAACACGCACGATAAACTCCTTTCTCACTTGTGAAAGTACGAACTCGTATAATCTATATCTTACCATACGTATACATTAAGTTCTATGTTATAATAAATTATGTTATTCTAATATAGAATACAGGAGGCAATTATGAGCAATATTAACGATACATTAAAACGTATAAATGAACTAGCAGCTAAGAAAAAATCAGGTCAAGAACTCACACCTGAAGAATTAGCCGAAAAGAAAGAGCTATATAACATCTATTTAGGCTTTATTAAAGGACAAATCACAAACACCTTAGATCGCGTTGAATTTGTTGATCCAAAAACAGGTGAACGAACTGCACCTAAGCGCGCACTAGAAAGTTTAGCTAAAGAAGCAGATCAAGATATTAAAGAACATAAAGATATTCACTAACACTAAAAGACACTTCAAAATACTGAAGTGCCTTTTTGCATTTTATATCTTTATAGTTTTCCTAATCGCTTCATAGCATCATAGATTTTCCCTGCTAACCCCTTCATTTGGAATTTAGGGATACCACAGGCGGCAATACGAATACCGTTGCCTAAAGCAATAACATAAATATGTTCTTTCTTTAACTCTTCGCAAATTGCTGTTCCGGAATCTGTTGGGATCGTGATAAAGAAACCACCACGATATGGCAACATAGGCAATCCTACTTTTGCCGCCTCTTGTTTAAAGATATCAGCTCGATCACGAATTAATTGATAATATGAATTGCGTTCTTCTTCATAGGCTTTAAATTTATCAGGATCAGATACAATATTAGCCATAGCACGCATAGCAGGGCGACAAATATTTGACCATGTAGCACGGCTAGTTGATTTATTCACTTCTAAGAATTCATCTGCAATCTCTTCATCAGAAGAAATACCAATCATAGCACCTACACGTTGACCATACATTGTGAAGCCTTTAGATAAGCTATAGCATACACAAACAAGGATTTCCTTAGGCAAGTTGCCCATTTTTTTGAAGAATGCACGCACTTCCTCCTTTCCACCGGAATAATCTAGATAAGCTACATCAACACCGATAATAACGTTATTACGACCAATAGCAACTAATTCTTTCAAGAAGTTAAGAATGGAGTCCCAATCTTTATCCTCTACAGAGTAACCAGTCGGATTATTCCCTGGTGTATTAAATAGAATTACAACATTCGTTTGTTTAGCAGCTAATTCCTTAACACGATGTTGGAAAGCATCATGATTAAAGTTATTATGTTCATCAAATAAAGAATATGTTACAAGCGTACGTCCATTATCACTACAAATGATACGATACGCACCCCAATACCAATCTGCTGTTAACACTTCATCGCCAGGTTCTGTATAGTTATGTACTAAATGATGAATACCACCGGTACCACCAGAAGTAGCAATACTACGGATAAAACCATCTGGACGAGAATCGCCAAAACATTCCTTTTCCGCACCTTCTAAATATTCTGGAATACCAGCAATAGGAGCATAACCAATATGTTCAGTATCAGATAAGTTTAAATATTCTTCCTTAACAGTTTTTAAGAACACTAATTTGCCTTCTTCATCATAAATAGCACCTAATGTACCATTTACAACAAGTTCACGACCATTTAACTTTGTATCCTCTGCTGCTTGTCCAGCCGTTACAAAGATTACATCTTTTAATTTTTTACCTTTTGCGTGTTTCGCTGCTACACTTGTCATCGCATACACCATCCTAACTAAAAAGAACAATTACAACATTATCATACCTAAACTTATACATTTATACAATGAGTATACATGAAAAATATTGTATACATAAATATAAAGTATAGAAAATGCATCTTTTATGCAAAAAACCACCCATCCAAGATGAGTGGTTTTACTTATTTGCTTATGATTAGAATGTATAACCTACGCCAGCATGTAAGCCTTTTGTAGTTTTATCATTATTATCTACGCTATATTTATCAATACCATAGTATACGTTCAAATCAATATTAGGTTTTAATTCGTATTGAGCACCTACTTGATAGCTGTGTTTAATATCATTACCCCAACCAGCTTTTGCAAAGCCATTGATTTTATCAGTTAAAGGCATATGACCAATTACACCAACTTGAAGACCTAAATCAGTGTCATGTGTACGAATAGCTGTACCAGCACCGTAAATATTTACATTAGGATGTACTTTGTAAACATATGCTAATTGATGATCTTTAACATCGCCATTTTTAGCATTTACTTTGCTATAAGAGTATTGAAGAGCAGATTTATTGCTTAAATCATGTTCTAAAGATACGCCAAAGCCATCATTGTTAATGCCACCGCTATTAGATACGCGTTGATTGAACGCATAATCAGCTTGAATTTTTGTGGAATTATCACTCATTTTAGTTACAGGCACGGATGCAGCGAATGCACTACCAGCAACTACTGTTGCAGCTAAAGATAATAATACTAATTTTTTCATTTGTACCTCCTATACACACATAAATATGTGTCTTAATATATTACTTTTATTCTAATATTGTATAAGTATATATATTAAATATTAGCGTTTCATGAATACAGGGATATCAGGGATACCGCTTGTAGGTGCAGATGTACTTGCTGGACGTGTAGTTGTTTTACCAAATTCTGGTACACTCTTAGCACTGGAGTTAAAACCAGTTGCAACAACTGTAATTTGTACTTTATCGCCCAAGTTTTCGTCGATAACAGAACCAAAGATAATGTTTGCATCAGGATCTGCAGCATCGGAAATGATTTCAGCAGCTTCGTTAATTTCGAACAAGCTCAAGTTGGAGCTACCAGTGATGTTAAGTAAGATACCTTTTGCACCATCGATAGAAGTTTCTAACAATGGACTATTGATAGCCATTTTTGCAGCATCTGCAGCACGGTTTTCACCTTCGCCAATACCGATACCCATCAACGCTTCGCCTTGCTCAGTCATGATAGTTTTAACATCTGCAAAATCAAGATTGATTAAACCAGGAACTTGAATCAAGTCGGAAATACCTTTAATACCTTGACGAAGTACTTCATCAGCTGTACGGAATGCATCGGACAAAGAGCATTTTTTATCTACAACTTGTAACAATTTGTCATTAGGAATAACGATAATTGTATCAACTTTTTGAGTTAAGAACTCAATGCCTTTTTCAGCTTGTGCACGACGACGTTTACCTTCAAATGCGAAAGGTTTAGTTACAACACCTACAGTTAATGCACCAACTTCTTTAGCACATTCAGCAACGATAGGAGCCGCACCAGTACCTGTACCACCGCCCATACCAGCAGTTACAAATACCATATCCGCACCTTCAAGAGCCTTCATGATGTCTTCGCGACTTTCTTGAGCAGCTTCTTCACCGATTTGTGGGTTAGCACCTGCACCAAGACCTTTAGTTACTTTTTCGCCAATTTGAATAGCCACATCCGCTCTGGATAATTCAAGCACTTGGCTTTCTGTATTAACGGACAAGAATTGAACACCTTTAAGATCGCTTTCAACCATGCGATTAACAGCGTTATTACCGCCGCCACCTACACCAATAACTTTAATATTTGCAAAATCAGACATTGCACTTCCTCCTCTTATCGTTATCTATTTTGTCAATATAAATTCGAATGTTTCTATTTATATACTGAGTTAATTATAACAATTACATTTATTTTACACTATAATTTAAAAACTTTCCACTACAACTATAATCAAATCATAATTATTAGAATCGTTTAGTCATAATGTTCTTGCGTATCGCAGCTAGATTAATAAACACCCGTAACCCAAATCCAATAAGCGCTACGTAATATAAATTAATCCCAATTAAATCACCTACATATACAAGCACGACTGCGAGTATTACATTGGAAAAAAATCCAGTAATAAAATTGCTCAAATCAAAGACCCGTTCTAAAGCGGCTCTACTACCGCCAAACACGGCATCTAGCGCAGCTAAAACAGCTACAGATGTATAGTTAGCATAACTTGCAGGAATATGTAATGGTGTTAACCATCCCACCACAACACCTAGTATAAGACCTACAATAGCAAAGATGTATATATTCATTCTTTACCTCCTAACTCATTAGATTGTAGGTGTTCTTCCCTATAAGAACCTGTAAAAGCAGGAATTGCTACAGACTGTTCTTCTTTTATAGTCACCTTTATTCCCCAATGTTTTAAGGAGTCCACTATGCCACCACGCATGGTTAATGCAGAATTTAACGTCTTCGGATCACCTATGGCCTTAACCGTAAACGGAGCACCATAGACTTTGCCATTAACAGTAATAGTTGGCCCCGAACAACGAATTTCTGAAGTACCAATCAATCGTTGATCATTAATAGCTAATGCTTCTGCACCGCCGGCCCGCAATTCATTGACAATACGCAATATATCCTCATCGTGAATTACGTATAAATTAGGATTTTCTCCACTTTGAATCGGTTTAGAACTATCCTCTATCAACACGGTTACACCAGGCCCCTTAACATTAGTTAAAGCTGCTTTTCTACGTAAGGATTCATCTGGCTCAGAACCATTCCCATTAGCCCTTAACTGGTCTATTTGTTTTAATAATGCGTCTTTTTCTTGTTCCGCATCCTTTAACTGAGCCACCAAATCACCGGTTCGTTGCAACCGTATATTTTCTTCAATATTATCTTGTGTCATCTTATATTGGGTTACCACCATAAACCCTAATATAAAACTAACGAGACCTATAGCCCATCGTTCATGTTTCACAACATTATTCCACCTTTTTATTTCTGCCAATAACTAGTCTTGCTTTGATTTAGACGTATTATCATTTTGTTTTGATGTATCTGTCTTGTCAGATTGGCTGGTGTCTGGCTTAGATTTATTATTTTTATTAGATTTTGGTTGCACTGTTATCCTATCAGTCTTGATATATGGAGATGATGGATTAACATCAATATATTCAACCTTACCTTGTGTTTCTGGCAAATCTTTTAACATAGCAGCTGTTAACTCGGCTTTATCTTTAAGATTTGTACCATCACCTAGTCGAATTTGTATTCCTGATACGGTATATACCAATATATTATCAGGATCACCAATATTAACCTCTGCAATTTGTTTAAACGTATCATCATCTAAAGCTCGCAGATAATCAAGAACCTGAACGATAGGCTTATCAGTAACCACATCACCTAATAGTATATTACCACCTTTAACACCAGAAATCATCGGCACCGTCGTATCTTCTATAACACTATCAGATGCAATAACTTGCCCATTTTTATCCAATGTTAAATATCCAAATTGTGCGGGTATAACAGAAATCCCCTTTCGCTCAGCGATGCGAACAACCATAGTCAATGGCAATTCATAACTTATTTGAGCATCTTCAACACGAAGATCTTTAGATAGGCGATTTCGTAATGTTTCCCTATTGATGCGAAGTATATTTACCGGTTCCCCAATATCACCGGCAACCTCAACATCTTGTACAGTCACTTTATCAGAGCCAACAACCTTTATAGAACCAAGCGGAATCGGAAGTGTAAATAACCCAATTAACACTAGGGCTACAACACCACCTATTTTTAGAAACTTCTTTCTAACCTCTGCTTTCTCCCGTTCATGATTACGAACTGATTCTCGCTCATGATTATGCGCAAAATCCCGTTCATTTCTATAGATTGAATTATGTTCATCATTATAGATTGAATTATGTTCATCATTATAGATTGAATCATGCTCCTGCTCATGGAGTAATTCCGTAGTATTAGTAGCAGACTCCTTTGACTCTGAGGCGGGTGGATGTTGATTCAACTCATCCATAACTACACTCCTTACATATATTAGTTCTTAGAATTTCCCATAACCTGCTGTTAATAATATTTTTTCGCATAATTCAGGGAAATCAATGCCCATCTCCTTGGCTGCCTTAGGCACTAAAGATGTAGCAGTCATCCCTGGAATTGTATTATATTCTAATACATACATATTATCTTTATCATCAGTCATAACATCAACGCGAATAGCGCCACTCGCTTGTACTTCACGATATACAAGTTCACCAATAGCTTGCATCTCTTTTGTCATGTCTTCACTAATTGGTGCAGGTACCAAATAATCGGTGGCCCCTGCTGTGTATTTACTTGCATAATCATATTCACCAGAGTGTGGACGAATTTCAATGATTGCCAATGCTTTACCATCAAGCACTGATACAGTAAATTCACGACCATTTAAAAACTGTTCAACTACGAGAATTGGATCATATGTAAGGGCCTCAGTAACGGCCTTAGCCAATTGATCTTGTTCTTTTACAATGGTTACGCCAATACTAGAGCCTTGTGTAGCAGGTTTTAATACAACTGGCAAGGAAAAAGTATCTTCAATATGTTTAATGATATCTTCTTTAGATTGCAAATTACCATCATAAGAAATGGATTCTGCTGTAGGGATATGTGCACCTTTAAACACATCCTTACTTACTTTTTTATTCATCCCCACAGAATGAGCCATGATACCTGATCCAGTATAGGGAATTTCAGCCATTTCAAGAACGCCTTGTAAAGCGCCATCCTCACCATAGCGGCCATGGATTGCATTGAATACAACATCACCCTTCAAGTTTTCAATATCTTGCAATACAGTTTTTGGATTTAACTCCAATGTAGATACATGATAACCTTTGCTTTTTAAAGCATCTGCAATAGCAGCGCCAGTACGACGAGATACCTCTGCTTCTGCAGAAGGCCCCCCCATTAATACGATGATATGCTTATCTTTCATTGTAAACCTTCTTCCAATAATGCTAATAATTTTGGCCCATATTGATTAATGGATCCCGCCCCCATAGTGATAACTAAATCATTTTGTCTAACTACTTTAGCAAGAATAGCAGGTAAATCATTTACATCTTCCACATAATTTACATGTTGCTGTGTCGCTTCACTAATAGCATTAGGGATAGTATGACCATCAATACCTTCAATAGGATCTTCACCAGAACTATAGATATCTGTCATATAGATTTCATCCGCACTGGTGAAAGCAGTAGCAAATTCATCTTTCAACAAAAATGTACGAGAATAACGATGTGGTTGGAATACACAAATCACACGATGTTTTTCTAATTCTTTTGCCGCTTTCAAAGTAGCCTTAATTTCTGTTGGATGATGAGCATAATCATCGACAACCCATACGCCAGCTACATGACCTTTTGTTTCGAAACGGCGTTTAGCACCAATAAACTTACCAAGGGCTTTCACAATAGAAGCAACAGGAACATGACAACATTCATGAGCCACAATAAAGGAAGCTAACGAATTCAGTACATTGTGATTTCCAGGTACACGCAAAGATATGCGCTCCAAGTTGGCCCCCTTATGGACTACATCATATACGAGTGAGCTATCTTCGTAATGAATATTTTTAGCCACATAATCATTAGTTTCTTCTAAACCATAGGTTATAAATTGGCGATTAACCTTACCCATGATGTCACGAATATTGTCATTATCACCACATACAACAGCCTTACCGTCCATAGGTAATGTTTCAACAAATTGACAGAATGCATTAAGCAAATTATCCATTGTCTTATAATGATCCATATGATCATCTTCAATATTAGTGATAACAATAGTCTTTGGTTTTAATTTTAAGAATGATCCGTCACTTTCGTCTGCTTCTACAACAGAATATTCACCAGCACCTAAGCAACTACTCCCCTTTAAATAATCAACTTCACCACCAATAATCACCGTTGGATCCATCGCACTTTCTACGAGAATTTGACCTATCATAGAAGTAGTAGATGTTTTTCCATGGGCACCAGCTACAGCGATACCATTCGTTACATCCAATACTGCTTTTACAATATCAGAGCGATGTAAAATAGTGATTCCTTGTTTCTTAGCCGCTACAATTTCAGGATTATCTTCACGAATAGCAGTAGAACGAACTACAGCATCTACACCATTCACATAATCAGCATTATGACCAATATGAACGGTAGCCCCCATTTGTCTAAATCGTTCAATAACATCTGATTCTTTCACATCAGAACCAGATACTTCATATCCTTTTTGAATTAAAATATTCGCAATGGCGCGCATACCAGATCCACCTATACCGATGAGATGAATCTTATGGATACCTTCTAACATAATAACTCTCCTTAACTATTTCGCAATAGATAGTGCTAGTTCAGCAATATCATGAGCCGCATTTGGTTTACCTAAATGCAAAGCACTAGCCCCCATTTGAGCTAACAATTCACGGTTTGCCATAAACATTTCAATTTCACCAATCAAATCATGGCTCGTCAAAACCTTGTCAACAATCATATGTGCTGCGCCCTCTTGTACAAAGATGCGAGCATTATACGTTTGATGATCTTCTGCTGCATATGGATATGGCACCAATACAGATGGAATACCGCGTACTGCCAATTCAGCAAGACCGATAGCACCAGATCTAAACACAGCCAAATCAGTAGCCGCTAAAGCCTTTGGCATATCGTGTAAATATGGCAAAATCAATGATGATTCCCCCAAACCAGATCCATCATTAATTCCTAATTTTTCTAATACTGATGTATATTCCCCATTACCGGTAATATGAATTAATTTAATGCCGTCCTTACACTGAAAATGTTTATGAACATCTATCATGGCATTATTAATAGTTCTAGCTCCACGAGAACCACCGGCAATAAGAACCGTAAAGATATCATCGGATAGACCAAAATGCTTACGACCTTCTACACGAGAATCTACCAATACATCGGGACGCACTGGATTTCCTGTATATACAACTTGCTTTGCCTTATCAAATGATTTTGCTGCTTCATTATAACCAACAGCAACTACATCTACAAAACGGCTTAAAATTTTATTAGTAATGCCAGCAATTACATTTTGTTCTTGAATAAGTGTAGGAATATTACGCAAAGCTGCAGCCATCAAGATAGGACCACATACATAGCCACCAGTCCCAATAACCACATCAGGTTTAAAGCTAGAAATAATAGAATTAGCCTTTATAAGTGAATACGCTGTTTTCCCCATAGTTACTAAAGTACCTAAAGACAGTTTTCGCTGTAAACCTTGTACTGGTAATGTAACAAATTCTATATTTTCCTTTGGTACTAAATCAGCTTCTAACCCATGTTTCGTTCCTACATAGAGGACCTGTGCATCAGGTTGCTGTTTCATAATTTCCTTGTAAATCGTAATGGCTGGATAAATATGACCACCCGTGCCACCGCCAGAAATAATGATTCGTTTCACTCCCTTAGCCCCTTTCCTCTAGTTCTTTAACACATTTTTTAAAATCGTCGCCCCGTTCTTCAAAGCAACTGTACCAGTCAAAACTTGAGCATGCTGGTGAAAGCAAAACAATATCACTAGGCTCAGCTAATTTATAGCCTAGTTCAACGGCCTCCTTCATGGATTGAGCACGATGAATATTCGTTACCCCAACTTTTGTAGCAACTGATTCAAAACGTTCCGCAGCTTCACCCATAAAAATGACCTCTTTAGTATTTTCCTTCACTACGTTCATAAAATCTTCTAAAGGTGTCATTTTGTCATGACCGCCAGCCAACAAAATAACAGGTTTATCAAAGGCATCCAATGCTTTTACTACAGAATCAGTATTGGTTGCTTTCGAATCATTATAAAATGTTACATCATGGATTGTAGTAACACGTTCTAAACGGTGTTCTACACCATGGAAATTTTCAATTGTACGCTTAATACGTTCTACATCAACACCCAAAGCGTAGGTTAAGGCAATAACGGATAAAATATTTTCAATATTATGGGCGCCTTTGATATGAATCTGTTCTGTATCAATTACAGAAATAACATTACCATCTAACACGGCATAGCAAGTATTTCCTTCAAAATAAGCACCACATTCAACCTTATGGTGTTGGCTAATGCTAAGAATTTTACTATGTGCATCCTTTTTCATAGCTGCCACAATAGGGTCGTCATCATTAAGAACAACAAAATTTTCAGCATTTTGGTTCATAAAAATGCGTGCTTTAGCAGCCGCATAATTTTCCATTGTTTTATGGCGCGCTAAATGGTCAGGCGTTACATTCAATACAATGGCACCTAAAGGACAAAAAGATTTAATTGTTTCTAGTTGATAACTTGATAATTCAGCGATTAAATAACCACCCTCAGGCATATTGAAAGCAGCTTCACTGAGAGAATCACCGATATTTCCACCTACTTTTATAGGCAATCCTGTGGACTCCATAACTTGAGTCAACAATGTTGTGGTCGTAGTTTTACCATTTGTCCCTGTCACGCCAAGAATAGGTGATTTACAAACATCATAGGCAAGCTCAACTTCACTTACTACCTCTATATGACGATTAAACGCCTCTTGCACAATAGGAATAGATAAGGCTATCCCTGGAGAGATAACGATGCGATCGACACCATTAAGCAAACTATTATCCTGTCTACCTGTAATAATCGTTACACCTGCATCATCTAATTTCTTACGCGTAGATGATTCAAATTCTACAGGTTTATAATCATTTAATACGACATTTGCATGCAATTGTGCCAATACCCATGCAGCACCGATACCACTTGAACCAGCGCCAAGAACAAGAATGTTTTTCTCTCCATAATCCATTTCTATCACCCAAATATACTAAGTAAGAACGAAATTTACCTTATTTTATAAGAATACCATTAAATGCCGTTCAAGTTAAGTATTTTCCCCATTCTAACCATAAATTAATTAAGGTAATTTATTTTTCAAAACTAAAGGGTAACAGTAGCTAATACAACGCCTAACACGGCTAGAACTGCACCACCAAACCAGAAGCGGTTTACTACGGTTTGCTCGGACCAGCCAGATAACTCAAAATGATGGTGAATTGGACTCATCTTAAACACCCGAACACCACGAGTTTTAAAGGAAATAACCTGAATAATAACAGACAAGGCTTCCATCACAAAAATACCACCAATAACCACGAGTAGTAATTCTGTTTTTGTTAAAATCGCCATACCTGCAAAAGCGCCACCAAGGGCTAAAGAACCAGTGTCCCCCATGAAAACCTTAGCTGGGTTTATATTAAATACTAAGAAGCCAAGACATACAGCAGTCACAATAGCTCCAAAGTAAGCTACACTTTCAGCAGCCACAGAATTTTCTGTGGAATAAATCATGAGACCAATAACAGAAAAAGCAATAGCTGCTACTGCAGACGTACCAGAAGCTAGACCATCAAGCCCATCCGTTAGATTCACGGCATTTGTAGCACCTACAATAATCAAGAAAGCTAAAATATAATAAGCAAAACCTAATTGCACATGAGCATCTATAACAGGAATCCACAAAGTTGTAGGAAGCACCATAATTTCAGTTATAAAATAGCAAAAAATAGCCGCTAAAATAAATTGACCTAGCAATTTTTGTTTTGCTGTTAAACCAAGATTACGTTTTTTTACGGCTTTTACAAAGTCATCAAAGAAACCGAGTAAACAATGACCCAGAGTAAGGAATAATAACATGCCTGTGGCCACATTCCATGGTGCAAAAATAGCCACTCCAATCGTAAGAGCAAGCATCATAAAAGCACCGCCCATAGTTGGCGTACCAGCCTTAGCTTGATGGCTTTCAGGGCCTTCCTCACGTATACTTTGTTGGGCATGTAAAGATTTAAGCATAGGAATGCCAACCTTGCCCAACACTAATGTAATTATAAAAGTCACTACAAATGCTAATAGAATGTGGTAAATCATATTACTCCCCTATTCTTTAAATAGGCATTACGGCTAGACCAAGCCAGCCGATACACCTTTTATTCACGTTCTTTTAATTCTTCTACAACACGTTCCATTCTAAGACCTCTGGAACCTTTTACCAATATAACATCGCCTTTTTCACGAATATCATTATAGGCATTTGCCATTTCGAGATGACTATTACAACGATGTACTTCAAGTCCTGCCAACTTTGCTTCCTTAGCGATAAAATTGGCTGCATCACCAAAGGTAAATACAACACTATAGCCTTCTTCTGCAAGCAATCTACCCACTTGGCGATGACCTTCTTCCGTAAAATCTCCAAGCTCAAGCATATCCCCAAGCATCGCTATTTTACGTTTACCTTCCAGTTGCCCCAATGCTTTAATTGCTTCACTCATAGAAGATGGGTTGGCATTATACGCATCATTAAGAATAACGATATCATCAAAGGCTACAATTTCTTGACGCATAGGTGTGCCTGTAAATTCACTAAGACCTTTTTTTATCTTACTGGATTTAACGCCCAACACACGACCTGCTCCGATAGCTGCCAATGCATCATATACATTATGCTCACCAATCATCGGCAAGAACACATCAAATACTTCGTCATAACATTTGCAGGTAAATTTTATACCATCTTTTTTATAGCGCAAATGACTGCCAATCACAGTAGCATTGCTATGAATACCATAAGTAACAGTTTTTCCTTTTGCAATGGAACTCATGGCCTTTACGAAATGATCATCTTCATTTAGAATGGCCACACTATCGGGACCTAAACATCTAATTAATTCACCCTTTGCCTCAGCAATGGCTTCTTGGGAACCCAACAATTCAATATGGCTAGTTCCTACATTTGTAATGATGCCAATTGTCGGTTCTGCAATAAGGGCTAATTCTTCAATTTGACCTAGCCCACGCATCCCCATTTCTACAACACAAGCCTCATGTTCTGATGTTAATTGCAATAAGGTTTTAGGCAAACCAATTTCATTATTGAAGTTCTTTTCTGTTTTTAACACATTAAACTCTGTACCAAGAACAGCTGCTACCATCTCTTTTGTTGTCGTTTTTCCAGATGAACCCGTAATAGCAACTACGGGAATTTGAAAACGCCGTCTATGATAATTCGCCAAATCTTGATAGGCTTTCAACGTATTCTCTACTTCAACACAGACAATCCCCTCTACAGCGCGACCATTTTCAACGATAGCCGCAGTGGCGCCCTTTTCAATAGCTGCATTAATAAAATCATGGCCATCGAACGTATCCCCACGCAACGCAACAAATACATACCCCGATTGAATTGTACGCGTATCAGTAGATATATCTTTAAACTGTAAACTTACATCGCCCTTACATGTGCCGCCTGTAGCATCAATTATTTCTTGTAATGTAAATTCTGCCATATTAGATCTCCTTAAGAGCCTGTCTAGCCTCTTCTCGGTCATCAAAATGAATAGTTTCATTCTTTAAAATTTGATAATTTTCATGACCCTTGCCCGCAATAATAACAATATCGCCTGCTTTAGCATCATGAATTGCATGATTGATTGCCTCTCTACGATCGACAATCACCTCATACGATGTACCATCACGAAGTGCTTCTTTTACACCTACCTCTACATCCTTAACAATTTGTATCGGATCTTCAGTGCGCGGATTATCGGATGTAACATAAATTCTATCGCCATATTCTGCTGCAATGCGTCCCATAATTGGGCGTTTGGTAGCATCACGATCACCACCGCAACCAAATACGATGATAATGCGATTTTCTTTAATAGCCTTTGCTGTTTCTAAAATATTTTGTAAACCATCAGGTGTATGTGCATAATCTACAACTACAGCAAAATCTTGCCCTTCCTCGATTAATTCAAATCTACCTGGTACAGAACTAAATGTTTTCAAAGCCGTATCAATGGCTTCCATTGAAATACCTTCTTGTAAACAAGCCCCAATGGCAGCCAATGTGTTATACACATTAAATAGACCCGTAGTATTCATAGATACAGGATAACTTTCACCATTATAATTAACAGTATACTGGCTCATCTTAGTAGACATATGAACATCGGATGCATTTAAGGAACCATTTCCTAATGTACTATACGTAATAGTTGGAGCTGCCGTTTTTTCAACCACACGATGACCATACGCATCGTCAATATTGATTACAGCGCCTTTACTCCCTTTAACTTGATTGGATGCACTAACTTGTTCAAACAACTTACATTTAGCTTGCAAGTAGTTCTCAAAGGTTTTGTGGAAATCCAAATGATCTTGCGTCAAATTCGTAAATACGGCCGTGTCGAATTCAACGCCACTAACACGACCAAGTGCTAGCGCGTGGGAAGATACCTCCATCACACAATATGTAACATCTTCTTGAACCATTTGATTCAAAATATGCTGTAAGTCAACTACATCAGGCGTCGTATTATGAATCGGATAACTAGTGTCACCAATCATAATATGAACCGTACCAATGACACCCACCTTATGGCCTTGAGCCTTTAAAATATGACGAATCATGTGCGTCGTAGTAGTCTTGCCATTTGTACCAGTAACACCAATCATACGCATACGATTGGCCGGATAATCAAAGAAATATGGTACGCAAGCCATCATAGCTTGACGGGTATCAAAAACGGTAATCACACATATATCATTAGATACAGTTACTGGTTTAGATACAATAACTGCTACGGCACCCGCCTCAATAGCTTTATCAATATAATTATGACCATCTACTGTAGCGCCATCCAGAGCAATAAATAAACTATTAGGTTTAACCGCTCTAGAATCAGCTGTAATATCTTGAATAACTACATCTTGATTACCTTGTAATTCTTGTACATCTAGTGTACTAATAATATCTTTTAAGGATTTCATATTATCGTCTCCTATATATACGCAAATTAAAGCAGCCCATAAGAGCTGCTTTTGCCTGCTAGTCTATAATTTGCTGTTTCGCTTGTACATTGCGTTCTGAAGTCGTACTTTTAGTGCTATACACAAAGGAATCAGGCAAAACCATCCCCAATTGTTCTTCCGCAATCTTTTGAATGCGTACTGGAGATTTCAAGGATGCCACCTCTACATCAAGGGTATCATTGTCCTTCGCTAATTGTACTACAGCCTGTTGTGTTTTAACTACTTCATAACCTAGTTTTGTAGTATATGCATTCATAGCCATCATAATCATCAAAAAGCCCGCAAGGATTGCTATACCTTGAACAATCTTTTTCATTAGTGGGCTAATATCAAATATAACACTAGCACTCGCTTTTCTTGCTTGTACACCTAACAACACATCACGTTTAACGTGGCCCACAACAGCCTTTCTCGCCAACATCTAAATAACCCCTTCCAATACTACAGTTTAACCCCTACTCTAAGCTTTGCACTCCTAGAACGAGGATTCACTTCGACTTCCCCTGCACTAGGCTCAATCGCCTTATTTTTAGCTTTAATAATCGCCTTATTATGACAGACACACACTGGCAACTCTGGTGGACAAATACAAGCTGTACTCAACTCTTTAAATGTTTGTTTTGTAATGCGATCCTCTAAGGAATGGAATGTGATGACACCAATTCTCCCCTTTGGCTTCAACATACTCACAGCATCTACAAAACTATCATGCAAAATAGCAAGCTCTCGGTTCACTTCAATGCGTATCGCTTGAAATGTACGTTTTGCTGGATGCGGACCATCCTGTCTCGCCTTTGCCGGTATAGCCTTCTTTATAATTGACACTAATTCGCCAGTAGTGGTAATTCTCTTTTCATTGCGTACCGCTACGATAAACTCAACGATGCGCTTAGCCCATCGTTCTTCTCCGTAGTCACGAATAATTTTTAATAATTCATCTGGTTCATATTCATTCACCACGATTTCCGCATTAATTTCCGCCTCTTTATCCATACGCATATCGAGGGGCCCATCATTCATATACGAAAATCCACGTTCTGGTGTATCAAGCTGATAACTAGAAACACCTAAATCAAATATGAATCCGTCAACTTCGTAAATGCCTTGTTCTTGCAAAGCATGTTTTAAATTTGAAAAATTTGTAGGTATCATCATCACTTGACAGGATAAATCGGACAATCGTTGTCTCGCTACACCTAAGGCATCCTCGTCTTGATCTAGACCGACAATCATACCTTGAGGACTTAGTCGTTCCCCTACAGCATGTGCATGACCTGCACCACCTAATGTGCAATCCACATAGATACCATCTGGATTGGTAACAACAGATTCTACCGTTTCATTCAACAGTACACTGACATGATTAAATTCCACGATAGCCTCCTACAATATAATGCCCTCTAATCCTTCAGCTAAGGATTCTACACTTTCAGCCACTTCCGCATCATAAGCATCGAAACGTTCACGGCTCCAAATTTCAACCTTATCGCCAGTACCAATAATAACTGCATCTTTTTGCAATTCAGCATGCTCACGAAGAGCACTAGGTACCAAGATTCGGCCTTGTTTGTCAAATTCAAGCTCTGCTGCACTACCAAAATAAAAACGTTTAATGGCGCGAGCATTAGCTTTATTAGATGGTAAAGATTGTAATGTTTTTGAAAGTTGCTCCCAACTTTCGGCAGTATAAATAGCGATACAATTGTCTAAGCCCTTTGAAAGCACGCAATGATCACCTAGTTGTTCACGTATTTTGGCAGGTATAATCAACCGTCCTTTTGTATCTATAGTGTGATTATATTCCCCCATGAACATCTAAAATCACCGCCTAACATTCCTAATTCACCACTATATGGTAAATTTTACCACAATCCCCCACTTGTTACAATAAATAAAACGTAAAAATTGAGGAAATTATGAATTTTTCTTCATATTTTTATCTTTTACTCTGTTTTTCTCTATTTTTCACAAATATATGTTCGCTTATATATGGTTATTTTTATAATTCTCACCATATATGTACCACCATTCACCACCAGCTATACATATTCACCACAACATTAAAACTTCAAGTTCAAAATCAAATCATAACCACCCGTAGAACGGGTGGTTTGCTCTGACCCTATAAGGGTCTTTCTCTAGTGGTAGCCCTCTAAAGAGGGCTTTGAATGATCTGACAACCACTCTATTACCACTGGCTGCCCCCTA
>NZ_PPDF01000013.1:0-44220 GCF_002959935.1 Veillonella tobetsuensis
CTTATTTTTTGCAAAAAAATAATGTTGGAAGTGACACCGTAGTGGTGTCACCCCAACATTTATTATAGAGCCGTTTTATTTAGAACTATTATTATTATTATTCTTATAATTAATAGTATTTATCTAATATAAGTAATCTACATATAGGCTTACAAATGATAAACTATATTAAGTAGAAATCATATTTATAAGTATTTTTATTTGAGAGGTTTTAAGATGAATCAAGTTGAAACGAAACAACACAAGAGCATTTACCATATCTTTATATGGATTGCTGTATTTTCCTTAATTATGATTGGTTTATTAGAGTGGGGCTATATCGTAGGTGGTCGTGCCTTCGGCAATTATAAAGTTTATACTGGTCTTGTGCCTTGGTGTGCGTGGATTGTGATGACTTATTTGGCAACTCGTCCTAAGTGGTTTACAAGCCGTTATAATTTAGGTGATATGTATAAGGTGCATCGTGCATTAGGTATTGCATCTGTAGCTGTTATTGTATTCCATTTGTATCTCTATTTTGGTAAAGCCGCTAAATCCGTTCTCGGTTGGTGGGGTGGCTATGTAGCCCTCACTTCTTTTGGTATTGCTACAATTTCTGGTCTTGCATTCTTAACACCAAAGTTGAGAAAGGTAACGGCATCTGGTCGAACAACAGGTATTTGGCTTCACCGCTTAAATCTTGTAGCATTAGTTGCTGCAGATATTCATATCCATGGCTTTACACGAATTTCCAAAATGGTACCATTCCTTCAAGTGTTTGATATCATTACATATGGTCTTGTGATTTATTGCATCTACTTGATGTTTAAAAAGAAATAATATATAAGAATTTTAGTCCCTCTGGATTATGCAGAGGGAATTTTCTTTTTAATAGATTAGATACGTTATTATGAAAGTTTATCAATTATGATATTGGTATACATATTCACTTTACTGAAATAGTTAAAGTTGGTATTATCTTAATAATGATATGAGAAAAAATATGCCCATCATTTACTCATTCTTTTTTCATTCTCTATAGTTGATATGTGAGGTTTATTATGGCAGAAGTTGTGAAAAAACAGTATAAGAGTAAGTACCATATTTTAATTTGGATTGCCGGATTATCTTTGGTTTTGATGGGCTTAATTGAGTATGGCTATTTTGCTATTGGTAGAGCCTTTGGGGTTTGGAAGATTCATTTAGGATTGATTCCCTATGCAGCCTGGCTAGTATTGACCTATATTGCGACAAAACCAAAATGGTTTATGGATCGTTATAATCCAGCAGAAATGTATGATGTTCATCGCATTGTTGGTGTTGTTAGTGTGGTGCTTGTATGTGCTCACTGGTATGTATATTTCCTTAAAGCATATAATCTTACCTTTGCATTCTGGACGGGTTATATTTCAACTGTGGCAATGCTTATAGCTTTAGTATTTGGTGTATTACAATTGTCTTCATGGCTAGGGGATAGAGCTAAATCTGTTTCTCACAAAAAGGCATTATGGATTCATCGTTTAAATTTAGTGGCCATCGTGGCAGCCAACCTTCATGTCCATGGTTTTGGACGAATCTCTAAAATGGTTCCGTTTATGACGGTGCTTGATGTATTAACTTATGGTCTAGTTATGTATTACATCTATTGGATGCTCAAACAAAAATAGGCTAAAATCTTTCGTTAATATAGTAAGATTGTACTTACAAATATGACTATAAAAAGATCATTTCTATCCAATATAATTGGAAGAGATGGTCTTTTTTTGCTATTTAAGATACAATATGAATATGAGTATATATTCTATAGTTATGTGTAAATATATACCTTCGTTATGTGTAAATATATACCATCGTCAAAGAGAAAAAGAGGGTTATATGGATTTTTCATGGAAACGCTTAATCTATTTGATGTGTGCCATACAGATTGGTGCGGGTATTACGATTATAGGTGTATTATCCTTTATACCCTTATATCTTGTGGAGCTTGGTTTAACAGATCAAGGAGAAGCCGCTATGTGGGCAGGACTCGTATCAGGGGTAACACCTTGTATGGTTGCTTTAAGTGCTCCTTTTTGGTCGCGCAAGGCCAATGAGCTGGGCCCTCGGAAGGTAATGATGTTTATTTTTATAACATTAATGCTTGCCGTTGGAGCCTGTAGCTTTGCACAGACGCCAACTCAATTACTTGTATTGCGCACATTACAAGGTTTAGTGGGAGGTTTTGTACCCATTGGGCTTGGTATAATTGTATTAGTCACCCCTGAGGATAAAGTTCCTTGGGCAATGGGACTTTATCAGGCCTCCATGGTGATGGGACTAGTTTTTGGACCTCTTATGGGAGGGATAACGGCGGACTTATTAGGTTATCGTGCTCCATTTTTATTGTTTTCTGCCTTATCCGGTTTATGCCTTTTAGGAGTTTACAAATGTATGCCAAATTTACAGCATACTCATAAGGTAGATGCTAGTGAGTCACAGTGGTCCTTAATCAAGTCGTTCATGTCTATTCCCACTGTTCGTTTATTGGTATTTATTTTATTCTTATGTAATTTCGGTATTACAGGAATTGGTCCCATTTTGCCGCTATATATTAAACATTATATGAGTGTGAATGATGATTTTGTAGCGACCATAGTAGGGATTATCATATTTGGGGCCGGAGTATTTAGTGCTCTAGCGTCTATATCAATAGGTAAATTGTCTAGATTTATGCCTATGCCACGTATATTATGCGTATCTACTTGTGGTGTAGGAGGATTTTTCATACTTCAATACTTAATGCCTGATGTGTGGGGGTTAGGAGTATCACGTGCTCTTGCAGGTTTCTTTATGGGGTTTATTACGCCCATTGCAAATACCCTTATTTCAAAGGCTGTGCCTATAGAGCGGCGAAGTATTGTTTTTGGTGCTGTATCAAGTGTAGTCATGATGGGCAATGTGTTGGGGCCTGTCATTAGCGGTATGATTGCACGTGCTATCAGTTACGGTGCTGTATTCTGGAGTACGGCCGCCATATTCTTTATAGCGGCTCTTGGTGTATATTGGTATTTGATTTATAAACCAGTGTTGAAATATAATCATTAAGTAGATACTAATGTGTATAGTATTAAGCGTAGAATTAGAGAGTTACCGTTTAATACAAAGTTGAGAGAGAAGAGTCATGTTATTAAAACAATTAGAATACTTTATTTCTGTTGTGGAGCACAATAGCTTTACACAGGCTGCCTATGAGCACTATGTGTCACAATCGGCTATTTCACAACAAATTAAATCCTTAGAGTCAAGTTTGGGGATTCTCCTGATGGTACGTGAAAAGCGTAGCTTTTACCTGACTCCGGCTGGTGAATATTTATATCGTAATGGCAAGCACATGCTATTGCGTATTCAAAATTTACAAGAGGAGACGGCCCGTATTGGTAAGGATAGCCGTAAGTATTTACGCATAGGTTATTTAAATCGCTACAGTGGTATTGCATTGCAGCAGGCGTTAATGCGTACAACTAAGCGATATCGAGATTTAGATGTGCGCATGTACAGCGGTAGTCATTCTGAGCTTAATCAAATGCTCAAAGATAATTTGGTGGATATTATTTTTATAGACTATTGGCAAACAACGGAAAAAGCTGATAGTATAAGTTATGCCATTAGTACGGCTACTGTTGTAGCGGAAACACCTAAAGGGTATACTTTGGAAGGTGCCATAGAGCTAAAAGAACTAGCAGACTTACCGTTAATTCTTGTATGTCATGAAGATCAACGTTTTGATGAAGAGGAACATTACCGCAAGTCCCTTGGTTTTGGTGGTTCCTTTGTGCAAGTTAAAAATCTTGAAGAGGCACGTTTTCTCGTTTCTGCTGGTCAAGGGATATTATTAGTCGATCGGTTTAAATATTTGGTAGATACAATACCAGGTATCGAGCGAAAATGCGTATTGAATCATGGAAAACCTATCGAACAAGACTATTATTTCCAAGTCCCATTACATAACTCTAATACCTATGCAGAGGCCTTTAAAGACTTATTTCTTCAAGTACTCGACGAGTTTTAACTTAGAATATATAACAAAAACAGGTATTTCTTGAAATCATCCATGTTACTGTCCGCAACTTGGTATTAGAGATTTCGCGAAATACCTGTTTTTATGTATTTATGAAAGTAGCATCATAATGCCTTCATAGACGAGTTTTAGGCCATAAATAATCAATACTAAACCGCACACTCTATTAATCCATACGAGATGAGATATTTTAATTTTCTTAGCTAATATATACATCGTGCCTGCCAAGGTACCAAACCAGATTGGCGTCATAGCTAGGAAACCGAAGAAGAAATGATATATCCCTTCTACAGGAATATTAGCACGAAAGGCACCGAGCATCATAGAAGCATCAATAACGGCTTGAGGATTACCCCACGTAACCAGTAAGGCCATTAGTAAAATGTCCTTGATTGGTATATTTGTATCTACCTTTTTGAGAGCTGGTTCGGTATTAAATGTTCTATAGCCGATATAGGTTACGAGCAATCCGCCGGCGATGAGAATGATGAGATTGAAAGTGGGCCATGTTTCTAGTAGAGTTCCGATGCCATAAAATGCAGCTGCACTCAATGTCATATCAAAGAGACCAATAATGGTAATCGTCAATATAATGCGAGGCAATGGCTGTACGAGAGCCGTATTAATGATAAATAAATTCTGCATTCCAATAGGTGCAAACGTAGCGAGCCCAACTAATAAACCTTGTAAGAAGTACATACATAATCCCCCTTTCTTTATGGATACAAAAGCTAGGCAAAATTAATATATGCTGAATAAAAGAATAGACCCCTATTGAGTGTAATATATACACTTAATAGAAATCTATTCCGTATCAGATTATCCTTTATTCTATTTTACCATAAACCAATGACATGTTGCATCCCTAGACTAACGAGAGCAATCGCAATCCAGCATGCAGCACCTAAAGCGAGGGCGCTACCACCAGATTTGATGAGTTTAACTAGATTTGTGTTAAGTCCAATAGCAACCATGGCCATAGTGATGAAATACTTAGAAATAGTTTTAAAGATATCCAAGAAATGAATGTCTACATTTGCGTAGGATAAAACTGTTGTAATAAGAGAACAAATGACAAAGTAGAGTACAAATTTTGGAAAGATGGCCGCAATATTAACAGGCTCCGCATTTTCACTCGCCTTTGCTGCTTGTTTTGCCTTGTATACTTGATAGCTAGCGAGACCCAAACAAATAGGGATAATTGCTAATGTACGTGTCAATTTCACGATAGTAGCATATTCGAGAACTTGAGTGCCTGTTCCTTTCATACTATCCCAAACAGCTGCAGTTGCTGTAACAGAGGATGTGTCATTTACGGCTGTGCCAGCGAATAGACCAAATCCCATATTAGATAAACCGATGGCATCGCCAAGTGGTGGGAACACGAAGGCAGCTACTACATTGAAGAAGAATACAACGGAAATTGCTTGTGCAATATCTTGATCACTAGCTTTCACAACAGGCGCTGCGGCCGCAATAGCACTACCACCACAGATGGAGGAACCGACGCCAATTAACACGGCTGTATTAGAATCAATATGTGTCGCTTTGAATATAATGAAAGCAATGATGAGGGATGTGGCAATTGTAGAGATGATAACTGGTAAGGAAACCCAGCCTACATGCAATACTTGCGTAATATTAAGACCGAAACCGAGTAAGATAACTGCCCATTGTAGGATTTTTTTCGATGTAAATCCGATGCCGGCACCCGTTTTTTCACGTTTCCAAGATGTGAATAAAGAACCAATAATAATGCCTAGAATAATAGCAAAAATTGGGCTGCCAATGAAATGAAATTGCTGGCCTAATAGCCAACATGGAATGGCGAGAACTGCGCAGAGCACAATGCCTGGCAATGTTTTTGCGTTGATACCCATTATAAAACCTCCTAACTGTACCTGTGGCACATACATCACTGTGGTATCGCGCAGGATGCATAAATAATTTCTTATTTAATAGTATCACAATACAAGCATTTAAGCGAGAATATAAGCATGTTTTGTTTTTTCGATGAATATAGATTAAAATGCTATACCGTATGTTAGTGTAATGGCCTGCATTGAAATGAATATATCAAAAAAATATCTTGTATACATGAGATATTCTATTGTATCTAATGGTGAAAGTTTATATAATCAAGAGCGGAGTAATTATACTTAATAAACGATGTTTTCAAGTATAATTATAGATACTGATTCGAATAATAAAGTTTTAATAATAAAATTCGAATATTAGGCGTATATTGCGAGGTGCATTATGATTAATCTTGATGAAATATTAGAAAAGAATAAAGTCTATGTGGCAAAGCATCCTGAACTTGCAGACAAGGGGTTAACTAGCCATCCTACAAAGAAACTAGCTATTGTTACATGTATGGATACGCGCTTGGTAGGAATGCTTGAAGATGCACTCGGTTTTGAACGTGGTGAAATTATCACGATTAAAACAGCAGGCAATAGTGTGACACAACCCATTGATAATATTGTACAAAGTTTGCTCGTTGCTACCTACGGTATGGAAATTGAAGACGTGCTCATTATCGGCCATGAAAACTGTGGTATGATCGATTTTTCTGCCACACAATTTATGGAGTCTATGAAGGAAAAAGGCATTAGTGAAGATGCAATTCGCATGATTGAACCAGGTCTCATCGACTGGATGGATCGATTCCACATTTCTGAAGAAAACGTACGTTATACAGTACAATTCCTACGTCATCATCCATTGTTCCCTAAGGGGATGGGGTTCTATGGGGGGATGATGGATCCTGATACAGGGGAATTCCGCTATATTGAGGTTTAATTTGATAACCCAATGAGCCTGATACAATTGCAAATTTGAGTATAGAAATAGAGGGTCCCTTTCCTCGCTCCACCGGCCGGGTCTGACTCCGGCCTACGGCCTTCGCAGGGCCAAAGTCGCTGTGGAAAGGAACCCTCTATTTCTATTTACTTTGCGTGTAAACTAGTCTCATCGGGTTATGTATACTCGCTCAATATAGCGAAGTTCTCCTGCATCGTGTTAAGCGAAATGCTCCACCGGCCGGGTCTGTTTCTACGAAACAGGGCCAAAGTCGCTGCGAGGGTATGAGTGGCTCTTGTTATAGCTGTAGGTATAAATTAGGTCCCATCGAGTAGTACGATGACCTCAGCTGAGCGGAGTTTCTTCTGTAGGTGTTAGCAAAGAAAAAGATTGTTAACCTTATGAATTTTGATATAGTTGACTGTTCCAGCTGTAAGTTTTATACTGTAATTGAATTGTTAACTAATATCTAATATATAGTTGCTAATAGATCGATGATTGTAGTTTAGAAGAGGTGCTTGTATGAAACAGTTAGGTGTGTCCATCATCGGTACGGATACGGATGTAGGTAAGACGTTTGTCACTGGTTTGCTTGGTGCGTTGGCAATGGCTGATGGGTTCGATGTGGGCATGGTTAAGCCTGTATCGTCTAGTGCGGTGCCTTTTCCTCAATTTGTGACGATGGATGAGGATGAGATGTGCGTTGGCCTTGAAAGTAAGGATGCGACGTATTTAATGCAGTCTGTAGGTATTCCTGAATCCCGTCGTCATGAGGTAAATCCAATTGCGCTTGCTGGTGATTATTCGCCTCGCTTGGCTGCCGAATTAGCAGGCGTAGAAATAGACTATCCAGAGGTGGTGGCTCATGTAAAAAAAGTAGTCGCCCAGCATGATATTACCTTTGTAGAAGGTGCTGGCGGCATTACAACGCCACTTACGGCAGATATTACTTTCACAAATCTTATGAAAGATATCGCTTATCCAGCGATACTTGTTGCGGATGGTAGACTCGGCTCTATTAATCGCGTTGTTCTTACCTATGAGTATGCTAAATTACATAATATTGATGTGAAAGGTATCATTGTTAACGATACAACGTTGGTAGATCCATTCTTATTGAAAACAAATATAGAGGATATGGAGCGTTATACAGGTGTGCCTGTGCTCGGTGTAGTGCCGCCATATCAAGGTCCAAATCAAGAGCATATTAAGCTTGGGTGGGGGCGTTCTTTCTTATATACAGCTAAGATTTGGCATGCTGTATGGGGCATTTAGTGAAAGCTCCCTTGTAGAAAATATGGTATTAATAGGAAATATAGTATTAATAGAAATACGATATTAAGTAGATAGTATAGATGTAAAAATCTTAAGTATGAGGTGTTATGATGGCAGAGAAACAACTTTCACAAATCGCACAATGGGACCATGAATTTGTATGGCATCCGTTTACACAAATGCAAGATTGGCTAGCTCAAGAACCAGTAGTTATCGAACGTGGAGAAGGAGTTTATTTAATCGATGATAAGGGCAAAAAATATTATGACGGTGTATCCTCCTTGTGGGTGAATATTCATGGTCATAATCACCCTGTTCTTAATCAAGCGTTGAAAGACCAAATTGATAAAATTGCGCATAGCACATTGCTCGGCTTGGTAAGCCCTCCATCGGCTCAATTATGTAAAGAATTAGTTGAGATTGCACCAGAAGGTTTGGAAAAGGTATTCTTATCCGATGATGGCAGTACGGCTATCGAAGTAGCAATCAAGATGGCCTACCAATATCGTCAACAAGTGGGACAAACTAAAAAAACTAAGTTTATCGCACTCAATGCGGGCTATCATGGGGATACATTAGGTACTGTATCCGTAGGTGGCATTCAATTGTTCCATCAAGTATTCCATAATTTATTGTTCAAACCACTAACATTGCCAAGTCCTGGCGTATATCGCGATGTAGCTGATCGCGATAAAGCCTTCGAAGAGTCCTTGGCAGAATTGGAACGCATCCTCAATGAAGAAGGGGATGAAATTACAGCTCTCGTTATGGAGCCATTAGTACAAGCAGCTGCGGGCATGCTCGTAATGCCTCATGGCTATTTAAAACGGGTTCGCGAGTTAACCGCGAAACATGATGTATTCCTCATCGTTGATGAAGTGGCCACAGGCTTTGGCCGTACAGGCAAATTCTTTGCGTGCGAACATGAAGGTGTATCTCCTGACTTTATGACCTTGTCGAAAGGTATCACCGGTGGTTACATGCCACTTGCGGCTACATTGACAACAAAACGCGTGTTTGATGCATTCCTTGGCACCTTTGAAGAAAAGAAGACATTCTATCATGGCCATTCCTATACAGGTAATGCATTGGCTTGTGCCGTTGCATTAGCTTCGTTGAAAGTATTCCATGATGAAAAGGTAATTGAAGGGTTGCCTGCGAAGATTGAAGCTTTCACAAAGGCATTGAAGCCAATTGAATCATTAAAACATGTAAAAGAAGTGCGTCAACGCGGACTTATCGTTGGTATTGAGCTTGAAAAAGACGTGGCTACTCATGAAGCGTATCGCCCTAATGATGCGGTAGGGGCTAAAGTCGCCGTTCTTGCTCGTGAACAAGGTCTTATTTGTCGCCCTATCGGTGATGTAGTTATTCTCATGCCACCATTAGCATCTACAGTGGAGCAATTGGAAGATATGGTTCGCATCGTAGGTGAAAGTATTCAACGTGCCACAGAAGAAGAGGGTTTGCTTGATGACATGCGCCCTATTATTCTTTAATGTTCAACCTCTATTTCATAAAAGATTTAAACTATAGTATATACATTATCAAAATTCGATGATTATTTTGCATATCTATGATAGTATATAGTTATAAATGTAAAAAGGAGGTCATCGTATGGACATTTATGTAATTATGCAAGTCATTATTCTATTCGGTGCTATTTTCCTTGGCGTTCGCCTCGGTGGAATGGGCATCGGCTATGCCGGTGGTCTTGGCGTTGTGTTGCTGAGTCTTGGTATGGGCATGTTCCCAGGGCAGATTCCTTGGGATGTTATTCTTATCATTATGTCGGCTATCGCAGCGATTTGTGCGTTGCAATTGGCAGGCGGTTTAGATTATTTGGTTCGCATTGCAGAAAATATTTTGCGTAAGAACCCTAAACACATCAACTACTTAGCTCCAACAGTTACGTATTTTCTAACAATTTTGGCAGGTACTGGTCATACAGCATTCTCTATGATTCCCGTAATTGTGGAGGTAGCAAAAAGTGAAAACATCAAGCCATCCGTGCCATTATCCATCGCCGTTGTAGCGAGCCAAATCGGTATTACAGCTAGCCCTGTATCCGCAGCCGTTGTGGCCATGAGTGGTTTCTTAGAACCATTTGGTGTAAGCTATCCAACATTATTAGCAATCTGTATCTCTACAACATTTGTGGCAGTTTTACTGACTGCATTCATTATGTCTAATTTCTTAAACAATGATTTGTCCTCTGATCCTGTTTACCAAGAACGTTTGGCAGCAGGTCACGTGGCTCCACCTCGTGAAAAGAGCAGTGATTTCCACTTGAAACCAGGTGCAAAAACATCTGTATTAATTTTCTTAATTGGTATTATCTGTATCGTATTTTATGCAACAGCAATCTCTAAAAATATCGGTCTTATTAAACCGGTTATCTTTGGGCGAAATGATGCCATCATCGGCTTTATGATGATTATTGCGGCGGCAATTACATTCTTCTGTAAAATTGATACAGCGCAACTTGTTAATACAAGTACATTCAAATCTGGTTTATCTGCCTGCGTCTGTGTACTTGGCGTAGCATGGTTGGGCGATACCTTTGTAAAAGGCCATATTCCTGAAATTAAAGCTCTTGCTTCTAGCATGGTAACAGCATATCCGTTCTTGTTAGCGGTAGCATTCTTCTTTGCTAGTACATTATTGTATAGCCAAGCGGCAACAACGCAAGCTTTGGTACCAGCTGTAATCTTAGCGTTAGGCATTACACCAGAAAATACAGGTTCTGTGTATATCATTATCGCATCCTTCGCAGCCGTATCCGCGCTCTTCGTACTGCCAACATACCCAACATTGTTAGGGGCTGTACAAATGGATGATACTGGTTCCACACGAATTGGTAATCTCGTATTTAACCATCCGTTCTTTATTCCTGGTGTACTTGCCATTGCTATCGCAGTAGCACTTGGCTTTGTTGTAGCTCCATTAATGCTATAATTGGTGAAAGTATAAAACAAGATATTTTGTAGGTTTTCAGGGCGTAGCTTATGTAAAGTTGCGCCCTGTTTCGTATAATGGATAGATGATGTGAAAAATGTTATAATGTGTTTAAGAGAGGGATCCTTATAGTGTATAAGTAAGAAGTATATAGGAGCCTATTATGTATACGATTTATATTAAGCTCGACATGAATCGTATCCCCCAGGATACATTTGATACGTTGAGAGAGAAGCATCACATATGGTATAAAACATATTTTAATGCAGGAAAATTTTTAATGATTGGCACATGTCCTGATGTTTCAGGTGAAAGCCTTATTATCGCTCATGGAACACGAGAGGAGTTAGAAGAGGCTGTACAATTTGATTCATATTATGCCGATCAATTGGCAACCTATGAAATTCGTGAGTACAAAGTTGATTTGTTCAATGAAGCGATTAAAAACTATATAGACTAAATAACAAAATATCCTATATGAAAGGGGCTGTAACAGAATGCGGTTTTACCGCATTTTAGTTACAGCCCCTTTTTTGCGTTATTATAATGTTTTTCATTATACTTAGTGTTCTGAGAATTAAAAACTAGAAGGTTTTTTGTAAGGTTAAATTTTCTATGAATTACACAAACTAATGCAGCTGGTTCTACAACAGTTACTGCTGGACGTGATGTATCTATGGCGGCAGATACAGTTAAGGTATCTGGTAATATGGTTGAACTACATACAGCGAAGGCAAATAGTACAGTCAATCATGTATATCTAGATAAAAAGAAAAGTTTAGTAAAACGTGAAAGTACAAATGCGGTGGATGATGCAACTACTACAGTTGTAACTAAAAGTGAAGATCCAAAAGATAAGAATACGTTGACTACCAAATCTCTCGAGATGAAAGATATCCAAAACGAAGCCGAAGTATACCTATAGCAATAATGGGATAGGCTATAACTACTATGGTAGTAAAAAGAAACTCGAAGAGATGAAGACCAATGATAAAAAAGCTATGATAAGATTTATAACAGTATTGGTCTAGTTCCAAATTTGGGTGTAGGTTCTAAAGGTAAAGCAAGCTCGACTACTCAATCTGCAATCTCAGATGGTATACTAACAGTAGATGATAAAAAATCTAGAGACTCAGCTGTTTCAATCTTAAAACATGTTTATGGAGAACATCTGATAATTCTAAATAGTATAGATCAAATTGGAAAAGATGAGAAAATTATTTTATTACAATTAAGAGATCAATACATTAGTAAAAAATAATTTGTGCGTAGTTAGAATTATTGGGCTCTAATAGAAGGCGGTTGTACAGTATTCTGCTTGTAGCCTCTTTAAAATATAAGAAATACCAAGAAATAATAGCGATGACCACTAGGAAAGCTATGTGTTAATAAAGATTAAAGCAGCTGAATTGGCATAACTTAAAGCAAAGCGAGATACTACTATTATTGGTTCTACCGTATCTGGTAAAAAGGTAGAAGTAGACACAGGCCGTGATTTACATATTCAAAGCTTACAAGATGTAGATAACTTTAAAGAACATAGTAAATCTGCGGGGTTCTCCGTTTCTTCTAAACCTAACTTCAAAAATCCAACTGGTAGTATCAATGCTAGTGTAGGACGCATTGATAGCAAATGGACTGGTTATAATAAAATGTTAAGTAGAATTATAATTTTTTGTTTAATTACTTGTTGAATAATGATTGGAATTAGGATTACTTGGTTGAATATGAATAGAAGTTGTTTTAAATTGAGCAGATTACCAGCTGTTGTTAAAATTTATGTTGGTTTTGTCTTATTTGTATCTATACTAATGGGACTTATTTATTTTCATGCGTATATTAATAGGCCGGAGCAGATGCAAAGTCTTCAATTATATGAACAAAAGTTAGAAACTATATCCTCAAAAAAAGTAAATGAGAAGTATTATGCATCTGGCAGAGCATCTCAAAATAATAATCTTGAAATTACATATGACTCTGTTACAATTGACGATGTTAAAGAGATACTTTCAAAACAAAATATAGGTTGGAACGAGATAAGCAAAAATCGTATAGTTGGACACGATTATGATACTAATGTTTATATCGAACTATTTAAAGAACGAGGTTCTAATAAAGTGGTTTTAATATTACAAAAAAGAAACTAGAATTTTCTTAGGATAACAAATGATTAGTATTACTTATTGATGTTTATACTAGTCATATGTATTTAGTATTGGGAAATTTTTATATTAGATATAGTTTCTGTATATGCTAAGAAAATATCGTTAATGAAAAGGGCCCCAATTCAATTATTGGTGCCCGTTCTAGTTATTCATTATAATTTTGTTTCCATAGCATTAGAAGATATTCTTTAGTCTGTAGTTGATTGTGATGAGTGGACCCAGGGTAGTACTCTTGTTAGCGACAGTACTGTACGTATTACAGGTCGTGATTTACATATGCAAAGAGGTCGGCAACACCAGTAGGTAGTTTATTCAATTATGCATCGATGACATATGAAAGCTCTAATATTGATAAATATGGGCCTGAGAGAGCAATGGCTAGAGTGAGTGGAGATTTATTTTATGGTTCGACAATGGTAATTCTTGGAACTACTGTTGGTCCTGTAGAGGCGACTGTTGCTGGACATGCACTAGATTATAATTATAATTCATATAAAAATAAAAGGTTTCCTCCTGCATCGAAAGAGGAGCTAATTGAACAATGGATTCGTGTCGAAAATGAAGCACACGACCGTATAATATGATAGGTGATAGTATGATTTTTAATGCCACAACATATATTACAATTTGTATATTTATCATATATTTATTCTATGTTTTTAATGTTCATTCATTTCGATTAAATAGTATAGACTTAAAAAAAAGTATAGAACTTAAGATTTGTCAGTTAATAAAAGGAGTGGCTGTATTAGGCGGTACTATAACCCCTTGGGGTTATACCTTATGGGGTAGAAGAGTGTTTATTATAATTTTTCTTGTGGCTATATTGGGTGATATTTATTATAAAAATAAAGCTGTTAAAGAAGTTAGTGATTTGTCAATTCATGATAAAGAGCATTTATGTAGCTCTGCTAAAATGCTTTATATTTACTCTATACCTTTTGTATTAGTATGTCTGTTTATGATCTTTGCTATGGATTTTTAATGGTTTATATTCATGTAAAAATATGTATATTTATCTAAACACAAAAGAAGGGGCTATTTTATTATAGCCCCATGATTATAGAACCTTTTTTGTTTTTAGACGTATTTGGGGCTGTTTTGTTACAGTCCCTTTGAGAGGGGAATAGAGTGAAAGGTATCAAATAATCTACTTAGTTTGTTTGCATTTTTGGCAAATGCCTGCAATCTCCAAATGATGTTCCGTCACAGTAAATCCTGCATCTGTTAGTTCTTGTGGCATTTCTACAACGGGACATGTATGGAGTGGCACCATGTCACCACACTTAGTACATACTGCGTAATGACGATGTGTGTGAGGAGTAATCTCATAGTATGCCATATCACTACCCATGATAGTGGTTCGTGTAATAAATCCCTTTGTTTCTAACATTTCTAAGGTTCGATATATAGTAGACATCCATGTTGTACCATCACTGATTGCTTCCGCAATATCTATGGCCGTAATGGGTTTTGTTGCATCAGTTAATACAGACCAAATAGCTTCGCGCTGTTTGGTCTTTTTTATGCCTTCAGGCCAATTTGTAAGTGTCATAATATCCTCTTATTTGCTAAACTGTAATCGACGTATAACCGTCTTTATATTCTTGATTACAAGCACTACCAATAGAATGAATACAGATGTAAGTGAAACAAATCCACCTGGTGCTACATTGAGATAATAAGAGCCAAAGAGGCCTATAATCATAGCTAGTAAACTAAATCCAATGGAACACAGTAATGTCGTTCTAAATCCTTTTTCCAGTTGTAAGGCCGAGGCTACAGGTAAGGCAATCATGGCACTTAATACGAGGACACCCACGATTTTGATAGAAATGGAGACTGCTGCCGCCATTAAGATAGCAAAGATATAGTTGATTAAATCTACCTTTACGCCTGCTACTCGAGCCGCTTCTTCGTCGTATGCTATATAGAGTAAGGAGTTATATAGTAGATACAACGTGAGTACCGATAATATGGTAAGCATAGCAATACTGATCATATCCGCTGTATTAACGGTGAGAATGCTGCCAAAGAAAAATACATTGGCGTTAGCTTTCAGTTTACCGGAGCTAATGAGCGTAATGGCTGTACCAATACTGAGGGATAGGATTATGGTGAGAATCAAATCGAGGTGATGAGAAAAATATTTCCGCAAGAATTCAATGAGCGCACCACAGATAGCTGTAAATATGAAAGCCCCTAAAATAGGGTTTGTATTAGTTAACAAACCTAATGTAATCCCTGCAAGGGACGCATGACTCATGGTGTCCCCAATCATACTGGAACGGCGAAGTACCATGAAAATACCGATACATGGGCAGAGTAGGGAAATGCAAATGGCTACAAAGAAGGCATTTTGCATGAAATCATAACTAAACATGACGCACCTCCTCAATCGTAGTATCATCAGCCTGAGCCTGAGCCTGAGCCTGAGCCTGAGCCTGAGCCTGAGCCTGAGCCTGAGCTGTTACATCTGTAAAACAGGAGCAGTTTTCATGATCTATGGGGTTACGTCCCGTGTTGTGCATGATTTCGCTTGCATATTGTTCAGGAGAACAGAGGTGACCTTGGCCGTTGGCAATATGATAGATATTGGTTGAATTAGCGAGTGCCATCTCTAGATTATGCTCAACAGAGATTATCGTAATATGATGCTTTTGGTTTAAATCCCGAAGAAGCGCATAAATACCTTCTTGGCTTTTACGATCAATACCCGTAGATGGTTCATCGAGGATGATGAGGTCAGGTTTGCCGATAAGGGCACGGGCGATAGATACACGTTGTGCTTGTCCGCCAGATAATTTACTGATGAGGCGGTTCTTAAATTCCGTCATATTAGTGAGTGCTAATACACGATTGACTTCATTTTTATCTTTGATTTTTAAAAGCTTGCGGTATGAATCAAGGATTTCCTTTACTGTAATAGGAAATCCTGCATGAGAAAAATCATTTTTCTGTGATACATAGCGAATATTCTTTGTATCTCGTGTGATGGTTCCTTTCACAGGGGTTAGAAAACCTAGTATGAGACGCAAGAGCGTACTTTTACCAGAACCATTATCGCCTACAATGGAAATATAGTCGCCACTGTGAACCTCTAAATTAAGGTCGTTTAGCACATAGGGCGGTTGATTATGGTAGGAAAAATATAAATGTTGAATTGATAACATAAAAACCACTTTTCTAATTGACAAAATTTTCAGTACGTTTATACTATAACTATATTACAAATGCAATTGAGTCGCAACTGCAATTAAGGAATGATATATATTCTATAATAGCATATGTACTCAAGGTTTTAGAAAAGGAGGCCTACTATGGTCAAAAAACTGGTTTTGTTAGTAGTTGGTGTATTGATGGCTGCTCTATTTGCAGGCTGTGGTAATGACGCACCGAAGGAACAAGCAAGTAAAAAGATCCAAGTGGTAACAAGTTTTAATGCGATGGCTGAATTCACAAAGGCTATTGGCGGAGATAAGGTTGAGGTATCTACCATTATTCCAGATGGCGTTGAGCCACATGATTTCGAGTTGAAACCTGAAAATATGAAACAATTGGCAACAGCTCAAGTATTTGTTTACAATGGTTTTGGTATGGAGCCTTGGGCACAACAAGCAATCGATGCTGCTAAAAATGATAAGCTCGTAACTGTTGTAGCAACTGAAGGTGTTGAGGCGATTAAAAACACTGACCCTGAAGAAATTAAAGAACATGGTGCCGAAGATCCTCATGCATGGTTATCTTTGAAAAATGCTAAAATTGAAGTGAAAAATATCAAAGAGGCTCTTGTAAAAGCAGATCCTAAAAACAAAGATTACTATGAAAAGAATTACACTGAATACGTAGCAAAATTAGATGCTATGATTAAAAAGTACGAAGCGGAATTTGCAAAAGCACCTCATAAAAACTTTGTGACAGGCCACGCAGCCTTTGCATACCTATGCCGTGATTTTGGTTTAGAACAAAATAGCGTAGAAGATGTATTTGCTGAAGGTGAACCAAATGCAGCACAATTAGCAGAGCTTATCGCGTATGCTAAAGAAAATCACATCACTACAATCTTTGCTGAAGAAATGGCTAGTCCAGAAGTATCCAAAACATTAGCTCAAGAGGTAGGTGCTAAGGTAGAAACTATTTACACTATCGAAAGCAACGAAGATGACAAAACATATCTTCAAAGAATGGATGAAAACTTGACTAAGATTTTAGCAAGCTTACAATAATTAGATAGTATATAAATTTAAATAATTCTTAACAAAAATATATAAAAAATCGAAAGCAAGGTATAGAGTATACCTTGCTTTTGTGTTATAATAAATGAGCAGTTCATGAAGGACTGCTTTGTTTAGGTCCGACACATAGGTCCTAACAAATGTGTTGAAGTATTAGTATGTATTAAAAGAGGACATATGATTGAATTTTTAGATCGATTAGCAGGTCCCATAGATACAGACAGCGTACGTATATATCGCCGTCGTACTAGTGTTGTCCAATTAATCGTAATGATAGTTCTAGCCATCATATGCTATCAGTTTACTGTAATTGGCGATACGGTCTATGCGGATTCCATGCGAAACTTCATTATGAATCCCACCATATTTACAAGACTTGAGCACCTTAGCTTGCTTAATGTTGTTGAAATTAATGGGCTGTTAGAACAATTGAATAATAAGACGCCTCTTTGGGATATGAGTCATTGGCTACTATTGATTGTGAAAGCGCTATTTATGGCAATCCTCATCAGTCTCTATGCTCTGTGGCGCTCACGCCATTGCTATACCATGACCGTTCTGACCGGAGTATTTCATTGTATTGCATATGCACAACTGGTAATTGGTATCTATATGTTCAGCTTAGGGGTTCTTATTAGCTTTGCTAAAGCTCCTATAGTGCTAGTGTTATTGCTCGGCGTATTTCTAAGTATTATCTGTGTATTACTGACGATGTCACTGCTTACCGTAGTAGGACGTGTAAGTGGAGCTACTATTTCGGGCAATACATTTGAAGGTTTACTCGTTATTACTGGCGCATATCTCATATGGGTTTGCATTAAATTTATAGGCTTATTATTATTCTAACAAGGCACACCCCTGTAAAGGGGAGGTGCCTTGTTGCTTATGCATCATAAAAAAGAGCAACTACGAACTATATATCGTAGTTGCTTTTTTCGTATGTATCAAATAGAAATCCTACATTATCTTCATCGTATTCAATTTGCTCTGACCACCGTCGAATCTGCTCTGGTAGATTCCCAAATTCTCTCGCAGCTAGACTAATAAAGAGGGTCGCATTAAAGGCGTATTGTACAAGGGCATTCAATGAATATTCTGCGAGCATATCGATTTGTCGATATAAAATATATTGGTACACCTTGTTAAAAATGGCTTTATCGCGATTAGTAGTTTGTAAGAGGTCAGTTGTATTATTAACAGTTGCGTTAGCAAGGGTTGCTTTCAAATGACCTAATTGTTGTGTCCATTCTATATCAATGGGTTCAGTTTTTGCATATAAATCAATTAGCCCCTGGCAATATGATATTGATTGATTCAGCTCTAACTGACAAAGTTCAGGGTCAATATCCAATGCTAGCAGTTCAAATATATTCTCTAATAGGGGACGTTCATCTGCTCCAAACTCGCCCTCATCATCCTCTATGGTAAATTGCACTTGATCTCCTTTAGAGGATAGCAACTTTTCTACGGATTCTTCACAGGAGAGCCCTACACCACAAAGCTCTAGATCTTCTATGTATTTATAGAAACGAGGATGCATGTGGCATGTTTCGCATAAACCTTCTTCACCGAGCTCTAAAACCACACGACATAGACCATCCTCTTGTAAAAGGGGACAGGTCGGTTGTTCGACGCTAAATATAAAATGGGCCCCTTCATCATCGATGGTAATAAAATTACGAAGGTCTTTCCCTAATTGTGTAGGTAATGCGTTGTATTTAGCCGCAGTATCTTCGTCAATATCGATGGTCCATTTTTGGCAGCATGTGTGACGACAATTATTTGCTTTACATTGAAATGTGTGATAAAAGGTTGGATATAAGGAAATCATAGCACTCACTTGTATGTATTGATTAGATAGTATATAGATATATAAATTGTATCATAAGTGCCGCTGTGTGTGATTATTTTATTCGTGAAACACCGTTTATTGTGTATAATAGAGATATATGGAATATTTACTAAACTATTTATGTAGGAGGATATTATGAAATCTTTGTTCGTAAAAGGTAGTATTGCGTTAGCATTAGCAGCGGCATTTGGGGTAAACGCACCTGCTGTAAATGCGGCTGATATTGTACCTGTAGAACCAACAGTAGAGGCTGTTGATGCTAATCATGCAGGGATTGCGGGTGCTAATCTTTTGCTTAATGCCTTTATTGAAAGACATCCAAAAGCAGCGATTACAGAAATTGCATTTGATGGCGAAGATAGTCAAATCAAATATGAAGTAGAGGGCTTCGATACAACTGGTAAATATGAGTTGAAATATAATTTCAGTACAGATCAAATGAGCGAAACAAAAGACGGGGACTACAAAGTTGCTTTAGAACGCAAAGCCTTTGACCCTACTCGTATTTTGCCGCCACAAGCTATCGTTAACTTTGCCTTTGCTCAAGCACAAGGTCAAGCGACAAGCCTTAATAGCTGGTCTGTAAAAAATGAAAAAGGCCGTTTCGTATATGATGTAGAGTTTGGTGCAGCTAATCATCAAGAAATCGAAGTCATCATTGAAGCTTTCACAGGTGAATTACTTTCTGTTAAAGGCGTTAAATAGTTGCATTTGTTTTGATACAATGATATAAATTTAATTATGATTCCAATGCCACAAGGTTTTGGCCCTGTGGCATTTTTATGTGTTTTTTGAGAGAGGTGTATGCTATGCAGCTTAAAGAAGAGTGGAGAGCGTTTCTAAGCAATATAAAAAGCATAAAGGAGAATAGGCGGATAACGAACTTCCCGTATGCGTTTGCGATTATCAATATCCATATTATTTATACGTGGACCATGCTTATCTTATTAGCATCTGTTTTAGGTGGTCGCGTAACTATGACTGTGGATAAGGGGATAACCATGTCGGCGACATCGCCTTTTCTTATTAGTGGCCCCACATTCTATTGGTGCGCCGCTATATTAGTGTTTATAACGAATCTATTGGTTGCGGTACTCATTAAAAGACGTTATAACGATGTAAATCGCAGTTGGGCGCCTGCTGTAGGAACCTTTGCCTTTATCGTTGTTATTATAACAACCCTTGTACTTTGCATTATATTCCTTAAGCCTATACTTACAGGAGCTCATCTATCCCTTGATGATACATTTATGCTCATGTTCCGCGGTAGTGCGATAATGCATTTAGTTTGTTTAGCATCCTGTTTTCTTCGTAAAAATAAGGTCCGTAATACGTATGGATTACCTGATGGGGGCCAAGTGATAGGGAATTATGAATTGACCTATGAACCAATTATGCCTATTGCTAAGGAAGGTGAAAGCTGGACCGATTCACTGGGGATTGGCAAGGGTTTAGAGGCCTATAAATATATGTTCTTTGATGGTGTTATAGATTATAAAAGCCGCACTAAGCGTTATGAAATTTTCTGGGGAAACTTCCTATTTTGGCTGATTTATATTATTGTTGCTGTAATCTTACAAAAGGTATTACCCTTTGCCGTATCTTCGTATTTTGTAAATGAATTTATGAATAATTTTTACGGAGGCCTTATGGGTGTATGGTGGTTAGCGGCTAATATTGCTGCTTGTTATCGTAGATTACATGATGCGGGGCGCAGTGCCTTCTGGATTCTTGGGTTTTTAATTCCGTTTGTTAATGTATATAGCTATTATTTGGTTAACTGGAAGCCCTCTTTAAAGATGGTAAGCCCTGTTTCACATGAAGAATAGTCAGTACTATAAAGAATAATTACTACTGTAAGGAATAATTGAATAGGCCTATTGGCTGTACGAAAACATATCGCTCCTATTTCTTGGGAGCGATATGTTTATTTTTATGAAATTTTCTAAAAATTTGCTCATGAATTATGGACTACTATATTTATTTTGACATGTATTCTTTGAATTTATAAAGAGTACTGATAATATGGGCATTGTAGTACATATAGTCATTAATATGAAATGATTATTCATGAATATAAACTCTTATATTATATGGTGATATAGCCAAATTTTCACATATATTTCATGCCGGATAATAGTAAATCTTAATAATTTAATTTATATCTCATATGAGATAGGTAAGATGAATTCAGTTAGTGAATAACTACTATACCATTACACGGAGCTAGCGCTATCCCATCGGCGCTAATGAATGCATAACATCTCCCATATGCATTCACCAAGGCCCTCTGGTTGGACAGACTTACGTTGACTCTCTCCTATGTTATCTGTCGCCTTTGGGCCTCCTTATGAAGGGCTTCCCTCCCTTTTCATAAATATTATCTTTTCCACACACACATGTGCATGGTATAGGAGAATAAAAGCATCACCAAGATATTGGTGGTGCTTTTATTCTTGAAAGAGGCTGATATTCGTAAATACGAATATCAGCCTCTTAGTCGTTTATATATATTGTCGTGGTACTCGATCGGAGAACCCACAGAAGATTTCATAAGGAATGGTGGACGCAAGCGCTGCAATTTCAAGAGCTGAGATACTTTCATGACCTTGAGAACCTAATAATACAACCTTGTCGCCTGGTTTTACTGTAATTGTATCTGGCACTGCCACCATGAATTGGTCCATACAGATACGGCCTACCACAGGGCAACGAGTACCTTGGATGAGGACGGTACCTCGATTAGATAGGCTTCGAGGATAACCATCAGCATAGCCAACAGGAATCGTTGCAATGGTCATTGGCCCAGGAGTCACATAGGTAGAACCGTAGCCAATGCCTTCACCAGCATCTAGATGTTGTACATGTACCACTTCGCTATGGAAAGAGAGTACCGGTTTAAGACCTAGACGATTTGGCACGTCCAGAGATGGCATGATGCCGTATTGGATAATACCAGGTCTAGCATCTGTAAATAAGCTATCTTTGACGGATAATAATCCTGCACTATTGGCGAGGGAAAAACGATAATCCTCATTTGGACGGAATGCCCGGATTTCATCTACCATTGTATGGAATTTTTGCGCTTGTCCATGTGCGTGGCTTTGATCTGCCGCATCAGCATTACTCATATGTGAGAAGAATCCATCCACTGCAAGGTTAGGAAATGACTCAACACGTTTGATAAACTCCACCGCATCTTCTGGCTTGATCCCAATACGATGCATGCCTGTATCAACAGCCACCGCAACGCGAATAATTATGTCGTGATTGTCTGCAACCTTGTTGAGGGCTTCTAAATCAGTGGATTCGCAAACTGCGGGAATCGAGTTTGTATCGGCCACGAGTTCAAACGATTGAGGTCTAGTGAGCCCCAATAAGTAGATAGGGACCATTATGCCTGCATTGCGAAGAGGCACCGATTCCTCTGGAATCGCAACAGCCAAGGATTCATAGCCTTCTTCAACAGCGATACGCCCCATCATAACGCTGCCATGACCATAGCCGTTGGCTTTGATAACCGCTGTGGATGTGCTCCATTCAGGGAGGCTATCTTTTATTTTTCGTAGGTTCTCGCGAACCAAGCTTGTATCAATCGTTAAATATGTTGGTCTCATGATATTCATTACTCCTAATTTACATTACTTTTATTGTATAACTTTTGTGGAATTAAACAATAGTTTTTGTGAAAGTTTATGCTAAAATTTCATTTATACTTATTATCTAGATGTTATTAGTCATAATTAGTATAGGATGATATTGAATATGACGTATAATTCACAGCTTTTGGTAGTATAATTAGTATATAAGATGCTTTCACAAATCATAGAAACATAGAGGAGGATATTATGAACGAACGAGTTGTAGTGGTAAATGCAGGCAAGATGAATTATGATCATTTACTAGATTTTTCTGTTCTATCAAATGATGTACAGGTCTATGATGATAGTACTAATGCAGAGCTTATTGAACGCATTCAAGGGGCTCGTGTGTTGGTAACAAAAGAATTGCCTGTAGGGGCAGAGTTACTTTCACAATTCCCTGAGTCAGTAGAGCTTATCATTGAGGCTGGGACTGGATATAACAATATCGATCTTGCTGTGGCGAGAGCAAAGGGGATTACGGTTTGTAATATACCAGCTTATAGCACAGAACGTGTAGCACATACAGTGATTATGATGATCCTCAACTTTGCATCCACTATGCAGCAACAAATCGGTATGCTTGCTAAAGGTGACCGTAGTAATTTTACAAAATATCTACAAGTGAGCCATACAGAAGTAAATGGTAAAACACTAGGTGTGGTTGGTGCTGGTCATATCGGTATGGAAGTGATTAAAGTAGCAAAAGCACTTGGCATGAATATTTTGATTCATACACGTACACCAAAGGCTGATGGAGATGGCATTCGTTATGTGAGCCTTGATGAATTACTAGAAAATAGTGATTATATTACATTGCATTGCCCATTGAATGAGCAAACTAAACATATGATTAATAAGGATACAATCGCTAAGATGAAATCATCAGCGATTATCATTAATACTGGTCGTGGTGCACTCATTAATGAAGCAGATCTTTGTGAAGCATTGGCAGCTAAACGCATTGCAGGTGCAGGCCTTGATGTACAAGAGGTAGAACCTCCAGCAGAGGATAGCCCTCTATATACACTCGATAATGTCATCATCACACCTCATATGGGGTGGAAAGGCCTAGAAACACGCCAACGATTGGTAGGCATTATTCGCGATAATGTACAAGCCTTTTTTAAGGGTGAACCAATTAATGTTGTATCTTGATAGAATTTAAATAATTATATAATAGGTTCTATAACGGCATGGAAGTAATTGTCTAATTTTGTAGGCGATTCTTTCATGCCGTTTTTTACCCACCATAACACCATTTCGACAAAACTACCTGAAATATGATTGATGATAAAGTCATCCGGTAGATTTGTATTTGCTTTACGGTCTTGATTGATGAAATATCCTTGCACCAACTCATTTAGATGATCTCTAAAATAGCGCAAAAAGATTTCGTTATTATCACTAGCTAGTAGTTCGAGGATTTTATTTTCATTTTGCTGTAAATGTTGTAATAAATGACCAAATACTGAGACTGGGTAAATACTTTGTTGATAAAGCCCATGAGCATGAGGTAAATGATTAATACTATCTTTTATATGTAAAAATAAGTCTTCGCAGAGGGCTTCTAGTAAAGCCTCTTTTGTGTCGAAATGAGCATAAAATGTGGTGCGGCCAATATCTGCGGCACTAATGATTTCTTGAACGGTGATTTTGTCATACGCCTTTTTAGATAATAATTCGTTAAAAGCTATGAATATGGCTTTGCGAGTTCTTTTCTGTCTACGATCCATATTAACTCCTGTCATGCTTTTAGTACAAAACATCATATATGTTCCGTAATGAACATATATGATGTTTTATATATTGTATTAAAACCATAGGTTGATACAATTAAAGTGAACAAAGTGTTCGCTATCGTAATTATTGTACTGTAAGTATAGTCATAATTCAATTCATATTGATAGTGAAAGTTTTATAAGGGAGATTGCTGTATGGTACATCGAATACATGATATATTATCTGGTTTATATATGACGATTTTAGCGGGGCTATTTTTACTGCTTGATGGGATTCCGCATTTGATAGAGGAGTTTGGTGGACAGAGTCCGTTTCAAAATATATTCCCTTTTGAGCCTTCTTGGGTTACCGTTATTATTTGTGGTTTTCCTCTTGTGTATTTATCTATTCGAAGGATCGTATATAATAAGGGAATTAGTAAAATCTCATCAGCTCTATTGATTTCTATGGCTATGTTTGCAGCCGTTGCCATCGGAGATATATTTGCGGCTGGTGAGGTAGCGTTTATTATGGCTTTAGGCGCTCTCCTTGAAGAATCAACTACCGAGCGAGCAAAAAAGGGGTTAAAAAAGTTAATTTCGTTAGTACCTGTTAAGGGTCGTAAAATACAAGATAACAAAGAAATAATGATTTCCGTAGAGTCTATACAAAGTGGTGATTACTTGCGAATCCTTCCGGGCGAAACAATACCTGTAGATGGGCGAATCATTAACGGTGAAACAACGGTAGATCAATCCATTATGACAGGTGAGTCAATACCTGTTGATAAAACAATTGATGATGATGTATTTGGTGGGACTATTAACTGTTTTGGTGCCATAGATATTATAGCTACTAAAGTGGGCGAAGATAGTTCTATTCAAAAAATGATTCAGCTTATTCGAAATGCGGAACAGAAACAGGCTCCGATTCAGCGTATAGCTGATACTGTTGCTAGTCGATTGGTTCCTATTGCATTGATGATTGCATGTATAGGATATATAGTAACTGGAAATATCATCGTCGGTGTTACTGTGTTGGTAGTATTTTGTCCTTGTGCATTGGTGCTTGCTACACCTACTGCGGTTATGGCCGCTATTGGTCAAGCTACTAAACATGGCGTTATTATTAAATCTGGTAAAATTCTTGAAACTATGGGAAAAGTAGATACTATGGCATTTGATAAAACCGGCACATTAACACGTGGTCAGTTATCGGTTCAATCTATTTTGGTCGTTGATACAGATTATAGTGAGGTCGATATTCTTCAATTAGCTGCATCTGCAGAGGCTAAGAGCGAGCATCCTATTGGCAAGGCTATCGTTTCTCATGCCATATATCAAGATTTAGAAATACTTGCTACTACTTCGTTTACAATGTCCGTAGGAAGAGGCATTATTGCCGTAATAAACGGTGTTACATTATATTGTGGTCATGAACGTTTTCTTGAGGAACATAATATTATTGTTGATGAAAGGGTTCAACAAAACGTTAATACATATCGAAGTGAAGGAAAGGTATCTATCATTATTGCCGATAAAGATCATATTATAGGTATTATTGCTTTATCTGATACTATGCGACGAGATACGGCAGATATGTTGTCTGCAGTCTCTAGCCTAGCTATGAAAACAGTACTTCTTACGGGGGATAGTAAAGAAACAGCTACATATATTGGCAAAAAAGCAGGTATTTCTGAAATACATGCGGAGCTTTTACCTGGCGAAAAAGTGAGTATTATTGAAGAGTTGCAAGGAAAACACCACAAGGTTTGTATGGTTGGTGATGGAATTAATGATGCACCAGCTATGAAGACTGCTGATGTGAGTATTGCAATGGGGAGTATCGGTAGTGATATTGCCATAGAAACAGCTGATATTGCATTGATGAGTGAAGATCTTAGCAAAATTCCTTATATTAAGCGACTATCAGATGCTATGATTAGAACTATTAAATTTAGTATTGCTTTATCAATGGCCATTAACTGTATCGCTATTATTCTTTCATTACTTGAGGTTTTGACACCTACTACTGGTGCGTTAGTTCATAATGTGGGGTCCTGTTTGGTTGTCCTCATTGCAGCCCGTTTGTATGATAGAAAGTTTATTTAAACACAATAAGAGCCGTCCCCGGTTGTGTGGGGGCGGCTCTATTGTTTAGGGCTATCATAGATCAAGTCTTGGTATATATAGGTATATATATCAAGGGAGGTAGTTATCCTCAAACTTGATTATGATTGATTTGAGTTTTGATGGGACTCCACCAATGGCGTCTATAGGCCTTGATGCCTTCCACAACAGTTCTAGTTGCTTGTGCTGCTACAGCTTTTGTGGCAGCAGGGATGCCGTCGAGGCGATAGGTAATACCTAACTCCTTGTATTTGGCAGTACCCATGACGTGATAGGGTAAGCAATCAACAGCCTGTAGATTCTTAAGCGACCCTAGAAAGAATCCTAGCCGATAATGATGATCAGCATTATCTGTAATCGTTGGGACTACTACGTGACGAACCCAAACCGGAACTTCCGCGTCTGCTGTTAATCGAGCAAACCCGAGAATGGGCTCTAACGGTTTGCCTGTTAGCCACAGATGTTTGGCAGGATCGATTTCTTTAATGTCTAGGATTACGAGACTGGTAACGCTCAGTAACTTACGGTATGCCACCTCTTGGTGGGGATCAAAACAAATTCCACTTGTATCTAAACAGGTATGGACGTTTCTTTCACGGAAATATGTGAAAAGCTCAGTTACAAAATCGATTTGCATCAGAGCTTCCCCACCTGTGACGGTGATACCACCATTAGTATAAAATTGGCGGTTACGTTCGTACTGGTCCCACAATTCTTTAACGGTCATGAGCTTAGCTTCGGCGCTAGTTTCATTCCATGTATCAGGATTGTGGCAATAAGCACAACGCATGGGGCATCCTTGTAGGAATACCACCATGCGCATGCCTGGACCATCAACCGTACCCATCGTTTCAATCGAATGAATACGTCCAGTCATAGAAAACCTCGATTAGATTTGTTGATGGAATGTACGAGAAATAACTTCGTCCTGTTGTTGTTTTGTCAATTTGCTGAAGTGTACTGCATAACCAGATACACGAACAGTCAATTGAGGGTACAATTCAGGATGTTTTTGAGCGTCTAACAATGTTTCGCGAGTGAACACGTTAACGTTCAAATGGTGACCACCTTTTTGGGAGTAGCCATCCAATAATTCTACCAAGTTATCAACTTGTTGTTGGTTGCTCATGGGTATTCCTCCTTTCAACCAAGATACGAGTATTGATGCCGGTGAAAGCATACAATACGATGGAAGATTATTTTTCTTCCTCTATAGTAACATTTGGTTCGCTGCATGCGAAGTTTGTATTGCAGTTAGGCAATTGAGAAGGGTCTAACTCAATATCAAAATCGCCTACGGCTACAAATGTTTCACCAGATTTACCTAATGCGTCTGGAACGATGGAGAAGGTATTGGAAATACCGTCAGAGCAATCGCGCCATGGCATTTTTGCAACGGAAGACAACGAAGCTACAGCACCGTGAGAATCACGACCATGCATAGGGTTTGCGCCAGGAGCGAAAGCTTCACCAGCTTTACGGCCATCTGGAGTAGAACCTGTTGCAGTACCGTATACTACGTTAGAAGTAATTGTTAACAAGCTCATAGTAGGAACGGATTGACGGTATGTAGGATGTTTACGCACTTTGTTCATGAATGTGGAAACAACCATAGAAGCCAAGCTATCTACACGATCGTCATCGTTACCATATTTAGGGAATTCACCTTCGATTTCGAAATCAACAGCGATGCCGTTTTCGTCGCGAATAGGTTTTACCTTAGCGTATCTAATGGCAGACAAGGAGTCAGCTACTACGGATAAACCAGCGATACCAGTTGCAAACCAACGAGTTACCTTGCGGTCATGTAATGCCATTTCTAATTTTTCATACGCGTATTTGTCGTGCATGTAGTGAATGATGTTCAATGCGTTTACATATACGCCAGCCAACCATTCCATCATGTCGTCAAATCGTTCCCATACTTCGTCGAATTCTAAGTACTCAGACGTGATAGGGCGGTATTTAGGACCAATTTGTTTCTTAAGTTTTTCGTCAACGCCGCCATTGATTGCGTAAAGCAAGCATTTGGCTAGGTTAGAACGAGCGCCGAAGAATTGCATTTCCTTACCAATACGCATTGGGGATACGCAACATGCGATAGCATAGTCATCGCCAGAGTTAGGACGCATCAATTCGTCATTTTCGTATTGGATGGAAGATGTTTCGATGGATAATTTCGCACAGAAACGACGGAAGCCGATAGGCATGCGAGGAGACCACAATACAGTGAGGTTTGGTTCTGGAGCAGGACCAAGGTTAGTCAATGTATGTAAGTAACGGAAGGACATTTTGGAAACCAATGTACGACCGTCAGTACCCATACCACCGATAGATTCAGTAGTCCATACAGGATCGCCTGTGAACAAGTTGTTGTATTCGTGGATACGTGCGAAGCGAACCATGCGCAATTTCATGATGAAATGATCTACGAACTCTTGGATTTGTTCCTCTGTGTATGTACCGTTGCGAAGGTCACGTTCAGCATAGATGTCTAGGAATGTAGAGTTACGGCCGATGGACATAGCAGCACCGTTTTGCTCTTTAATAGCGCCAAGGTAGCCGAAGTAAATCCATTGCATAGCTTCGCGAACGTCTTTTGCTGGCTCGGAGATATCGTAACCATAGGACGCAGCCATTTCTTTTAATTCCTTCAAGGAACGGATTTGATCTTTAATTTCTTCGCGGTCGCGGATTACATCTTCAAGCATATCACCCATAGTGATGTTGAATTCTTGGTTTTTCTCTTCGATTAGATAGTCGATACCATATAATGCGATACGACGGTAGTCACCGATAATACGACCACGGCTATAAGCATCTGGCAAACCAGTTACGATATGTGCTGTACGAGCGGCACGCATTTCTGGTGTATATACATCGAATACGCCATCGTTATGAGTTTTACGATGTTTTTTGAAGAAGTCCTCTGTTTGAGGGTCCATTTTAAAGCCATATTCTTCGATAGCGGATTTTGCTGTACGAAGGCCGCCATAAGGGAACATAGCGCGTTTTAGAGGTTTATCAGTTTGTAAACCAACGATTGTTTCAAGGTCTTTGTCGATATATCCTGGCGCATGCGCAGTGATGTGTGTTGCCACGGAAGTATCGGCATCAAGCATGCCACCTTTCTCGCGTTCTTCTTCGTATAGGTTCATTACCTTGTCCCACAATTTTGTAGTACGTTCTGTAGGACCAACTAGGAAGGAGTCGTCCCCTTCATAGGGAACATAGTTTCTTTGGATAAAGTCGCGTACGTCAATCGCTTTATCCCACACACCTGTGTTAAAATCTTTCCATGCAGTATGTTGCATTTTGCACCTCCATAAATGGATATAACTATAGATTTTGATATATCTAGTGTACAATGTTTATCTAAAACTCACAATATATAAATGATATAAATTTTCAATATATACTATGCAAATTTCGTAACTATAGATGTTATTTATATTAAGGGGTATATAAAATAGATGTGGGAAAATCAGTATCTATGGCGACAGACATGTAATTGTTTACCCTGTATACTAAAGTGTTGTACTCGCTGATATTATTTTAGAATAATGAAAATAGATTTCAATAATATCGGGTTCGTCGATAAGATGATTTCAGAGGTGTAACATTTTATTCTCTAAGAGGGTATAATTGAACTATATTGAATGATAAAAAGGGGGCATAGTGTTATGTCGAATCAGGTGAAAGCCGTCTTAGGGGCGTTAGCGACCATAGCTGTTTGGGCAACCGCATTTCCATGTAGCAAAATAGCATTGCAACACGTGGATTCCTTAACTCTCTCTGTGGCTCGTGTTGTGGGTGGAGCTATGTTGATGCTTATAATCGGCGTTGCTAGAGGATTACATATTCCTACGAGCTGGCGCGAGTGGGGCTTATATATAGTACTTGGCATGACAGGGAATTTTGTATATCAAGTTGTATTTAATCAAGGGCTTATGACCATTCCTGCAGCTACATCGAGCATTATCATGGCACTAACGCCTATGACAACGGCACTGATGGCTTTGGTGGTATATAAAGATCATATGAGACCCATTGGATGGGTGTTTACGATTACCGCATTTCTAGGAGTGGCCATCATTATTCTTTGGAATGGATCTATTAATATACCAGTCGGGGCATTTTGGACCTTGCTGGGTATGGTGCTTTTTGCGATATATAACATCGTCAATCGCGGATTGAGTTTAAAAGGACATGATCCAATTACCGTAGCGACTTGGTCTATGTTTACCGGCGCTATTATGTCCCTGCCCTTTGTATCGCAATCCGTTGCCAATATTGCTGCTGCACCTGCAATTACATGGGCCGCTATTATGTATTTGGCCTTCTTCTCCAGCGCATTGGGCTTTGTATTCTGGAGCTATGCATTAGAACATGCGGAACGTGTATCTGATGTGACGAATTTTATGTATCTCTCCCCAGTAGTAGCAGCCATAGGTGCTGCGATACTCGTAGGAGAAATACCAGATATGGGACTATATATTGGGGCGCCTATTATATTAGGTTCCTTGTATATGTTTAATAAATGTCGATAACAATTAAATATATAATCCCGGATATAGCGCGTTGCTAGAATTTAAATCCCCTGATAAGTGGAAAACTTATTAGGGGATTTTCTTATTGACAGTGTTTTTAAAGTGTAGTATTCTTAACCTACAGTTAAAACATACTTATAAGATATGATTTAAAATGAAGTTAATTCCCTTGCTTTTAATGGGAATAAATAAGGGGTGATAGTGTGATCTCTATACATAATTTAACCAAAGAGTTTAATTATAATAAGCAAAAGGTTACAGCTTTAGAGAATGTAACTTTCACAATTGAAAAAGGAGATATCTTTGGCATTATTGGTTTTAGTGGTGCTGGAAAATCAACATTATTACGGATGATTAATGCTCTTGAAATGCCTACAACAGGTTATGTCGAAATTGATGGCGTTAATATTAATAGCCTCAGCTTTAATGAGCTAAGAAAAATCCGTAAACGCATTGGCATGGTTTTTCAGCAGTTTAACCTGCTGAATGCTAAATCTGTATATGATAATGTAGCAATTCCTCTTGTTTTAAATGGTGTTCCCAAGAAAACGATAGATAAGAAGGTTAAGTCCCTCTTAGCGTTTGTTGACTTATCGGATAAGGCTAATGCCTACCCAGATGAGTTATCTGGTGGACAGAAACAGCGCGTCGGTATTGCTCGTGCACTTGCAACAGATCCATCTATTCTATTATGTGATGAAGCGACAAGTGCACTTGATCCGGATACAACTGAATCTATACTTCAGCTCTTAGAACGGGTGAATCGCGAATTAGGTATAACGATTGTCATCGTTACACATGAAATCGATGTAATTCAAAAAATCTGTAACCGTGTAGCCGTTATGGAAAAAGGTCATCTTATAGAAGAAGGCTCTGTATTGCAAGTGTTTAGCAAACCTAAGCATAATACAACAAAACGATTTGTAAGAACCGTGATTCCAGATGAAATTCCTACAACAGTAAAACATACATTGGCTTGTGAAAAGCGAGAGTATACGATTTTGAAGATGCATTTTCTCGGTAGTAATACAACGGATAATGTGCTTCATCATATTAATAAGATCTATGATCTAGAGACTAGCGTGCTATTTGCTACCGTAACTGAGTTAGAACATACGGTATTGGGCGTGTTCATAGTTCAATTCATAGGTAATGACTTGGAAGTGGGTAAGGTGAAAGAATACCTTTTGTCACAAGCTGTTGATTGGGAGGAGGTAGAAATATAATGGACTTCTTTTCACAGGAATTAGGTGTTTCTGGGGCACAGTTATTGCTATCAGCAGAACAGACCTTGTTTATGGTGTTTGTCTCACTATTTCTCGGCACAATACTGGGCCTCATTATGGCTGTTACATTAGTCGTAACAAGCCCAAATGGAATTATTAGAAATAATATTATTTACACTATCACAAATACAATTGTTAATACGGTACGGTCAGTACCATTTATTATCTTGATGGTATTTATATTGCCCTTAACAAAAATGATTGTCGGTACACGCGTGGGTACTACTGCGGCTATAGTTCCACTAGTTATCTTTATTGCGCCATACCTTGCACGCCTTTTTGAAAATTCTATTTTAGAGGTCAGTAAAGGCATTATCGAAGCCGCGCAATCAATGGGGGCTTCTCATTTTGAGGTTATTTGGCATTTTATATTGCCTGAAGCGAAAGGTTCTTTAATTTTGTCTGTTACGACAGGGACTATAGGACTCATCGGTGCTACGGCTATGGCTGGTGCTATTGGTGCAGGTGGTGTTGGTGATTTGGCACTTACCTATGGGTATGAGCGGTTAAATTTCCCACTTATGCTGTTTACTGTTGTTATTCTTATCGTTTTTGTACAAATTATTCAGACCATTGGTAACTATTTTGCGCGACGAGCTCGTCGTTCTTAATTTGTAAACCAATTTTAGATATATTGATTGTGAAAGTATAGGAGGATATACCATGAAATTTAAGAAACTTCTTGCCCTTGGTGCGGCATTAGTATTTAGCGTAGCTTTCATCGCAGGCTGTGGTTCCAATAACAGTGGTAATGGAGCAAAGAAAGAATTAACCTATAGTAAGTCGCAAGGACCTTACTCTGAATTATTCGAAAAAGGTGTTAAACCAATTTTGGAGAAACAAGGCTATACCTTTAAAGGTGTAGATATGTCTGACTTGGTACAAGCAGACCAAGTGTTGAGTGATGGTGAAGTAGATTTCAATGTTGAACAACATACAGCATATATGAAAAACTTCAACGAAAAACAAAATGGCCATCTTGTAGCCTTAACTCCAATTCCAACAGTGCCAGCAGGAATCTTTAGCGGTTCTAAAACATCTCTAGATCAAGTGGCAGATGGCGACACAATTGCAGTACCTAATGATGCATCCAACATGGCTCGTGCTTATGCGTTATTGCAAAAAATCGGTTGGATTAAACTTGATCCAAATAAAGATTTAGCGACAGTAACACAAGCAGATATTATTGAAAATCCTAAACATCTTAAATTTACAGAAATGAAATCCCTTACAATTCCTTCTGTGCGTACTGATTTCGATTATATTGTTATTACTGGTGCTATCATTTATAATGCAAAAATTGATCCTAAAACGGCTCTTGCAAACGAAGATGTATTGCCACAATGGTTATTGCAAGTTGTAGTTAATGAAAAAAATAAAGATGCACAATGGGCGAAAGACCTTGTGGCAGCATACCACTCTCAAGAATTCAAAGACTATATGGAAAAAAATAATAACGGCCTATGGTTCGTACCAAAAGGTGAATAATCAATAGAGATACATATTAAATATGTGTGTAAATAATAGAACCACTGATAAGATGTAGCTTATCAGTGGTTCTTTTTTCCTATAATTCTATTGTATGGTAATACAAAAAATAAACCAACTAACAGTCAATAACGTCCAATCAAGCGGACAAATGAGTGTTAATCAGTTTATGATTAACAATAGTATACTAAACGAAAAAGATTTAGACAAGCTTCGAAAACAATATAATTATCAGTACTATCAAGCTGCTTGTCATGGCTCGTCTTCCTGCCACATAGTTTTCGTATAGTTCTTTATAGTGACTACCGCGCACTATAAGTTCTTGGTGTGTCCCTTGTTCTACAATGGTGCCATTTTCAACTACTAGTAGGAAGTCTGCATTTTTGATTGTAGACAAGCGATGGGCAATAATGATACTTGTACGTCCTTTGAGGAGTGTGTTCATCGCTTTTTGAACCTCTACTTCTGTGCGCGTGTCGACGTTAGCTGTTGCTTCGTCGAGAATGAGAATACTAGGGTCTGCCAAGAAGGCACGAGCGATGGTAATTAATTGGCGTTGACCTTGAGATAGGTCATCACCACCTTGTTTGAGCATTGTATCGTAACCATTTGGCAAGGTACGGATAAAATGATCTGCCATGGCCAGCTTTGCTACATATTCGATTTCCTGACGAGTAGCATTTGGCTTACCGTAGCCGATGTTATCAGCAATAGTGCCTGTGAAAATCCATGCATCTTGCAATACCATGCCTACCGTATTATGTAAGCTTTCACGAGATACATCACGAATATCGACGCCATCAATGGTGATGCGGCCTTTCATAATATCATAAAAGCGCATAATTAGATTCACCAAGGTTGATTTACCAGCTCCCGTAGGGCCTACAATGGCTACCATGGATCCACCAGGAATATGAATGTTGATATCCCTCATAAACACATTGGATGGGGTATAGCCAAAATCAACATGTTCAAAGTCGATAGTGCCTGTATGTGTTATAGGATTCAGGGTATTAGCCATTATAAAGGAATCCGAGCCAATCGTATCTGTGTTGATATCAGATTTACTATTAGATAACACAAGTTTTCCATTATCGATTTCAGATGGTGTATCTATGACCTCATAAATACGGCCTAAAGCGGCGGCAGTTTCTTGAAATTTTGTCATAATGTAGGAACTACGAGAGAGTGGATCCGATACTTGGCCTACATAGAGGAAGAAGGCCTGGATATCACCGATAGAAATGGACCCACGCAACACCATGAGGCCCCCTTGAATAGTGACGAGGCAATAGGTGAATTGATTTAGAAATTTTACAAGAGGTTCTACGAGCTGACTGGTAAAAGCAGCGCTTCGCATACTTTTAAATAGATTTTCATTCAGCACCTGTACTTGATTCGTCGTAGTATCTTCCAGGCCAAAGGTTTGAATGATTGGTTTTCCTACAACGATTTCTTCAATGCCACTATTGAAAGCGCCTAAGGCATTCTGATTTCTAAGGTACACGCGGCGCGCTCGTTTAGATAGCCACGTTAAACATACGATGCCGACTAGTATAATACCGATAATGGAGGCCCCTAATATAGGGCTAATCCAAAGCATCATAGCAGTAGCACCAATAATGCCGATAATGGCAGATACAAGGCCTGGTACGCCTTCGCCTATTGTTTCTGCTACAGTATCTGAGTCAGAGGTGAGACGACTTAGTAAATCACCTCGCTGGTGATCGTGAAAGTACTCAATAGGCAATGAGTATAAATGAGTACTCATGCGTGTACGTAAAGCGAGTACTGTTTTTGAACCGATAGAGGCCATCATGTATTCCCCAAAGTAGGTGAATAAGGCATGCCCACTATAGATGGCAATGAGCCAGAGGATGATTGTATCAATAGAGACAAAGATAGTATTGATATCTTGATCTGTTTGTAATCCACTAACAATAGCATCTACCACTTTACCAAGTAACACTGGAGTGGAGACCTCAAATATAGCTGCAGTAATAAGTGCTAAGATGAGGAGAGAGAGCCAGCCCCATTGGCTTTTAGATTCGACTAGGAAGCGACGTAATGGACTCATGCTGTCACCTCCTGAGATGCTAAAATCTGTTGATATACAGTAGAGGTAGTCGCTAGCTCATTATGTGTGCCATATCCTGCAACTTGACCTCTGTTGATGATTAGAATATGGTCTGCTTTTTTTGCGGCGCATACCTTTTGCTCCACAGAAATGAGGGCTGGTCGATTGTCCTTTTGTAACTCCTCTTGTAGTGCTGTACGAACAGCACGCTCTGTAGTGCCGTCTAGGGCGGAAAAGCTATCGTCGAATATGAATAAATCAGGTTTACGCACTAAGGCTCTAGCCATAGCAAGGCGTTGCCGTTGACCACCAGATAGATTGGTACCACCTTGGGAAACCATATACTGGTACCCACCTTCAAGACGATTGATAAACTCATCTGCCTTAGCCAAGTGGCATGCATTTACTACATCTTCCACTGACAGTACTTGTCCTGAGGCGGCTCCATATCGAACGTTCATATCGATAGTTCCGGTAAACAAATAAGCCTTTTGTGGTACATAGCCAATATGAGCGCACAAGTCATCTACATTCCACTCATAAATGGATTTACCTTTAAAGAGAATATCTCCAGACTCGATGGCGAAGAGGCGAGGGATAAGGTTGGTGATTGTGCTTTTACCAGAACCGATATCGCCCATAATCGCTAAAGTTTCGCCATGATGTACCTTAAAGGAGATATTTTCCAGCGCAGGGGACTCAGCATTATCGTAACGGAAGGTAACATTGCGGAATTCCAGAAGAGGTGTATCATCAGTTGCAGTTGCAGTTGCAGTTGCAGTTGCAGTTGCAGTTGCGGTTGTCGTTGCCGTAGAGTTTTGGTATCTTGCTTGATTAGTAGAATGCTTAGTAGATTGAGAAACTGAATTTTTAATACTACTGTTATATGGTTCAGGGAATGTATCGGTATTTTCGTGTTCTAATAACTCACGAATACGAGCGTAACACACGATAGCTTCCGGGATGTCGATAATTACGAATATGGCCATGAGCATGCTCAATAGGATGAGGTTTGCATATTCGATAACGGCCATGATATCACCAACTTGTAGGGAGCCCATACTGACATTGTAGCCGCCGAACCAGAGAATAGCTACGGTACTCATATTAAATAGAATGAGTATCGTCGGTAAACCGATGGCAAAGGTTTGGTGCAGTTTTTTGTTCAGTTGTGCGGATTCTGTAAAAATAACAAATTCCTTGTCGTTTTCGTAGGTTCTCCTGTTGAAAGCTCTGATAACAGGCATACCTACGATATGATCTCGGACCAGATCAGTAATATCATCTAGCTTTAATTGTATAGCTTTGATAATTGGCAAGGCGCGACTTTCAATAAAGATAATGGTAAGTATCATGCAAGCCATAACAGCAAGGATGACGAGACCTAGTTGCCAGCTCTTATAGAAGGTAAGTCCTAGACCGACGCAAATCATGAGTGGCATAGGGAGGATCATATTTAAACCTTCCCCGAGAACAGATTGAATTTTTTCTACGTCCCTGCTTGTGCGCATCAATATGGTGCCGGTACCAAAGTGCGTAAAGTCGCGGAGTGAAAAGTATTGTAGTGCTTTCACTAGATCGTCACGCAATACCTTGCCTACAGATGCTGAAATATGAGCACTCATAGCAACGCCTAGAATAGCGGATAGGACGGTTAGTAATGCTACAACAAGCATGTTCATGCTAGAGTTGGTAATCATCTCTAGGTCGCCTTTAAGGACACCATCATTGATGATGGTTGCCGTTAATGTTGGTATATATAATGTGCCTGCTACAGTGAGTAACGAAAGGACCGATACGATGATGATAGGAAACCATAAAGGTTTTATATAGTGTATGAATGGTTTCATTTAAATCCTTTCAGTAAAATTAGCTGAATTAACAATTTTAGATATATATTATATTGCATAAAATTAAAATTATCTAGTAGGATGAAATTTATTACTAAAAGTTTATTAGCAATTAATAAGTATTATGATTAAGTTTATATCATCTTATTAAAATTTTTGATATACTAAATAGGTATTTTATTTGCAATTTTTGTTTTGAAGTAGTAAGGAGAGTTTCTAATGAAGTTGAATTGGAAATTATTCGCACCGCTTGTAGTAGCTATTATTGTATGGCTCATCGGTGCTCCTGAAGGTCTTAGCGCAAATTCTTGGATTTATGTAAGTATTTTCGCTGGCCTCGTGGTAGGGTTGATTTTAGAACCAATCCCACCAGCTTTTATCGGTATCATTGCAGTTACTGTATCTATGTTGTTTAAGGTTGGTCCTGCCCCTGTGGTAGATAAAGCAACCGGTGTCGCTAAGGCGATTACTGATGCGCAAGCTATCAGCTGGGGCCTTAGTGGTTTCTCTAATGCCATCGTATGGTTGATCTTTGCCGCTTTCATGATTGGTATTGGTTATGAAAACTCTGGCCTTGGCCGCCGTATTGCTTTGTTCCTCGTAGCAAAGCTTGGTAAGTCTTCCTTAGGTCTTGGTTATGCCATTGCTATTACGGACCTTGTGTTGGCTCCATTTATTCCAAGTAATGCGGCTCGTTCTGGTGGTACGATTTATCCAATCGTATCTAGTATTTGTCCAATGTTTGACTCCTATCCAGATAAGAATCCTCGTAAAATTGGTTCCTATTTGAACTGGGTAGCGTTGGCAACTACATGTGTGTCTAGCTCTATCTTCTTGACTGGTGCAGCGCCAAACCCATTGGCTCTAGAATTGTCTGCTAAAGCTGGTATCGTAGCGGCGAACTGGGGCACATGGTTCCTCGCATTCTTGCCAGTAGGCCTTATCTTGTTCATCATCACTCCATTGTTGACCTATGTATTCTGCAAGCCAGAGGTGAAAGGTTCTCCTGAAATTGCAGCCTGGGCAAAGGATGAGTATAAGAAACTAGGCTCCATGACACGCAGTGAAATCTTCATGGCCTTAATTTCTGTATTGGCTCTTGTGTTGTGGATTGGTGCCTCTACATTCAAAGTAAACCCTACAACAACAGCTTTGATTGTTATTATTTTGATGATTTTCACTAAGATTATGACATGGCAAGACTTCCTTGCTAACAAACCAGCATGGAATGTTTTGACTTGGTTTGCTACACTCGTACCTATGGCTTCTGGCCTTAAAAATGTAGGCTTCTTAGACTGGCTTGCTAAATCTGCTGGTGGTTCTTTGGTTTCTTTGGATCCTACAATGGCAGTTCTTGGTTTGTTATTAGCATTCTGCTTGCTTCGTTACTTCTTTGCTTCTGGTACTGCTTATGTAACAGCTATGGTAGGCTTGTTTGCTACTCTAATTCTTCAAATTCCTGGTGTTGATCCAGCTCAAGTTATGTTAATTCTGTTAGTACCAATGGGTATTATGGGGATCCTTACACCATATGGTACTGGTCACAGCCCAATTTGGTTTGCTAGTGGCTATAACAAAGGTCCTGAATTCTGGAAATTAGGCGCTATCTTTGGAATTATCTACCTCGCTATCTTTATCGTGGTAGGTATTCCATGGATTCAGTTCGTAATGCCACTTTTAGGATAGGCTTTCCGCCGCCATATGTCTCTCTGCGCTCCATTCGTTGCAAGTTGCTGGATAGACATATGGCGGCTTTTTCTATCTTAAAATGGCATAGCTCACTTCAAGAGGGCAAGTCGCTTAATAGATACAATGTGGCTTCTTTTTATCCTGAAATGGCAAAATTTGATTAAACTCGATAAATCTCGACAAATCTAAAAAAATAAATATAATAGTGATGTGATAGTAAATTTCTTATCTCAGTTTTCTGATGGAGGTGTTTATTCTTATGTCTACAAAGTCTATTACGGGCACAGGCCTATTGTTGGCCGTAGCCTTATTGGCGCAAAGTTTACGCCTCATTTTCCCATTTATTCCTAATCAGGTGAGCATGTTCCTCATCGGTTCCATTACGTCCGCTACCTTTGTACTTGCCACATGGCGTTATGGTTGGAAAAATGGTCTCGTTATCGCTTGGATTGCCCCCGTAGTGGCACATTTACAAGGTATGTTACCATTGCCACCGTTTATTTTGATTACGGGCCTTGGCACGACAGCCTATGTATTCGTAGCGCACTGGTTACAACATAAACCGAAGGTATTGCTTATTATCGTGGCGGCCTTGGTAAAAGCAGGTGTTCTCTTTGGTGGTTATTCTTTGTTCTTTTCACTGTTCCAATTCCCACCAAAGATTGTAAACACAATGCTATTTGTATCTAGCTGGCCACAATTGGTGACATCGTCTTTAGGGATTATTTTAGCTCTTCTCATAACAAAACGGGTTAGATAAGGCGCGATGATATTCTTTGTCATATATGCTAAAAAGGTGTTATCATATCCTGCGTAAATCAATTACAGTTTGTACTGTTTTGATATAGGATGTGATAACACCTTTTATGTATTGAATCGTTATTATTTTTTCTTCATAGATTTAAGGATAAAACCGCCTACAGATGCAGTAATGCCGAAACCTAATAGGGCCATACCGATAGTATGCATTAGAATGCTAGTTTGATTATTTTTGGAAATTTCTTGCGCTGCTTGCATCGCATTAGTAGCTTTTTTCATAACCTCTACATTATTTGCAGATGGATCTGGAATGATGAATAAGATTACAATGGCAATCACTAAACACACAATGCCAGCATATAACAAGTATTTTCCTCTTTGATTCATTTGTTCCATAATGTTCTCTCCTTGTATAGTACGAACGAAAATAAGTTTATTTATAGTTATTATATATTGTATTCACACAATTGTAAATTCACCACATCTGACCATAGAAATTATAGAGTTTACTATATACATAATTCGTGATTATAAAAGATGGTGCTATTCATTGTGATGGCACCATCTTTTATTTTGTGTTGAGATATATACAGTTTTGTTTAATAAGTTGGGTGGATAAATAAGTAGTCGAATAAGAATTAGATTATAAATCTTCATAATTCTTCATGAAGAGTGTTAAAAATATATTCTATAGAAAATAATCAGGTTAAAAAGTTTATAAAAATAGGAATAGTTTGAGTAGTAAAATACGCATAATATAAGATGATTTATAGTGCTAGTAATCTTTTATGTAAAATTTAATAATAAAGAAAACATGAAGAATAATGGATTTCTTTCATTTTATATACATGAAGAAATGATGAAAATACTGGATGTGGTAAGGTGAGAAAATCGAATGTAGTGGTGGCCTAACATGGTGTTGCTTGTGAATGTTTATATTTTTTGATACACTCTTTTGCAACAAAACAATATAAAATATCTTTAAATTGTATTTTGAGGGGTATGATTGAAAGATAATGCATGTTTTTGTATTGTAAGTTGGTTTTATTAAAAAGAGGATGTTAAAATGAGAGAAAATAAGCGTTCCCAAAAATTTGCCATTGCTGCGTTGGCAGCTCTTGCGGCCCTTGGTATGAGTGTGGTACCAGCGAGTGCGGCTGCACCTGTTCAAGCTGGTACTAATAATACACTTACTGGTACCTTTGATTCTGTTGCTTTTGGTATGGATAATACTGTTTCCGCTGCAGATCATACATTCCGTGATCGTGTTAATGATAATGAACCAGACACTGCAACTCGTGTAAATAATACTTACGCATCTGGTTCCGTAGCTATTGGTACTGGTAACACTGCAAGTGGTGATACCGCTCTTGTTATTGGTAATAAGTCTAAAGCAACATTAAATGATGCTACTGCTATTGGTCATAGTGCTGAAGCAACTCGTGTTGGCACAGTTGCTATTGGTGCTCGTGCAATTGCCGGTGAATTTGTAGCAAATCCAAACGTTATCACTGATCCACAGGTAACTGCTTTGTATACACCTCGTCAAGATGGTGCAGACCGTGCCGTAGCTGTAGGTTATGAAACTCGTGCTGTAGGTTATAAATCTAATGCAATCGGTTCTAGTGCTTGGGCTTTAGATAACCACTCCACTGCAATTGGTTCCTCTGCAAAAGCTATAAAAGATCATTCTCAAGCATATGGTGCAGGTGCAGAAGCAACTGCAGTACGTGCCAATGCATTTGGCTCTGACTCTATGGCAAAGGCAGAATTCTCCATGGCTATGGGTGATCATGCGGAAGCAACACATACTAACTCCGTTGCTTTAGGTCACGAAGCTGTTACAAGTGCTGCAACAGCTGAAACTAGTGCAACTGTAGCAGGCCATACATATACTGGCTTTGCTGGTGTAGGTTCTGCTGCTAATGGTTCCGTATCTTTTGCTAAAGACAGCAATAGTGCACGTCAACTTAAAAATGTAGCGGCAGGTCAAATCTCTGCTACATCTACAGATGCTGTAAACGGTAGCCAATTGTACTCCGTAGCCAATGAATTACAAACTCAAATTAATAACTCCACACCTGGTGCAATTAATAATAATATTACTAACTTGACTAACCGTGTAGGCAATGTGGAACAACGTGTTAATAAAGTAGGTGCAGGTTCTGCTGCATTAGCTGCATTACATCCACTAGATTTCAACCCAGATGACAAATGGACTATAGCAGCTGGTTATGGTCATTACCATAATGCAAATGCTGGTGCATTAGGTGCTTACTACCGTCCAAACGAAGATACAATGTTCTCCGTTGGTGGTACAATCGGTACTGGTGAAACTCAATTAAATGCAGGCGTATCCATCCGTCTTGGCAAACGCTCTCCTGAATCTCGTTCCCGCGTAGCTATGGGTCGTGAAATTGCTGAATTAAACGCACGTCTTCAAGATATTGAAAACAAATATAATAACTTGTTACAAATCTTGAATCCACATGCAATCGATCCTAGCAAAACAGCTGAATTCCCAGATGTTCCTCGCAACCATTGGGCTTACCAATACATTAGCCAATTGGCTGGTAATGGTATCCTTGTTGGCTATCCTGATGGCACATTCAAAGGCGATGCGACTATGACTCGTTATGAATTCGCAACTATGTTGTATCGTGCACTTCAAAATGGTGCTCCTATCGATGACAACATGCGTCGTGCAATGGATGAATTCGGTCCTGAATTACAAAACATCCGTCTTAACCACTTCCGCATCGATCGCATTGCTGGTGCTGACAATGATCGTCATAAAACTGAACGTGTTCGCGTTAACAACGAACCAGAAAACCAACGTGACGTATACGGGTCCCGTATTTACCAATAATTCTTTTATAATATAACTTCCCCTCGAGCTTGTGAAAGCTCTAAAAGCAGGATGTATCTTCTTGATACATCCTGTTTTTATTTGTACGCCGAATAGGCATGACTAAACCCCCAGTTAAACTGGGGGTCGGTAAAAAATTCTTAGAGAAAAGGAAAGAACCTCCTAGTGGTAAAATGAAGTTGGTCTGGCAACCACAACATTTCAACATAGGAGGTTCAATGTCAATGAATGACGTAAAAAGCTTATCACATAGTAAATGGAGATGTAAATATCATATTGTTTTTGCACCAAAGTATAGAAGACAAATAATTTATGGTCGGATAAAAGCTGATGTAGGTAAAATTTTAAGAGATTTATGTAATAGAAAAAATGTAGAGATTATAGAGGCAGAATGCTGTCCGGATCATATTCATATGTTAGTAACGATTCCACCACATTTAAGTGTATCAAGTTTTATGGGATATTTAAAAAGCAAAAGTAGCCTCATGATATTCGATAAACACGCAAATTTAAAATATAAGTATGGAAATAGACATTTCTGGTGTAGAGGATATTATGTGGATACAGTGGGAAGATACGAAGGAGCGATAAAAGAGTATATTCGCAATCAATTACAAGAAGATATAGCACAAGATACATTAAACTTTAAAGAATATACCGACCCGTTTACGGGTGAGCCGGTAAAATAGGCAAAATAAAAGCCCCCGAGTAGGGGGCAGCCAGTGGTAATAGAGTGGTTGTCAGATCATTCAAAGCCCTCTTTAGAGGGCTACCACTAGAGAAAGACCCTTATAGGGTCAGAGCAAACCACCCGTTCTACGGGTGGTTATGATT